>NZ_JBEPTH010000001.1:0-837851 GCF_040549385.1 Bradyrhizobium sp. LB11.1 | reverse complement strand
CACGGCACCGCCGTGTTCGAGGATTCACGCAACTGCAACGTCACGAGCGATCATGCGCTGGTCGCGCTCGAAGGCGTCGACGATCTCGTGGTCGTGGCGACCGCGGACGCCGTTCTCGTCTCGCGCCAGAAGGATGCCAACGGCCTCAAGCGCCTCGTGACCAGGCTCAAGACGGTCGCGCCGAAGGTGACCGAGGAGCATCTCAAGGTGCATCGGCCCTGGGGCAGCTACCAGTCGGTCGACAATGGCGAGCGCCACCAGGTCAAGCGCATCGTGGTGAAACCGGGCGGGCGGCTGTCGCTGCAGAAGCATCATCACCGCGCCGAGCACTGGATCGTGGTCCGCGGTGCAGCCCGCGTCACCGTCAACGAGACCGTGAAGACGGTGCACGAGAACGAGTCGATCTACATCCCGATGGGCGCGGTCCACCGGATGGAGAATCCCGGCAAGATCATGCTGGAACTGATCGAGGTCCAGACCGGCTCCTATCTCGGGGAAGACGACATCATCCGGATTGAAGACGACTATCAACGCTCCTGATGCGAGCGAAAGCGTCTCTGTTACGCTATGGTCGGTTCGCATGAGGCGGCTGCGCTGCACCTGCCGGCCACGATGTCGCTATGGAGTTTGTCATGACCGACGACACCCACACGATCCGGAGCGCCGGCCTCACCGCGACCATCAAGGCGCACGGCGCCGAGATGTGCTCGCTGAGGCATAAGGACGGCACCGAATTCGTCTGGCAGGCCGGCCCGGCCTGGGCGCGCCATGCACCGTTGCTGTTTCCGATCGTCGGGCGCCTCGCCAATGACGAAATGCGGTATCGGGGCAAGACCTACCGGATGACCCAGCATGGCTTTGCGCGCGATAGCCAATTTGTCTGGGCGGAACGTGGCGAGAAACGGTGCAGCCTCGTGCTCGAAGACAGCGAGGCGACGCGCGCGCTCTATCCGTTCGCGTTTCGGCTGACGGCAGCCTATACGATCGACGATGCTGGTCTCGATCTCTCACTCACGGTCGTCAACACCGGCGAGGAGACACTGCCGGTGTCGCTCGGTGGCCATCCCGCCTTCAACTGGCCGCTTCAACCGGGAGTGCCGAAGGAGAGCTACGTACTCACCTTTGCAAACGAAGAGCCATCCCCGGTTCGCCGGGTCGAGGGCGGACTCCTGCTCGCGGCAACGGACCCGAGCCCTGTCAGAGGCGAATTGCTTCCTCTATCGGAATCCCTGTTCACCAACGACGCCGTCATCATCGACCCCATCAACAGCGATGCGGTTCGCTATGCAGCCGGGCAGGGCGCCGGGCCCTGGCTCAAAATGTCATGGCGCGGCTTTCGCGAACTCGGCGTCTGGTCGAAGCCGACGGGCGCGCCGTTCCTCTGCATCGAGCCCTGGCGCGGCTATGCCAGCCCCAAAGAGTTCGACGGCGAATTCAGCGACAAGCCGGGCCTCATGCACATCGCACCGGGCGCGGCCGAAGAGCTGTCGTATCGGATCGAGGTCGGATCGTCCTGAAGCGATTCACGCGCCGGCGCTGCGGCCGTTCAACGCAACGCGTGCCGCAGCGACGGGCTCTGCGCGCGTCACCTTGGCTGCCGAAGTGGTCAGGCGATGCGCCAGAGCCTGCGCGTGCCGCTCGACCAGATGCCAGGTCGCGCGTGCGACGAGATAGCTCAGTGCTGCCGTGACGACATAGGCGAGCAGCAGCGACGCCAGCCCGTCCATGAACGGCCAGACCTCATGCAGGCCGTAGATCACCGCGAAATGTGACAGATACATCGAATAGGAGTTGCGACCGAGCGCCTCGATCGGTCCCCAGTGGAGCGCGAGGCGGATGCAGCCGGCCACGCCCGCGCCGAGCACCAAATTGATCATCAGATAATTGAACTCGTGCGAACCGGTCGCGCGGTCGGCGACGTAGGACAGCGCGATGAAGCCTGCGAGGATCGCTGCGTCCGATTTCGCAAATCCGTCGCGCAGTGCGAAGAACAGCGCGCAGCCGACGAGGAAGACCGGCAGCTGGTTCAGGAAGCTGATGTGCAGCGCGTTCCAGACGAAGGCCTCGTGGCCGGGCCCGTAATAGGCCGAGAATAGCGCGAAGGCCCACGGCTTGAACAGGCAGACATTGACGAGATGCAGCACGATCGCGAGCGCGAGATACAAATGGCGGCGCGATCCGAACGCGGTGATCACGAACGGGAAGACGAGATAGAACATCATCTCGGCCGCGATCGACCAGTCCCCCGGCACGACGCTGTTGATGCTGTCCGGCCAGAAGCCGTGCAGGAACGTCGCGGTCAGGATCACCTGCAGCGGTCCGATTCCGTTCGGTGCGTTGGCGCTCGGTCCGGTGCCGTTGATGAACAGGTAGACCGGGATCGCGAGCCAGAACAGCGGCGCGATACGCAAGGTACGGCGGATGTAGAATTTGCGCGTCGGGTTCGTCTCGGTACGCCGTGTCCACATCAGGCACATCGTCATGGCGCTGACGAAGTAGAACACGTTGACGCCGGTCCAACCCCACACGAAGGCGTAATCGACGGCGTGGATATTTGATGGAAATGATTGTGAAACGTGGATCGCCATCACGCCGACGATGGCGAGACCGCGCAGGACGTCGAGGCTGTGCGAACGACCGAAGGGCGTTGCGCCTCCGTCGGTCCGACCGGCAGCCAACCGGGCCTGCCCCTGCATCACGCCTGCTCCGTGGTCTCGCGTTGCTCTGGCTCTTGCGATGCGAAAGCATAGAGGCGCGGCCGGCCAAACCGAAGCGGAAGCCTTTCTTTACGTTAACCAGGGGTTGAACCCGGATTCGGATGAGCGGGATTGTTGGTGCCGAGGATGACGGTGAGCACGGCCCGGTTCAACGATGCGCTCAGTGAGAAGTGTGGGCCAACTCATAGTTAATACTTCAATACCGTGACCAATATTGTTTGGGCAGCATAACAAGCCTAGTATTCGGCAGGCAATTCGGGGGCTCGAATAAGCCGTGAATTTTCGTTCACAGGACAGCGCATCGCGCGACCACCTGAATCTTCAGGGCGCGTCAAACGCACACAGGACATCCAACATCGTGGCTGCTTCCGCACTTCAGGAATTGCGTCCCATTGGGCGCGAGCGATTGATCGTGGTCGAAGACGACCCGGTGACCCGGACGATGCTGGTCGATTACTTCAGCGAGAACAATTTCGACGTGATCTGCGCCGGTACCTGCGCGGAATGTCGCCAGGCATTGCGTGCGCGCACCGACCTCGTCTTCCTCGACGTGCAGTTGCCCGACGGCGACGGCTTCGAGCTCGCCAAGGAGATCCAGGCGACCAGCAATGCGGGCATCATCTTCGTGACCCGCCGCGACACCGACGTCGATCGCATCCTTGGTCTCGAGATCGCCGGCGATCACTACGTCACCAAGCCGATCAATCTGCGCGAGCTGCTGGCGCGTGCGCGCAGCGTGCTGCGGCGGCGCTCGATCGACCGCAAGGCGGCACGCAACCACAATTCGATCGCCTTCGGCGACTGGATCATCGACCTGACGCGGCGCGAGCTGCTCGGCAGCGACGGCAAGCCGGTGGCGCTGACGCGCGCCGAGTTCGACCTGCTCGCGGCGCTCGTCGGCGCGGACGGCCGGCCGCTCAGCCGCGACTATCTGATCGAGGTCGTCAGCAACCGCCAGGCCGAGGTCGACATCCGCACGGTCGATGCGCTGGTGGCGCGGTTGCGTCGCAAGCTCGTCGGCAGCGGCACGCCGGTCATCGTTACCGTCACCGGCATCGGCTACAAGCTCGCGCTCGCCGAGCGGCTCTAGGCGCGTAGCGCTGAGGCAACTTGGCGCCGGGTCAAGTCGCTGACCGGCCTCGTTTGGTTCAGCCGCCTCGGGGCGAACGTTGTTTCAACGTGAGGCCGTCCGTTTCCACCTTGCCTCGATGCGGGCCTTAATAAGGCTGATCCGGGCCTCGTGCGCAGTCCAATAGGCTCGGCTTGCGGCCGCCGTCCCTCGGCGGTAGCGCGCATAGACGTCCCTGGGCTGTGTCATCTTGGACCGTGTTTGCGTCTTTTGAGGTCGCACTGATTTCGTTGCCGGCGCCACCGCCGCCGTTTCCGGGGCCGGTACGGCCGGTGGGATGGCCGCAATGTGGGTGACTGCCGCCGCCGAGTTCATGGCGAGAAGTCGGTTGCGGGCACGATTGCAATAGATCTGTGAACGAGAAGTCATCTCCTCCTCGTCGCGGCCCGCCCGATATTTCATCAGCGTGCGGCAGAGGTCCCCGCCGGCAAGACGCCATGCGCGGCTGAGATGAAGCACGCCGTAATGGATGTTGAGGTCCGGCTCCGCGAGTTCGGTCGCGTTCCCCTTGAACCCGAGCGTTGCTGCGGTCTCGAGCCGTACCTGCATCAGGCCGAGTTCGCCGGCGCTGCCGATCACGGCTGAGTTGTAGCCGCTCTCGACGAAAACGACGGCCTCCGCGATGTCGGCGGGCAGATTGGTCCTCGCGGCTTCCCTTTCGATGATTTTCCGGATCTCGGCTCTGGATGTCGTCGTTTCGCCTGCGCCGAGGTCGGCGTCATAACTGGCAATCGCCGATGTCGTGCCGAGGTCATCCTTGACGCTGTCTTGGGCCTGCGCGCAGGTCGATACAGAAAACAGCACGGCGACCACGACGTGCTTCCACATCGCGTGAGGAGCAGAACGTGCCGGGTTCCGTCGCATGCAGCACGTCGTACATCTTTCGAGTTAACAACCGATGTGCCGCGGGCACGCCGATACGCGTCTCGGTGGTTAACGTGCGCGCGAGACCTGGTCCGTGGACGTCCCCTGAATGTTGCCGGGCGAGAGCTGGTCGTCGACCGCGTAGAGCGTGCAGGTGGGCGACCATTTCATGCAGGCCGCGAGCGAATCGCGTTGCGCGTCGTCCACGGTGTTGCGTCCCGAGCGCCAGCCGTAGCCGCCATTCGGCGACACCGCAAAAGCCTTGTGCGGCATCGTGCTGGCGAGATAGTGGGTGAATTCGGCCTTCGCAGCGTCACTGAAATGGCCCGGCGGCGGCAGCGGGTCGGGCGGGCTCAGCACGTCGTGGGCGAGCCCGCGCTCGCGCAGGAAGGCATCGACATAGGGGGTCCATTGCGGGCGGGCCACGACCGAATAGAGATAGTGGCCATCATCGCCGTAAGGCGGGGCGGCGATGAATTTTGCGTTAGCGCCATTGGCGCGAAACCCATCGTAGAAGCGGCGCGCGAGATCGGGGTCAAAATAGGAATCGTTGGTCGCGTAGACCCACAGCATCGGCACGCGCGAGGTCTTGCCGAAGCTGGCGAAGGCCTGCGCCAGGCCATCCTCGTTGCAGACGTCGTCATCGTCGCGCGAGCCGCGGCCGCCGGCGAAGCTGATCGCGGCGACGAGACCGGGAGGCGCCTGCGCGGTCAGCGCCACGGTGGCGAGCCCTCCGGCGGAATGGCCGGCCGCGATCATGCCCGTTGTGGTGACATCGGCCCGGCGCGCCATCGCATCGATTGCGGCGCGTAAGTCAGCAACCGCAACGGCTGCCGCCGGCAAATAGGCGGCGTTGGCACAGCCGCCGACGCTGTCGACGCGCCCGCCGGGCGAGCTGCCATAGCCGCGCCGCATCACGATCAGCGCGGCAAAGCCGCGCCGGGCATATTCCAGCGCGATGCCGTAATATTTGTGGGCCGACATTGTCGCGCGGTCGTCGAAGCTGCGCGGCGAGCCGTGGCTCAGCAGCGCCAGCGGATAGCGCTTGGTCCCGGCCGGGCGGACCAGAAAAGCCTCCAGTCCCTGCGGCCCTGCCTCTGCCATCGGGATGCGCAGATCCTCGGTGTAGAACTGCGCCGCGCGCGCGGGCGCACCGGCCAGAGCGAGGCCGGCGATCAGCAGAAGCAGCTTGCGCGAGAGGATCATGGGGCGAGTCGAGGGGCCGGGACACCTCGAACTGTAGCATGATCTTATGAAGGTCGGGGGCGGCCGGCCGGGGCAGCGGGTCGGACGCGTGTCGTCAGCGCACCGCACTCGGAGCGGCGAACAGTTGGGTCCCGTCCGTTGCGTCGCTGTGGAGCGCCCGCATGATCCGCCGCTTCACCTTGACGAGGTCATGATCCACGGCCGCATAGCGCAACATCAGGTTGGGCTCGACGTCTGCCGCCCCGACATGGCCCGGGGAGGGAAATGCCAAGGAACTGGCGAGCAGCACCGCCGTTGCGAGAACAGTCATATCCGCATTCATAGACTCAAATGCGGCCATTTGTTGCCGGCGTTAACCGGGAGCTTTTGGCTTGGCGGGTGCAAGCCCAATGCTATGGTGCGAAAGAACCCCAATTTTTCAAGGACGAGGATATTTCAGTGGCTGATGTTCATCCCGCGGCGGGCAAACTGGTTTCGCCGGACGCGCTCGCCAACATTCCGCGGCTCGTGACGGCCTATTTCGCCAACAGGCCGGATGCGGCGGACCCGGCGCAGCGGGTGGCGTTCGGAACATCCGGCCATCGCGGCACCTCGCTCAAGAACAGTTTCAACGAGGGCCACATCCTCGCGACCACGCAGGCGATCTGCGACTACAGACAGGAAAAGGGGCTGACCGGTCCTCTCTTCATCGGCATCGACACCCATGCGCTGGCCGAGCCTGCGCTCGCGAGCGCTGTGGAGGTGTTCGCGGCGAACGGTGTCGACATCATGATCGACAAGGACGGCGGCTACACGCCGACGCCGGTGATCTCGCACGCGATCCTGACCTGCAACAAGGGCCGCACATCGGGGCTCGCTGACGGTGTCGTCGTCACGCCCTCGCACAATCCACCGGAGGACGGCGGCTACAAATACAATCCGCCGCATGGCGGCCCGGCCGACACCGATGCAACCTCCGTCATCGAGAAGCGCGCCAACGCCTATCTCGTCGACGGGTTGAAGGGCGTGAAGCGCATCGACTATGCTAGGGCGCTGAAATCGTCGACCGTCCACCCTTACGACTACATCACGCCTTACGTCGCCGATCTCGGCAATGTCGTCGATCTCGAGCTGATCAAATCCGCCGGCATCAATATCGGCATCGACCCGCTCGGTGGTGCGGCCGTGCATTACTGGCATCCGATCATCGAGCGCTATGGGCTCAAGGCCACCGTGGTGAACGAGGCGATCGACCCGACCTTCCGCTTCATGACGGTGGACTGGGACGGCAAGATCCGCATGGACTGCTCCTCGCCTTACGCGATGGCCAGCCTGATCGCGATGCGCGACCGCTTCGACGTCGCGTTTGCGAACGACACCGACGCGGATCGCCACGGCATCGTGACGCGCACGGGCGGCCTGATGAATCCGAACCATTATCTGGCGACCGCGATCTCCTATCTGTTCGCGCACCGCCCGAACTGGGACGGCAGTGCTGCGATCGGCAAGACCGTGGTGTCGAGCTCGATCATCGATCGCGTCGCCAAGAAACTCGGCCGCAAGCTGGTGGAGACCCCGGTCGGCTTCAAATGGTTTGTCGACGGGCTCCTCACGGGCGGCTTCGGCTTCGGCGGCGAGGAGAGTGCAGGGGCCTCGTTCCTGCGCCGCGACGGTACGGTGTGGACCACTGACAAGGACGGCATCATCCTCGGCCTGCTCGCAGCCGAGATCATGGCCAAGACCGGCCGCGATCCCAGCCAGCTGTTCAATGATCTCACGGCGGAGCTCGGTGTGCCCCACTACGCGCGCATCGACGTTGCCGCCACGACGCCGCAGAAGAACATCCTGAAATCCGTCACGCCCGAGCAACTCGGCCTGAAGGATCTCGCCGGCGATCCCGTCCGCGCCACGCTGAGCAAGGCGCCGGGCAACGGCCAGTCCTTTGGCGGCATCAAGGTCGAGACCGATTTCGGCTGGTTCGCGGCAAGGCCCTCGGGCACCGAGGATGTCTACAAGATCTACGCCGAGAGCTTTCGCAGCACCGAGCACCTGAAGAGAATCCAGCAGGAAGCTCAGGCCGGGTTGGCGAAGGTGTCCGGGGCTCAGGGCGCAAAATCAGGTTGAAGTTGTATACATCCAGATACATAAAGGTAATTAGGTCGGGTAAATTAGGCCTTGAACGATTCCGTTCCTCCTTTTATGTATACATAACGCATACATAAGCCTCGGGAGATCGCCGGTGACAAAACCCTTCCCCATGAACGCCTGGTACGCCGCCGCCTGGGACGCGGAGGTGAAGCCGGCGCTGTTGCCGCGGACGATCTGCGGCAAGCACATCGTGATGTACCGCAAGGCCGACGGCTCGGTGGCAGCTCTCGAGGATGCCTGCTGGCATCGGCTGGTGCCGCTGTCGAAAGGCCGGCTCGAAGGCGACACCGTCGTCTGCGGCTATCACGGCCTCAAATACAATGCGCAGGGCCGCTGCACCTTCATGCCCTCGCAGGAGACCATCAATCCGTCGGCCTGCGTCCGCGCCTATCCCGTGATTGAGCGTCACCGCTACATCTGGCTCTGGATGGGCGATCCCGCGCTCGCCGATCCCGCGCTCGTGCCCGACATGCACTGGAATCACGATCCGGCCTGGGCCGGCGACGGCAAGACCATCCGCGTCGCCTGCGACTACCGCCTCGTGCTCGACAATCTCATGGACCTCACCCACGAGACCTTCGTGCACGGCTCCTCCATCGGCAATGAGGCGGTCGCCGAAGCGCCGTTCGACGTCACGCATGGCGAGAAGACGGTGACCGTGACGCGCTGGATGCGCGGCATCGAGGCGCCGCCGTTCTGGGCCAAGCAATTGGGCCAAACCGGTCTCGTCGACCGCTGGCAGATCATCCGCTTCGAGGCGCCGTGCACCATCGCCATCGACGTCGGCGTGGCGCCGACCGGCACCGGCGCGCCCGAAGGCGACCGATCGCAGGGCGTCAACGGACTCGTGCTCAACACCATCACGCCGGAGACCGAGAAGACCTGTCACTATTTCTGGGCCTTCGTCCGCAACTACCAGATCGGCGAGCAGCGCATCACCTCTGAAATCCGCGACGGTGTCTCCGGCATCTTCCACGAGGACGAGCTGATTCTCGAAGCGCAGCAGCGCGCGATGGACGAGAACCCGGACCGCATCTTCTACAACCTCAACATCGACGCCGGCGCGATGTGGACGCGCAAGCTGATCGACAAAATGGTGGCGAAGGAAAACCCGCCAACACACCTGCAGGCCGCGGAGTAGGGCAAGTGAAAGCAGCGCCCGAGCGTGAGGTCGACCGCTCCGTCTCGCAGACCGTGAAGGCGCAGCTTGCGCTGCGCGACCAGATCCTGTCGGGCTCTCTGCGGCAGGGCGAGCGCATCTCCGAGCTGCAGGCGGTGGAAACGACGGGCGCCTCGCGCACGCCGGTGCGCATGGCGCTGGTTCGGCTCGAGGAGGAGGGCCTGCTGGAGGCGATCCCTTCGGGCGGCTTCATGGTGAAGGCGTTTTCGGAGCGCGACATCTCCGATTCCATCGAGCTGCGCGGCACGCTGGAGGGCCTCGCAGCACGCTTCGCCGCCGAGCGCGGTGTCTCCGCGCGCGAGCTCGAGCCGCTGAAGGAATGCCTTGCAGCGATCGATGAGCTGCTGCGCCAGGTGCCGATCTCGGTCGAAGCCTTTTCGTCCTATGTCACGTTGAACGCGCGCTTTCACGCGCTGCTCACGGAACTGTCGCGCAGCCCGCCCTTGATCAGGCAGATCGACCGCGCCTCGGCGCTGCCGTTTGCATCCCCAAGCGGTTTCGTGATGGCTCAGTCGGCATTGCCTGAGGCGCAACAGATCCTGATCATCGGGCAGGAGCACCATCGCGTCGTGATCGATGCGATCGAGAACCGCGAGGGGGCGCGCGCCGAAGCCGTGATGCGCGAGCACGCGCGGCTCGCCGTGCGCAATTTGCGGCTCGCGCTGCGCAACCGCACCCATCTCGACCTCTTGCCGGCGCTCGCGCTGATCAAGACCGCAACCGATTGAGGGCAGCATGCGCTTCATCGAAACCTGGGTTCCGGCCACGCTCGTCTCGACGCGCGATCTTTCGCCCGGCATTCGCGAATTCCTGATCCTGCCCGACCAGTTCGACGGCGCCGCCTATCCCGTCGGCAGCCACATCAATGTCAGCGTCACCATCGACGGCCAGCCCGAGACGCGATCCTATTCGCTGGTCGGCGAAGCCTCCTCGCGTGGTCTTCGCATTGCGGTGCGCCGAGCCGAGGATTCCCGCGGCGGCTCACGCTACATGTGGCAGCTCGCGCCCGGCGCGCGGCTCGACATCACGCGGCCCGCCTCGCTCGTCGCGGTCGATTGGGCGCGCGAAAACTATTGCCTGATCGCCGGCGGCATCGGCATCACGCCGATCCTTGGCGCCGCGCAGGCGCTGGCGAGGCGCGGCGCTGACGTCGCCCTGCATTACGCGGTGCGCGGGCGCGCTGATGCCGCCTATCTCGACGATCTCGCAAGCCTGCTGGGCGACCGGCTGGTCGTCCATGCCAGCGATGAAGGCAAGCGGCTCGATCTCGACGCGCTGTTCGCCGCGTTGCCGAAGGGCTCACTCACGCTGTTCTGCGGCCCGATGCGCATGCTCGATGCCGCGCGTCACGCCTGGATCGGCGCCGGCCATCCGCTTCCCGACCTCCGCTACGAGACCTTCGGCTCCAGCGGTACGCTGCCGACCGAGACGTTTCGCGTGCGGCTGAAGGGCTCAGACGTCGAGCTCGAGATCCCGCGCGAGCGCTCGATGCTGGATGTCCTCAACGCCAGCGGCTTTGAGGTGATATCCGACTGCAAGCGCGGCGAATGCGGCCTCTGCGCGATCGACGTCGTCGCTGTCGACGGCGAGATCGACCACCGCGACGTCTTCTTCAGCGATCATCAGAAGCAGAGCAACGAAAAGATTTGCGCCTGCGTCTCCCGCGCGCGAGGCACCATCACGGTGGATACGCTGCTGCGGGCGGATGCGGTTTGAGGCAGCTGCTCGGGATCTATTTGGCGGCATGGACGGAGCCGCGGGCTCCTAGCCTCTCCCGCTTGCGGGAGAGGTCGCGCCGAAGGCGCGGGTGAGGGTTCTTTCCTCTGGGGGATTGTCCCGTTGCGGAGACACCCTCTCCCCAGCCCTCTCCCGCAAGCGGGCGAGGGGGCTCACCGCCGTCGTGGTCGTCACTCAGGTTCAATCTTAGTATCTGCCTACGCCGCGAAAATCGCCCGAAGCTTCTTCGAGTTGAGCAGCGCCTGCACGCCATCCGCCGACACCGGCCGGCCGATCAGATAGCCCTGTACTTCGTCGCAACTGATCTGGCGCAGATATTCGAGCTGGTCTGCGGTCTCGACGCCTTCGGCGACCACGTCGATGTCGAGGTCGCGCGCCAGCGAGATCACCGATTTCACGATGGCCGCGCAGTCCGGCTGCACCAGCATGTCGCGGATGAAGGACTGGTCGATCTTGATGCGGCTGAACGGCAGCTTGCGCAAATAAGTGAGCGACGAGAAGCCGGTGCCGAAATCGTCCAGCGCCACCGTGGCGCCGAGCTCCAGCAGCGCATTCAGGATCGAGGCGGCCGAGCCGTATTTCGACAGCAGCATCGATTCCGTGATCTCGATCTCGAGCCGGTGCGGGGCGACCTTGGCGTCGGCCAGCGCCTGCACGATGGTCTGGAGAATGCTCGCGTTGTGAAACTGCGCCGCCGAGAAATTGACGGCGACCCGGATGTCCTCCGGCCAATCCGCAAGCGTCGCGCAGGCGCGGCGGATGACCCATTCGCCGATCTCGTGGATCAGCCCGGTCTCCTCGGCGATCGGAATGAATTCGCTCGGCGGCACCAGTCCGCGCGAGGGATGCTGCCAGCGCAGCAGCGCCTCGAAACCGGTGATGCGGTTTTCGCCGAGATCGAGGAACGGCTGGAACACCAGAAAAAGCTCGTCGCGCGCGACGGCGCCCGCGAGGTCCGCTTGCAGCGCTTTTCGGTCGCGCGAGGCCTTGTCGTCGGCCTCCTCGAAGAAGCAGACCGTGCCTGGTCCGGCCTTCTTGGCCCGATAGAGCGCGGCATCCGCATTCTTCATGATGTCGAGCGGCGTGTTGCCGTCGCGCGGCGCCAGCACGATGCCGACGCTGGTGGCGCCAAAGATCTCGCAGTCTTCGATCAGGAACGGTTCAGTGAAGGTCGCGACGAAGCGCTCGGCGATCTCCAGCGCATCTTCGGGGCGGATCAGATTGGCCATCACCAGCGCGAACTCGTCGCCGCCGATGCGCGCGACGTGCTCGGCCGCGCGGGTGCAGCGCTGCAGGCGGTTTGCGACCTGGACCAGGAATTCGTCGCCGGCGGGATGGCCAAAGCGGTCGTTGACCTCCTTGAAGCGATCGAGGTCGAGCAGCAGCACGGCGAATTCTTCGCCGGACAAAGCGAGGCGCTTGAGCGCGCCATCGAGCGTCTCGTTGAAGGCGACGCGGTTTGGCAGCTGCGTCAGCGGGTCCTGCCGGACGGTGCGCTCGGCCTCGATCTGCCGGATCACGCGGCGCGCGAAGGCGAAGGAATTGACAAACACGGCGCGCAACAGCACGGTCCCGTAGACCATCACCAGCACCGCCATCAGCACATAGGCGGGATCGCCGTCCTGGCCGAGGCAGATCGCGATGCCGATGAAAATCGGCGTCGTGAACGCAATCGCCGCGATCGGGATGGTGGCGAAGGCCAGCGCGCCGCCGGCCAGCATGCCCGAGCACAGGCAGGTGATGACGAGCTGGCCGCCGGTGGAGGCGTTGGCGAAGAAGGCGACCGGCACGATGCCCCAGGCCACACCGAGGATGAAGGCGTTGCGCACCAGCCGATGGATCGCCCGACGCGAGACGAATTGCGGCCTGGTGATGCGGCGCGAGGCATGGGATTGCAGGCCGAACGCAATGGCGGCGGCGGCCACGATCACCGCCCACCCGAGCGCAAACTTCCAGTCCGGCGAGTGCCAGAGTGCGACCGCGAGCACGGCGGCGTTGCAGGCGTTCGCCAGCATGATGCCGACCGAATAGCCGAGCACCAGGGACATCTGTTCAGCGCGGATATGGCCCGCGACGGCTTCGTCGGTTGCGGGACCGCCAAAGACGGACAGATCGCCGGCAAACAGCCGCGCGGCATAATTGGTCAGTTGAGTCCGCATTCCAGCGCCTGCAGCAGCATGGGCCGTTTGTCCGGCTCGATCGGGAGAATTCTCCGCAAACATTTGACGAACTATGAATTATCCCCGATTGCCATCGTGGCCGTGGCCACTTCTGCGTGTTCGATCGCGAGTATCGATAACAAATCGATACAAATGCGGCGCCTCGCGTTACGGCTGTAACGGTGGGGCGAATGTTCTCTACTGTCATGCCCCGGCTTGACCGGGGCATCCAGTACGCCGCGGACTATCGGGTCAATCACGACCTTCTCGGAGTACTGGATCGCTCGGTCCCGGCTCCGCCAAGGCTACGCCGCGGCCCACAGGGGTGCTCGGCCCGCCGAAGCTTTAGCGAAGGCGGCAAGCCGGGCGATGACACTGGTGTTCGGGACACGAGTCTCAATCAGACCAGCCCCTGTTCGGCCAGAAAGCGCGTCAGCGTGCCGGTCTGCTCAGAGCCGACGAAGGCACCGATGTAGCCGTCAGGACGCAGCAACACCCAATCTCCTGATGACACGGTGTAAGCGCTGCGGAAGTGCCCGCTGTCGTCGATGAGCTCGTCGCCCGGGCCGATGCAGTGGATGTGCAGTCCACTGCGCGCCGGCACGGCGTCCCGCTTCACCTGATAGCCGAGCAGCGTCCAATGCGGCCCCTTGAGCAAGTCGAACAGACGCAGGGGCTGTCCGGCGGCCCCGCGGAGCGGCGTATCCGGCGCACGGTCTCCTGCGAACAGACCTGCCGCGCGCGCTGGCTGTTCCAGCGCCAGCGGCGACCCGGGATAGCCGATGTCGAGTTGCTGCACCTCGCGGCCGCGTCTGATGTCGCCGCGCTTGGCGGCTTCCAGAAGTTTTGTGGACAGTCCGAGCATGCCGGCGGCGACCGGGCGGCGTTCTGCCTCATAGCTGTCGAGCAGACTTGCGGAAGCGCCGCCGATCACGGCTGCGAGCTTCCAGCCGAGATTGTAGGCATCCTGCACGCTGGTATTGAGTCCTTGTCCCCCGGTCGGCGGATGTATGTGAGCCGCATCGCCGATCAGAAATGCGCGGCCGTTGCGGTAATGATCGGCGAGGCGCGCGTTCATTTGATAGGCCGAGGCCCAATGCACGTCGTGAACGCTGATATCGCTACGCCCGGTGCGCGAGGTGACCATCGCCGAAAGGCCTTCGGCCGACAGATCGACCTCGCCTTCGAGTGGGACAGGCGCCTGCAACTGAAAGAGCTCCGTGCCGGCCAGTGGACACAACGCCATCTGGCGATCCATCGCGCCGTCGTTGAAGCGGTGCCACGCCATGCGGTCGAGCCCCGTCAGGACGATATCGGCCACCACGGCGCGCACGCCGAGGGTCTTGCCCGGAAAGCCGATATCGAGTTTGTGACGCACGAAGCTGCGCCCGCCATCGCTACCTACGAGGTAACGCACCAATATCGTCTCCTCGCCGGCCTCGCCTGACAGGCGCGCCGTCACGCCGTCCTGGTCCTGCTCCAGGCCGATCAGTTCGCAGTCGAACTCCACCCTTTGGCCGAGTTCGAGCAGACGCTCGCGCATCACGCCCTCGGTCAGGAATTGCGGGATCATCAGCGCCATGCGGTAAGGCTCGGCGGGGATCGGGTCGCTGTGCTCGACGACCTCCGACTCGCCGAAGCTGCCGTCGCCGCGGTATTCGCGCTGCGGCGGGTAGGGACCGCCGGCCGCGAAGATGCGGTCGAGGATGCCGAGATCCTCGAAAATCTCCTGGGTTCGCGGCTGGATTCCCTTGCCGCGCGATCCGTGGAACGGACGATCCAACTTCTCGATCAGCCGGAAGGAGACGCCCCGCCGGGCGAGATCGATGGCGAGCGTGAGGCCGGCCGCACCCGCGCCGCAGATCAGGACATCCGCCGTGAATTGCTTTGTCATGGGACCCTCAATATGTGTAATATGCACACATTAAGCGGAGGGCTGGCGAAGTGTCAAGAAGGGTGCAAAATACACATATTAAAAAACAGGTGCGCTCGCTTCACGAAGCGTTGATCGACATCTTCAGCGTCATCAATCGCCGGCAAGGCGACGAGATGATGATCCGCGAGGCGGGCATATCGCTCGATCGCGCGCTGTTTCCGCTGCTCGTCGGCATCGAGCGGCGTGGTCCGATCGGCGTCGTCGACCTCGCCGATCGCATGGGGCGGGACTACACCACGGTCAGCCGGCAAGTGGCGAAACTGGAAAGCCTGGGCCTGGTCAGGCGCCATGCCAGCGAAGCCGATCGCCGCGTCAGCGAAGCCACCGTCACCCCGAGCGGAAAAGCGATGACGGACGCGGTCGACAGGGCACGCGAACGAATTGTCGGGGGAATGTTTGCAAGCTGGGACGATCAGGAGATCGAGGATCTCGTGCGCTTGATGCGCAAGCTCGCCGACGCGATGACCGCGCCCGGCGAAGCAAGCTGAAATCGATTGCGAAGGAGCGGCTCGTCAGCGCCCCATCTGCTTCGGATCGTAATAGAACCGCTCTTCGACGATCTGATCGCCCCGCCAGGTCTGCCACGCGATCTCATCGAGTGTTCGGACGACGCCCTCGGCATTGGTGAAGCTGAACGTCCAGCGCGTCGCGACATGGTCGCCCTCGATCAGGCTCGGACCGACGCGAACGGCCGTGACCTCTTTGGAGGCCGCCAGCACGCCGCGCTCCTTGGCAATGAGCTTGTCGCGGCCGACCGTCGGGGTGGCGTGGTTCTCGTAAGTGGCGGCATCGGGCGTACAGAACTGCTCGATCGCGCCGATGAAATCCCCGGCTTCCAGGCGCTTCGCGAAGGCTTCGACGATGTCACGGCTCGGCATGGCACACCTCACAACTAAAACCGACTTATAGTCGGTAAATACCGACCGGCGGTCGAAAAGTCAACTGGTGGCCGGTTGCTCCTTCTTCCCTTGTGGGAGAAGTGGAGGGCGAAATATGTCAACGAAAACAACGCGCTGACCGTTCACTGTCCGCCGTTCTGTCTCGCCGGTTCGAGCGCCGGAAAAAGGCTGTTGATGACGTAGTCGAGCCGCCCGTTTAGCACGTCGCCGGGGACCGGGGCACCGCCGAAAGTCGGTGCGCGCGTTGGTAGTATTGTTAGGACCCCTCTGCTTTACTGGGTTCTATACAGGTCCCCTTCGTTTAGAGTTCTCCGATGGCCACGCCTCGCAAGCGGAAAAGCCGCATCGACGGCACCGAGCATTACCGGTTCAAGATCGACGCCTACACTCCGGCGACGATCCCGATGGGCCGGCTCGCTCAGTATATGAACGAGCTGGCAATCCTGCTCGGCGAGCGCGACTCCGTCCACTTTCGTGGCCTCACCAAGGGCAGCACGGTCCTGAACGCGCGCGTTGACCGCGAAGCCGCGCCGAAGGTTCACCATCGCATGGTCGCGGTGCGAGCCGGAGACGCCAACGCTGACGCTCAGCGTGCCTTCAATGCCTTGAACACACTTCTCAGGGCAGACAATGCTGTCGGCGTGCTGCGGGACGCCGCGCCTCGTGGCGCGGTGGTGATCCGTTTCCCCGGCCGCGAACTGACCGAAGAAAAATTCACTGTTCGCCAGCAGGGTTCGATCGACGGCTTCGTTACGGGGGTGCGCGGCAAGGATGCGACCATCCACGTGACGCTTCAGTCCGAAGGTCGGCAGATCAGCGGCTGCGAAACCACGCGTGCTATCGCGAAGCAGCTCGGAGCCAAGTTGTTCGAGCCCGTGCGCCTGTTCGGACGAGGCCGGTGGGTTCGTGAGGGCGATGGCGAGTGGACGCTTGAGCATTTTCGGATCGAAAGCTTTGAGCCTCTGCAGGATGCCTCGCTTTCCGACGCGCTCGCGGCTCTTCGCGACATCCCAACGCAATGGGGTGAAGACGCATATAACGAGCTGACCGACGAGCGGAAGGGACGGGGGAGCCGCAAAAATGGTGGTCATTGATTCGACCAACCTGCTGCTGATGCTCCGGCCCGACACGCGAGTCCCCGGCGGCGCTAACGGGAAGCCGATTGATCGCGCCAAGGAGCGGATCGACTATTTGATCTCGCGGCTGAGCAAGGCGAGATCGAAAATCATCATTCCGACTCCCGCTTTGGGGGAGGCTCTCGTAAGGGCGGGAGCTGCGGCCTCGCAGCAGATCGTTGACGAGCTGCAGAAGTATGCGGTGTTCAGCATCGAGCCGTTCGATACACGGGCGGCGCTGGAGGTCGCGGCGATGTCCCGCGCCGCTCTTGCGAAGGGAAACAAAAAAGCAAACTCAACAGCTCCGTGGCAAAAGGTGAAGTTCGATCGTCAGATCGTCGCCATAGCGAAGGTCCACGGAGCGACTGAAATCTACTCCGACGACGGCGACATCGCAGCTCTCGGCGTGCATGCAAAGATCAAGGTCATTGGATTGGCAGACCTGCCGCTGCCGCCTGAAAAGGACCAGCTCGACCTTCAGCTTGAAGCGGCTGATGCGGAAGTTGAAGCCACATCCGGCGACGAGGGTTGAAGGTCATAAGGGATGTTCGGGTGGGCTGGCTTCAAGTATCGGACCGAAGTGATCGTCAACATTCATTCGATTCTGCTCTTCGTGCCCGAACTCAAAAAGCTGCTCAAAACTTTTTCGGGACTGAAGAGAGCAGCGGATGATTTTCGGAAGGCGGGAAAATCCGAGCTGGAAGCTGCAGCCTATCTGAGCGTGGACGTGCTCGACTCGGTGCTGGCGCATGTGCCTGCAGATAGTCGCAACCTGACGCTCACGCAGCTAACTCACCTTGAGAACGACCGCTTTCGTTGGTTTCGCGATCACGTGGCCAACGAGAGCGGGACGCCGACCAAAGCAACAACCGAGGTCCTGCCACTCACGTTCGCGCTAGGATTCGCCCTTTGGTATTTGGGGCACTCGGTGCGAGAAAACCGATTGCCAGAAATTGTCTATCGCGACTTCCTTAAGGAGGTAGCTGGGATGCTCCGAGACGATTGGTTGACCTCCGGATAAGATGCGGAGTTGCGGCAGCACTCCTGTACGTCGTGACGTCGTATGGGGACCTCGTCGGTCAACGGCCCGCACAGCCCGTTGCGCGGGCTGGCGCTGCTTCAATCGGTTGCTGCGATTTTCCAGCGTGCTGTGACGGGCGTTGCGCGCCATGATCTGTCCCCGGTTCTGTCTCGGTTATGTGTATGGATGCCTGTAGAGGCCTATAGCACCATATGGATACTATGCCTGACACATCAAGGACTTACGGGGAGTAGCATGGACGCGGAAAGAGGCTTATAGAAGGCGTCTTCTCCCCTTGCGGGAGAAGGTGGCGCGAAGCGCCGGATGAGGGGTTCTCTCCGCGAATCCAACTGGTGTTTGAATTCGTGGAGAGACCCCCTCACCCGTCTCGTCGTTCGCGCGGCGAGCCACCCTCTCCCACAAGGGGAGAGGGTGCAGCGTCAGCGTGGCGCGCAATGTTTAGGTCATCGCAGCACCGACTGGCCGCCTGTGCTGAATTCGATTAGACGAGACCCATGGCGAAGCAGGCGGAGCGGCGGGCGGCGACGACAGAGGCGATCCTGACGGCAGCGCGGCGGCTGTTCGGGACGCAGGGCTTTGCCGCGACAACCATGGACGAGATCGCGGAAGCGGCGCGCATCGCCAAGGGCGCGGTCTATCATCACTTCAAGACCAAGGAGGCGGTATTCGAAGCGGTGTTCGACATGGTCTCGCGCGATCTCGTGGTCGAGATCGACAGCGCCGCGCGTGCCGAGAAGGATGTGCTGGCTGCGATGGTCGCCGGCACCCAGCATTACTTTGCCGCGACCGCCAAAGGTCCGGCTGGCCAAATCATTCTGCGCGATGGCCCCGCCGTGCTCGGCTGGGAGCGTTGGCGCGAGATCGACGCAAAACATTTTGGCGGCAAGATGCCGCGTGCGCTCGCGGTGGCGATGGAAGCCGGCCTCATCGAAAAGCAGCCGGTCGAGCCGCTGGCGCGGCTGCTGCTCGGCGCGGTGACGGAGGCCGCGGTCGCCTGCGCCGGACGCACGGATATCGCAAGGGCGGGCGCGGAATACGCCCGTGCGTTCAAGTCGCTGGTCGAGGCGCTGCGCGTCGTTGCATGATTGTGCTAATCCTCGACATTGGAAACGCCCACACCAACAAGAAAAACAGTAGCGCATGAACGCAAATTCCGCCCTCGCGCCCTCAGATCCCGAGTTCGACTACATCATCGTCGGCGCCGGCTCTGCCGGCTGCGTGCTCGCCAACCGGCTGTCGGCCAGCGGCCGCCACAGCGTGCTGCTGCTCGAGGCGGGACCTAAGGATTCCAACATCTGGATCCACGTGCCGCTCGGCTACGGAAAACTGTTCAAGGAGAAGACCGTCAACTGGATGTACCAGACCGAGCCGGAGCCTGAGCTGAAGGGGCGCCAGGTGTTCCAGCCGCGTGGAAAAACGCTGGGCGGATCGAGCTCGATCAACGGCCTGCTTTATGTCCGCGGTCAGCATGAGGATTACGACCGCTGGCGCCAGCACGGCAATGCCGGCTGGGGTTATGACGACGTGCTGCCCTATTTCAAGAAGGCCGAGAACCAGACGCGCGGCGCCGATCAATATCACGGCAGCGACGGCCCGCTGCCGGTGTCCAACATGGTCGTGACCGATCCGCTGTCGAAAGGCTTCATCGACGCCGCGGTCGAGACCGGTCTTCCCTACAATCCCGATTTCAACGGCGCCACGCAGGAAGGCGTCGGCCTGTTCCAGACCACGACGCGCAACGGTCGTCGCGCCTCGACGGCGGTGGCCTATCTCGGCCCCGCGAAGATACGCAGCAATCTCAAGGTCGAAACCTCGGCGCTCGGACAGCGCGTGCTGTTCGAGGGACGCCGCGCCGTCGGCGTCGAATACCGGCAAGGCGCAACCGTACGCCGCGCGCGGGCGCGAAGGGAGATCGTGCTGTCGAGCGGCGCCTACAACTCGCCGCAGCTTCTGCAACTCTCCGGCGTCGGGCCTGCCGATCTCCTGCGCAAGCACGGCATCGACCTGGTGCTGGATGCGCCGGGGGTCGGCCACGATCTCCAGGATCATATGCAGGTCCGCATCGTGATGCGCTGCTCGCAGAAGATTACGCTGAACGACACCGTCAACAATCCGTTCCTCCGCACGCTCGCCGGCGCGCGCTACGCGCTGTTCCGGAAGGGTTGGCTGACCATCGCTGCCGGCACGGCAGGCGCGTTCTTCAAGACCAATCCGCGGCTGGCCTCGCCCGACATCCAGGTGCACTTCCTGCCGTTCTCGACCGACAAGATGGGCGAGAAGCTGCATGATTTCTCCGGTTTCACTGCGTCGGTGTGCCAGCTCCGGCCCGAGAGCCGCGGCAGTTTACGCATCCGGAGCGCGGACCCGACGGTGCCGCCGGAGATCCGCATCAACTACATGTCGACCGAGACCGACCGCACCACCAATGTCGAGGGCCTCAAGATTCTGCGCAAGATATTGAATGCGCCGGCGATGAAGCCGTTTGTGGTCAGCGAGTACGATCCCGGGGCGAAGGTATCCACGGACGCCGAACTGCTGGATTATTGCCGCGAGCGCGGCAGCACCATCTACCATCCGACCTCGACCTGTCGTATGGGCAATGACGCGCTTGCGGTGGTGGACCAGCGGCTGAAGGTGAGGGGGCTCGAGGGCCTTCGTGTCGTCGACGGTTCGATCATGCCGGACCTCGTCTCGGGGAACACCAATGCGCCGATCATCATGATCGCCGAGAAGGCCTCCGACATGATATTGCAGGACGCACAGGCATGATCCGGACCCGGAGGGCCGCGTTAGCGCAAAGTGTGCAGCGTTTTTCCGATGAGATCACGCCTAACTGAAGGAGCATTAGGGCTTGGCTACGCGATTCAAGATCGGCACCCGCAAAAGCGTGATGGCGCTGGCACAGACGGAAGAGATTGCGCGCCGCCTGACCGCCGCGATGCCCAATCTCGACGTCGAGATCGTCAAGTTCGACACCACGGGCGATCTCGACCAGACCGGTAAGCTGCTGCCGCATGGCGGCAAGGGCGGTGCTTTCGTCGCGCAGATCCGCGCCGCCGTGCTCTCGGGTGAATTGCAGGCGGCAATGCATTCGTTGAAGGACATGCCGGGTAACGAGGACACGCCGGGCCTCGTCATCGGCGCCACGCTGTCGCGCGATCCCGCAAGCGACGCGCTGGTGCTGCGCGACGGCGTGACGCTGCAGGCGCTGCGCCAGTCGCGCGGCAAGGGTTTTAAGATTGGCACCAACGCGGTGCGACGTGCCGCCTATGCGCGGCGGTTGTTTCCCGAGATCGAGGTCATTCATTTCCGCGGCGCCGCCGACACGCGCGTACGGAAGCTCGACAATGGTGAGATGCAGCGTCTGCCGGATGGCGGCGCTGTGGGGCCCGCGGACGCGTTGATCATGGCGCGCTCCGGCCTCGACCGCGTCGGTCTTTCCAGCCGTATCGCCTATGAGTTTACCGCGGCGGAGATGCTGCCGGCGGCTGGGCAGGGCATCGTCGCCGTCGAATGCGCGGCGCAGGACTGGCAAACGCGAAAGATCCTGTCATCGATCGACGACGCTGCCGCGCATGCCTGCGCCGATGCCGAGCGCGAAGTGCTGTGGGTGCTGAATGGTCATTGCAACTCGCCGATCGCGGGTTTCTCGGTGATATCGGGCGATCAGATGTCGCTGACCGCGTCCGTGCTCGATCTCTCCGGCAACACCATCATCGAAGCCTCGCGCGCAGGGCCCGCCGATCGCCCGCGTGAACTCGGCCGTGCCGTGGGACTGGATTTGCTGGGCAAGGGCGCCGCCGAGATCATCGAGCGCAGCCGGCCGCGCTAGTCACTTTCGTTTCGCCATTGGCCTTGCGAGCTCACGGGCGCTGTCAATGACGAGCTGCACAACCGGGCTGACGGCGCGATCCCTGACGGTGACCATCCCGTTCGGCCGACGTGCCGCCGGCAGTTCAACGGACAGGACCTTAAGCGCCGCGCCCCTGGCGAGAAATTTCAGTGCGGAAGTGGGGAAAACCGTGATGAACCGTCCCGTCTCCAGCAGGCTGACCCGCATATGGGGGGAATCAGTGACCACCGTAGCGCGTGGATATTCAAGTCCGCGGACGAGAAAGGCTTGGGTGATGATTGAGCCGATCACGCTCTCCCGCGGTGGAAGGACCCAACGCTCCTCCGCCAGATCGGAGAGCTGGATATTGCGGCGTCGCGTCAATGGATTTTTCGCACCCGCCGCGACGACATAGCAATCTTCAAAAAGAAACTCGAAATGCAGCCGCACGTCGGCAATCGGGCCGCCACTCCGCGCGAACAGCAGATCGACTTTGCGCTCGCTCAGGTCGCGGTGCAGGGCTTCTATGTAGCCGGTCACCAGTTGAAACCTGATCCGAGGGTGACGGCGGGAGAGCCGATCTACGAGAGCGGAAACAAAGCTCGCTGCCAGAAAAGCCGTGCTTCCAATCCGCACCTCTCCAGCGGTGGGGTCGGCTAGAAATTCGAGGCTCTTCACGCCTCGGCGTAGTTCGTCGAAAACGGCGGTGCCGCAATCGAGCAGGGCGCGGCCACACTCGGTCGGCTCAATACCGCGCCGGTGGCGATCCAGCAGGCGGACGCCGAACGCATGCTCAAGCTCGGCGATCGATCGCGAAATATTCGGCTGGGTGGTATTGAGCACGAGCGCCGCCTTGCCCATGCTGCCGGCCTGCACCACCGCCATCAGCACATGCAGATCGTGCAGCTTCATGCGTTTCCCGATGCGGTCGCTGATCTGCATGGGAGCACCCATTTCTGTTTTGAGATGATCTCATCAGACAATAGCCTTATGCACTTATGACAGCATCAACTATCCTCAAGCCGTTGTAAGAGAGCTCGCGCGGGTGCGGGTTCGACGGAACAAAGCTTATGACTCCCTCCCGACGTCAATTTCTGCACCTTGCGGTGGGGGTGACAGCACCGCCTCTGCTGTCGGGCCTCGCTCACGCGGATACTTACCCTTCGCGGCCGGTCCGGATCGTGGTTGGCTTCGCCGCCGGAGGCCCAAATGACATCCTTGCACGTCTGGTCGGGGATTGGTGGTCGGAGCGCCTCGGCCAGCAATTCATCGTCGAAAACCGGCCCGGAGCAGGAAGCAATATCGCCACCGATGCGGTCGTGCGTGCGTCTCCGGACGGCTACACTCTCCTGCTGGTTGGCTCCCCCAACGCGATCAATGCGACGCTTTACGAAAATCTCGGTTTCAACTTCCTGCGGGATATTGCGCCGGTCGCGAGTCTGACCCGCGGCGCCCTGGTGATGGTGATACACCCATCGATTCCTGCCCATACAATTCCAGAGTTCATCACCTATGCCAAAGCCAATCCCGGGAAACTCTCCTATGGTTCAGGCGGCGTGGGCGGGATCACCCATATCGCGGCGGAACTGTTCAAGCAGGAAGTCGGCGGGCTCGATCTTCAGCATGTGCCCTATCGAGGCGTGGCGCCCGCGATCACGGATCTGCTCGGCGGGCAGGTGCAGGTCGTCTTTGTGAACCTGGCTCCATCGATCGGACACATCCGGAGCGGCAAGCTGCGCCCGCTCGGGATAACGACGGCCGTGCGATCCGAAACGCTGCCGGATGTGCCGGCCATCGGCGAATTCGTGCCGGGTTATGAGGCGAGTTCGGTGTTCGGCGTCGGCGCGCCGAAAGATACGCCAGCCGCGATTATCGACAGGCTCAACAAGGAGACCAACGCCGCTCTGGCCGATCCCGGGTTCAGGATGCGCCTGCGCAGCCTCGACGCAACGGCGCTCGGCGGCACGCCCGCCGATTTCGGCAGGCTCATGGCCGGTGAAACCGAGAAGTGGGCCAAAGTGATCAGCCTCGCGAAGATCCGACCGGAATAGTGCGGCGAAGTCCTGGATAGCCGCAATCTCCATACCGCGCATCGCCGGCCGGACCAGACGTTGGCCGCCGCACCTCGAACGAACGGTTGGATTCGAAATGCAAGGGAAGTTCAGAAAGATTTGCGCGAAAGGCGGCGGCGTGTTCGATTGCTATCTGGTCGCGCCCGAGCCTGAAAAGCCGGCTGCTGCCGTTGTGCTTGCTTCTGCCATTCATGGCGTGGATGGCGACATGCTCGCAATCGCTGACGAGATTGCGGCATACGGCTTCATTGTCGCGGTGCCGGATCTGTTCTGGCGTTCGATTGCCGGCCCGCTTTCGCGGAGCGACCCGCGCGCGGCCCAGCGCGCGCAACCGCGCCTTGAGCAAATCAAGCATGGCGAAGACGATATGATCGACACCCTGAGGCACCTTGGCGCGATCCCGCAATTCAATGGCCAGGCGGCGGTCATGGGGTTTTGCTACGGTGGTCCGTATGCGATTCTCGGGCCGAAGCGACTTGGCTATGCCGCCGGTATCTGCTGCCACGGATCCCAGATGCTGGACTATCTTCACGAGCTTGTCGGGGTTCGCCAGCAAGTCTGCTTCATGTGGGGCGACGAGGACAATCGCGCGCCGGTCGAGGTGCTTGGGGCGTATCGTGATGTGGCGGCGCGCATTGAAAACGTCGAAGTGCACATCTTTCCCGGGGTGCACCACGGCTACATGATGCGGGGAAGCCCGTCCTTCGATCGTGCGGCATACGATTTTTCAATGAATCGCGCCCGTGAGATTCTGAGAGCTCTCGAGTCGGCAGCGGGATGATGCCATCGTGCGCCTGTTTTGCCCGACGTGTCAAACGTCGGTGCGGCAGGGCGTAAAGCTGCGCAGAGCGAAATCCTTCAACGATTTCTACTGTGCATGGGGTTGTTTTCGCGGTTTTGGCTTTCCGCTTCCTGAGGGGTGGGATTTTTTTAACCCCGAACGCGCTTCAGCATCTGCTCGACATGGGCGATCGGCGTCTCCGGCTGGATGCCGTGGCCGAGATTGAAGATGAACCGCCCTTGCGCGAAATTCGCCAGCACGTTGTCGACCGCGCGGTCGAGGGCTGCACCACCTGATATCAGCACCAGCGGATCGAGATTGCCCTGCACGGCGACCTTGCTCTGCACCCGCTCGCGGATGAAGGCGGGCTCGGCAGTCCAGTCGATGCTGACGGCGTTGACGCCGGTCGCCTCGACGTAACCCGGCAATTGCGCGCCGGCGCCGCGGGGAAAGCCGACGATCCTGGCGTCCGGCACTTTCGCCCGGACGCCTTCGACGATGCGCCGCGTCGGCTCGACCGACCAGCGCGCGAATTCGGCCGGCGGCAGCACGCCGGCCCAGGTGTCGAAAATCTGCAAGGCATTGGCGCCGGCATCCAACTGCGCCAGCAGGTATTGAATCGAGTTCTCGACCAGGACATCGATGATTTTCGCAAACGCTTCCGGATGCCGGTAGGCCATCATCCGCGCCGGGGCCTGGTCGGGCGTGCCGTGGCCCGCGACCATGTAGGTCGCAACCGTCCAGGGCGCGCCGCAGAAGCCGATCAGCGCGATTCTTTCATCGAGCGCGCCGCGCACGATCTTGAGCGCCTCGAACACCGGCGTCAGCTTGTCGAAGTCGGCTTGCGCCGCGAGCGTTCCGACCTTGGCGGGATCGTCCAGCGGCTCGAGCCGCGGGCCCTCGCCGACCTCGAAGCGCACCGAGCGGCCGAGCGCGTAGGGGATCACCAGAATGTCGGAGAAGATGATCGCGGCGTCAAAGCCGAACCGGCGGATCGGTTGCAGCGTGACCTCGGCAGCAAGCTCCGGATTGAAGCAGAGATCGAGGAAGCCACCGGCCTTGGCGCGGAGCTCGCGATATTCCGGCAGGTAGCGGCCGGCCTGCCGCATCATCCAGACTGGCGGGATTGCCTGCCGCTGGCCGGAGAGCACGTCGATGAAGGGCTTTGTCGGAGACTGGGGCACGAGACGTCCTGATGCAGAGTTGGGGTTCCTGATACACCGTGCGCAGCCCGAGCGGAACAGGGGAACCAGCGCAAATGCGCGGCGTTGACCCGCCAACGGAGGAGGAATTCCATGGCCCAGACATTCAATCCCGCGCCGCACGACAAGCACGCCGACAATCTGCACGAGGCACTTGCGTCCGACCGTCACGCCAAGCTCGACACCGGGTTGGAAGATACCTTCCCCGCGTCCGATCCCGTGAGCGCCACGCAGCCGACGCCGTCGAAGGCTGATGCCGATGCCGACAATCCCTCGCTCTGGGCCAAGGTTAAGGCGATCTTCAGTTAAGGGCGGCCGGTTTCCGATAGGCTTGCTAAGACCCTGTTAGTGATCTGCGGAAGGCCCGGTCCGTAGGAGTACGGGAAAACCCGTAGATGAATGCGAATCCCGGCAAGCTCTTCAAGGTTCAATAAGAGAAGCGGCAGAAGTTCCGGCTATCGGAGATTTCTGCCGCATGAACGTCGCCTCACAGAGAGCCGGATGGAGCCGCCTGCCGTTGCGCACGGCGGCTTTCGTCGTGCTCACTTGCGTGGCGATCCTCGGCGTCAGTGGCTGGCGTGAATGGGCCGCCCGCGACGCGGTGCTCAAGGACGCCGAGACCGAGATGGCAAACGTCGCCCGCTCGTTGACGCAGCATGCCGAGGACAGCCTTGATCTGCTCGACTCCGGCGTCGTCGGTGTCGTCAGCCGGCTGGAGATGGATGGCGCCGACCCCACCACTATCGCGAAGCTGCGGAACCTTCTGGAGGCGCGCAAGAAGGCGATGGAGCGCGTCCACAGCCTCGCTATCATCGACGACCAGGGCAACTGGCTGACCGCCCCGGGCACGATCTCTTCGACGCTCAGCGATGATGCGTTCTTCCGCTATCACCAGGTCTCGCCCAAGCGCGAAGCCTATGTCGGTCACCCCGTGAAGAGCCTGGTCGATGGCGAATGGGTCGTCACCCTGTCGCGCCGCTTCAACAAGCCGGACGGCAGTTTTGGCGGCGTGGTGCTCGCGGCCATCGGCTCCAGTTATCTGTCGCACTTCTACGAGCAGTTCGAGATCGGCCGCAACAGCTCGGTGACGCTGATGTACGGCGACGGCATGATTATCGCGCGCAACCCGAACAACGAAAAATTCGTCGGCCGCAGCGTCGGCGACGCCCCCCTGTTCCGCGAGGCCAGCCTGCAGCGGCCGAATGGCGCCTACCATTTCAAGTCGCCGCTGGACGGCACCGAGCGCGTCAGCTTCTTCAAGCGCAGCGCCCGCTACCCGCTCGTGCTGCTCGCAACCGTCGACAAGGATGAACTACTCGCGCCGTGGCGGGCTGCTGCGATCTCCCGCATGCTGTACGTGGTCGCGCTGGTGATGCTGATCGCGGTCATCGGCGCCATGCTGGTGCGGCATCTGCAACGCGGCCAGCGCATGGCGGCGGCACTGGTCGAGAAGGAGGCGCATTTCCGCCTGCTCGCGGAAGGCTCCAGCGACATGGTCACCCGCATCGGGCTCGACGAGCGGCTCCGCTACGTCTCGCCGTCGTCCAACCGTGTCGTCGGCTGGCGCCCCAATCAGCTGATCGGTACGGACGCGCTCGCCGGAATCCATCCGGAGGACCGGCCGCAGGTGCAGGCCATCGTCGACGCCATGAAGCGCGGTGATACGGACGAAGCGCGCGTCACCTATCGCAACGTGCACCGGCAGCGGTCCGAGGTCTGGCTGGAATCGACCATGCGCGTCACGCGCAAGGATAATGGCAATGTCGACGGCGTGGTCGCGATCTCGCGCGACATCACCGAGCAGAAGAAGCTCGAGACCCGGCTCGAGACGCTCGCGATCGAGGACAGCCTCACCGGGCTTGCCAACCGCCGCCGTTTCGACGAGCGGCTCAAGGAGGAATGGGCGCGGGCCTATCGCGACCGTTCCAGCCTTGGCTTGCTGATGATCGACGTCGATCACTTCAAGTCCTACAACGACGAATATGGCCATCCCGCCGGCGATGCCTGCTTGCGCGTGGTCGCAAAGATCATCGCGGCCGAGATGCAGCGGGTCGGCGATCTCGCGACCCGTTATGGCGGCGAGGAATTCGCCATGCTGCTGCCGAACACCGATGCCGCCGGTTGCGCCCGGATCGGCGAGCGGATCCGCAGCGCCGTCCACGATGCGGGCCTCGTTCATGCCTCCAATCCGACCGCGCCATGCGTCACCGTCTCGGTTGGTGGTGCGACCTGCCGGCCGGCGATGGAGCGTACCGCGGGCACGGGATCGCTGGTGGAGGCCGCCGACCGGGCGCTCTACGCGGCCAAGGATACCGGCCGCGATCGCCTGATGATGTCCGGCGAGGTCATGAACCTGCTGGCCAGGGCTTCGGGGCAGTAGTCACGTTCAATAATGCGGTGGGCGCTCGTTGGTGTGGCCCGGCGCGTTCGCCTCGGCCTCTTGCAGCCGCTCGCTGAGCTGCGCCAGTTGCCGCGTCAGCACATCGATCTGCTTCCATTGCGCGGTGATGGTCTGGTTCAGCGTCTCGATGGTGTCGTCCTGATAGGCGAGGCGCGTCTCCAGCGTGTCGATGCGCTCGGCGAGCATCTTGATCTCATTCGTCACGTGCCGTGTCCTTATTCCGTTCGCGCAATCCGTGACCGAGCGCGATGCGCTCGTCGAACACGAAGCACTCGCCGCGCCAGCGGCTCTGCGCTTCCGGCACCTGTTCCAGATATTTCAGAATGCCGCCCTTGAGGTGATAGACTTCGGCAAAGCCGCGCGCCAGCAGATGCGCGCTCGCCTTCTCGCAGCGGATGCCGCCGGTGCAGAACATCGCGATTCTGCGATGCTTGGTCGGATCGAGCTGTTCGGCGGCAAAATCCTTGAACTGGCCAAAGCTCTTGATTCGGGGATCGATCGCGCCCTCGAACGTACCCATCGCGACCTCGAAGGCGTTGCGGGTGTCGAGCACCAGCGTTTCGGGCGAGGCGATCAGCGCGTTCCATTCGGTGGCCTCGACATAGGTGCCGACCTGCCGGGTGGGATCGGCGGCCGCATCGCCAAGCGTGACGATCTCCTTCTTCAGCCGCACCTTGAGCCGGCCGAATGGCATCGCTTCCGCAGTCGAGCATTTCAGCTCGAGATTGTTCAGCCGGCCGCCGAACATCGCCCCATATACGAGCTCTTGAGCGAAGGCGTCGATCGCCGCAGGTGCGCCCGCGATCGTGCCGTTGATGCCTTCTTGCGCCAGCAGCACGCTGCCCTTCAGGGAGAGGTCGTCACAGAATGCGCACAGCGGCTCGCGCAGCTCGCGGTAGTCGGGCAGGGCGGCGAATTGGTAGAAGGCGCAGACCTTGTAAATCATGCGCCCGTTTAGCAGGCGGCCGGCGCCCAGAAAACCCGCAACTGACAGCTCTATTCCCAGCGAATGGCAGCCATTTCCCTGGTATGCCAGCATTGCCCGGACGGGTCGGAATGTGTCATGTAGGCCCGGTTTTTCCGAGAGGGCGCCGCACGCGCCTCACGGCCCAAGAGAAGCCTAACGAGAGCAAGAATTCGATGAGAAACTTCCATTTCCCCGGCAGGTCTACGGTCCACGCCACCAACGCGATGGTGGCGACCTCGCATCCGCAGGCATCGCTTGCCGCGATCGAGGTGCTGCGCGAGGGCGGCACGGCAGTGGACGCGGCGGTGGCGGGTTCTGCCCTGCTCGGCGTGATCGAGCCGCAATCGACCGGCATCGGCGGCGACTGCTTTGCGCTGATCCAGCCGCGTGGCGAGGGCAAGATCATCGCCTATAACGGCTCCGGCCGGGCGCCGAAGGCGGCCAACGCCGACTGGTATCTTGAGCGCAAGATCAATTCAGTGCCGCTGACCTCGGCGCATGCGGTCTCGATCCCCGGCGTGATCGATGCGTTTGCCACCGTGCTGCGCGATCACGGCAAGTTCGGATTCGACCGGCTGCTCCAGCCCGCGATCAAGGCGGCGGAGGAAGGCTACGTCGTTGCCCCCCGCATCGCCTTCGACTGGAAGAACCAGTTCGAAAAGCTGAAGGGTGGCACCAACACCGTGCGTTACCTGTTGCCGGGCGGCAAGCCGCCGGTGGCCGGCGACGTCATCCGCCAGTCCGAACTCGGCAAGACGCTGCGCGCGATCGCCAAGGATGGCCGCGATGCCTTCTACAAGGGCCCTATCGCGGAAGACATGGTCGAGACCCTGCGCGGCATCGGCGGCCTGCACACGCTCGACGATTTCGCTGCGCACAGCACCGAGACGACGACGCCGATCGGCACCATGTACAAGGGCTATGACGTCTGGCAGTGCCCGCCGAACGGCCCCGGCCTCACCGCGCTGCTGATGCTCAACATCCTGTCGCGGTTCGACCTGACGAAATACGCGCCGCTCAGCATCGAACGCTTCCACCTTGAGGCGGAAGCCGCGCGCATCGCCTATATGCACCGCGAGCTGCATGTCGCCGACCCGGATCATATGCAGGTCGAAGTGTCGAGGATCCTCGCCAAGGAGTTCTGCGACGAGCACATCGCGAAAATCCGCATGGACGGCATGCTCGACCTGCCGAACGTCGCGCCACCGATGAATCCCTCGACCATCTACATCACGGTCGTGGATAAGGACCGCAACGTCTGCTCGTTCATCAACTCGATCGCGCATTCGTTCGGCTCGGCCATCGTCTCGAACAAGACCGGCGTGCTCTTCCAGAACCGCGCCGGCGGCTTCCGCATCCAGCCCGGCCACCCCAACTGCATCGCCGGCGGCAAGCGCCCGCTGCACACGATCATGCCGAGCCTCATGACCAAGGGTGGCCGCTCCGTGATGCCGTTCGCGGTGATGGGGGGGCAGTACCAGCCGGTCGGTCAGACTCACGTCGTGACCAACATCCTCGACTACGGATGCGACGTGCAGGAGGCCATCGACATGCCGCGTGGTCTGCACTACGAGGGCCAGTACCAGCTCGAGGACAGCGTGCCGGCCGATATCGTCGAGGGCCTCAAGAAGCTCGGCCACAAGACCACCGGCGTGGTCGGCCCGCTCGGCGGCGCCCAGGCGATCTGGATCGACTGGGACAAGGGTACACTGACCGGCGGTTCCGATCCCCGCAAGGACGGCTGCGCACTCGGCTATTGATCGAAGCCGCGAGGGCTGGAAACCGCACCCTCGTTGCGCTAGACACCTCCCGCCTCAAACGGAAGGTGTTCTATGCAGCGTTTTCGGCGCATGCTCCTCGCCATCGTGTCGGCACTTGCGATCACATTGATCGCCAGTGTGTCGACGTTCGTTTCCACCACGGCCTCGGCCCAGACCGCAGGAAAGACCATGACCACAGCTTCAGGATTGCAGATCACCGATAGCGTCGTCGGCACCGGCGCTTCGCCGAAGCCCGGACAGATTTGCGTGATGCACTATACCGGCTGGCTCTATGAGAATGGCCAGAAGGGCAAGAAATTCGACTCGTCCGTCGATCGCAACGAGCCGTTCGAATTCCCGATCGGCAAGGGGCGCGTCATCGGCGGCTGGGACGAGGGTGTTGCCACGATGAAGGTCGGCGGCAAGCGCACGCTGATCATTCCGCCGCAGCTCGGCTACGGCGCGCGCGGCGCCGGCGGCGTGATCCCGCCGAACGCGACGCTGATGTTCGACGTGGAACTGCTCGCGGTGAAATGAGCGCGTAAACGGACAAACAAAAAGACCGGCCTCGCGGCCGGTCTTTCGCTTTCAATCAAGCGCGCGTTACTCCGCCGCGCGACGTGCTGCCGCCGCGGCGCGATCAGCCGCTTCCTTTGCAGCGTCCTTGGCGTCGCCCATGGCCTGCTGGCCCTTGCCCTTCACTTCCTGGACCACGCCTTCACCCTGCAGGCGTTCGGAACCGGTGGCTTCACCGATGCCCTGCTTAGCCTTGCCGATGGCTTCGTTAGCGTTGCCTTTGATCTTGTCGCTCGTGCTACTCATGAAACTCTCCTTCCAGATTGCTCGGAATAACAACGCGGGGCAGCTAGGAGGGTTCCGATTTTGGTATGGCTTGATAGGCCGGCTTTGGTTAGTTTCGCTCGCACGGAACCAACAGAAAGCAAGTCCCATGACCGGCCATGACCATTCGCATTCCCACCATGACCACGATCATCACGATGATCGTTGGAAACATGACGGCGTGCGCGTCATTCCCGGCAATCAGCTCGATACCAACGTGCCGTCGACGGCAGGCATGGATCGCGCGGCCGCGATCAATTTCGCACGTGTCGGCGCACAGAAATTGTGGGCGGGCACGGTCAGCATCAAACCGGATGCGAAGACGGGCGCGCATCATCACGGCCATCTCGAAAGCGTGATCTACGTGGTGAAGGGCAAGGCGCGGATGCGCTGGGGCGAGAGCCTGCAATTCACCGCCGAAGCGGGCCCCGGCGATTTCATTTTCGTGCCGCCCTATGTGCCGCACCAGGAGATCAACGCCAGCCGCGACGAGGTGCTGGAATGCGTCCTGGTGCGCAGCGACGGCGAGGCGGTTGCGATCAATCTCGACATCGAGCCGGTCGAGAAGCCCGAGACCGTGCTCTGGATCGATCCCATCCATCGGGATCCGAACGAGAAGAAGTAAGATCGAAGACCGCGCGGGGTTCGGTGCGACAGAACCTCGCAGGTTAGGGCTCAATAATATTTCAGAAGCCGTGTCGGATGGCGGCGCGGCCGTCCGTCCTTAGGCCGAACCCGCCCAAGGAGATTCCGATGCCCAGGATGATTTTCCTCAATCTACCGGTGACCGACCTCAAGCGTGCGACCGCCTTCTATGAGGCAATCGGCGCGACCAGGAACCCGCAATTCAGTGACGACACGGCGAGCTGCATGGTCTTTTCCGAGACCATCTACGTGATGCTGACGACCCACGACAAATTCCGTCATTTCACGCCGAAGCCAATCTCCGATGCAAAGACCTCGAACCAGGCGCTGTTCTGTATCTCCGCTGACAGCCGGACCGAGGTCGACGAGATCGTCGGCAAGGCCGCGGCTGCGGGCGGGGTAGCCGATCCCAGCCCGATTGACGAATACGACTTCATGTACGGCCGCAGCTTTGAGGATCCGGATGGTCATATGTGGGGTGTGAACTGGCTGGACATGGCAGCGGTCCCCCCAAAGCCCGCTATGGCCAACGCCTGATTGAACGCTGAAGAGGAGCATTCACGATGTCCAAGCTCGTGCCCTGCATGTGGTTCAACGGCGATGCCGAGGAAGCTGCGAAGTTTTACGTCTCGCTCGTGCCGAATTCGGCGATCACGCACATTCAGCAGAACGTTTCGGACGGTCCGTCAGGCAAGGAAGGCTCGGTGCTCGTCGTCGAGTTCACGGTGGCCGGCCAGCCCCTGGTCGCGCTCAACGGCGGGATGAAGGTGGATTACACCCACGCGCTGTCGCTGATGATCCATTGCGATGACCAGGCCCAGGTCGACAGCGTCTGGAATGCATTCCTGGCCCATGGCGGCAAGGAGCAGCAATGCGGCTGGATCTATGACCGCTACGGCGTGTCCTGGCAGGTCGTGCCGAAGGTGATGTTCGACTTCCTCTCGAGCTCCGACAAGGCCGCCGCCGCGCGCGCCATGCAGGCCATGATGAAAATGGTGAAGCTGGATGTCGAGGTCTTGCGGCGCGCGTTCGAAGGCAAGTCGGCGGCGTGAGGTCAGCACAGGTGCGGTAGTGCCGTAGGGTGGGCAAAGGCGCGAGAGCGCCGTGCCCACCATCTGTCCCCGACCGAGACAGAAGTGGCGGGCACGCTTCCGCTTTGCCCACCCCACGAGATCGAGCCTGGATCCGCCGGCTAATAATTAATCCTGAGCGCCACGCCGCCATGGATGGTGTTACCAACCGGCTGCGGACCGAGCGTGCCGTTGGCGAAGAGGTCCACGATCCAGCCCTTCTGCACGCGGAAGCCGAGGCGACCACCATATTCGAACCAGCCCTGGTTGCCCATCGTCGGAACCACCATGCCGTCGCCGGTCACGGTGGCGACGATGCCGCTATGGCTGGCGAACGACTGCACCCAGCCGCCGTTGATGTTGGTCTCGATGTTGCCGGCAAAGAGATGGGTCCACTGGCCGCCGATCTTGACCAGGCTGGTGCGGTCGGTGCCGGTCGCAATGCTGGCGTCGAACGGATTGAACGCGACCGTGTTGTCCGCATAGCCCGATACGCGCTGCCAAAGCTGCCAGATCTCGATGGAGGCTGCGACCTCGTCGCGCGGTGACAGGCGGCTCATCCAGCCGGCGCGACCGTAGACTGCATAGTTCGCGGCATTGGTCGAACTGGTCACGCTCACCGGGCCGAGGCTGGTGTTGTAGCTGCGGGTGTAGCGCGCCTTCTCCCACGGCGTCAGGATCGTGCCGACGTCGAAGAACGGACGCGACGTGCCCCATTCAGTGAAATCATAACGCAGCGCGAAGGCGCCGATCGGTGCGCTGGTGACGTTGTAGCCGCCCTCACTGTATTGCGTATAGGCGAGGCCGGCGAGCAGCGACAGATTGGACGTCAACTCCTTGCGGCCGTGGATGCCGGCCGAGAACGAGCCTGCGGAGCCGAACGCGCTGACGCAGTCGCTGCAATTGACCTGCTCGTTGACGCCGAGCAGCACCGTGCCGAGCACGCGGTTGGTGATCATCTGGTTGAAGCGCTGGTTGGCGAGGCCGCCGATCGAGCTGCCACTGGAATCGGAGCCGGTCGGCGTCGGGCTCGGCGAGGGGGATGGGGACGGGCTCGGCGAGGGATATGGGCTCGGTGACGGATAGGGGCTTGGCGACGGATAAGGGTTCGGCTCGCCGCATTCAAACTCGCAGGTGCTTGCGGCTGCAGCCGGCCGGGCGTTGAGCGCGAACAGCGCAAGCGCCGCGGTCGCGGCCAATGCGCCGGCCACGACAAGCCTCTTGAAGCCGAGTTTCGCCATCGTCAGCGCCCGCATAGCATGCCGTCGTCATGGACGGAGGGAGCAATGGTCGGCGAGGCGTCGGCATATTGGTTGACGGAGCACAGCCCCGCATTCGCGGCGCAGTTGGCGGCGAAAGTCCAGGGCGGCGTGTTGGTCTTGGTGATGGAGACCTTGCCGCCGGTCGAGGTGATGACGGCGGTGTCGCCCGGTTGGGTGAGCTGAATGCACTGGAAGTTCAGCGTGCAGACGCTGGCCGCGCCCTCCTGAAGTACGACAACCGAGCGGCCGCGCTGCGACAGGATGTCGAGCGTGGTGCCGCGAACGCCGATGGTCGCGAGCGGAGTCGTGATCTTGTAGGCGGTTTTCTCCGAATGTCCGGTCACGAAGCGGAAGGCGCCAGTGGCCATGCGGATCGCGACGTCGCGATAGCTGTGCTCGTCGTTGAAGACGGTGCGGTCGAGCTTCAGCGTGGCGCTCGGTCCAAGCGACAGATTGGTGCTGTCGGCCATGACAAAGCGCGCTGCGCTGCCGGCGCCGGTGCGCACGGTTTCGTCGCGCATCATGCTGTCGCCGACGCTGATCGGCGACGAGGTCGCGGCGACGCGCACCACTTCGTTCTGAACCAGGACGGCTTCGCCGACGCGGGTCTGGGCCTGCGCGCAAGTCGCAACGCAAAGTGTGGCCGACAGCAGTGTAGGGAAAAGCAGGAAACGCGAATTCATATCGTACCCGATCGAAGACCGTGATCGCACTGGATCGCGCGCGCTTGTGGTGGCAGAATTAACACAAGCGGCGCGAGACGAGCGTTAGCTTAGTGACAGTTGCGGCAGAATGCGTTCAATGGATCGGCTGAGTTATTTTTTTATTCGCGGTGACGCAGATTTGCCACGCAAAATAGCCCCACAGCAGTCGCTTGAAGCACACGCGGTTCCGAACTTGTCGCGGAGCGCAGTGATCGCTGTCGCGATCTTCCTAGCTGCGCATCTCGCACTGCTGATCGGGCTGGTGACGCCGGAAAAATTCGTCTTCGACGAGGTGCATTATGTGCCGGCGGCGCGGCAGATGCTGGGCTCGGGGACCTCGCAGCCGATGCTCAATCCGATGCATCCGCCGCTGGCGAAAGAGCTGATCGCGGGTTCGATCGCGGCATTCGGCGACAATGCGCTGGGTTGGCGATATCCGGCGACGCTATTCGGCGCGCTCGCGATCGTCGCGATCTATCTCTGCGGTCTTGCGCTGTTCGGATCGCAAGGGTCAGCGATTGCGGCGGCGCTGATCGCGGCGTTCAACCAGATGCTCTATGTCCAGGCGCGCATCGCGATGCTCGACATCTTTGCACTCGGCTTCGGTCTGTTCGCCATCGCCGCTTTCTTGCACGGCTTTCGAAAGGAGCGCCCGCAGGCGCTGTTCGCACTCGCGGGTGCGTTGTTCGGTCTTGCTGCTGCCTGCAAATGGAGTGGGCTGTTTCCGCTCGGTGTTTGCATCGTCATCGTCGCATTGATCCGTCTGATGCAGGGCTGGCACACACTGTTTGCCGACGCCAAGCCGAGCGACTGGTACCGGCCCGATCTCTGGCCCGGCTTCAGGGCACATCATGCTGCGCTCTGCTTCGCGCTGTTGCCGGTCGTGACCTATCTCGCCGCCTTCGTTCCGCTCTACGGGGTGTCGTTGCCGGATCTGATCGAAGCACAGCGCCGCATCTTTGCCGACAACACCACGGCTGCGATCGCGGGCCATACCTATATGAGCTCGTGGCCGTCCTGGCCGTTGCTTGCACGGCCTGTGTGGTTCCTGTTCGACAAGACCGCGGAGGACAACGTCGCGGCGGTCGTCTTCCTCGGCAATCCCTTGGTGCTGTGGCCGGCGCTGCTCGCGCTCGTCGTCGTATTGCGCGATTTCATCGTCGCGCGTCGCTGGGATGCGTTCCTGATCGCGGCGTTCTATTTCGGTCCCTGGCTCGCCTGGGCGCTGCTGCCGCGCACGCTGGGCTTCATCTATTATTATCTGCCGGCCGCAACCACGGCCTCGCTCGCGCTCGTCTATTTGCTGCGCAGGGAGGGCCTGCCGCGCTGGCTGTTGTGGGCCTATGTCGGGGTCGCCGCGATCGGCTTTGCGGTGATGCTGCCGATTTCGGCAGCCTTCATCGGCACGTCGATGCAGATGTTCAACCGGCTGATGCTGTTTCAGAGCTGGATCTGACAACAGAAAACCGCCTGTCGCTTTTGCGGCAGGCGGTTTCTCGATTGCTGCAATTAGTTCTCAGATCACTTGCTCAGATCATTTGGAGGCGGTCTTGGTGTCCATGTTCACGACCTGGACGCGGCGGTTGATCGGGTCGGCGCCGTTGGCGGTGTCCTTCAGCTTGGTCTTGCCGTAGCCGACGGTGACGAGATCGCCACTGCTGAGGCCATAGTTCTGCACCAGGTACTTCTTGATCGTGTCGGCGCGCCGCTCCGAGAGCCCCTGATTGTACTGCTCAGTACCGACTGCGTCGGTGTGGCCGGCGACCACGAAGGTCGAGCCCTTCAGCGACGGATCGGACAGCGCCTTGCCGAGCGCCTGCACCGACGGCACCGAGGTCTTGGCGATGTCGGCCGAGTTGTAGTCGAACTGGATCTCCAGATCGATGTTCGGCTTGGTCGAAGCGAGCTCGGCGATCTGGTCGCGCTCGCCCATCGAGAGCGAACGGGTCTGGCGGTTGCGCACGGTGTTGAGGAAGGTCGCTTCCTTGGCTTGCGCCGTCGGATCGGCCTGCGGACCGGCGGACAGGCCGCGGGTGATCGGTTTGGGCTTCAACGCATCCAGGATCTGGTTGGTGGAGACGTTGGTGTCGCCGGCGAAAGCCAGGCCTGCCGTCAACGACAGCGCGGCCGTGAGCGTGATCGCGCTTAGTCCAAAAAACTTGTTGAAATGGGTCATTGTCGTATCCTCGCTGTGACGCCCGATGCCGATTTGATGCTGCGAGCATAGGGAAGGTTCAAAGGCTCGGATGTGATCCTCGTCACGTTGGTGGCCAGGGGGCCTGTTCCACCGCAAGCTGGATAGGCGAAGCGGCCGGACACCGGGCCGCTTTTGATTGGAAACCTGCGCACATCGATCGTCGCAAAGCCGTCGCCGCATGGCCCGCCCGCGAACAAGCTTTCGGCCAGATGCGCGCATAGCAGAGCCTTTCATCCGACAATCACCAGCGAAGGGAGCAGAGTTCCATCCAGTGCCAAGGCCAGGTGACTATCAGTTCTATCGCAGCGGCCCGCCGGATCGGACTGTGTCTCTGAACTCCATGCCCATCTATATCGGGGCGGCGATGATTGCGGTGGCGATCCTGCTTTCGACGCTGATCACGGGTGTGACCTCCCGCTATGTCGGCCTCGAAGCTCCAACCGACGAGAGCGTGTGGCTGGTCGACCGCCTCACCGGCAGCGTCTATCGCTGCCAGGCGGAGGGGCGCGGCAGGGCCTCCTGCGAGCCCGACGTCGCAACTGGCAGCCTCAGCGACCGGCCCAGGGTACCGAAGGACGGCCGCTGAGGCCGTGCCGCCTTGCGGTCCAGCAAGAAAAATGTCTTCTCCGCGAAACGTTCGCGCCAGCGAATACGTATTGCGAATGCCGGCACGACGCCTGTTTCGTTTTACTTCAGGAGATTTTCGATGAAGACCTTGCTCACCGCCGCAGCCTTTGTCGCGTTCGCTCTTTCAGTTTCGCCTGCATCCGCCGCGATGATGGCGTGCACCGGCGATAACCTGATGAAGTCGACGGCCATGATGACCGGCACCGCCGACACGCCCGCCAAGATGGCCGCGAACAAGGAAATGGCCATGGCCAACACCGACATGAGCATGGGCAAGATGAAGAGTGCCTGCATGCACTACATGAAGTCCCAGAAGGCCATGATGATGAAGTAGGCTTCGGCCGCACCATCGGGCCGCGCTGTCAGCAGATGGCAGCGCGGCTTTTTCTTTCGCGGTCCTGTTTTTCTCCTGGCGCGAATCCCGCTACATTACCTCTCGCAATGTCCCGCGCACCAAAACCCCTTCCGCTCCCGACGACACAGGCCCGGCAGATCTGGCTGCGGGCCCAGCGGCTCGACACGGCCGCGCCGTTCGGGGAGGGCGCGGCAGCCGTGGCGGACGCTATCGCCCATCTCGGCTATGTGCAGATCGACACCATCAACGTGATCGAGCGCTGCCATCACCATATTCTTTTTAGTCGCATCCCGTCGTATCGCCGCGCCGACCTGCGGCATGCCCAGAGCGTCGACAGAAGCGTGTTCGAATACTGGACCCATGCGCTGTCCTACGTTCCGTCGGACGATTTCCGCTTCTTCCTGCCGGCGATGCGCGAGCACAAGCGCGAGGGGCACAGATGGTATGCCTCGGTCACGGCGGCCGATACGCGCAAGGTGATGCGGCTATTGCGGGCGGGCCCGCTGACGATCCGCGACATCGAGGACGACGTGCTCACCGAGAAGGAGCATCTGTGGCAGAGCCGAAAACCCTCGAAGCGGGCACTTCAGCTTGCGTTCTACACCGGCGTCGCGACCATCAGCGCGCGCCAGGGCATGCTCAAGACCTATGATCTGATGACGCGGCATTTCGGCTGGGACAGCCTGCCGAAGCCGGCCTCGCCCAAGGCGATCACGGCCTACCTGCTCGATCGCGCGCTGCGTTCCCAAGGCATCGTCAGCCTCGATTCGATCTGCCATCTCGATGCGCCGAGCAAGAAGGCGGTCGCCGCCCTCATCGCATCGCGCGTCCGCCGTGGCGAGCTTGTCCCTGCCGCGATCGAGGGCGCCGGCAAGCAGGAGCATTGGGCCACGCCTGCGGCGCTCGAGCCTGGCGAGGTGTCGCCGGATCTCGTCCACATCCTGTCGCCTTTTGATCCGCTGATCATCCAGCGCAAGCGCACCAATCTCATCTTCGGCTACAACCATCTATTCGAGGCCTATGTGCCGAAGGCCAAGCGCAAACTCGGCTATTTCGCGCTGCCCGTGCTGGTCGGCGACGAGATCGTCGCCGCGCTCGACCTCAAGACCGACCGGCAGGCCAAGAAGCTGTTGATGCAGAAATGGACCTGGCTCGGGCAGGGCAAGAAGACGGCGGGGCGCAAGGAGCTCAAGCCGAAAATCGAGGAGGAGCTCGATCGGTTTGAGCGGTTTCAGCTGGCGGAGTGAGATGCTAGCCGACCGTTCCGTAGGGTGGGCAAAGGCGCGTTAGCGCCGTGCCCACCATCTGCTTGTGGTGGGCACGCTTCGCTTTGCCCACCCTGCGAGACCGTGCATTGTAGCGAATTGGTCGATCCAAACGCCAAGCAAAATCCCGACCGCATATGCCAACAGATTCCACAGCGAGAAGATTCGCCCCAACAGCAACGCGCCGGCCGTGGTGAGCCGGAACGCATCGAGCCACGGCGTATGCACCAGCCGCGAAAACTCGACCACGATCGCGATCACCATCGCGATGGCCGCAAGTTGGCTCCGTGTCAGCCACGGCAGCAAAACCCCGACCAACAGAAACACCATCGTCGCCCACAGCAGCGAGCCGCCATACTTCACCACGAAGGCGGGAAGCCCGAGCGGAAAGCCGTACCAGCGTAGGGACAGCCCGCAGGCGATCACGACCAGCGCCAGCCCGGTTCGGATCAGCATCCTCCGTCGCAGCGCAAGGGTGTTGACCGGCTGCGGTCCGTGCATGGCTTCCATTGACTCTTTGCCCGCGATGCTCAAAACCGCCGATTAGCCCACAAAAGCAACAACCCTGGGGGAAAGCCATGAGCCAGACCACAACCTATACCGGTTCCACGGGAGCCAAATCAGAAATCGAGACCTCGACCATCCGCGCCATCTCCTGGCGCCTGATCCCGTTTCTGGTGCTGGCCTACTTCTTCTCCTATCTCGACCGCGTCAATCTCGGCTTCGCCGCGCTCACCATGAACGCGGAATTCAAGTTCACGCCGCTGATCTTCTCCTGGGGCGCCGGCATCTTCTTCATCGGCTATTTCATCTTCGAGGTGCCTAGCAATCTGGCACTGGAAAAGTTCGGCGCCAGGCGCTGGATCGCCCGCATCATGGTGACCTGGGGCATCATCTCGGCGCTGATGGCGCTCGTAAATGGCGTGACAAGCTTCTACGTCCTCCGCTTCCTGCTCGGCGTCGCCGAGGCTGGCTTCTTCCCCGGCATCATCCTTTATCTCACCTATTGGTATCCGGCCGAATATCGCGGCCGATTCCTCGCGGCCTTCGCGATCGCCGTGCCGATCTCGACCGTGATCGGCGCGCCAATCTCAGGCCTCCTGCTCGGGCTCGATGGCGCGATGGGTCTGAAGGGCTGGCAGTGGCTGTTCGTTCTCGAGGGCATCCCCTCGGTGCTGCTCGGCATCGTTACCTGGTTCTACCTCACCGACAGGCCGGAGAAGGCGGACTGGCTCTCGGCCGAGCAAAAGGCCTGGCTGAAGGGGCGGCTTGATTCCGAAGTTGCGGCCAAGCAGGCGGTGAAGCATCTGTCGCTTGGTGAAGCCCTGTCGTCGCCGAAAGTCATCACGCTGAGCCTGGTCTATTTCGGCTTCGTCGCCGCGCTCTATGGCATGCAGTTCTGGCTGCCGCAGATCGTCAAGGCATTCGGCCTCACCAACGCGCAGACCGGCTTCGTCACCGCGATCCCCTATGTGTTCGGTACGATCGCCATGATCCTGTGGGCCCGGCATTCGGACGCTACGCGCGAGCGCGTGTTCCACGTCGGCGCGCCGATGCTGTTGATCGCGGTCGCGTTGGCCATCTCCAGCTACATTACCGATCCCACCATGACCATGGTGGCGCTGACCTTCGCCGCGATCGGCGTGTTCTGCGTCTTCGGCGTGTTCTGGACCTTGCCGACCGCCTGGCTCTCCGGCACGGCGGCGGCCGGCGGCATCGCGCTGATCAACTCGATCGGCAATCTCGCCGGCTTCGGTGGCCCGTATCTGATCGGCTGGGTCAAGGAAGCCACCGGCCAGACCTCGACCGGCTTGCTGGTGCTCGCTATGCTGCCGCTGCTCGCCGGCATTTTGGTCTTCGTCGGCGGCCACGAGAGTAAGCACGAGTTCGCCGAACAGGGGCGGTAGGGCCGTGCGAACGGTCCCGTAGGGTGCGCAAAGGCGCACCGTGCCCACCGATAGTCTCGTGGGCACGGCCTGACGCACCTTTGCCACCGTACGATATCTTGCCTGAAGCCCGCTGAGCTCCATCGGCTCGCCTGCCCTGCGATCGCACCTTCCTGACTGCGCCCTCCCCAAGCATTACCAGCCCTTAACGATCACGCTTTTCTGATGACTGACGATTATTGACTTTCATCAGTGATTAGTCGACATTCCTCTCATTGTAGACGCAGGAGTGTCCTCCGATGTTCGTTCGGTCAGTTTTGTCCAGCTATTCCAGGCTCTTGGCGGGTGTGTCGCTGGCTCTGCTGGCCGCTGCGCTGGCCGGGTGCAACGATACCGTTGCGCAGAAGGCCGAGCCGCCGCGGCCGGTTCTGGTCGCGACCGCCCATTATGACGCCGAGACGCCGGAACGCAGCTTCGTCGGCACCGTCAGGCCCCGGATCGAGAGCGATCTCGGTTTTCGCGTCGCGGGCAAGGTCGATAAGCGGCTGGTCGAGGTCGGCCAGACCGTCGAAGTGGGGCAGGCGCTGGCCACTCTGGATGAGATCGATCTGAAGCTCCAGGCCGAGCAGGCCGTCGCCGAGCAGACCGCCGCCACCGGCGTGTTGGCCCAGGCCGCCGCCGCCGAGCAGCGCGCCAAGGATTTGAAGGCCAAGGGCTGGACCACGGATGCGCAGATGGATACGAGCCGCGCCGCTGCCGACGAGGCCCGCGCACGCCTCGACCGCGCCGTCCGCTCGGTCGAACTGACCAAGAATTCTCTTTCCTACGCGACGCTCAACGCCGACGCCCGTGGCGTCGTCACCGCAACGCTGATCGAGCCCGGCCAGGTGGTCGCCGCGGGCCAGGCTTCGATCCGTGTCGCCCGCTTTGCCGAAAAGGAAGCGGTCGTCGCGATCCCTGAGACGCTGGTCGGACGTGCCAAGTCGGGCGCCGCCAGCGTCACTCTTTGGTCGGAGCCGGGCAAGAAATATACCGCCAAGCTGCGCGAGATCGCGCCGGCCGCGGATCCCGCCACGCGTACCTATCTGGCAAAATTCTCGCTGCCCGAGGCCGACGACAAGGTCGCGCTCGGCATGACCGCGACGCTGACGCTGTCGGACGCCGCAACCGAGCGCGTCGCGCGGCTGCCGCTGTCGGCGCTGTTCAACGAAGGCGGCAAGCCGTCCTTCTACGTCGTCGACGACAATGGCGCCGTCACGCTGAAGCCGGTCGCGGTGAAGTCCTACGACAGCAACGATGTCGTCATCAGCAGCGGCGTCGAAGAGGGCGCCAAGATCGTCGCCCTCGGTGTCCAGAAGCTCGATCCCGGCCAGAAGGTGCGGGTGGTGTCGTCACTTTCTTTCTAAGCATCTTCTACGAGTTCCGTCGTGTGAGGTGAGTTTCGGCCCGAGCGCGAATGCGGAGGCTGAAGCGGCGAAGCGATCCAGAACCTGCCCAGCCCCCTGGATTGCTTCGCTGCCTCGCGACGACGGGTTGAACAGAGCGGCTGTCGTTTTGGCAATTGGATCGACTTTCCGGAGAGAGCGATGAAGCGCTTCAACCTTTCGGCCTGGGCCGTCAGCCATCCGACGCTGGTCCTGTTTCTGATGCTTGTGCTCGGCGTCGCCGGCTTCTTCTCCTATGAGAAGCTCGGCCGCGCCGAGGATCCGTTCTTCACGGTGAAAGTGGTCAACGTTTCCGTGTTGTGGCCGGGCGCGACCGCGCAGGAGATGCAGGCGCAGGTCGCCGACCCCATCGAGAAGAAAATCCAGGAGCTGCCTTACTTCGAGAAGGTGCAGACCTATTCCAAGCCTGGCTTCACGGCGCTCCAGGTGACCTTCCGCGACTCCACGCCGCCGAAGGATGTGCCCTATCTCTTCTATCTCCTGCGCAAGAAGCTCGCCGACGTGCAAGGCCAGTTGCCTGCAGGCATCCTCGGTCCCGTTGTCAATGACGAGTTTTCCGACGTCGATTCCATCCTCTACATGATGACCGGCGACGGCGCCGATTACGCTCAGCTCAAGAAGGTCTCGGAGGGCTTCCGCCAGCGCCTGCTGAAGGTGCCCGGCGTGACCAAGGTTGACGTCTACGGCAATCAGGACGAGCGCATCTTCGTCGAATTTTCGCATGCGAAGCTCGCCACCCTCGGCATCACGCCGCAGGCGCTGTTCGATTCGCTCGCCAAGCAGAACAACGTGACGCCGGCCGGCACGGTCGAGACGTCGTCGCAGCGCGTGCCGCTGCGCGTGACCGGCGCGCTCGACGGCGTCAAGGCCGTGGCCGAGACTCCGGTCGAGAGCAACGGCCGCGTGTTCCGTCTGGGCGACATCGCCACCGTCACTCACGGCTATGTCGATCCGCCGAGCTTCATCGTACGCCAGGAAGGCAAGGCCGCCATCGGCATCGGTGTCGTCACCGCCAAGGGCGCCAACATCCTCGAGCTCGGCAAGGACGTCGAGAAGGCGACCGCCGAATTCATGAAGGCGGTGCCTCAGGGCGTCGACGTCCGGCTCATCGCCGACCAGCCCAAGGTGGTCGAGCACGCCGTGAGCGAATTCGTGCACTCCTTCATGGAAGCGCTCGTCATCGTGCTGTTCGTGTCGTTCCTCGCGCTCGGCTGGCGCACCGGTATCGTGGTCGCGATGTCGGTCCCGCTCGTGCTCGGCATTGTCTTCATCGTCATGAACGTGATGTCGCTCGATCTGCACCGCATCACGCTCGGTGCGCTGATCATCGCGCTCGGCTTGCTGGTGGATGATGCCATCATCGCGGTCGAGATGATGGTGGTGAAGATGGAACAGGGCTGGGACCGCATGCGTGCGGCGTCGTTTGCCTGGGAATCCACTGCGTTTCCGATGCTCACGGGAACGCTGGTCACGGCCGCTGGCTTCCTCCCCATCGGCTTTGCCAATTCCGCGGTCGGCGAATATGCCGGCAGCATCTTCTGGATCGTGGCGATCGCGCTGGTCGCCTCATGGTTCGTGGCTGTGATCTTCACGCCCTATATCGGCGTCATGCTGCTGCCCAACATCAAGGTGCACCACAACCACGATCCGCACGCGGTCTACGAGACCCGGATGTACCGTGGCCTGCGCGCCATCGTGCAGTGGTGTGTCAGCCACCGTATCACGGTGGTGGCCGCGACCGTCGGCGTCTTCGTCGCCGCGATCGTCGGCTTCGGTCATGTCCAGCAGCAGTTCTTTCCGCTGTCGGAGCGGCCCGAACTGTTCCTCCAGCTCCGCCTGCCCGAGGGTACCGCCTTCAACGTGACTGAGAAGGCGGTGAAGACCGCCGAGACGCTGTTGAAGGGCGACCAGGATATCGACACCTATACTGCCTATGTCGGCCAGGGTTCGCCGCGCTTCTGGCTCGGCCTCAATCCGCAGCTTCCGAACGAGGCCTTTGCCGAGATCGTCATCGTCGCCAAGGGAGTCGAGGCGCGCGAGCGCGTCAAGGCCAAGATCGAGAGCGCGGTTGCCGACGGCATGCTGACCGAGGCGCGCGTCCGCGTCGACCGATTCAATTTCGGTCCGCCGGTCGGCTTCCCCGTGCAGTTCCGCGTGATCGGTCCCGACGCCAACAAGGTGCGCCAGATCGCCTACCAGGTCCGCGACGTCATGCGCGAGAACAAGAGCGTCAAGGACGTCCAGCTGGATTGGAACGAGCAGTCGCCTTACCTCAAGCTCGTCGTCGACCAGGATCGCGCTCGCGCCATGGGCCTGACCCCGCAGGACGTGTCGCAGGCGTTATCGATGCTGATCTCGGGCGCGCAGGTCACGACTGTTCGCGACGGTATCGAGAAGGTCGGCGTGATTGCCCGTGCGATCCCGTCCGAACGGCTCGACCTCGGCAGCGTCGGCGATCTCACCATCACCTCGCGCAACGGCGTCGCCGTACCGCTCCAGCAGATCGCCAAGATCGAGTATTCCCATGAGGAGCCGATCCTGTGGCGGCGCAACCGCGACATGGCCATCACCGTGCGTTCCGACGTCGTCGATGGCGTGCAGGCGCCCGACGTGACCGGCCAAATTGCGCCGAAGTTGAAGCAGATTCAGGATCAGCTCGAGCCGGCCTACCGGATTGAGGCGGGCGGAGCGTTCGAAGAGTCTGCCAAGGGCAACGCCTCGATCTTCATCCTCTTCCCGCTGATGGTCATGGTGATGCTGACGCTCCTGATGTTCCAGCTTCAGAGCTTCTCGCGGCTGCTGCTGGTGTTCCTGACCGCACCGCTCGGCATCGTCGGCGCCTCCCTTGGCCTCAACGTCGCCAACGCGCCGTTCGGCTTCGTGGCGCTGCTCGGGCTGATCGCGCTCGCCGGCATGATCATGCGCAACACGGTCATCCTGGTCGATCAGATCGAGACCGACGTCTCGCACGGCCTGACCCGGCGCGAGGCGATCGTGGAAGCCACCGTCCGCCGCGCCCGTCCGGTGGTGCTGACGGCGCTCGCCGCGATCCTCGCCATGATCCCGTTGTCGCGCTCGGCCTTCTGGGGCCCGATGGCGATCACGATCATGGGAGGCTTGTTCGTCGCAACCTTCCTGACGCTGCTGTATCTGCCGGGCCTCTACGCCCTGTGGTTCCGCAAGAGCCTGGACGAGGCGGGTACCCCCGAACAGCCTGCCGCGCCGCAGCATGGGAGCAATGACGAGCACGCAATTCCACTTGCTGAGGCGGCTGAATAAATGAGAAGACTACTGACTGACGAGTCCTGACACATGACACTGGTTGCGGAACATATCGAAGGCGACACCCGAGACCGTATCCTCGAGGTGGCCGAGCGGCTGTTTCGCGTGATCGGCTACCAGAAGACCACGGTTGGTGACATCGCCAAGGAGCTCAGGATGAGCCCCGCCAACGTCTATCGCTTTTTCGAATCGAAGAAGGCGATTCACCAGGCGGTGGCGCGCGGCTTGATGGGCGAGGTGGAGCTCGAGGCGCAGCGGATCGTGGCCGGATCCGGGCCGGTGCCGGTGCGCTTCCGCGAGCTGCTCACCACCATCCATCGCATGAACACCGAGCGCTATGTCGGTGATTCCAAGCTGCATGAGATGGTCGAGATCGCGATGCAGGAGGACTGGGACGTCTGCGTCGCCCATATGGAGTGCATTGCCGGGGTCATGGGCCAGATGATCGCGCAAGGTGTTGCCTCCGGTGAGTTCGAGGCACCGGACCTGCAACTGGCCTCGCTCTGCGCCTGTACCGCGATGATGCGCTTCTTCCACCCCCAGATGATCGCCCAGTGCGCCACCAAGCCGGGCCCGAGCATCGACCAGATGATCGATTTCGTCATCGCGGGTCTGTCCCCGCGCGACTGACGGGCGGGAGAATTTCTCCTATAAGTTAAGTTCGCAGCGCCCTCGAAGGGCGGATGGCGGACCAGAACGGATCAACAACCTCCGTCATTGCGAGCGCAGCGAAGCAATCCAGACTGTCACCGCGGACGGATTCTGGATTGCTTCGCTGCACTCGCAATGACGAAAAGGAAGCAGCGCGTGACCGACAAAGACCTGTACTTCTACGAGCCCGCCAAGGGCCACGGCCTCAAGCACGATCCCTTCAACGCCATCATCGCGCCGCGGCCGATCGGCTGGATTTCCTCACGCGACACCAGGGGCCACGTCAATCTGGCGCCCTACAGCTTCTTCAACGCGTTCTGCTATGTGCCGCCGATCATCGGCTTCTCCTCCACCAACTGGAAGGATTCGGTCGAGAACATCAAGCAGACCGGCGAATTCGTCTGGAATCTTGCCACGATGGATCTCGCCAAGCACATGAACGCGACCGCTGCGCATGTCGCCCCTGAGGTCGACGAATTCGAGATCGCGGGCCTCACCGCCGTCCCCGGCAAGCTCGTCAATGTGCCGCGCGTGGCTGAGAGCCCCGTCGCCTTCGAGTGCAAGGTGTCCGACATCGTCCGCCTCAAGGGCGCCGACGGCAAGGAGGCCGACGCCTGGCTGACCTTGGGCGAGGTCGTCGCCGTCCACATCGACAAGGCCATGATCAAGGACGGCGTCTACCAGACCGCCGCCGCCCGCCCGATCGTGCGTGCGGGGCGCCGCGGCGACTATTTCGAAATCAAGCCGGAGAACATGTTCGAGATGGTCCGGCCGGATTAGGCCGACCGCATTACGGCACCTTCCCTCCCGGAACTGCTCCCACGCCCCGGCCGTTATGGTCCCCGGGGCGGCCGCCCGGCCGCGTCAATTCGCACGATTTTGCTGGCGAAGTGTTCACTTCCGCCGGTCAATTTCCGCTAAAATGCCCTGTAACCGCGCCGTTGCATGAGGTCCGCCATGAGCTTCCGCCGCGACACCCTGACAAAGCCGATCTTCTCCTGGGCCCGCGGCGTGCTGCCGGCGATGTCCGACACCGAGCGCGAAGCGCTGGAGGCTGGCGACGTCTGGTGGGACGCCGATCTCTTCACCGGCAATCCCGACTGGTCGAAGCTGCTCAAGATCCCGCAGGCGAGGCTGACCGACGAGGAGCGGGCTTTCCTCAACGGTCCCGTCGACGAACTCTGTGCCATGCTCGACGAGTGGAAGATCTTTTGGGAATGGCGGGACCTTCCTGAGGAGGTCTGGGCCTTCATCAAGCGCGAAAAATTTTTCGGCATGATCATTCCGAAGGAGTTTGGCGGCCTCGGCTTCTCGCCATACGCGCATTCGGAAGTGGTGCGAAAAATCTCGACCCGCTCGATTGCTGCCGCCGTCACCGTGATGGTGCCGAACTCGCTCGGGCCTGGCGAGCTCCTGATGCGCTTCGGCACCAAGGAGCAGCAGGAGCGCTGGCTGCCGCAGCTTGCTGACGGCCGCGACATTCCCTGCTTCGGGCTCACCAGCCCGGAGGCCGGCTCCGATGCTGCCTCGATGGTCGATACCGGCATCATCTGCAAGGGCGTTTTCGAAGGCCGCGAGGTCGTCGGCCTCAAGCTCAACTGGCACAAGCGCTACATCGCGCTCGGTCCGGTCGCGACGCTGCTGGGCCTTGCCTTCAAGGCCTATGATCCCGATCATCTCGTAGGCAGCCAGGAAGAGCTCGGCATCACGGTCGCGCTGATTCCGACCAATCTGCCCGGCGTCGAGATCGGCCATCGCCATCTGCCGTCGATGCAGGTCTTCCAGAACGGTCCGAACTGGGGGCGCGATGTCTTCATCCCGCTCGACTATGTCATCGGCGGCCAAGAGCGCCTGGGGCAGGGCTGGAAGATGCTGATGACCGCGCTCGCCGCCGGCCGCGGTATTTCGCTGCCGTCGCTCTCTGCTGCCGGCGCTGCCTATGCGGCGCGCACCACCGGCGCCTATGCGCGCATCCGCGAGCAGTTCGGCATCTCGATCTCCAAGTTCGAGGGCGTCGAGGAGCCGCTGGCGCGCATCGTCGCCACCGCCTATCAGCTCGACGCCGCGCGTCGGCTGACCTGCGCGGCGCTCAATGCCGGCGTCCATCCCGCCGTCATCTCCGGAATCATGAAGCTGCACGCGACCGAACGGATGCGTATCGCGGTCGACGACGCCATGGACATTCATGGCGGCAAGGCCGTGATCGACGGTCCGCAAAACTATATCGGCAATCTGCACCGCGCTGTTCCCGTCGGCATCACGGTCGAGGGCGCCAACATCCTTACCCGCAATCTCATCGTTTTCGGGCAGGGGGCGATCCGCGCGCATCCGTATCTGCTCGACGAGATGAACGCGCTCGCGGACACCGATCGCGAGCGCGGGCTCACCGCGTTCGACAAGGCGTTCTGGAAACATCTCGGTCACAGTTTTCAGACCCTGTTCCGCGCCTTCGGCCGGAGCTGGACCTTTGGCGCCTTCGCGCTTGCGCCGGACGCGGGCGACGCGACGCCATTCTATCGCCAGCTTTCGCGCTACTCCGCGGCATTCGCGCTCTGCGCCGACATGGCGCTGCTCACGCTCGGCGGCGCGCTGAAGCGCAAGGAAATGCTGTCGGCGCGCTTCGGCGACATCCTCTCCGAGCTGTATCTGTTGTCGGCCGCGCTGAAGCGCTGGCAGGATGAGGGCCGGCAGAAGGAGGATTTTGCCGCGCTGGAATGGTGCATGGCCTCGGGCTTCCGGACCATCGAGAACCGGCTCGCCGAAATCCTCGCCAATCTGCCGAACCGTTTCGTTGCTGTCATCCTCAAGCTGGTGGTCCAGCCGTTCGGAGCCCGCGTGCTCGGCCCGTCTGATCGCGTCGTGCACCAATGCGCTGCTATTGTGCTGGAGCCCTCGGCAGCCCGCGAACGTCTCACGCCGGACCTCGCCCATGTCGACGACGACAGCGGCTTTGCCCGGCTGGAGCGCGCCTTCAGCCTGGTGACGAGCACCGACGCCATCGCCAAGCGCATGCGCGCCGCGCATATCCGGGACTGGAAGGACGGCGTCACCAGGGGCGTGATCACGCAGGCTGAAGGTGAGCAGTTGGCCGCCGCTCACGAAGCCGTCACAAAGGTGATCGAGGTCGACGATTTTGCGCCGGAGGCGTTGTCGCCGATTTACAAGAAAACCGGCGACGTGCATCAGTTCTTCCAGGAACTCGGTGAACAGAGGGCGGCGAGCTGATGGCACGACCGGTATTCATCGTCGACGGCAGCCGGACGCCGTTTCTGAAGGCGCGCTCGGGGCCGGGGCCATTCACGCCGGTCGATCTTGCCGTGCAATGCGGCCGGCCGCTGCTGGCGCGCCAGCCGTTTTCACCAACCGACTTCGACCAGGTGATCCTCGGCTGCGTCAACGTGATCGCCGACGAGATGAACCCGGCGCGCGTTGCTGCGCTCCGGCTCGGCATGGGCGAGGACATGGTCGCCTTCACCGTGCAGATCAATTGCGGCTCCGGCATGCAGTCGATCGACACGGCCTACCGCTACATCCGCGAAGGCCATGCCGACATGATTTTGGCGGGCGGCACCGAGGCGCTCAGCCACGCGCCGCTGGTGTGGCCGAATTCCGGGGTGCGCTGGTTCGCCGGTCTGGCCACTGCAAAGGGCGTGGCCGCCAAACTCGCCGCCGCGTTCAAGCTACGGCCGCGCTATCTGAAGCCGATCATCGGGCTGGAGCGCGGGCTGACCGATCCCATCACAGAATTGAACATGGGGCAGACCGCCGAGGTCGTCGGTCATCTCTTCGGCATCACGCGCGCACAGTCCGATGCTTATGCTGCCGAGAGCCATCGCCGGCTCGCCCATGCGCAGACGCAAGGCTTTCTCAAGGGCGAGGTCGAGACCGCGTTCTCCCGCGACGGAAAATTCTTCGACCATGATGACGGCGTGCGTCCGGACTCCACCGCTGAGACACTCGCAAAACTCCGCCCGGTGTTCGAGCGTCCCTGGGGCCAGGTCACCGCCGGCAATTCCTCGCAGATCACCGACGGTGCCTCCTGGGTGATCCTCGCCTCCGACGCGGCGGTCGCAAAGCACAGACTGACGCCGAAGGCTGCGATCGTCGACAGCAACTGGGCTGCGCTGGATCCAAGCATCATGGGGCTCGGCCCCGTGATGTCGGCCACGCCGCTCCTGACCCGCAACAATCTCACCATCCAGGATGTCGAGACCTGGGAGCTGAACGAGGCCTTTGCGACGCAAGTGCTCGGCTGTCTTGCCGCCTGGAACGACGACAAATTCTGCCGCGAGATTCTCGGGCTTGAGGGCGCGGCTGGTGAGATCGACCGCGAAAAACTCAACGTCGATGGCGGCGCCATCTCGCTCGGCCATCCCGTCGGCACCTCCGGTAACCGCATCGTGCTGCATCTCGTCAACGCGATGAAGCGGCTCGGCACGCGGCGTGGTGTCGCCACCGAATGCATCGGGGGCGGGCTCGGCGGCGCCATGCTGATCGAGGCGGTGTGACCATGGATTCAAAAATCATGACCGCGCTCGGCGACCGCGTGATGACGCTGGGGCCCCAACCCGCGGCGGATGGTCCCTACAAGCATTTCAAGCTGACGCGCGATGCCGACGGCGTTGCCTGGCTGCTGTTCGATCGCGCGGATGCCAGCGCCAATACGCTGTCCTCCGACGTGATGGAGGAGTTCGACGCCGCGCTCGCGGCGATCGAGGGCGAGCGGCCAGCAGGCCTCGTGATTCGCTCGGCAAAACCGTCCGGCTTCATTGCCGGCGCCGACGTCAACGAATTCCGTGGCGCAACCGATCCCGCGATGGTGGAAACGCGCATCCGTGCCGCGCATGCGGTCGTCGATCATCTGGAGGCGCTGAAGTTGCCGACGGTCGCGGTCATCCACGGCTTCTGCCTCGGCGGCGGGCTCGAGGTGGCGCTGGCCTGCCAGTCGCGCATCGCCATCGACGGCGCGCGCTTCGGCTTCCCGGAGGTGATGCTGGGCCTGCATCCCGGTCTCGGCGGCACCGCGCGCTTCACCGCGCTGGTCAATCCGACCCAGTCGATGGCGCTGATGTTGACCGGCCGCACCATCGATGCGCGCCGTGCCAAAGCGCTCGGCCTCGTCGACACCGTGACGCAGGAGCGCCATGTCCGCAACGCCGTAAAGGACGTGCTGTTCGGCCGGCTGAAGCGGGCCAAGTCCGGCCTGCTCACCCGCGCGGCCAATTTTGGCCCCGTGCGTGGGGTGCTTGCCAGGCGCATGCGCTCGGAGGCTGCGAAGGCCGCGCCGCGCGAGCACTATCCGGCGCCTTACGCGCTGATCGATCTCTGGGAGACCCATGGCGGCAGCAAGGCCGCAATGCTGAAAGCGGAGCAGGCCTCATTCGCCAAGCTGATGGTGACGCCGACTGCGCAAAACCTGATCCGCGTGTTCTTCCTGCGTGAGCAGATGAAGAAGGCGGCCGGCAGCGGCAACACGGTCAAACACGTCCACGTCATCGGCGCCGGCGCCATGGGTGGCGACATCGCGGCCTGGTGCGCGGGGCAGGGGCTGCGCGTCTCGCTCGCCGACATGAAGGCGGAGCCGGTCGCAGGCGCGGTGAAGCGTGCCGCCGAGCTCTACGGCAAGATCATCCGCAAGCCGACCGAGGTTCGCGACGCGCTCGATCGGCTGATGCCGGACATGTACGGCGAGGGCGTCCGCAACGCCGATCTCATCATCGAGGCTGTGCCGGAAAAGCTCGAACTCAAGCAGAAGGTCTATGCCGGCCTCGAGCCGAAGATGAAGCCGGGCGCGATCCTTGCGACCAACACGTCGAGCATTCCGCTTCAAGACCTCCGCACCACGCTGGCGCGGCCCGAGCGCCTCGTTGGCCTGCATTTTTTCAATCCGGTGTCGCGGCTGCAGCTCGTCGAGGTCGTCAGCCATGACGGCAACGATGCGCAGGTCCTGAAGGAAGCGCTCGCCTTCGTCGGTGCGATCGACCGCCTGCCGCTGTCGGTGAAGAGCTCGCCCGGCTTCCTCGTCAACCGTGCGCTGACGCCCTACATGCTGGAAGCCATGGTGATGCTGGACGAGAAGATCGACCAGCGCCTGATCGACGCCGCAGCCGAACAGTTCGGCATGCCGATGGGGCCGATCGAGCTCGCCGACCAGGTCGGCCTCGACATCTGTCTCGACGTCGGCGACATGCTGCGCACCAGGTTTGGCGACCTGCTGCCACCAACACCGGCCTGGCTGCGCGAGAAGGTCGCCAGGGGCGAGCTCGGCCGCAAGACCGGCAAGGGGTTTTACACCTGGAAGGACGGCAAGGCGGAGAAGGCGCCATTGCCCGAGACCGGCCCGCGCGTCACCGACCAGATGATCGACCGCCTGGTGCTTCCGATGTCCAATGTCTGCGTCGCGTGCCTGCGTGAAGGCATCGTCGACGACCCCGATGCGGTCGATGGCGCCATGATCTTCGGCACCGGCTACGCGCCGTTCCGCGGCGGTCCCCTCAACTATGCGCGTGCGCGCGGCGTGGAGAATGTCGTATCGACCTTGCGCGCACTGGCCGAGCGATTCGGCGGACGCTTCGCGCCCGATCCGGGCTGGGACAATTTCAAGTGAAACATTTCAAGTGAGACCCGCATGACTGAAAAGTCCGACGCCGAGCAGAGCGGCGATCTCTGCATCCGCACGCTGGCGATGCCTGCCGACACCAATGCCAATGGCGACATTTTCGGCGGCTGGCTGCTCAGCCAGATGGACGTCGGCGGCGGCGTGTTCGCCTCGAAGGTCGCGAAGTCGCGCACCGTCACGGTTGCGATCGAGGCGATGAATTTTCGCAAGGCCGTTTATGTCGGCGATCTCGTCTCGGTCTACGCCAACCTCGTGCGCGTCGGCCGCACCTCGCTCACGGTCCATCTCGAAGCCTGGGCGCTACGGCGGCGTGAGCTGCAGCCGATCCTCGTGACCGATGGCAATTTCACCTATGTCTCGATCGACGATAACGGCCATCCGCAAGCGATCCAGAAAAGCGATCCTGCGATCGCGACGTAACCGCGCGCGGCTTTACGCCTCATCTCACGAAGGCGTGCGGTGTTAAGAAACGCGGCGTGACTAAGTCATCGCGTCGCGCCTTCGCCAAAAACCAGTCATAAAACGGATGAGGTCCCGGCGTACTCACGTGCTCGTCGATTCGGGGTGGAAACGGCCGATTTGCCCTTGGGAACCTTTGGGCAAAGTCGTCGTTATTTGCCCGCACTGAGGAATCTACGGGCCATGCCGGACAGCTACATCATCGAAGTGAATTCAGAGACCGCGGGCATCGTTGTCCGCGGTCACGGAGGCTACTGCTTCTTCGCCTCATCCCACCAATTCAATCGTCTCGAAGGCCAGGTCTTCCGCAACGCCCGCGAAGCCGAGCGCGCTGCGCGCAAGCTGGTTAACGGCGATGTGAAGGAGGCTGCGTAGTAGCCCGCCAATCATTCCGGGGCGCGCTAAGCGCGAGCCCGGAATCTATCTTGCTGCAGAAATTGCCGATCAATGGATTCCGGGACGCGCCTTTCGGCGCGTCCCGGAATGACATCGTCAATCACAACTTCGTCGCTGCCCGCGACAAGAGTTTCCACTCGTCGCCCTGCTTCTGCCAGTTCATCAGGATGTGAAGGTTGGTCGGCACTTTTTTCCCATCGGCCGCCATCTCCTGTTCCGCGACCCAGTGAAAGCGCACGATCGCGGCGGGGCCGACGACCTTGATGGTCGGATCCTTGTATTCGATCGAGAGAAATTTCGACTTGCTGTCGGTGGCGTTGGTGATGAAGGTCGCCTTGTCCTCGACCTTGCCGCTGGAATGGCTGTAGCTGAGATCGTCCCAGCACAGCGCGCCGAGCGCCTTCGGGTCGGCTGCGATCTGGGCGAGACGGAAGGCGTCGACCTTCTTCGCCACGGCTTCTTCTTCCGCGGACGCAGCGAGCGCCGGGGTCGAGAGCGCAAGTGCGGAGACGGCAAGTGTCGAGAGAGCCAGATCGCGTCGGTTGATCGTCATCGTTTCCTCCTTTTTGATCTTGTATGGAGTGTCGCAGCCGCGCGCGGCTTTGTCGACCGTCGTGCAGGATCATTTGGATGCGTCATTGCGCGCGCGAGGCTCTATTGATACGTCTTTCGCATTGATACGCCGCGTATTCGGGGAAGTACGGACATGATCGAGACACTCGGCAAGGCGCTGCTGTTCGACATCGATGGCACGCTTGCCAACACCGACCCGCTGCACCTTAAGGCATTCAACCAGGTGCTCGGTCCTCGCGGCCATATCTTCGATCACGCTCGCTTTTCGAAGGAGCTGCAAGGCTTCGCCAATTTGTCGATCGGCGAGCGCTTTCTGCCCGACGAAACGGTGGAGCGGCGCGCTGCGATTCTCGGTGAGAAGGAAGAAGTGTTCCGCACGCTGGTCGCGGGGCAGATCGAGCCGCTGCCGGGCCTGATGGCGCTGCTCGACCGCGCGGATGCCGCCGGCATTCCGATGGTCGCCGTCACCAACGCGCCGCGTCTCAATGCCGAGCTGCTGTTGTCCGGCCTCGGCATCACGCACCGCTTCAAGGCGCTCGTGATCGGCGACGAGCTGCCGCACGGCAAGCCGCATCCGCTGCCCTATCAGGAGGGGCTGCGCTTCGTCGGCGCCAGCGCGGCCGCCTCGATCGCTTTCGAAGATTCCCGCTCGGGCGTGCAGTCGGCTGCCGCCGCCGGCATTCCGACCATCGGTATCCGGACCAGCCTCAGCGATGCTGACCTTGTTGCCGCGGGCGCGGTTGCCTCGGCGAGCGCCTTCGACGATCCGGCGCTGCTCGCGCGGCTCGCCGCCGTGATGGCATCGTGAGGGTTTCATCCGTTAACCGTGATCTGCGCGCATTGACCGCGCGCGCGAACCGCCGCACCATGCGGCGTTCTGATTTGAGGCCATTGCCGTGACCGGATTGACCCACCGCCAAGCCGAAATCCTCAACATCGCGCGCGCCTCGGGCCGCGTCATGGTCGAGGAGCTGGCGCGCCGCTTTGAAGTCTCGGCGCAGACCATCCGCAAGGATCTGAACGATCTCTGTGAGCGCCGCTCGCTGACCCGCGTGCATGGTGGCGCCATCATCGCCTCCGGCGTCGAAAATCTCGCTTACGAGGCGCGCCGCTTTGTCGCCGCCGACGAGAAGAAGGCGATCGGCGCTGCCGCAGCCTCCCTGATCCCGAACGGTTGCTCGCTGTTCATCAACATCGGCACCACGACGGAGGAGGTCGCGAGCGCGCTGACCTCGCACGAGGATCTCCTCGTCATCACCAACAACCTCAACGTCGCGATGCTGCTCTATCGCCATCCCCGCATCGAGGTGGTGGTCGCCGGTGGCACGGTGCGGCGGGCGGACGGCGCCGTGGTCGGCTCGACCGCGACACAGATCATCGGCCAGTTCAAGGTCGACTATGCCATCATCGGTACGTCGGCGATCGACGAGGAGGGTGCGCTGCTCGACTTCGACTATCGCGAGGTGCAGGTAGCGCAGGCCATCATCGCCAATGCCCGCAGCGTCATGCTGGTCGCTGATTCCACAAAACTTCGCCGCAGTGCGCCGGTCCGCATTGCTCATATCAGCCAGATCCAGACCTTCGTCACCGATCAGGATCTGCCCGAACGCCTCGCCACCATCTGCCACAGCAAGGGCATCGAGGTAGTGGCCGCGATGCCGAAGGGGGCGGAGGATATCGACGATACCCAGGCCGATGCACAGGATGCCGCGCCCGAAGCGGCGCCAGTGGTCAGGCTGCGCTAGCGCTCAGGCACCGTCCCACGGGTTGAGCAGCGGTACGCCGCATGCCGCAAAGTCCCTCACATTGCGTGTGACGAGCGTGAGAGCGTTGGCCAGCGCAGTTGCCGCAAAGAACCCGTCCATCACCGACAACGCAACGCCGCTGCGGCGGCTCTGTGCCATCAGATCGCCCCAGCGCTCGGCCACCGCATGGTCGATCGGCAGGATACGCTCCGCAAAACGAGCGGGCAGATCATTGGCGAGCCAAGCGGCCAGCGCCGCGCGCCGACGTCCGTCATCCAGCAATGCGATGCCGCGGCGAAGCTCGGCGATCGAGGCGACACTGATGAAGGCACGATCCTCGTCGACAGTATCAAGCCATGCCAGAACTTTCGGGGATGGCGCCGGCCGCTGAACCTCCGACAGCACGTTGGTGTCGAGGAGCAGGTTCACGGCGTTTCGTCGCGTGGTTCATCCCGCACGCGTTCAAGCTCGAGTTCGGCGCCGCGCAGCGGCGAAGCCAGCAGGAATTCGGCAAGCGTGCCTTTGCGGGCGGTCTTTCGCGCCCATTCTTCGGCGGAAACGATCACGGCATTAGGCGTTCCGTGACGGGTGATGATCTGGGGGCCGGTTTGGGCGCGATCGATCACCTCGGACAGGCGTGCCTTGGCATTGGCAAGCGTCCAAGTGTCGTTCGGTTGGTCAGTCGGCGGCGGGTCGGGAGCAGTTCTCTGGTCTGTCATACCAAATAAACCAATGTGACTATTGTGACTATATTGGGTTACGATTACTATTCAAGCGCGACACTGCGTCCGGAATCGTGGTTCGAGCTGCCCAATTCGTTGGCCGACCGTCCCGAAAAAGTTCCGCTTTCACTTCCTTCTGCCCCTCTTTCATCTTGCTTTCGTTTTTCGGTGTGATCTAATCAAAAACGAAAGTAAACGCTCGAAGGAACGAGCGGTCGCCGGGGGATGCGTCTGTTGGAGCGTATTTTCGACCTCGCCATCATTGGAGGCGGTGTTAACGGTTGCGGCATCGCGCGTGACGCGGTGGGCCGCGGCAACACCGTTTTCCTGTGCGAAATGAACGATCTGGCGAGCGGGACGTCGTCCTGGTCGACCAAGCTGGTGCATGGCGGTCTGCGCTATCTCGAATACTACGAGTTCCGGCTGGTCCGCGAAGCGCTGATCGAGCGCGAGATTCTCTGGGGCATCGCGCCCCACATCATCCATCCCCTGCGCTTTGTTTTGCCGCATCACGCCGGCCTGCGTCCGGCCTGGCTGCTGCGCCTTGGTCTCTTCCTTTACGATCACATTGGCGGCCGCCATCTGCTGCCGTCAACGCGGTCGGTCGATCTTCGACGCGATGAGGTCGGCCGTCCGCTGATCCCGAATCGCTACAGCCGCGCCTTCGAATATTCCGACTGCTTCGTCGATGACGCCCGCCTGGTCGTGCTCAATGCGCGCGATGCCGCCGACAAGGGCGCCGAGATCCGCACCCGCACCCGCGCGACGGATATCAAGCAGTCCGATGGCGTTTGGACCGTCAGCATGGTCGACACGCTGACCGGCGCACGTTCGTCGATCCAGGCCCGCGCGCTGGTCAATGCCGGCGGTCCCTGGGTCGAGGACGTGCTTGGGCGCGGTGCCGGCGTCAACGCGAAAGCGAAGGTGCGCCTGGTGCAGGGTTCGCACATCGTGGTCAAGAAGCTCTACGACCACGACCGCGCCTACATGTTCCAGAACGCCGACGGCCGCATCATCTTCGTCATCCCCTATCAGGACGACTTTACGCTGATCGGAACCACCGATCGCGACTATGATGGCAATCCGTCCAAGGTGAAGGCGACGGCCGAGGAGATTCAATATCTCTGCGCCGCCGCAAGCGAATATCTCGCGAAGCCCGTGACACCCGAGGACGTGGTCTGGACCTATTCCGGCGTGCGACCACTCTATGACGACGGCGCCAGCGAAGCCAAGGCCGCGACCCGCGACTACGTGTTCGAACTCGACACGCCCGGCGGTTCGCCGCTGCTGTCGATCTATGGCGGCAAGATCACGACCTATCGCCGCCTTGCCGAAGAGGCATTGGAACGGCTGGCGCCCTATCTTCGCAGTGCGAAAGCGCGCGAGGGCTGGACCGGCAAATGGCCGCTGCCGGGCGGCGACATGGACGTGTCGGCCGTCGATGGCCTGATCGGCGAGCTTCAGGGCGGCTATCCCTTCCTCAGCCATGAGCATGCGCGACGCCTCGCTCGCGCCTATGGCACCCGCGCCATCAAATTGCTCGGCGACGCAAAATCGGCAGCCGATCTCGGCCAGGCCTTTGGCGCAACACTGACCGAACGCGAGGTTCGCTACCTGATGACCAATGAATGGGCGGTGACCGCCGAGGATATCGTCTGGCGGCGCTCCAAGCTCGGTCTGCGGCTATCCGCCGACGAAATCGCTGCCCTGGATGACTGGATCAGGACCCATTTTGTGTCGCAAAGTCCCCTGCTGGAAGCAGGAGGACGCTCATGAGCGTGACACTCGATCACGTGACCCGGACCGTCGACGGGGTCCCACACATCCACGACGTCTCGCTGACGCTGGAGAGCGGCACGCTGAACGTGCTGCTCGGGCCGACGCTGTCTGGCAAGACCTCGATCATGCGGTTGCTCGCCGGCCTCGACAAGCCGACAACGGGCAAGGTGCTGGTCAATGGCAAGGACGTCACCGGCGTCGATGTGCGCCAGCGTTCGGTCGCGATGGTCTATCAGCAGTTCATCAATTACCCCTCGCTCACGGTCTATGAGAACATCGCCTCGCCGTTGCGCGTGCAGGGCAAGCCGCGCGCGGAGATCGAAACGCGCGTTGCGGAAGCCGCAAAACTGTTGCGACTCGAACCGTTTCTGAAGCGCACGCCGCTCCAGCTCTCAGGCGGCCAGCAGCAGCGCACCGCGATCGCGCGCGCGCTGGTCAAGGGCGCCGATCTCGTGCTGCTCGACGAGCCGCTCGCCAATCTCGATTACAAGCTGCGCGAAGAGCTGCGCGCCGAGTTGCCGCGCATCTTCGAGGCCTCGGGCGCGATCTTCGTTTATGCCACCACCGAGCCGACCGAGGCGCTGCTGCTCGGCGGCAACACGGTCTGCATGTGGCAGGGACAGGCGCTCCAGATCGGCGAGACCGCCAACGTCTATCGCCGGCCGCAGACGCTCCGCGTCGCGCAGGTGTTCTCGGATCCGCCGCTCAACCTCGTCGGCATCGAGAAGAAGAACGGCTCTGTGCAATATGCCGGCGGCGCCGCATCGTCGGCCTCCGGCCTTTATTCGTCGCTCGCCGACGGCGCCTATCGCGTCGGTTTTCGCGCGCATCAGCTCGCCCTTGCCAATGGCGAGACCGATCGCCACGCCTTCCATGCCACGGTGACGGTGACCGAGATCACCGGTTCGGAGAGTTACGTGCATTTGACCCGCGACGGATCGAACTGGGTTGCGGTGCTGCACGGCGTGCACGAGTTCGAGCCCGGCCAGACCATCGACGCCGTGCTCGATCCCAACGATGTCTTCGTCTTCGACGCGGCTGATCGCCTCGTCGCGGCCCCCGGTTCTTGAGGGAGATGCGCCATGGCTCGCATTGACCTTGTCGATCTCGCTCATTCCTACGGCGGCAATGACGCGCCTCAGGAAACCTTTGCGCTGAAGCCGGTGACCATGACCTGGCGGCAGGGTGGTGCCTATGCGCTGCTCGGCCCGTCCGGCTGCGGCAAGACCACGCTGCTCAACGTCATCTCCGGCATCATCACGCCGTCGCAGGGGCAAATCCTGTTCGACGGTCAGGACATCACACCGCTGTCGACCCAGAAGCGCAATATCGCCCAGGTGTTCCAGTTTCCGGTGATCTACGACACCATGACGGTGGGGCAGAACCTGGCGTTTCCGTTGAAGAACCGTGGCGTGCCGAAGGCCGAGATCGACAAGCGCGTCGCCGAGATCGGCCGCCTGCTCGACCTCGACCTCTATCTGAACCGCAAGGCCACGCGGCTGACGGCCGACGCCAAGCAGAAGATTTCGCTCGGCCGTGGCCTCGTCCGCTCCGACGTCGCCGCCGTCCTGTTCGACGAGCCGTTGACGGTGATCGATCCCGAGCTGAAATGGCAGCTCCGCTCCAAGCTGAAGGCGCTGCATCGCGAACTCGACCTGACGATGATCTACGTCACCCACGACCAGACCGAGGCGCTGACGTTCGCCGACACCGTCGTCGTCATGCATGACGGTCGCGTGGTGCAGAGCGGCACGCCGGCCGAGCTGTTCAACAAGCCGGCGCATACCTTTGTCGGCTATTTCATCGGCTCGCCCGGCATGAACATCCTGCCGGCCGAAGTGAAGGGACGTGAGGCACGTATCGACGGCCACGTCATCGCGCTGAATCGCAGCTACGACAATCTGCCTGGTGGCGCCAAGATCGAGATCGGCGTGCGTCCGGAATTCGTCGACGCGGTTGCGCCCGCACCCGGCCTGCTCACGGCCAGGATCGAGCGCATCGACGATCTCGGCCGCATCCGCTTCGCACGTGCGCGTCTCGGTGACATCAAGCTCGCGGCGCGCGCGCCCGCAGGCTTTACCAGCCCGGACAATACGGCCGGGCTGAAATTCGATCCGGCGTACATCCACGTCTATGCCGACAGCCTTCTGGTGGAAGGAGCCGCCTGATGGACAAGACCGTCAACCAAAAAGCCTGGTTCCTGGTGCTGCCGGTGTTCCTGGTCGTCGCCTTCTCGGCGGTGCTGCCGCTGATGACGGTGGTGAACTATTCGATGCAGGACACCTTCGGCAACAACCAGTTCTTCTGGAACGGCGTCGGCTGGTTCAAGGAGTTGCTCGACCCCTCCACCGATCTCGGTGGCCGCTTCCTTGCCTCGCTCGGGCGCAATCTGTTCTTCTCGCTCGTCATCCTCGCGATCCAAGTGCCGCTCGGCATCGTCGTTGCGCTGTCGATGCCGCGACAGGGCTGGACGGTGGCCGCGTGCCTCGTGATCCTCGCACTGCCGCTGTTGATTCCGTGGAATGTGGTCGGCACGATCTGGCAGATCTTTGGTCGTCCCGACATCGGCCTGCTCGGCTACGTGCTGAATGCCATCGGCATCGACTATAACTACGTCTCCAACGAGTTCGACGCCTGGGTCACCGTCATCGTCATGGACGTCTGGCATTGGACCAGCCTCGTCGCGCTGCTCTGCTATGCCGGTCTGAAGTCGATCCCCGAGGCCTATTACCAGGCCGCCCAAATCGACGGTGCCTCGCGCTGGGCGGTGTTCAAGGCGATCCAGCTGCCGAAGATGAACCGCGTGTTGCTGATCGCGGTGCTGCTGCGCTTCATGGACAGTTTCATGATCTACACCGAGCCGTTCGTCCTCACTGGCGGCGGGCCCGGCAACTCGACCACCTTCGTGTCGATCGAGCTCGTGAAGATCGCCCTCGGCCAGTTCGACCTCGGCAAGGCAGCAGCGCTCTCGCTGGTCTACAATCTGATCATCCTGATCGTCTGCTGGATCTTCTACACCGTCATGACCAATGCCGGCAACGAGCGGAAGCCGCAGGAAGGAGCCGTGTGATGCACTCTATCCCCGGCCGCCGTCTCATCATGGCGCTGTTCTTGATATTTCTGCTGTTGCCGATCTACTGGCTCGTCAACATGAGCTTCAAGACCAACGGCGAGATCATCTCGACGATGACGCTGTGGCCGCATGCTCCGACGCTCCAGCACTACAGGCGCATCTTCACCGACGAGAGCTGGTATTCCGGCTATATTAACTCGCTGGAATACGTCGTTATCAATACCATCATTTCGATTTCCGTGGCGTTACCGGCGGCCTATGCGTTCTCGCGCTACCGCTTCCTCGGCGACAAGCATCTGTTCTTCTGGCTGCTGTCGAACCGCATGGCGCCGGCGGCGGTCTATGCGCTGCCGTTCTTCAACCTCTATTCGGCGATCGGCCTGTTCGATACGCCCTGGGCGGTTGCGCTGGCGCACTGTATCTTCAACGTGCCGCTGGCAGTCTGGATCCTCGAAGGTTTCGTCTCCGGCGTGCCGCGCGAAATCGACGAGACCGCCTTCCTCGACGGCTATTCGTTCCCGCGTTTCTTCATCAAGATCCTGGTGCCGCTGATCGCGAGCGGCATCGGCGTCGCCGCGTTCTTCTGCTTCATGTTCTCCTGGGTCGAACTGCTGTTGGCGCGCACGCTGACCTCGGTCAACGCCAAGCCGATCGCCGCCGTCATGACGCGTACGGTCTCGGCGGCCGGAATGGATTGGGGGCTGCTGGCCGCGGCCGGCGTTCTCACCATTATTCCAGGCGCGCTGGTGATCTGGTTTGTCCGCAACTACATCGCGCGCGGTTTTGCGCTGGGTAGGGTGTAGTCCGATGGCGCCTCATTCAAATCAGGCAAACTCACTTTTATTCACCTCACCCCGCTTGCGGCGAGAGGTCGGATTGCGCTTTGGCGCAATCCGGGTGAGTGGGCTTGACCGCGCGGCCGAGTCTGTTGAGACACCCCCGCTCCCCGCGCGCGTGTGCCGTGCATCGCTTGGATTGGAGGCCTAACTCCATGGAAAACATTGCATGGATGGCCTGGACACCGCCGACCGCGATCTTCTTCGTGCTGCTGGCGATGACGCTGGCGGTGATGACGTGGCTCGCTGTTGCCTATCCAGAGGCGGAGCGCGTCGGGATCCTTCGAATTCCGACGACGCGCGGCGACCGGCTGTTCATTTCGCTGATCACGGCCGCCGTGATCCATCTGTTGTGGATCGGTTTCGTCGGCACCGACACGCTCGCGACGCTGCCGGTCGGAGAAGGAATTGAGTTGTCGAGCCTTTGGCTCGCTACCGTGATTTCGCTTGCCTCTGCCGTCGCAATATTCCGCACGGTCTAGGCAACCGAAAAAGAGCAGATCCGGGGGTAACCCGGGCCTGAGAGTTTATCGCTGTAACGGAGGAAACAACATGCGATATTTAGAGCGACGAAAGAAGGGTCCTGTGACCAGGACCCGGTTTTGGATGATGACGAGCGCCGTTGCATTGACGGCAGCTTCGTTCACCGTGCCGGCCTTCGCGGATGAAGCAGCCGCGAAGAAGTGGATCGACTCGGAGTTCCAACCTTCGACGCTGTCCAAAGAAGATCAGATGAAGGAAATGCAGTGGTTCATCAAGGCCGCTGCTCCCTTCAAGGGCATGGAGATCAACGCGGTCTCCGAAACCCTGACCGTGCACGAATATGAATCGAAGACGCTTGCCAAAGCCTTCGAGGAAATCACGGGCATCAAGGTCAAGCACGACATCATCCAGGAAGGTGACGTCGTCGAGAAGATCCAGACCCAGATGCAGTCCGGCAAGAACGTCTATGACGGCTGGATCAACGATAGCGACTTCATCGGAACCCACTTTCGCTACGGTCAGGCCGTCGATTTGACGGAATGGATGGCTGGCGAAGGCAAGGATGTCACCGACCCGATGCTCGACTTGAACGATTTCATCGGCAAGTCTTTCACCACGGCACCGAACGGCCATCTCTATCAGTTGCCGGACCAGCAGTTCGCGAACCTTTATTGGTTCCGCTACGACTGGTTCTCCAATCCCGACTACAAGGCCAAGTTCAAGGCCAAGTATGGCTACGATCTCGGCGTTCCCGTGAACTGGTCGGCCTATGAAGACATCGCGGAGTTCTTCACCAACGACATCAAGGAGATCAACGGCGTCCGGGTCTATGGTCACATGGACTACGGCAAGAAGGACCCGTCGCTCGGATGGCGGTTCACCGACGCCTGGCTCTCGATGGCCGGCAATGGTGACAAGGGCCTTCCGAACGGTCTTCCGGTCGACGAATGGGGCATCCGCATGGAAGGCTGCCGTCCAGTCGGCTCGTCCGTCGAGCGTGGCGGCGACGTCAACGGCCCGGCGGCGGTTTATTCGATCGTCAAGTACCTCGACTGGATGAAGAAATATGCCCCGCCGCAGGCGCAAGGCATGACCTTCTCGGAATCCGGTCCGGTGCCGTCGCAAGGCAATATCGCCCAGCAGATCTTCTGGTACACCGCCTTCACCGCCGACATGGTGAAGCCCGGTCTGCCGGTCATGAATGCTGACGGTACGCCGAAGTGGCGCATGGCTCCGTCGCCGCACGGCTCCTACTGGAAGGACGGTATGAAGCTCGGCTACCAGGACGTGGGTTCGGCGACGCTGTTGAAGTCGACCCCGGTTGACCGCCGCAAGGCGGCCTGGCTCTACCTCCAGTTCATCAACTCCAAGTCGGTGAGTCTGAAGAAGAGCCATGTCGGTCTCACGTTTACGCGAGAGTCCGACATCTGGGACAAGTCGTTCACCGAACGTGCGCCGAAGCTCGGCGGTCTGATCGAGTTCTACCGCTCGCCCGCGCGCGTGCAGTGGACCCCGACCGGCAACAACGTGCCTGACTATCCGAAGCTCGCTCAGCTCTGGTGGCAGAACATCGGCGATGCGTCGTCCGGTGCGAAGACGCCGCAGGCGGCGATGGATGCTCTCGCGGCTGCTCAGGACTCCGTCATGGAGCGTCTCGAGAAGTCGGGCGTGCAGGGCGCTTGCGGACCGAAGCTCAACCCGAAGAAGACGGCTGAGTTCTGGTACGACAAGTCGGCCAAGGACGGTAACATCGCTCCGCAGCGCAAGCTCGCGAACGAGAAGCCGAAGGGTGAGACCATCGACTACGACACGCTGATCAAGTCGTGGCCTGCGAGCCCGCCGAAGCGCGCCGAGGCGAAGTAATTCGCTGACATCATCGTGGTCGGGTTTGTCCCGGCCATCCATGAAAGCAGGAGGCCGGGAGCAATCCCGGCCTTTTGTCTTGTTGCCCTCTTGCCTTATCGGCGGTCGTGATCTGAATTGGCCGTATCGGTCCAGAAGCGAGGCTTCGCCATGCGCATGACATTCCGTTGCGATCCAAAGCTGGCCGATCATCTGCTCCGGCCCTATCCGGCGCGCACGGCCTTGCCCGATTGGCTGCGCGCCATGCCGGCAACGGCGCACTCGGAAATTCACGGTCGCGAGATACGGACGGTCAAGCAATGTCCGCCCTTTGTCGATGCGATGGCCCACGGGGTCATGATCCCGTTGCCATGCGACGTCAGGGTCGAGTCCGGAACGTTCAGCTGGGATTGGGACATCCCCGAGCCGGAGACAGCGGGACATCCACGCGCGCCGCTCAGCTTCCATCCGGCCGCGCAATTGGCCGCTGCCCCGTTCGCCAGCGGACGGTCCGCGCTCAAGTTCAACAGTTTCTGGACCATCGAGCTCGAGCCCGGCTGGTCGCTGTTCGCGACCCATCCCGTCAACCGCGACGACCTGCCGTTTCGTCTCGTCTCCGGCCTGGTCGACGCCGACCGATTTCACGACGGCGGCATCAATTTTCCCGCCGTCTGGATCAAGCCTGATTTCTCTGGCGTCCTCGAAAAGGGGACGCCGGTTGCGCAGTGCTTTGCCGTTCCGAGACAAGCGCCGGAGCTGGTGTTCGAGCCTTTCGATGACGCACACCAGCAATCCTATGCGAAGGTCGTCACCGACGTGCTCGCTGCCCCCAACGTCTACCGCAAGCGGTTTCGTGCGAAACGCGGGCGCCTAACGCGTTAGAGCACGCCGCAAGCCATCCTCGTCGAGCCATAGCCGGCCGTGAGAGGCTGAAGTCAACGCCATCGCGATAGAGCCGAACAACTGCGGACGCAGGCGATAGGCGTTGCCGAACGCGTTCATGGCGGCATCGAGGTCTCCAACCTCCTGGAGGGAGATGCCGAGATTGAGCGCAGCCTCGGCATGGTCGGACTTGAGCTCGAACGCCTTGCGATAGGCAATTGCTGCTCCGTCGTGATCACGCAGGTCTTGTCGCGCGAGGCCAAGATTGAACCACACGGAAGCCGGCGCGTCCGTCGCGATCGCTTGTGTGAGCAGGCTTGCGGCGGTGGCGGGATCGCCATCCTCCCAGGCCAGTCGGCCGAGGCGCGCCGCAGCTTCCTGATGGCCGGGAATGACCCTGAGGATGGCCTGCCAGGAGCCGCGTGCCTGATCTCGCAGCCCGGCCATATCGAGCGTTCGTGCCTTCTCGATGAACATCTCGCGCTGCGGGCTGGCGGCGATCGCGGCATCGAGATGGACGAGCGCGGCGTCGAATTGGCCTTCGCTTCGCGCGATGCGGGCGGCCAGCAGCCGGGCCGGCGCGTTGTTTGGTCGCTTGGCAAGACTCACGTCGATATGTGCATGAGCTGGGGCGACGACACCTCTGGAGAACAAGATTGCAGCCAGCAGGTGATGCAGGACCGGATCTCCGGGATCGCGCGCCAGGCCCTGTTCGCACAAACGCTGCGCCTCGTCCGGCTTGCCCGAATTGACCGCTGCTGTGGCGCGGCGAACGAGTGTCTGAGTGTCATCCATCGCGGTATTAGAGCAAGGATGCGACGGCACAGCAATACAACGCGCTGTACACGTCAAATGGAAAAAGGCCGGGAGCAATCCCGGCCTCTTTTTCTTTGGTGAGTTGGTGCTGCTTCCACACCGTCATTGCGAGCGTAGCGAAGCAATCCAGAGTCTTTCCATGGAGGCAGTCTGGAATGCTTCGTCGCAAGCGCTCCTCGCAACGACGGAGGATGGAGCGACGGTGACGTCCTACTCCGCCGGCTCGGCCGCGAGCGTCGGGTAATCCGTGTAGCCCTTGGCGCCGCCGCCATAGAACGTGTTCTTGTCCCAATCGTTCAACGACGCGCCCTTCTCCAGCCGCTCGACCAGGTCGGGATTGGAAATGAACGGTTTGCCGAACGCGATCAGGTCGGCCGCGTTCGCGTCGAGCACCTTGGTCGCGAGATCGAAATCGTAGCCGTTGTTGGCCATGTACGCGCCCGAGAAGCGCTTGCGCAGGGACGCGTAGTCGAACGGCGCGATGTCACGCGGCCCGCCGGTGGCGCCCTCGATGACGTGGATGTAGACGAGCTTCAGCGCATTCAGCCCATCGACGATATGATCGAACAGCGGTTGTGGATTGGAGTCCGAGATGTCATTCGCCGGCGTCACCGGCGAGATGCGGATGCCGGTACGATCGGCGCCGGCTTCCGCCACGACGGCCTTGGAGACCTCCAGCATCAACTTGGCGCGGTTCTCGATGGAGCCGCCATAGGAGTCGGTGCGCTTGTTGGTGCCGTCCCTGGCGAACTGGTCGAGCAGATAGCCGTTGGCGCCGTGGATCTCGACGCCGTCGAAGCCGGCCTCCAATGCGTTCTTGGTCGCGCGCTTGAAGTCGTCGATGATGCCTGGAATTTCGGACGTTTCGAGCGCACGGGGCTCGGAGACGTCGGCGAAGGTGCCGTTCACAAAGGTCTTGCCCTTGGCACGGATCGCGCTCGGCGCCACCGGGGCTGCGCCACCCGCCTGGAGGTCGACATGCGAGATGCGGCCGACATGCCAGAGCTGGATGAAGATCTTGCCGCCGCGCTCATGCACCTTGTCGTTGACCTTGCGCCAGCCGGTGACCTGGTCCTTCGAGTAGATGCCGGGGGTGTCCTGGTAGCCCTGGCCTTGTTGAGAGACCTGGCTCGCTTCGGTGATCAGGAGGCCCGCAGAGGCGCGCTGGCCGTAATAGTCGGCGGCGAGCGGACCAGGTACGAAGGTGCCGGGCGCTGCGCGGTTGCGCGTCAGCGGTGCCATCACCAGGCGGTTGGCCAGGGTGATCGGGCCGAGCTTGGTGGTCTCAAACAATTTGGTCGGACGGCTCATTGGGGTGCTTCCAGGCGGTGAGAGGTCCGGAACACTTGTGCATTGCGGCAATCAGCGCAAGGGACGAGCCATACGGAAAGTGCAGGCGAGCTACGCGGCGGGACCCGCGTAGCATACTTCATGTGCAATTCGGACCGAGGCAGCGGATTTCCGTCGCCGCAGCCCCCGCGAACTCAGTTCGCGCCGAGGAAATCGCGCTTGCCGATCTCGACGCCGTTGTGACGCATAATGCCGTGGGCCGTCGTGGCGTGGAAATAGAAGTTCGGCAGCGAGACGGCGCTGAAGAACTGCTGGCCCTTGAGCGTCATGGTCCGGTCCGGGCCCGCCGGGAAGGTCACGTCCTTGGTGTCGGCGCCTTCGAACTGCTCCGGCTTGTATGATTTCACGTAGTCGATCGTCTTGGCGAGCCGCTGCTTCAGCTCCTCAAACGTCTTCTCCGTGTCGGGCATCGAAGGCACCTCGCTATGGGTCAGCCTGGCGCAGCCCTTGGCGGCGAAATCGCTGGCGAGCTGGATCTGCTTCGACAGCGGCAGCATGTCCGGGAAGAGGCGCGAGCCAAGCAGGACGCTTGGGTCGATCTTTTTGGCCGCACAATGCGCCTCGGCCTTGGTGAGCAGGCCGGTCAGGCTGTTCAGCATTTGCAGATACGCGGGGACGACGGCGTCGTGGAAGGACATGTGATGCTCGTTTCAAATGGTGGGAAATCTCAGGAGGAAACCTGAGCCACTCACATGGGAGCCTCATGGAATAATACAATCGCGGAAGTGGCTTGTGCGGTGCGAAAATTCTACCGTGCCGTCGCCTGGGGCTGCGCCTGTGCCGTGCCGCCGCGCATGCGGGCCAGAAGCTCCGCCGTCGGCCAGGAATCGGCGGGCAGGCCGTATTTGATCTGCATCGCCTTCACGGCGGCGCGGCTCTGCTGCCCGAGCACGCCGTCGACCTTGCCGACATTGAAGCCGGCTTGGACCAGAAGCTGCTGCAATTGCTTGAGCTCAGTGAACGGCAATTGCGCGACCGGCGTCGACGGCCTTCGCATCGGCGCTGCGCCCGCGATGCGCGAGGCGAGATAGCCTGCGGTGGTCGAATAGATCAGCGAGTTATTCCACTCGGTATAAGCGGCGAAATTCGCGTACGCCATGAAGGCAGGCCCATTGCGTCCCATCGGCAGCAGCACCGAGGCCGCGAGATTGTCATTCGGCAGCGGCCGACCGTCGGGATAGGTGACGCCGAACTGCGCCCATTTCGAGCGCGGCAGCTGCACGCTGAGGTCGGTCTGATCCCAGGGCAGGTTCTGCGGCACCTTGATCTCTTCCAGCCAAGATTCGCCGCGCCGCCACTTCAAGCCGTTGGCGATGTAGTTCGCGGTCGAGCCGATCACGTCGTCCTCGCTGCGCAGCAGGTCGCGTCGCCCGTCGCCGTCATAGTCGACGGCGTAGTTGACGTAATGCACGGGCAGGAACTGCGTCTGGCCGAGCTCGCCCGCCCAGGAGCCGATCATCTCGTCGGGCGTGAGATCGCCGCGGTCGATGATCTTCAGCGCGGCGATGGTCTCGTTCACGAACATCTCCGAACGACGGCAGTCATAGGCGAGCGACACCAGCGATTTCAACGTCGGCAGATTGCCCATGTTGACACCGAAATCGCTCTCCAGCCCCCAGAACGCGGCGATCACCGCTGGCGGCACGCCGTATTCCTTCTCGGCGCGCGCGAACGCCGCCGCGTGTTGCTTGATGTGCCGCTGGCCGTTCTGCATGCGATAGGCCGCCGCCATGCGGCCGGCAAATTCCGTGAAGAGCTGGCCGAACACGCGCTGGCCGCGGTCGCGGTTGACGATGCCCTGGTCGTAGACGAGGTAGGGCGAAGCCTCCGATATCGTTCGCTGCGACACGCCGGCAGCAACCGCCTGCTGTTTCAGGTCGGCGAGAAAACGATCGAAGCTCTGCCCATTGTGGCACGACGCCGCGCGCGGCGATGGCGCCGTGGCTTTTGGCGCGGCAGGCCTTGCGGGCCGCGGATTGAGCTGGGCGGAGGCGGTTGAAGAGAGCGCGAGAAGGGCGGCGGCCGCGATCACAAATCGGGTCTGGAGCATGAGGTTTCCGGAGGGGGAGGAGACGTTTGGATTCTTGACGAAGTTTAATGGAATGATCTGTCTCAAACCAGTGCCGCGGCCCCGCGACGCACCCTGAAACCTTGCGCTCCGGCCGGGGTCATCCCTACTTCATCCCTGCCGGCCCGCAGTGCCCCCAGCGGCCATGGCCGGCGTTGGAGACGGCCATGAACTATTTACGCACCGCAATGCTTCTCGCAGGCCTCACCGCCCTGTTCATGGGCGTGGGCTATCTGATCGGCGGTGCCACGGGCGCCATGATCGCACTGGTGATTGCGGCCGCGACCAATCTCTTCACCTACTGGAACTCCGACCGCGCGGTGCTGTCGATGTATGGCGCCCATGAGGTCGACCGTCAAAGTGCGCCGGAACTGGTAGGGCTCGTCGCCGAGCTTGCGGGCCGCGCGGGCCTGCCGATGCCGCGCGTGTTCCTGATGGACGAGCCGCAGCCGAACGCGTTCGCGACGGGACGCAATCCCGAAAATGCGGCCGTGGCCGTCACCACCGGCCTGATGAACCAGCTCAGCCGCGAGGAGCTCGCCGGCGTGATCGCGCATGAACTTGCGCATATCAAAAATCACGACACGCTGTTGATGACTGTGACCGCGACCATCGCCGGCGCCATCTCCATGCTGGCGCAGTTCGGCATGTTCTTCGGCGGCAACCGCGACAATAACGGTCCCGGCATTGTCGGCTCGATCCTGATGATGATCCTGGCGCCGCTCGGGGCGATGCTGGTGCAGATGGCCATCAGCCGCACGCGCGAATATGCCGCCGACAATCTCGGCGCGCGCATCGCGGGCCAGCCGATGTGGCTCGCCTCGGCACTGGTGAAGATCGAGAGCGCCGCGCATCAGGTGCCGAACTATGACGCCGAGCGAAATCCCGCGACCGCGCACATGTTCATCATCAATCCGCTGTCGGGCCATGGCGTCGACAATCTCTTCGCCACCCATCCCTCGACGCAGAACCGCATCGCGGCGCTCCAGCAACTCGCGGCGGAGCTCGGAACGCGAGCCACACCGTCGGTCGGCGCCAACGAGAATTATCCGCCGCAGGGTCCGTGGGGTCGCTCGTCTTCACGTGGACCATGGGGCTGATACGGAACCGGCCGGATCTTGCCCGGCTTTGTGACCTGGCGCACACAGTGCCTGCCCGGGCGGTGCTAACACCTCTTCGAGAGTATTCCTTCGAAAGGGGGTACGTGGCCAGCCTCTCGCTGGTCGCTGTCGAAGATGACCAGAATTACCGTGCCATTGCTGATCGTCCTGGGCGTGGCCATTGGCCTGTCCACGCATACGGTCGTGAATTGCGGCGATGAGGACGAGCCGGATATCTGCTCGGCCGTGATCGGCTTTTCGCCGTTTCGCGGCTCCCTGATTGCCTTCGCCTATGAAGGGCGCGGGCGGATCGCGCTGCGCCACGGCGACAATGGCCGGGCGATCGCCGATTTCAACGAGGCGATTCACCTCAATCCCAACCGCGCCTCGCTCTTTCGCGACCGCGCGGAAGCCCGTCGGAAGAACGGCGAGCAGGAGCTTGCGATTGCCGATTACGACGAGGCGATCGCGCTCGATCCCAAGCTCGCCGCGCCCTATCACGAGCGCGGCCTCGCGCTCGCCGCCAAGAGCGATCTCGACCGCGCGATCCTGAGCTACAGCACGGCCGTCCGCCTCGACCCGTCGGACGCGCAGGCCCGTTTCGACCGTGGCCTTGCGTTCCTCGCCCGCGGCCAGGCCGACGATGCCCGCGCCGATTTCGAAGCAGCCCTTACGCTGCCCCCCGGCAAGGACAGCCGGATACGCGACGCTGCGCGCGCAAAACTCGCCGAGCTCACGCAGGCCGAGCCGACCCAGGTCTCCACACCGCGACGGTGAGATTTCCAGCGCTGCCGTCTTTCCCTCTCCCCTTGTGGGAGAGGGTGGCTCGCCGCGATAGCGGCGAGACGGGTGAGGGGTATGTCTCCGCAGACACGCTCACAACGAGTTCGCGGATAGAACCCCTCATCCGGCGCTTCGCGCCACCTTCTCCCACAAGGGGAGAAGGAAGAAAGCGGGCTACTTCGCCTTCTTGGCTTTGGCCTTCTTTGCAGCCTTCTTCGCCGGCTTTTCCCTGGCCGGCTTCTCCGGCTTCGCCGGAGCGGGCGTGCTGGCGGCTACTCGCATCGCGCGGGCGTAGCTGTCGGCGACGTTGTCTGCGGACATCTGGAGACGCCTGGCGGCGGCAGTGGCCTGCTCCATGGTGGTCTTGGCCATCATCTTGAAGCGGGCGCCGGTCTCCTTGCCCTTGGCCTTGGCCGCAAGGCCGTTGAAGCGATCCCGGCGCTCCTTGGCGCGGGACATCAGGCCCGTATGCAGCTGTCTGGCCAGTTGCCGGATCACGACATCCAGGTCGGCGTCCGCCATGTCTTCTATCCTCTTCGAAACAGTCCCAATCGATGCGGCGGGACTATGCAGATCGGGCCTCGCCTTGGCAATTGCCGCCCGGGCGTCATCCGCAGCTTCCGGTTACCAAAATAGAAAAGCCGCGCTTTGTGCGCGGCTTTTGGCATGGCCTGGCGCTGGAGCGCTACGCGTGCCTTATTTCAGCGAGGCGACCGGTCCGCTCGAGCTTGCCGCCGGATCAGGGTCGAAGCCGAACAGGCCGACCAGATATTTGTAGTAGTCCGGCATTTTCTCTTTGAGCGCTTCGCGGGTCTTGGGATCGTGGAGTTCGCTCTTGCCGGACAGGAAGATGCTGGCGGTCACCGCAAAGAACTCCATGTGGTTCTTCAGCGCATAGGATTCCTTGGGCAGGAAATCCTTGGACTTGGCGTAGGCGTAATAACCGATCACGCCCTTGTTGGCGAAGCCGTCCGGCAGCAGCCGCGCGTGATAGGCGTGCAGCATCTCGTGGAGCAGTACGGCCTCCTTCTCGTAACGCATCATGTCCGGCCGGACCATGATCACGCCGAGCCCGGAATCGACCGCGAGGTCGACGGCGTTCGGGTTGGTCCAGCGCTGCTTGTCGTGGTCCCACACCGTCAGGGTGCGCGGGGTGGTGCGCTGGATGTCCGGCGTGACCCGGCCGTAGCACGCGGTCGCGGCGCCTTCGTCGAGACAGGCGAGCTCGCTCGCGATGATCGGGATGGTACGGAAGAAGCGCAGCACGCGGGGGGAGAAGCCGGCGCCTTCGACGACGTCGATCTGCTGTTTCAGATTATCGGTGAGTTTGTCGACGTCCTTGCGATCGGAATTCTCCGACACGTCGAACATGTAGCCGCGATAGCTCTGGAAGCCGGGCGGCAGCGCCTTCGCTGCATCGGCGGACGCGGTATCGAGCGAGCCGGCGTTGGACGGATTGGCGAAGAGCGCGCCGACAATGGTCGCGGTCAGCAGCAACGCAATGCGCATGATGAACCCCCTGATGTCACTTCACGCGGCAGGATAGGCTGCCGTTGTTTGCGAAAAGTGAGTGGGGCGAGACTAAGGCAGCGATGTTGAGGCGTGCTTAATGATTGGTTGCAGATCGCGAAGGCGGATTAGGGCAGGGTTAACCAAGCCCGATGCGGTGGCACTTATCTATCCCGTCACCCTGAGGTAGCCGCTCCTTCAGCGGCCCTCGAAGGGCGACAGCCCGGTTGCCGCAGCGGGGCCGTTCATCCTTCGAGGCTCCTCGTGCGCTGCTTCGCATCGCACGCCTTGCACCTCCAGCGACAATCGCTTCGCGGTTGCGCCGGGATGACGGGGCTAATACCGAGGTATAGACTCACGAGCGGGCGCCATGCCCTACATCAGTAGCCGGAAGGGAGGATGTCATGTATGCCGCCATCCGTCAGGCCAAGGCGAAAAGCGGAAGCGCCGAAGAGCTGGCGCGCCGCATCAAGGACGGCGCCGTTCCGATCATCAGCGACGTCGACGGCTTCAGGGCCTATTACGTGGTCTATGCCGGCGACGACACGGTGACCGCGATCTCCATCTTCGACAAGTTCGAGCAGGCCGAGGAAGCGAACAAGCGCGCCATCGCCTGGATCGAAAAGAACTTGGGGTCATTGCTGGCGGGGCATGCGAGTGCCGCCGCGGGGCCGGTGATCGTGCACACGCTGGCGTGACTCTTCGTCATTGCGAGGAGCCCGCGACGAAATTGCGAAGCAATTTTGCGCTGGCGACGAAGCAATCCAGGCTGTCACTGCGGAAACAGTTGGATTGCTTCGCTGCGCTCGCAATGACGAGGCCGCCGCAGATGACCGCCGCCCTCACAGCTCCCGTGCATTCGAGAACGCGAAGCTCGACACCCGCCGCGTCGTCTCGTCCAGGATCAGCGTGCGCGTGATCGGCGGCTCGGCGCGCTGGGCGCAGTTTTCGCGCTCGCAGAGCCGGCAGTTGACGCCGATCGGCGTACCTTCCGTCTTCTCCAGATCCATGCCGGCGGCGTAAGTCAGGCGCGCGGCGTGGCGGATCTCGCAGCCGAGGCCGATCGCAAAGCGCGGTTGCGGCAGCGGGTGCGGTGCCACGGGCCGGCGCACCATCTGCGCGATCGAGAAATAGCGCGTGCCGTCGGACAGCTCGATCACCTGCTTGAGCAAGCGATCAGGCGTGTCGAAGGTCGAGTGTACGTTCCACAGTGGACAGGTGCCGCCGAATTTCGAGAACGGAAACGTGCCCGACGAAAACCGCTTCGACACGTTGCCGGCATTGTCGACCCGCAGCAGGAAGAACGGAATGCCGCGCGCGTTCGGCCGTTGCAGCGTGGTGAGGCGATGGCAGACCTGCTCGAAGCCGGAATTGAACCGCTGCGCCAGCAAATGGATGTCGTAGTTGAGCGCTTCGGCCGCAGCGAGGAACGCCGGGTAGGGCATCATCACGGCTGCCGCGAAATAATTGCCGAGCGTGATGCGGAACAGCCGGCGCGGCGCGTCGTCGAGCGGGCCGGCGCGGCCGATGATGGTCTCCAGGGCTTGCGCGCATTCGCCCAGGCCAAGCTGGAAGGCGAGCTGGAACGCGCGGCCGGCCGGATCGATCAGCTCCGAGATCAGGAGCTGGCGGCGATGGCGGTCGAAACGTCGCAATGTCTCGCGCATCACGTCGACCGGCATGATCCGGGTCTGGATTGAATGCTTTTCGCGCAGGCGCGCGGCGAGCGCCGCATAGAGTTCTTCAGCCGGGACGTTCAGTTCGTCGCGGAGATTTTCCGCTGCCTGCTCGAGCTCCGGAAAATAATTTCGGTTGGCTTCGATCAGCTCGCGCACGCGCTCGACCGGATTGGCCTCATAGCGCGTCCCGACGTCGCGGTCCGCCATTTGGGCTGCCGCCAGCGTCTCGCCCTGGCGCGCCTCGGTATAGGCCGCATAGAGCCGCTGCAGCGCATGGGTGACGCCGGGACAGAGTTCGGCGAGGTCGCGCAGCTCCTGCTTGGGCACGTCGATCTGGCGGAACAGCGGATCGGAGAAGATCTCGTTGAGCTCGGCGAAAAAGCGGTCCTCGTCGGCGGTCGCGAGATCGCGCAGATCGAGATCGTAGGTTTCGGCCAGCCGCAGCAGGATCTGCGCGGTCACCGGGCGCTGGTTCCGCTCGATCAGATTGACGTAGCTCGGCGAGATCCCGAGCCCCTCGGCGATCTGGGTCTGCGACAGCCCCAATTGCTGCCGGATCCGCCGGAAGCGCGGGCCGACGAACAGCTTTTTCCCGGACTCGGTGGGCATCTTCAGGTCTCCACAGGCATCAAGGACAGTCTGTCTGAACTGTATTCTTTACAAAATTGACAAAATGACATCTATGACATGTTCTTATGTTACATGACATCACCATTCAAATTCAAGGCCTCTGTACGAACTTCTCTCTTTGGCGTTTAGCTCGTGTCACGCATTTCGCAACGCACTGTCAAAAATGTCGAGAGAGAGCACATGAACTTCCAGCCACGCGGTATGAGCGAGAGCCTCCAGGGCCCGGCGTCCTATCAGAGCCAGATCGAGGCGGCCCAAGCGCTCCTCGAGACCCAGCCGACCTGGAACGGGGTGTCGGCTGAGGCGGTGGCGCGCATGCGCTTGCAGAACCGCTTCAAGACCGGCCTCGACGTCGCCCGCTACACCGCGGCGCTGATGCGGGCCGACATGGCGGCCTATGATGCCGATCCGACCAAGTACACCCAGTCGCTCGGCTGCTGGCACGGTTTCATCGCCCAGCAGAAGCTGATTTCGGTGAAGAAGCATTTCGGTGGCAAGACCGATCGCACCTATCTCTACCTCTCGGGCTGGATGATCGCGGCGTTGCGCTCCGAGTTCGGGCCGCTGCCCGACCAGTCGATGCACGAGAAGACCTCGGTGCCGGCGCTGATCGAGGAGCTCTACACCTTCCTCCGCCAGGCGGATTCCCGTGAGCTCAACGACATCTTCCGCACGCTCGACAAGGCGCGCAAGGAAGGCGACAAGACGCGCGAGAAGGAGCTGATCGCGAAGATCGATAACTTCCAGACCCATGTCGTGCCCGTCATCGCCGACATCGACGCCGGCTTCGGCAACGCCGAGGCGACCTATCTGCTCGCCAAGAAGATGATCGAGGCGGGTGCCTGCGCGCTCCAGATCGAGAACCAGGTCTCCGACGAGAAGCAGTGCGGTCACCAGGACGGCAAGGTCACCGTGCCCCACGAGGTGTTCATCGCGAAGATTCGCGCCTGCCGCCACGCCTTCCTCGAGCTCGGCGTCGAAGACGGCGTCATCGTCACCCGCACCGACTCGCTCGGCGCTGGTCTGACGCAGCAGATCGCCGTCAGCCACAAGCCGGGCGACCTCGGCGACAAGTACAACAGCTTCCTGGATTGCGAGGAAATCACTGCTGAGAACGCGCGCAATGGCGACGTCATCATCAACCGCAACGGCAAGATGATGCGTCCGAAGCGGCTGCCCTCGAACCTCTACCAGTTCCGTCCCGGCACGGGCGAAGACCGCTGCGTGCTCGACAGCATCACCTCGCTGCAGAACGGTGCCGACCTGCTCTGGATCGAGACCGAGAAGCCGCATATCGAGCAGATCGCCAAGATGGTCGACCGCATCCGCGAGGTCATTCCGAACGCCAAGCTCGCCTACAACAACTCGCCCTCGTTCAACTGGACGCTCAACTTCCGTTGGCAGGTCTACGACGCGATGAAGGAAGCCGGCAAGGATGTCAGCAAGTACAACCGCGCCGATCTGATGAAGCCGGAATATGACGAGACGCCGCTGGCCCTCGAAGCCGACGAACGCATCCGCACCTTCCAGGCGGATTCGGCCAAGCGTGCCGGCATCTTCCATCACCTGATCACGCTGCCGACGTATCACACGGCAGCGCTCTCCACCGACAACCTCGCCAGGGAATATTTCGGCGAGCAGGGCATGCTCGGCTACGTGAAGAACGTCCAGCGCCAGGAGATTCGTCAGGGCATCGCCTGCGCCAAGCATCAGAACATGGCCGGCTCCGATATCGGCGACGACCACAAGGAGTACTTCGCCGGCGAAGCTGCCCTGAAGGCGGGCGGCACGCACAACACCATGAACCAGTTCGGCTAACGCATCACGCTATTCGACAGGAGACTGACAATGACCAAAGGCAGCAATTTCTGGGTGATCGGCGGCGAGTTCGGCTCGATGAACTTCCACAAGCTCGTGGAAGGCTCGGCCCAGGTGCAGGGTCCGTTCAAGACCCGCACGGAAGCCGAGGATGCCTGGCGCACGGTCTCGGAAGAGAACCGCCACAAGGCCGGCGTCCGTTTCTCGATCGTGGAAGAGCCGTCGCGGGTCTCGGCCTGACGGCTGTCTGATAAAATCTAAGAAGACGTCCAAGGACGGAGGGTCCCATCCGGCGCAAGCCGGGTGGGATCGTCTGCTTTTGGCACACATCAGCGGCCTGTGGGCGCCGTAAGTATCTGGAATGATGGGCCCTTTGCGGGCGCTCTGGTTGCTGATAGGTTAATGGCGGAAAGTCGAGGACGACGCCGACAATGTCAGAGCCCGAAACCAGCGGGACCCATCCCAGCCAGCCGCGCCCGGTGCGGCTGCGCGATGCGCTGTTGCGCGCGCGGATCGAGGCTGCCGACCGCACCGGCGTCGTCGTCGATCTCAGGGACGCCGAGGTGGCGCGGCTCGAGATCCTCAACGACGCGCTTGACCCGCTGTTTGCCCAGGTGCCCGAGCAGATCGATTTGTTCGACCGCGGCATCAGCCAGGGCGATACGCCCAGGCTCTGGATCGACGCCGTCGCCCACATCATGATGGGGCGCGACAAGCGGATGTACCGCTTTGTCCAGGACACCCGTTTCGGTCGCATCGTGCTCGCCGAATCGCACGACACGGCAGTCATCGTCGAAGCCGTCACCGACTACGTCGCCCGCCGCATGATCGAGCGTGAGCGCGCGATGGTGGTACCGCCGGAGCCGAAGCCGCAAATCATAGAGCCGCCCCGTCGTTCGCGCGTGTGGCCGTTTGTGTTCGGATTCATCCTCGGCGCCGCCGCGCTGTTCGGCGTCGCCGTGCTCGCGGCGTTGCGGAGCTGGTGATTGCTCTCCGTCGTCTCGGGACGTTTCTCTCCGTCATTCCGCGGCATGCGAAGCATGAACCCGGAATCCATTCATCGCCATGCGCTGCGGCCCGATGGATTCCGGGCTCGCGCCGACGCGCGCCCCGGAATGACGAAACTCTCATACCACCCGTACTCGCTTGATCTCTCGCATCTGCATGCCATGATCCAGGCTTCGCACGATCTGATCGCAGCGCCAGCCGGCATTGTCCTTCTCGATCGCGAGCAGATTGTAGGCCGCCGCCGGATAGCGCCCGTGCGCGAGCGCCGACGCCGACGGCACGCCGATCGCGGGAATGTTGCCGTTGGGACCTTCGAACCACATCGTCGAATGGATGTGGTCGTGCCCATGCAGGATCAGCTCGACGCCGTAGCGCTTCAGCAGCGCCAGCAGCGCGGCAGCATCGGTCAGCCGCTTCTGGCGTGCGTCGGATCTCAGCGGATGATGCACCAGCAGCACGCGGAAGGCGTCCTCGGCCGCGAGCTCGTCGAGGATCTGCTCGAGCGCGGCGAGCTGGTCGCGTCCGAGCGTGCCCGTCGCCATCAAGGGCAGCGTCGGCACGGCGCTGGAGAGGCTGATCAGCGCAGCCGGCCCGCGCCGGCGCACGCCGGGAAAGCCGATGCGGCCGTCGTCGCTCGCAAGATAGGGCGCAAAGGTCTCGCCGAAGCGATGCGTGGTGGCGCGGACATAGGCGTCGTGATTGCCGGGAATCGTGGTGACCCGGTCGGGCGGCCCGACCCCGTCGAGCCAGGCGCGCGCCGGTGCGAACTCCGCCTCCATTGCGAGATTGACGAGATCGCCCGTCACTGCGATGTGGTCGGGCGCCTGCGCTTGGACGTCGGCGACCAGCGCGTCGAGCACCTCCCGGCGCTGGTATTTGTGACGGTTGCGCGTCCAGTTCACATAGCCGAGCGCGCGCTTGCCGGCGAGCTCGATCAATCGCGGCCTCGGCAGCGGCGGCAAATGCGGGTCGGACAGATGGGCGAGCGTGAAAGGTGCCGACGTCTGGTAAGTCATGGCGCGCGATAGCCTCGCTATTCCCTTGCTGTAATGGCAAGGTCGCGACACCTGCGCAAGGGAAGCCTGAAAGGGCGCACAACGAGAGACTGATGGCGAAGCGCCTGGACGAGATCCGACGGAGACTAGAGCCGCTGCGGCGGCGTGTCTTCCACGCTTATTTCCTGCTGGTCCGCGCCATGACGCTCGGCGTCCGCGCCGTGGTGCTCGATGCCGACAACAAGGTGTTTCTGGTCAAGCACAGCTACGTCTCGGGCTGGTATCTGCCCGGCGGCGGCGTCGACTATGGCGAGACCATGGAACAGGCGATGCGCCGCGAGCTCAAGGAGGAGGGCGATATCGACCTGACCGGTGAGGCGGTGCTGCATGGCATCTTTCTCAACAGCCACATCTCCCGCCGCGACCATGTCGCGGTCTATGTCGTCAGGCATTTCCGGCAGGACCGGCTGCCGGCGCCCAACCACGAGATCATCGAATGCGGCTTCTTCGACACCGCTGCGCTGCCGGAGGAGACGACGCGCGGCACGAGGCTGCGGATCGCGGAAGTGCTTCACGGCAAGCCCCTGATTGCGACGTGGCGCTGAGGGCGGGCTATGCTAGTAAGCAGTCCGAATGGGCGCCACGGAAACCTAATGAAAGCCGCAAAACTCGCCTTCGGCCTGATTTGTGTCGCGATCCTCGCCAGCAACATCGCGACAATGTCGCGCTGGAGCGAGGCGCGCGGGGTCTATGACGACATCTGCTATCTCCGGCAGGCGCATCTATTCCAGCGCTTCGGCATCGGCGGGCTCGACACCAACGCGGTCAGGGACGACGATCATTTTTTCGAGGGCAAGTTGAAGGAGATCGCCTTCGCCGAGTGGAATGATCCGATCCGCTGGCCCTGCCACAATCCTATGCCAGGCGGCAAGATCGTGTTGCAATATCCACCGGGCACCGGCTTTCTGCTGGCATTGTTTCCGCAAGGCCATCAGGTCGTGCCGCTCTACATTGCCGCGAACCTGATCGTGTGCGGCCTCGCGCTCGCGGGCATTGCCATGGCGCGGACGCTGCCGTCGATCTCAGGCGCAGGCGTGTTCGGCGCGCTAGCGCTCGCTCTCATGATCAATCCGGCGAAAGCGAGCTATTCGGTTGCGCCGACCATGGCGCTGTGTGCGGTCGCGGGCTTACTGACGACGCTGTGGCTGGCCAGGGACAAGCGCAGCGTCTTGCTGATCGCGCTGATCGGTCTGCTGCTCGGCGCGTCCGTCAATTTCAGATTGCCGAATGCCTTGCTCGCGGCCGGCTATTTCCTCTTCCTCGGTATTCCCTTCCTGTGGACGCGCTCGCTCGCGCCATTCGTGCGAGGCCTCGCCTTCGGTGCTGGTGTGCTTGTCGGCATGGCGCCGACGCTGGCTGCCCAGGCCATCAACGCCGGCAGCGCGGTGGCGACGACCTATGGCAGCGCCGATTTGGTCGCGCCGACGTTCGATCTCGCGGTCTTCGGCCAGTATCTGCGCGACACGCAGATCGTGCTGATCGTGCTTGCGATCGGCGCGACGCTTTCGCTGTTGTGGTCCGGCGAGAGGCATGTGCGGCAGGCTGCCTGCATCGTTGCCGGTAACCTCGTCGTCAATCTCGGGTTCTTCCTGAGCCATCCGATCTTCACGCCGTACTACGTCGTGCCGATCACGATGCTGTCGCTGTGGACGCTGTCGTTTGCCCGGCTCTTGCAGCCGGCTGAGGCGCGTGAGGTTGCATCGGTCCGGCGCGAGCCGGCCAGTCTGGGAGCGCTGCCGCGATGACGTCCGCTCAACCCCGCATCGCCGTGCTGGTGCCCTGCTACAACGAGGAGGCGGCGGTCGCGACCGTCGTCGCCAACTTCCGCAAGGCGCTGCCCGCGGCCGAGATCTATGTCTACGACAACAATTCGCGCGACAGCACCGCTGCCGTGGCGCGCGAGGCCGGCGCGGTCGTGCGTAGCGAGCGGCGGCAGGGCAAGGGCCACGTCGTTCGCCGCATGTTCGCCGACGTCGAGGCCGACATCTACGTGCTGGTCGACGGCGACGCCACCTACGATGCGCCGAGCGCCCCGCGCATGATCGACAAGCTGCTCGACGAACATCTCGACATGGTGGTCGGGCTCCGCATCGACCAGTCGCAGGCCGCCTACCGTCTCGGTCATCGCACCGGCAACCGCATGCTGACCGGCTTCCTGTCCTCGACCTTCGGCCATGCCTTCAAGGACATCCTGTCCGGCTACCGCGTGTTCTCGCGGCGCTTCGTCAAATCGTTCCCCGTGCTGTCCGATGGCTTCGAGATCGAGACCGAGCTCGCGGTCTACGCGCTGGAGCTGTCGCTGCCGGTTGCCGAGGTCGAGACGCCCTATTACGCGCGTCCGGAAGGCTCGTTCTCGAAGCTCAACACCTGGCGCGACGGCTTTCGTATCTTCGGCACCATGCTGAAACTGTACCGCTCGGAGCGGCCGCTGCGCTTCTTCACCGTCATCGGGATCCTGCTGGCGCTGGCCGCGATCATCCTTGCGATCCCGATCGTCGTCACATTCATCGAAACCGGGCTCGTGCCGCGCCTGCCGACCGCCGTGCTGTCGATGGGATTGACGATCGTGGCGATGCTGTCGGTCTCGTCCGGCCTCGTGCTCGATACCGTGACGCGGGGACGGCGGGAGATGAAGATGCTGGCCTATCTGTCCCAGCCGGCGCCGAAAAGGACCTGAAGTCGGGCGCGGCACCCATAGACCTTCAGATACGCAGATGCTACTCCGCGAAGCAACATGAACGATCTCTCAATCACCATCAGTCCCGAAGCCCCGGGCGACGCCCAGGCGATCGAGCGGCTGCACGAGCGCACCTTCGGCCCCGGCCGCTTCGTGCTCAGCGCCTACCGAATCCGCGAGCACGTCGATCATCTGCTCGACGTCTCCTTCACCGCCCGCATCGGCACGCTGCTGGTAGGCTCGGTCAGGCAATTGCCTGTTGTGATCGGCGAGACTCAGGCGCTGCTGCTCGGGCCGCTCACCGTCGAGCCGCCGTTTCGCAGCCGCGGTATCGGCCGCATGCTGATGGAGCGGGCGCTGAAGGACGCCAGGGACAACGGCCATCGCCTCGTGCTGCTGGTCGGCGACGAGCCCTATTACAGCCGCGTTGGTTTCAAGCTCGTCCCCAAGGGACGCATCACCATGCCGGGCCCGGTCGAAGCCGCCCGCGTCCTGGTGTTCGAGCTCGTCGACGGCGCCTTCGAAGGCGTCTCGGGAGCGGTCGCTCCCGACTGGAGCAAGGCGCGCGGGTAGTCTGCGGTGCAAGCACCTCGTGGCCCGGATGGAGCGAAGCGCAATCCGGGTTCTGTCCGTTCGGTGAGATCGCCCCGGATTTCGCTGCGCTCCATCCGGGCTACGCAGCTGTGCGTGCGCGCTTCAAATCGGTGCAGACGGGAATATTCGGAGCGGTCGGAGCATCATGATCGGTGGCATTTTGTCCACCGTATGAGAACGCTCCGATGTCCCTTAGCCGCCGCCAACTTCTCGCCATCACGTCGCTGACGGCCGCATCCGGGATTGCGAAGGCTTCCCAGGGCGTTCGCGCGCCGATCAAGGCGATCGCGTTCGACGGCTTTCCGATCTTCGATCCGCGTCCGATCTTCGCTCTGGCCGAGAACCTGTTTCCCGGGCAGGGCGCTGAGCTGTCAAAGGTCTGGCGAACAAAGCAGTTCGAGTACACATGGCTCCGCACCATGACCGGACATTATTGCGACTTTCTCGGCGTCACCGATGACGCCCTGGTGTTCGCCTGCAAGTCGCTCGATATTGAATTGACCGGCGTCAAGAGAAGTACGCTGGTCGAGGCCTATCTTGGAATGACGGTCTGGCCCGACGTATTGCCCGCCTTGTCCATGCTGAAGGACAACGGCATACGATTAGCATTTCTGAGCAATTTCTCGCCCGCGATGCTCGACGCCAATATTCGCGCGGCAGGGCTCGAAGGCCTCTTCGAATTTCAGCTGAGCACGGATGCGGTTCGGGCCTACAAGCCCGACCCGCGCGCCTATCAGATGGGCGTCGATGCCTTCGCCCTGAAACGCGAAGAAGTCCTCTTTGCCGCCTTCGCCGGCTGGGATGCCTCCGGCGCGAAGCTGTTCGGCTATCCCACTTTTTGGGTCAATCGGCAGAAGCAACCACGCGAACAGCTGGACGCCAGTCCGGATGGTGAGGGGCAGGGCATGATTGATTTGGTGCACTTTCTTTCGAGCTAGCCGTGCGTCGGGGCGCGCAAGCCCCGACCAGGCCTCTGCTAGAACCGCTGCGAGACGCCGAAATAGAAGCCGCGTCGCGGGCCGTATTGCGGGGCGAACACGCCGATGCCGGAGCCGTCGCGGATCTGGTAGATCGTGTCGAACGCGTTGACCACGTCGAAGCGCACCGTCGTCGGCTTGTTCGGCGCGACGATGTTGAAGTCGTGCGACAGGCCGAAATTCACCTGCGTGTAGCCTGGCAGATGATCCGTATTGGCGAAGCCCGAGCGCAGGCCGCTGCCGTAGATCATCGACACGCTGTAGCGCGTTCCCTCCCAGAGATAGGAGGCGCCGGCCGATGCCGACAGCATCTGCGCGTGGTCGGTGTAGACATAATGGCCCGAGATATAGGCGAGCTCATCCGCAGCGAACAGATACTGATTCGAGACCACGTTGGACGCGATCTGCTTCGCCCAGGCGAGGTTGGCGTAGGCGCTGAAATTGCCGTTGCGATAGGTCGACTTCAGCTCGACACCGACATTCTCGCCGCGATCGTAGTTGAAGCCGCTCAGCACATAGGCCGCGCCGAACTGGCCGTCGTCGAGCAGGTCGCGCGCCTTCTTGTAATAGGCGTCGGCGCCGACTTCGAGGCCGGGAATTGGATAGACCTTCTGCGTCACGCCGACGTCGAACACGTGCGACCGCTCCGGCAGCACCGGACTATTTTGTCCGACCTCCGGCGTCTGCGTGTTGGCCGGCGCGCCGGGCGGAGTCACCAGCGCGAGATTGACGGGGGCGGCGATCACTTGCGATGGCGGGGTGAAGTTGCGCGCATAGCCGGCGTGGAACGTGGTGCCGTCGAATGGTTTCCAGGTCAGGCTGACGCGCGGGCTGAGCTGGTTCGCGTCGACATATTGATACATCTGGTCGAAGCGCAGGCCGGCGTTCAGCGTCAGATTGTTGGTGATCTTCCATTCATCCTGGACGTAGGTCCCGATCAGCCAGCCGGTCTTGGCGCTGGAATCGAACACCGAGAACGGCGCGTCGATCGTGCCCGCACTCGGGTCGGCGGGATCGGCCAGGGGCAGCACGGTTGTCCCGCTGTTGACGAGAGTGCGCTCCGCACTCACCGATAGGCCGAAGCGCAGCGTGTGCGCATAGCCGATGCGCCAGGCGGTGTCCTGCTGGATGCCGTTGACCACGCTCTGGCGGTAGACGTCCGAGGACGCGCCGTTGAAGACGAGATCGCCGACCGGGTCGGGATAGAAGTGCAGCTGGCTGGTGCGATTGAAGTAGGAGGTCTGCGTGTCGAACTCGCCGTTCGATGTCTGGTAGGAGGCGACGTTGAACTGGTTGAACTCGTTCTGGTGCTCGTTCAGCCTGGACGAGTCGAAATTCGAGACCCCGAACGCCGTGTTAGCAGGCGTCTGCCCGGGATTATTCGGAATCTGGAACGTCGAATTTGACACGCCGCTCATGAAGGTGAGGCGGCTGGTCGGATCGATCATCGTGGAGAGATAGAGAAATCCCTTCTCCTGGTTGGTGCGGTCGTGAATCGCGTTCACCGACGGGGTCGGGTTTTCGATGCCGAGATTGTTCTGGAGGAAGCGGCCCGACAGGAAGTACTGGGTCTGGCCGGCCGTCCCGCCATATTCCACATTGGTCGAGATGGTGCCGTTGCTGCCGCCATAGACGCCGACCACGCCGGAATTGTTGAAGGCGTCGGCCTTGGTCTGGATGTCCAGCACGCCGGCGGTTCGCTGGCCGTACTGCGCCGGCAGCGCGCCGGTGAGCAGGCTGAGGCTGCCGACGATGCCGGTGTCGAGGATCTGCCCGAACGCGCCGACGCCGTCGGGAAGCATGACGCCGTTGATGCGATATTGCAGATTGGCGTGCTCGTTGCGGATATGCAGGTCGCCGCTCGCCGCCGAATCCTGGGTGACGCCGGGGAATTGCAGCAGCACCTTGTCCAGCGAGGCATTGGTGCCCTGGGGCAGCGCCTCGATCGCCTGGCGATTGAGCGTGTGGGCCGTGGCCCCGCCGGGCGGAAGAACGCTTTGGCGCGCCGCGTCGAGCCGGTCGCTCGGGCCCTCGACGGCAGCCGGGGCCTCGGTCTGTGGCCGCGCTTGCGGCGTCGCACGTCGCTTGGCGACGGCGACGCGAACCTTGGGGCGGCGGGGCGCCTGCGTCTGCTTGGGTGCATCGACTTCGACACTGGGCAGCGTCGTGACCGTGCCGGCGGTCTGCGCCATGGCGCTGCCGCCGGGATAGAACAGCGTAAGTGCGGCGAGGCTCGAGCCCGCCAATATTGCTTTTGAAGACAGCATTGTCCTGATTTCCGATCGCGCACCGCCGCGCTCATTCAGAGCACTTGCAGGCGGCACGCGCCGTCGACACGCGACGGATCAATTTCGATAGCCTTGCGCATCGGCTTAAACAGACGGCCGATATCGAAGGCAGCTCAATCGACGGGGATCAGGAGGCGGGAGGGGCGCGCGGCTGGAACGCGGTGCGGGCCGATTCCAGATGGATGAATTCGGCGTCGGTGGTGCGGTAGAGCAGTTCGACCGCCTGCGGCAGCAAGAGCAGAGGCGGCGTCGCGAACGTGACCGTGCCGGCCATCGCGACCAATGCGCAGATCGCGCAATTGTCGTCGCCCGGCTGTTCGCGGTCGGGCTTTGCCGGAGACTGCTTCTGGACTGCCGCGCGGTCGGGCGATGCGACGGTCTTGGCGCTGTCGGCCAGTTGAGACTGCGCAAGAGGCGCAGCCTCGGCGAACCAATGGCTGTGACCGAATGTCAGCGCGAACTGCACCAGCACCGCGAACAACGCGAGCCGGGCACCGTGCCTGATATTCGAGCGGAACCACTTCATCTCAAAACGCCACCCCACATCGCGAGGGATCATCTCCTGATCTCGCGATGTTATAATGTAACATCGCCCGAAGGAGGAAGGGATGTCAACCGTCGCCGCGACGGCCCCCGCCCGCCGTTGCTAAATGTGTCGTCCGGGCAACTAGGAAGGTCAGCGCCCTTCGCGCAGCCAGGTCGCAGCGAACGCGCCGAGCAGCAAGAGCAGCCCGATCAGGCCGGCGAAGATCGGCAGCACGCCGACACCCTTCACGACACTGGCATCGCGCATCCGAACGCCCATCCAGCCGTCGCCTGAAAAGACGCTCGCCGAGCGCACCGGGACGATGCGCGGCAGCTCGACGCTGCCGCCATCCGCGATTCGCACGGCGCTGCCGCCGGTGGCCTGTGTCAGCGGCTTCAGGGTTTCGGTGGTAGAGGTGACTTCCGAAAACTCCTTCGGATTGGTCGGGCCGACATTGATCAGCGCCTTCAGCGTGCCGTCAGTGGCTTGCCATAGGCCAAGCTCACTGGCCGGCAGGGTCGCGCGCCACTCGCCGGGATCGCCTTGGCTGAGCGTCAAATCATGCGAGATGCCGGAGGGCGAGGTCACGCTCACCGGCTGGACGCTGTCCGCCATGGTCTGGCGCACCACCACGAGATCCTTGCCCTGCACCTGGAGGCGCAGCGCTTCTTCATCAAGGTCCGGCTGCTTCATCAGCCAGTGCGACATCCGCCTGAGCAGATCGAGATGCGGGCCGCCGCCCTCATAGCCGCGCGCCCACAGCCAGATGTGATCGGACAGCAGCAGCGCGACGCGGCCTTCGCCGAAGCGCGTCAGGAACAACAGCGGCTTGCCGTCCGCGCCCGTCATTACCGGCGGGTTGACCGAATTGCGGGTCTCGACGGTGCGGAAGAAGCGGCTCCAGTGCGGCGGCTCGAACGCCGCGCCTTCCAGCCCGCGCGTCACCGGATGGCGTTTGCCGATATCCGACAAATGCGCGTAGAACGGCTTTTCCGTTACGCCCACCGGCTCTGCCGGCAGCACCGAATCCAGCGGCGTGCGCCAGATGCTGGTGTTGGAGGCGTAGTCGGGCCCGGCCGACACCAGCACGGCGCCGCCCGAGCGCACATAGCGCGCGATGTTGTCGAAATAGGCGATCGGCAGCACGCCCTGGCGGGCGTAGCGGTCGAAGATGATCAGCTGGAATTCGTTGATCTTCTGCTGGAACAGCTCGCGGGTCGGAAACGCGATCAGCGACAATTCGTTGATCGGCGTGCCGTCCTGCTTCTCCGGCGGGCGGAGAATGGTGAAGTGCACGAGGTCGACGCTGGCGTCGGACTTCAACAGGTTGCGCCAGGTGCGTTCGCCGGAATGCGGCTCGCCGGACACCAGCAGCACGCGCAGCTTGTCGCGCACGCCGTCGATGGCAACGACGGCGCGGTTGTTCACCGGGGTCAATTCCTTCTCGAGCGGCGAGGCCTCGATTTCGACGATGTTCGAGCCGGCATGCTTGATCTCGACGTCGACGCTGGCGGTCTGGCCGCTCGACAGCGTGCGCTCGTTGATGACCTCGCCGTCGCGGCGAACCGTGACCTTGGCGCGCTCATTGCTGACGCCCTGATCGTCGAGCTTATAGGTGATGGTCTGGTTCTGGCCGACGATGCCGAAGCGCGGTGCTGCCGTGATCGCAATGCGGCGATCGCGCTCGTCCTTCTGCCCGGTGATCAGGGCCTGCACCGGCGCCTGGAAGCCGAGCGCGGCGGCGTTGGCCGGGATGTCGTGAACGCGGCCGTCGGTGATCAGGAACGCGCCGGCGACGCGGTCGACCGGCACGTCCGACAGTGCCGAGGCCAGCGCACCGAACAATCGCGTGCCGTCGGTCTCGCCGTCGGCCTGTCCGGCATCGACGACGCGCACCTCCAGCCCCTTGATCTTCTTCAGGCTGTCGACCAGCGCTTCCTGCGCTTTGGCGGCTTCCTGGTTGCGCTTGCCGAAATTCTGGCTCGGGCTCTTGTCGACGACGACAGCGGCGACCGACGTGAGCGGATCGCGGTCCTCGCGCGTGAAGGAAGGATTGGCGAGCGCCAGCAAAAACAGCGCCAGCGCAGCCACGCGCACGGCAGCGCCGCGGGCGCGTGCCAGCAGCAGCACGATCGCGATGACCACGATCGCAGCGAGCGCGATCCAGAGGACGATCGCGGGGACCAGCGGCGTAAAAGCGATGCCGTAGTTCATGTCGATCTTCTATTTGTTTTGAGCATGATCTCGCCGGAAAACCGGCGTCCACTTTTCCGGACCATGCTCATTGCCCGAGCCGTTCGATCAAAGCCGGCGCGTGCACCTGGTCGGCCTTGTAGTTGCCGGTCAGCGTGTACATCACGATGTTGACGCCGGCGCGGTAGGCGAATTCGCGCTGACGCGGCTCGCCGGGGGTGAGCGGCAGCATCGGCTGGCCGTCGGGACGGAGCGCCCAGGCGCCCGCGAGGTCGTTGGAGGTGATGATGATCGGCGAGACGCCGTCGCCGCCGCGCGCAGGCTTCTGCGCGCTCTCGTCGTCATCCTCGCGCGGCAGCGCTTCGACCCAGGTCTGGCCCGAGTTGAAGCGGCCGGGGAAGTCGCGCAGGAGATAGAACGTCTTGGTCAGCACGTGCTCGCGCGGCACCGGCTCCAACTCGGGGACGTCGAGCGAGGACAGGATCTCGCGCAGTGTCTGCATGCCTGGCGTCTGCGATGCGCCGTTATCGCCGGGCGGCGCCTCGACCGCGTCGCGGGTGTCGAAGATCACGGTCCCGCCCTGCTTCATATAGGCGTCGATCTTGTTGATGGCGTCCTGCGGCGGCTTCGGTGCGCCCGGCACGATCGGCCAGTAGATCAGTGGGAAGAAGGCGAGTTCGTCATGCGCGGGATCGACGCCGACGGGATCGCCGGCTTCGAGCGCGGTGCGCTGCGCCAGGAACAGCGTCAGGCCGGACAGGCCGGCTTTGACGATGGAATCGACGTCGGCATTGCCGGTGACGACATAGGCGAGGCGGGTCTGCGACGTCGACTTCATCGCGAACTCGTCCGATGCGCTGTCGGCGCGTGACGGCGTCGGCGAAAGCACGGCGACGCCTGCGAGCACGAACCCGAGCAGGATCATGGCAGGCGCGGCGCGGCGGCGCAGCAGCGCGGCGAGACCGCCGCCGAGCAGCGCGACGATGATGGCGTCCACCAAAAACAGCGCGAGCGACATCGACAGCAGCCAGCCACGCAGATCGCGCGGCTCGGCATTGGTGTAGGTGGCGTGCCGGGCGCGCAGGCCGGCGGTGTTGAGGGCTGCGATGCGGTCGGCGGGGGCGAGCGTGTTCACGGCGAGCGGTCCTTCTGCCGGACCGTAGAAGCCGGGCGGATGGTCCGGCGTGGCGCGGTCGCGATAATCAGCCGTCAGCGGCTTGGCGGTGGCCGGCGGCGGCCCGAAGGCACCGAAGCCGTCGAGCATGCGCAGCGGCGCCAGCGTCTCGGTACTGGCTTCGCCGGCAACGCCGGCGCCGGGCTTGGAGGTGTAGCCGGACATGTCGACCACCCGTCGCAGCATTTCGACAAAGGTGCCCGACATCGGCAAATCCGACCAGCGCATGTCGGCGCTGACATGGAACAGGCTGACAACGCCCTTGCCGCGATGCTCGCCGGTGACGAGCGGCGTGCCGTCTTCGAGCGAGGCCCAGCTCTTGGTGGCGAGCACCGCATCGGGCTCGGCCAGAACCTGCCGGTTCACGGTGACATCCTTGGGAACGACGACGCCGGCAAATGGCCCGTCGGCGGCGAAGGACGCGAGGTGCTGCGGCTTCTCCCAGGTCAGGCTGCCGCCGAGCGTGCGTCCGCCCTTGCGCAACTTGACCGGAACGAGATCGTCGTCGGCCTGCGCGAGCCGGGGGCCGGCAAACCGCACCAGCACGCCGCCCTGGTCGATCCAGGCGTTGAGACGCTCGCGCAATTCGGGCGCGACGGTGCCGACGTCGGCCAGGATGATCATCGGCAGCTTCTGGTCGAGGAATTGCGTGATGCCCTGCTGCGGCGAACCCTTGTCGGCCAGCCGCACGTCGGCGAACGGCGCCAGCGCGCGCGTCAGGTAGAACGTCGGCGCCAGCAACGGCTGCGCGGTCTCGCTGCTTGCGCCCGAGACGATGCCGATGGCGCGTCGCCGCCAGCGTTTGTCGAGCAGTTGCACCGCGCCGGCCGAACGCTCACCGGAGATCTCGAGCCGCGCAATGTCGTTACGCAGTTCGACCGGCAGGTCGAACGCCGCCTCGGTTTCCTTGTCCTGCAGCCCGAACGTGAAGCGCGCCTCGCCGATCGGCGAGGCCTTCTGGTCCAGGGCCCGCACCGTGCCGGCGGCAATGCCGCTATCGGTGCGCAGCACCTTCACCGTCATCTTTGCCGCCGCGTTTTCCGCCGCGACCAGCGCCAGCGGGGAGGCGGTGCCGCCTTCGAACACCGTCAAGCTGCGATCCCCTAAGGTCTTGCCGAGCCCAGCTACGAACTCTTCGCCGCGGCCGGTGTCGACACCGTCAGACAGCCAGGCGATCTCGCAATCGCCGGTCGCCTTCAGGAAACGATCGATGGCGGTGAGGGTTTCAACGCGCTCGATCGAATAGGGCTTTGGCACGATCTGTCGCAGCGCAACGCGCGCCGCGCCCGCCGGCATCAGCGTGATGTCGCGGTTCGGCTCGGACAACGGCACCAGGGCAATCGCGCGGCGGTCGTTGTCGGCGTTGGCGATCAGCTCGTCGGCGGCCCTGATCCTGACGTCCCAGTTCGATGCGGCACTCCAGCCGTCGTCGAGCATGATCATCAGCGGGGCTTTGCTGTCGGCAAGGCCCGTTTGCGGATTCCAGATCGGGCCGGCGGCGGCGAAGATCACCAGCGCTGCGGCGAGCAGCCGCAACGCGGTCAGCCACCATGGCGTCCGCGACGGCGTCTCTTCCTTTGGCGCGATGTCGAACAACAGGCGGGTCGGCGGAAATTCGATGCGGCGCGGCCGTGGCGGCATCACGCGCAACAGCCACCACAGCACGGGCAGGCTAACGAGGCCGACCAGGAGCAGCGGTTCCGTGAAAGCGAGCGGCAATCCCATCATGCGGCCGGCCCCGCCTTGATCGAATTGGTGCGGGCGCCCGACTTGCTCACTTGCATGCCGGCATGGAGGAACAGCAGCAGCTCGGCGGCCGAGCGGTCGGTCGCGTGCGTCGTGAACAGCCAGTCGAGCCTGTTGGTCTCGGCGCGGATCTGGTCGCGGTGCAGCGCGAGCCGTGTGGTGTAATCCTGCGCCCAGCTCTCGGCGCGGCCGGCGGTGATCACGCCGAAGCCTTCGGGCTCGACGAACTCGACCCGGCCCGAATAGGGAAACGATTCCTCGGCGGGATCGACGATCTGCACCAGCGTGCCATGCGCGCCGGAACCGGACAGGCCCGCGAGCGTGGTCCTGATCTCCGCGATCGGTGACCAGAAGTCCGACAGCACGATCGTCTCGGCCTGCGCCGATGGGACGAAGGACGGCGGCAGGCTCAGCCGGTCGGCATCGTCATGCAGCATCGCCTGCGCCATCTTGTCGATGACGCTGCGGCTGGCGGTCGGCGCCATCAATCCGGGAATGCCGACGCGCTCGCCGCCCGCAACCAGCAACTCGGCCAGCGCGAAGGCGACGATCAACGTGCGCTCCAGCTTGGACTCGCGCGCGGTCTTCGAGGCAAACGCCATCGATGGCGAGCGATCGGGCCAGATCCAGACCGTGTGCGACGCCTCCCATTCCAGTTCGCGGACATAGAGATGGTCGTCGCGCGCCGAACGGCGCCAGTCGACATTCTGCGACGGCTCGCCCGACACGAAGCGACGGTATTGCCAGAAATTTTCGCCGGAGCCGGCGCGGCGGCGGCCATGCAGGCCGTGGATGACGTTGGCAGCGATGCGGCGGGCTTCGAGCACCAGGCGCGGCAGCGAAGCGGCGAGCGTACGGCTTTCGCCATCGGCACGTCGGATCGCGATGATCTCCTTTGCTGTGTGCCCGGTCTCTGCTGCCATCAACCGATCCGCGTCTTCAACTGCTTGATCACGTCCGGAATCGTGCGGCCTTCGGCACGTGCCTGGAACGTCAATGCCATGCGGTGCTTCAAAATGGGCTCGGCGAGGTCGAGCACGTCGTCGATCGAGGGCGCCAGACGTCCGTCGATCAGTGCGCGGGCGCGCACCGCCAGCATCAGCGATTGGCTGGCGCGCGGGCCCGGACCCCAGGCGATGAACTTGCCGGTCTCGCCGCTGTCCGGACCCGGACGCGCCGAGCGCACCAGCGAGAGGATGGCTTCAACCACGGAATCGCCGACCGGCAGGCGGCGCACCAGCCGCTGCGCCGTGATCAGCGCATCCACAGTCATCGATCCCTTCGCCAGCGTCTCCTCGGCGCCGGTGGTCTCGAACAGGATGCGGCGCTCGGCGTCGCGATCGGGATAGTCGACGTCGATCTCCATCAGAAAGCGATCGAGCTGCGCCTCGGGGAGCGGATAGGTGCCTTCCTGCTCCAGCGGATTTTGCGTCGCGAGCACGTGGAACGGCTTCGGCAGATCGTGGCGCGCACCGGCGACGGTGATGTGCTGCTCCTGCATCGCCTGCAGCAGCGCCGATTGCGTGCGCGGGCTGGCGCGGTTGATCTCGTCGGCCATCAGCAGCTGCGCGAACACCGGGCCGGAGATGAAGCGGAAAGAGCGCTTGCCGGCGGTGCTCTCGTCGAGCACTTCGGCGCCGAGAATGTCCGACGGCATCAGATCGGGCGTGAACTGGATGCGCTTCGCATCGAGACCGAGCGTGACGCCGAGCGTCTCGACCAGCTTGGTCTTGGCAAGGCCGGGCACGCCGATCAGCAGCGCATGGCCGCCGGAGAGGATGGTGACCAGCGTGTTCTCGATCACGCGATCCTGGCCGAAGATCACCGACGCGATCGCCTCTTTCGCTGCGCGAACCTGGCTCGACACCTGCTCGGCCGAACGGACGATGCCGTCTTCGAGCTTCTCGACACTTTCCGCCATCCGTTAGCTCCTTAAGCCTGCCACGCGGCTTTCTTGCGTCGTCAAATCATCGCTCAATCTGGATCATGGGCCCTATGCTAGGCTTGCAGGAAGGCCATGTATTCGTTGAATTAACCTATCCCCACCTTATCGGCTTAGGGTTATGTAGGGCATCACGAAGTGGCGACCTCCACACCGGATTAACCCGGGGTGGAACCTCGTACCGATTTACAACGTAGACTTACAAGTCAGACCTGCACCAATCGTGCCAAATGACAGAGTCAGGGCAAACCATGGCGAACCAAGGGCAGAGCGCCGATCGCGGTCTCGAGGGGCTGACTACTGCCGCCGCCAAAAGTGCTGCCAATACCGAAGGCGCCAAAAAAGGACTGCCGCCGGTGCATCTGTGGAATCCGCCGTTTTGCGGCGATCTCGACATTCGAATCGCTTCCGATGGTACTTGGTTCTACATGGGCACGCCAATCGGGCGCGCGCCGCTGGTCCGCCTGTTCTCGACAATCCTGAAGCGCGAAGGCGACAAGCATTTCCTCGTGACGCCTGTGGAGAAAGTCGGCATTCGCGTCGACGATGCGCCCTTCATGGCGGTCGAGATGCAGAAGGACGGCGAGGACAACCATCGCGTGCTGAGCTTCCGCACCAATGTCGACGATTGGGTCACCTGCGACGCCGCGCATCGGCTCCGTTTCGAACAGGCCAAGGATGGCGGGCTGACGCCCTATCTGCACGTGCGCGCCGATCTCTGGGCCAAGGTCACGCGCGCGCTCTACTACGATCTGGTTGACATGGGCGAGGAGCGGATGGTCGATGGCCAGCCGATGTTCGGCGTCGAGTCGGCCGGCGAATTTTTCGCCATGGCCGATGCGGAGCAGGTGAGGGCCGCGCTTTGAACAAGCCTATCCCCAAAAACGAATCCGTCGCTTTCCGCGCGGCGGATTTCTTCGCCCGCTCCAAAGCGAAGCTCGACTTCGAGGTGCCGTCCGGGCTGTTTGATCCGAATATCGTCCCCGCCTCCGGCGATCCCGGCACCGACAAGATGCTCGAGATCGTCGCGCGCGAGCAGCCGGTGCGTCCCGCAGCGGTGCTGATCGCGGTGGTCGATCGTCCCGAGCCGACCATCCTGCTGACGCAGCGCTCGGCGCATCTCAACGATCACGCCGGCCAGATCGCCTTTCCCGGCGGCAAGATCGACGCGACCGATTCCTCGCCGCTCGACGCCGCGTTGCGCGAGGCCGAGGAGGAGGTCGGGCTGTCCAGAGATTTCGTCGATCCGATCGGCTATCTCGATCTCTACGGCACCGCGTTCGGCTTCCGCATCCTGCCGACGGTGGCCAGGGTGCGGCCGGGCTTTCAGCTCACGATCAACCATTCCGAGGTTGATGACGCGTTCGAAGTGCCGCTATCCTTCCTGATGAATCCGGCGAACCACCAGGTGCACAGCAAGGAATTCCGCGGCATGGAGCGGTTTTACTATGCGATGCCGTTCGCGGAGCGCTACATCTGGGGCGCGACGGCCGGAATGCTGCGTGTGCTGTATGAGCGGATCTATTCGTCATGATCCGGCCGTTGCTGACCGAGATCGGAATCTTCCTCATCCCTTTTGCTGTCTATGCGCTGTTTCTGGCCGCGACCCGGTCCGGCGTGTTCGTGCAATCGTCCTGGCCGACCACCGTCGTCGCGCGCCTGATGCTGGCGGCGCTGGTGCTCGTGATCGCGGGGTTGATCGGGTTCGCGCATTTCTCCGGCGCCGCGCCGAACTCGACCTACGTTCCCGCCCATGTCGTGAACGGCAAGCTCGTGCCGGGCTCGGAAAAATAGGGGCCGGATGATGAGCGCAGAGCCGATCCTTGCCGATGCGCCCTGGCTCACCTCAGGCGGGGCGGCGCGCGTCCTGCAACTGCTCAACGTGGATGGCGAGGAGGCGCGCGTGGTCGGCGGCACCGTCCGCAACGCGCTGCTGGGCCTGCCGCCGGGCGACACTGATATCGCGACCACGGCGCGGCCCGAGGAGGTGGTGCGGCGCGCCAAAAGCGCCGGCATCAAGAGCGTGCCGACCGGCATCGAGCACGGCACCGTCACGCTCGTCATCGACGGCGCGCCTTACGAAGTCACGACGCTGCGCCAGGACACCGAGACCTTCGGCCGCAAGGCCAAGGTCGTTTTCGGCCGCGACTGGGTGAAGGACGCCGAGCGGCGCGATTTTACCATGAACGGCCTGTCGGTCGATGCGAACGGCGTGGTCTACGACTATGTCGGCGGCATCGCGGATGCGAAGGCGCGGCGCGTACGCTTCATCGGCGAGCCCGACCAGCGCATTGCCGAGGATTACTTACGCATTCTGCGCTTCTTCCGCATCCATGCGGCCTTCGGCGCCGGCGAACCCGACCGCGACGGCTATCTCGCCTGCATCCGCGGGCGCGCGGGCCTTGCGAGCCTCTCGGCCGAGCGGGTGCGCATGGAGATGCTGAAGCTGCTGGTGGCGGGCGGCGCATCCGAAGCCGCACACGCCATGGCCGATGCCGGATTGCTGCAAGCGCTGATCGGCGGCGTGGTTTACACCGGTCCGCTGACGACCATGATCGCGATCGAGCGCGCGCTCGGCCTGCCGGCCGGCAGCACGCGCCGTCTTGCCGCGCTGACAGTGGCCGTGACCGAAGACGCCAGGCGTGTCGCCGCGCGCATGAGGTTGTCCAACGCGGAGGCCAAGGCGCTGGATTCGATGGGCCATCGCTGGTGGCGCTTCCCCACCAAGGACGAGGCCAATGCGCGGCGGCTGTTGTACCGTCTCGGGGTGGAGCGCTATCACGATCGTGTGTTGCTGGCCTGGGCACGGAGCGGTGGCGACGTGACGTTGTCGCGCTGGCGCGAACTCGCCGAATTGCCGCAGCGCTGGACCGCGCCGAAATTCCCGCTTCGCGCCGCCGACTTCATTGCGCGCGGGCTGGCGGAAGGCCCTGCACTCGGACATGTGTTGACACTCGCCGAGGACGCTTGGCTTGCCGCGGATTTTCCACTAGACGAAGCCGCACTCGCGTCCATCGCCGATCAAGCTGCGGCACGCACCAGCCGCGACAGGAAAAATTGAGCATCGTCTCAGGCTTCGCCGACATCTCGGTCTTCCAGCTCGGACTGGTGGCGCTGATGGCGTTGTTTGCTTCGATCATCGGCGGTCTCGCCGGCTACGGCACCGGCGCGTTGATGCCACTCGTGCTGGTGCCGCTGGTCGGCGCCGAGCCGGTGGTGCCGATCATCGCGATCTCCGCGCTCTTCACCAATTCGAGCCGCGCCATCGCCTATCTCCGTTACGCCGACCGCCGCCGCGCAGCTGTCGTGACGGCCTGTGCGGCGCTGACCACCGCGCTCGGCGCCTACGGCTACACGCGCCTCACCAATTCTGGCGCGGCGCTGGTGATCGGCACCATGCTGATGCTCAGCGTGCCGCTGCGCCGCGTGCTTCGCCGCCGTCAGGTCAAGATCGGCGACACCGGCCTTGCCGCAGGCTCCGTCGGTTACGGTGTCCTGGTCGGCGGCACGTCAGGCTCCGGCGTGATCCTGCTCTCGCTGCTGATGGCCGCGGGCCTCGAAGGCGCCGCCGTGATCGCAACCGATGCGATGATCTCGCTCGGCACCGGCCTCATCAAGATCTCGGTGTTCGGTTTGGCCGGCGCCGTGACCGCGCAGGTGCTCGCCTTCGCACTGTTGATCGGCGGCATCGCGATCCCCGGCGCGTTCCTGGCCAAGGCCTTCGTCGAGCGGATGCCGGTGCATATCCACACCGCGATCCTCGACGTCGCGGTCATCACCGGCGGGCTGGTGATGATCTCGGCGGCGGCGAAGCAGTTCATCGCGTAGATGGTGGTCCGCAGGTGGGTTGAGCCTTCGCGAAACCCACGGATGGCCCGAAATCCCTGGTGCGCGTCAAGACGGAATTGAGCTTGAATGCAGGCATGCCGCGCTTAACTCTTGTTGAACTCGAAAGGAGAGAAGATGCTAGGGAAAGCGAAGGTGGCTACCCGTCTTCCAGCCAAGGACCTCGATCGGGCGCGGGCGTTCTATTCCGAGAAGCTCGGGCTCGACCCCGTCGAACAGCGCGAAGGTGGACTGCGCTACGTCTGTGCAAGTGGCGAGTTTGCGATATTCATCTCGGCTGGAACGCAATCTGGCACGCACACGCAGATGGGCTGGGAAGTTGAGGACATCGAGGCCGCGGTGCGCGAGCTTCGCGCGCGAGGCGTTCGGTTCGAGGAATATGACCTTCCCGGCCTCAAGACCATTGACGGAATTGCCGAGATAACCGGCAATTACGCCAGCAAGGGTATCGGTGAGCGAGGCGCATGGTTCCGCGACAGCGAAGGTAACCTTCTTGGAATCGGGCAGCCGGTTCGATCCTGACGGGCGGCTGGCTAGGTTGCAGGAAAACGGTTGGCACAATATCGTTGATCGTCCGCCCTTTTCTGTCGTCAGTCTTTTCAGGAGCCAACACGATGAACGCGGTCTCAGTGCCCGGCGGGATCGATCGCCCACCAGGGAAGATCGACATCCCATCTGCCTGGCAAGGCGCGGAGATGAAGGCCAACCCTGATCGATGGTTGGTATCGCTTGCGGCCAGCGAGATCGCGGAGCTCGAGAACGCGGCTGAATCCTATCTTGGTCGGAGCAAAAAAATCGCCGAGATCACGAAGGAAAGCTTTCCGCTTCCTCAACTCGGCGCGCACCTGGAAGGTCTCGCGACAAAGCTGCTGGCTGGCCTGGGCTTCGAGGTCATACGCGGTCTCCCGGTGGCAAAATACAGCCAGGAGTTTGCCGCCACGATATTTTGCGGGGTCGGCGCGCATCTCGGATCGGCGCGATCGCAGAATGCAGCGGGGCACATTCTCGGTCATGTCCGTGACGTCGGCGCCGATGCGAGGGATCCGAACACCCGGATTTATCAGACGTCGGAACGGCAGACATTCCACACCGATTCGTCCGACGTGGTTGGACTGCTATGCATCCGCGAGGCGATGGAGGGAGGGGATTCACTCCTGGTCAGTACGTCGACCATCTACAACGAGATGTTTGCCAGACGTCCCGACCTTGCCGCCCTCCTGTTTGATCCGATCGCGACAGACCGGCGCGGCGAGGTGCCGGAGAACGAAAAGCCATATCTTGAAATCCCGGTGCTGAATTGGCATGCGGGATTCCTGACCGGGTTCTATCAGCGCCAGTATATCGACAGTGCGCAGCGCTTTCCCGATGCGCCAAGATTGACGCCGGCGCACGTCGAGGCGCTCGATCTCTTCGACGCGCTCGCAAATGACCCCACGCTGCATTTTGGCATGCGGCTTCAACCGGGTGACATGCAGTTTGTCTACAATCATGCTTTGCTGCATGACCGGACCGGATTCCGCGATTGGCCCAATACAAGCCAAAAACGTCATTTGCTGCGTCTCTGGCTCAGCATGGAAGGTGACCGGCCGCTGCCCGATTGCTTCAGGCAGCGCTACGGCTCGATCGAGATTGGCAACCGCGGCGGCATCATCACTAAAGGTACCGGTCTGAACGTCCCGCTGGATTGATGGTCGAGGTCAGACGAGGTCGCGCGATAGGGTTCGCTTCAAAGGCATCGCCGGCGAGATGGACGTGACGTACTGGCCTACGGGCTGAACAGACTGCGGAGAAATCGCTCCTTTTCGCCGGGCGCATAACCCTGAGAAGCGCCGTAATACGCTTCGTTGCTGCCAGAGGAGGGGACCGAACCGTACTGGGTCGGCGCGTAGGCAAAGCTCGAAGCGGCATTTGGTGCGAACGCGCCCTGATGGGGGCGAACAACAGAGTGCCGGTGGGTGTGGTGGACCGGCGCCGCGTTCGCAACGCCGCACAGGGGGATCAAAAGGCTCAAGGCCAAAATAGTACGCATCGCTTTCTCTCCAGCTGTCCTCAGCCTCCTTAATTAAGGCTGGGCTGCAGAGCCCCAACGGGTGTGGGTTTCACGACTGGTCACATCCCCGGCACCAGGGACCCGCATGGGGCGAGCGATCGTGCGATTTGGCAAATGTCGCTTGTCGATATCGCAGGCTGGTTGCCGCGCGCAGGACCCGCGCGAGCCTCGCTCGAAAACGCTCCAGCGCAGATGCCTTGGTCTCTGCAGATGCCTTGGTCGCTTGAGTTCGGTTATGCCGAGCGCGTGCCCGCGTTGACGTGATCAGCGCGTCCGGTGCGGAGCCGGAGCCGGTGCCAACTGTTTGAACCTCACGCGCGGGTTCACATCGCAAGAGGTGTTCCACCGCCCGGATGACGAGGCCAGGCACTGTTCTCGCGTCTCATACATGCACTCGCCGGGAGCGCCGAGGTCTCCGCCAACGACGCACCAGGGATAGTCACGCTCAGCGTGCGCTGCGGGAGCAAGCCCCGCCACCATCACAACAACCAGAGCGGCGGTTCGCATGAAATTCTCCATCATATCAGCCGAACGGCGGGAGCCGGTCGGCTGAATACGGCTAACGAATTGTTGCCTCAACGGCAAGCATCAACCCGCCGTCACACGACATCGTTCCTGACAAAGTGCAAAAGCTCGGCATCCGCTCTCAGGAACATCCGCATGCTTCACGCTATCGATCTCGCGACGCATGGCGGCGCGGGCTTCGATGAGATCCGCTACGCAGGCCTTGAGAAGCCGATGTCGTCGTCGATCACCGCGCCCGGCCCGACGGGGACCCTTCCGGGTCTTGGCTGATTGAGATTGTGGAATACGATCTTGTCGCGCCACACCTTGCGGAGAAAATCCGCGAACACGTCGATTGTCAATTGCTCGCCTGGACAGCGTCGATAGCCGAAGCCGAACGGAGCGAACCCGGCATAATCGCAGACGGGCGCCGGCTTCCCCTCCGACACGGCGAATACTGTGCCGAAACCGCTGTTGGTGATGTCAGTTTTCCGGCCATCGCTGACCGAAAGCGTCGTTATGTCGAACGGGCAGCGCGGCAGGCCGATCTGCTTGCATTTTGCCTCATCGATCTGCGCGCTGGTCGGAACGCTCAGGTACCGCTGGGGATCGAACCGCTCAGGCTCCTTCCACAGCCGCGAGTCGAAGCTCGTCTCGGTATGGGGCGAATTCATGTAGGAGTGCCGCTCGTAGGGCACGCCGAACTGGGCGAACGGAGAGCCGCCGTAGAAGGACGAGGCGCGCGTGTCCGTGATCGCCGAAATGCTGCCGCCGTTCGGCGAGATGGTGCGGAAGAGCTCCATCACCAGAAGTTCAAGGGGCGTGTAGGGCGCTCCGCTCGCATTGTCGAAGTCCCCGCTCATCGTCTTTTGGAAGGCCGCCCGCACCGCTTGGTCCCCTCCATTCCGGTTCAGGCGCGTCATGATGCCGAAGATGGAATTGCCCCATTGGCTCAGCGCCACGAAATTGTGGAAGCATTCAAAGACAACGTCCTTCTTGGCGAAATACTTGCCGTCGCCGGCATTCCTGAGCCAGTAATAGGCGATCGTCTTGTCGGGATCGGAAACCCTTCCGTTCGCGATGTCCTCAAGTCTCCCATCAATCCATTTCGCAAGGAACGGCCGAAGCGCCCTCACGGTCATGTAGTTTTCGTACACGATCTCCTGCAATGGATTGCGAAAGGCGAGCACCGTGTTGAAGGCCTCCCCGATCGCGCGGACTTGAGGCGGTATCGCATCGGCCTTCACGCCGAGGTGCAGATCCCAATAGATATCCCAGAAATAGTCGAGGTAGTGACGCATGAAAGGTTTGTCGGCGTGCTTGGGGTCGAGAAGCGCGTCGAAAAACGCGACGACCTTGGCCTGATACTTCGGGACATAAAGGTCGGGAGTGACGCCGGTGAAATAGATGCGCTTGCGCAGATTATTGGCGCCGCGATTCTCGAGCCCCTCGAGGAAAACCGTCACGCCATCCGAAGGGGTCGGCTTCCATTCTTCGTACAGCATCCCCCAAAAGTCCCAGGGGATTGCGTCCTGTTTGGTGAGAGCCAGGTCGATCATGGGGATGATCGGCCGCTCGCCGGCGAAAATACTGCCGAGAAAGAACGGGATCACGGCGTTGTCGACGTAGTCGCGGTCGAAGTGGCTTGGGATCGTAGCGCGGAATTTCGCCAGCGCCGCGGAGAGGTCGGGGGGAAGAGGCGCGGCAGACGCTTGAGTGGAGAGCCCACTTGCTGCAAGAGCGGCAGTGGCGCCCAGGAGCAGCGTTCGTCTTTCAATGAGCTGGGCTTCCGGGGACCTTGAGTCTGCGGAGGTGCTGTCGTCGGGCGGTTGATTCCGGTGCATGGCGTTAGCTCCCTGGTGGCAACTCCTCGCGCGGACAGGATGGTTCTTTACAGATTGGCGCTCCGGCACGAGGCGTGCATGAACACCGCGATTCAATCGAACTTCAGAAGGTGCGGACATCGGCAAAAACCCCGGTAAAGCACTTCCGGGTTATGGGAAGCCGGGACCGGACTGATGACCGAAATAGACCGGAAGTACAGCCAAGGTCGAATTGCTCAGGCGCATGTGTCCGTCGCTGGCGGACCTTGGCGCTCGCTACCGCGAAGCCTGCAAGTGACCGATTGCAGAAATGGGAGCGTCACCTCGACATACTTGCGATCAACGCTTATTTCGGCGAAACGAGTCCAGCAACCCCTCCATGATCTTGCGACCGTGAGCGCGGGTTTTTTTAGGGTCGGACGAAGTCGGAAGCATGATCGACAGCTCGCAAATGATCGCGTCAAGCATGTGTCCAAGCAGCTCTATATCATCGAAGACTAGCTCGCCTTCGCGCTTGAGCACCCTCAACGTCGCCTTCAGAAGCGCCATGGGGTACTGTTCTTCGATCTCGGCGAAGCGGGCCCTGCCTAGAACGACCGGCGCTTCCTGAACCACAATTCGCGCATAAGCAGGCTCAATCGAAACATCAAGGTATGCATCGATGCCGGTGTAGAGCCGCTCCCATATTTTCGACTTCCCCTTGGAGATCTCCTGCACACGTGCAGCAGCGTCGGATTGAAGCGAAACAACGACGGCGTCGAACAGAGCCTTCTTATCTTCGAAGTGGTGATAGAAGGCGCCGCGCGTCACTCTCGCAGCTCTCGAAATCGCCTCGATGCCCGCGGCCTGATAACCCTCCCGCGTGAATATTTCCTGCCCCGCGGCAAGCAATGCTTGCCGGGTCGCTTCCGCATATTCCTCTCGGCGGGTTCGTTGGTCATTAAGGGTCTTATTCATGCTCACTTACATACCGCTTGACATGACGGATGCGAAGTGGATACGACATACACACGGTATGTGAAATGTCTTTGGGACGTCAATGTGAGAGGGTTCCCTATGGATCGAGGCAGGATGTTCGAATTGGCGCAAGGTTTGGCCGTCGCCAAGAGCCGGCAAGACGTCGCTGCTGCACTCACCTTTCTCGACAAGGACATGGTGCTTGAAGGACCCGCGTTCGGCACCCATGCAATGGGACTAGCTGAAAACGAGGCGGCGCTGGCGCGGTTTTTCAAGTCTTTCCCGGATTACAACGTTGTGCTGTCCGGCCATGCCAATGACGGCGAGACGCTGGTCTGCTGGGGCCGAGTGCGAATGACCATGACGGGGGACCGTTTCGGGGTCACTCCCAACGGAGAGCGCGCGGAACTTCCGGTCTTCATCCGCTTCACTTTCAGTAATGACCTGATTGCGAGCGAATACTTCTTCTTCGATCTCTCGGCACTGTGCGCACAGTCGGGGGTCTCGACCGATCAGGTCCGCCGGAAGCTCTTTGGCGAAGGTCTCTAGGTCGCTTTGGGCCGGCTTCATACGTTTACGCAACTGGAGGACGACACGATGGATCCCCGCATAAAACCTGTTGCCGATATCGAGACGGTGCCGCTGTTCGACATCGTCGTCGATCTCACCCCACGCCTTTCCTTTGGTGAGACGCCGGTTGGCCGGCGAGTGCTGTTCGGCGCCGCGGGGGGGACCTTCATCGGAGAGCGGCTACGCGGTGAAGTCCTTGCCGGCGGCGGCGATTGGGCCTTGTTTCGGCAGAATGGGGACATGGCGCTTGACGTCCGGCTGACCTTGCGGACGCACGATGATGAACTGATCTACATGACGTATGGCGGACGCTGGATAACGCCACCCGAGGCGAGGGCGGAGATGGCCGATCCCGTCAAACGGTACAAAGTCGATCCCTCACGTTACTATTTTCGCACGCAGCCCTTGTTCGAAACTGGTTCAACATCCTACTCCTGGATGAATGACATCGTGTGCGTTGGAACCGGATATCTCGTCGAGGGTGCGGTGGCCTACAAGATCGTTCAGGTTGTCTGACGTGTTGGCAAGCGAGGGCTCGACATCCCATTCTCCCGATTTCAATTTGTCGCACAGGCTCGTGGCGGAGGGGATCGGGACCTGTTTTCTGCTTATGGCCGTGGTCGGCTCCGGCATTCTCGGCGTCCGGCTGGCACACGGCAATACGGCTGTCGCGCTCATTGCCAATGCACTCGCGACAGCCGCTGCGCTATATGCGCTGATTGAATGGTTGGGCCCTGTGTCTGGTGCTCATTTTAATCCCCTGGTTACGGCCGCGCTCGTCATCAGAGGCGACTTGCCCCTTCGAACCGGGGCTGCATACGTTCCTGTTCAACTCGTCGGTGCCTTATTGGGGGTGGGTGTGGCAAATGCAATGTTTGCAGCGCCGGTCTTTTCCTTCTCGGTCAACGACCGAAGCGGATTTTCCAGTTTGTTGAGCGAGTTCGTCTCGACATTCGGACTGCTGGGGGCGGTATGGGTTTGCTCACGGCTGCGGCCGGCGTCAGTCGCTGGCGTTGTCGCCGCTTATATCGGCAGTGCTTTCTGGTTCACGGCCACAGACTTTGCCAATCCAGCCGTGACCATCGCACGCGCATTTACGGACTCATTCGCAGGCATAAGGCCACAGGATGTCCTCGGCTTCATCGCAGCTGAGGTCCTCGGCGCGGGTGTCGCGATCGTTGTTTTTCGCTGGTTGTTACCTGCACGAGCTGCTGTTTGAGACTTCGAAGCACCTAATCTGTGCTTGGAGGGCTCTGGGCGTTGAAAGTCGTCGAAGTGTTCGCGCGAATGATCCATGGCCGACATCACTGCGTTGAGCAGTGGCAGACCGACGTGATTGACCCGAAGCTAGCATCAGCCCTCCGGCACTTCCGCCAGCCGCAGGCCTTGATAGACGCGCTCGCGTTTGGCGAGGTAAACTGGGTTATCACTGCAAGCGCCGCCCCGGAAGCGGCGGATGGTGAAGTCTGGAACGACCGCAAATAGCGCCTTTGCAGCGGCTTTCGCCTCATTCAGTGAGCCAAGCAGGGCGAGCGCGGCGGCCAGCCCAAAATGCGCGTTGACGTCATTTCGGTTGGCTTCGATGCTGCGGCGGAACCACCAGACTGCTTCAGCATCCGCGTCAACCTGCATCTTGGCAAAGCCGTTTATCATGAACCAGCGATGGGCGAAGATATCGCGAGGAGAGAGGCGAAGTGCTTCGTTGATATGGGCCTCAGTCTCTGCTCCGCGGCCCATATACAACTTAGCGCCGCCAGTCTGCGCGTGCGCTTCAGCCAAATTGCGATCCAATGCCAATGCTCTCTCGAACTCAGCGATGCCCTGAACCGCACGGTTCGTGCAAGTTTGCGCGCCGCCCAAGACCAAGTGGGCATAGGCATGGTTCGGCGCAAGCGATAGCGCCTTTATTGACATCGCCTCGGCCGCAGCGAAATGCGCGCTCGAGTCATCATCCATAAAGCTCACGCCAAGTATTAAATCGACGCCCGCCATCCAGACCATCGCATCGACATTCTTGGGATCGCGGGCCAACGCCCGTTCAAATATCCCGCGCGCTTGTGGCACACCTTCAGACGTCCATCCTTTGTGCAACAAAGCTTTACCTTGGAAATACAAGTCCATCGAATTGGGATCCGGAGATCGCTCTGATCTCCTAGCCTCTTGCTCGGTGAGCTGGGCATCGAGTGTATTGGCGAGGCGTGATACGACCTCGTCCTGTATATCCATCAGATCGGCGACTGGTTTGTCAAAACGGTCGGCCCATAGATGTGCGCTGGTTTCCGCGTCCACGAGCTGAACGTTTACGCGAAGTCGATCGCCGGCCCTCTGCATAGAACCCTCTAGCACGTACCGAACATTCAGTTCGCGGCCAATCTGCTTGAGATCGATCGCTTTGCCCTTGTACGTGAACGCGGTGTGTCGGCCAATGACAAACGAGCCGGAGATGCGCGACAAATCCGTGGTCAAACTCTCGGTCACGCCATCGACAAAGTAGTCCTGCCCAGGATCGTCGCTGAGATTAGCGAAGGGCAACACAACGATGGAAAGGTGGGGCGTTGAAAATGCGTTTGATCGCGCGCGCGGAGACGGCGTCGCTGTGTCGAACCCATCCAGAACCACAGAATAGGCTCGAACCGGACGGCCGATGTTTTTGAGGTCCTGCTCACCAAGATCGGTGAACCTGTCGCTAAACTTGCCCTGAACCTGATCGTAGACAGCCGAAGAGATGCAGATACCGCCGGGTGCTGCGACGCTCTCAAGCCGTGCGGCGATATTTACCCCATCGCCAAAGATGTCGTGGGGCTCGACGATGACATCGCCAATATTAATGCCTACTCGAAAAGCGATCCGCCTGTCTTCCGGGGCGCCGGCAGTAAGTTCGCGAACGCGCGCTTGAAATACCATCGCAGCCCGAAGAGCTTCGACGGCACTCGGAAACTCTGCGAGGAACCCGTCTCCCGTGTTCTTGACGATCCGGCCGCCGTGTTCGGCGATTGTTGGATCAACAGCCTCCGCTAAGAGGACTGTCAGTTTGGTATGCGTGGTCTCTTCGTCATGGTGCATAAGCCTCGAATAGCCGGCCACATCGGCGGCCAATATTGCCGCCAACCTCCGTTCGATCCGTCCTAACCGCTCCTGCGCCATGGCCCGCGATCCAATTTGAATGCATCATACGACGGATCGGAAGGACTGCCCACCTGGACCGACGCCGGTTATTGGCCCATCGCGCCCGTTAATGCGGCGCAGCGAAATGTCGGAAGCCGGGGGTAGACGGGACGTAGTCGGGTCCGTCCTGAAGGACGCTCGTGCCCCGTATCAGACGTCGGTCAATGGCCGGTGTTCCAAAAAGGACGTCGGCGAAGCGCGTGCGGGGTTGATCGGACTGGATTCGAGCGGCAAACATGGCGCTGGCCCGGAGTTCGCCCGATGACTGATTTCCAACTGCCCGAGACGCGCTACGCCCAGAGCGGCGATGTCAGTATCGCCTATCAGGTCATGGGCGAGGGACCAGTCGACCTCGTTCTGGTACCGGGCTTTGTCTCGCATCTTGAATTCCTGCATGAACTAACTGGTTTCACCTCCTTTGTCCGGCGTCTGGCGAGTTTTGCGCGCGTCGTGATGTTCGACAAAAGAGGACAAGGGCTGTCGGATCGGATGGCGGGTGCACCGTCGCTGGAGGTGCGCATGGATGATCTCCGCGCGATCCTGGACGCAATCGGCTCCAGGCGTGCGGCCCTGGTCGGGTTCTCCGAAGGCGGTTGCATGAGCATCATGTTTGCCGCGACATATCCCGAGCGCGTCTCACATCTCATTCTGATTGGCTGCTTTAGCCGCTCCGCAGATCGGTCCTCGGACGAAGCATGGGAAGTCCGCCTCGAGCAGATCGTGAAGCACTGGGGTGCCGGCCAATTGATCAAGACGATTGCCCCCAGCGAAGCCAGCAAACCCTCGGCCGTCGCGCAATTCGGACGGTTCGAGCGGCTGGCGAGCAGCCCTGGCGCGTTGCGGACGATCCTGCGGCTTAACCGCCAGATTGATGTCACCGCAATTCTGCCGACGCTGCAGATGCCCACGTTGGTGCTCCACCGCAAGGCTGATCTTCAGGTGCCGGTCGAGTTCGGACGCAAGCTCGCGGGAGCAATCCCGGGCGTCAAGTATATCGAATACCCGACCGGTGATGACCACGCGTTCTGGCTTGGCGATATCGAGACCATGCTCGGGGATATCGAGGAGTTCATCACAGGCCATCGTGATCACGGAGCGGTTGAGCTGGAGCGTGTGCTCGCGACCGTACTGTTCACCGATATCGTCGATTCCACCCGTAGCGCCGCCGCGATGGGCGACCAGCGTTGGCTCCGGCTGCTCGGGGACCACGATCAGCTCGTGCAACAGATGGTCGGTAAGCACCGCGGCAACCTGGTGAAAACCACTGGCGACGGGGTTGTCGCGACGTTCGATGGGCCCGGCCGCGCCGTGCGTTGCGCGCTCGCAATCGGTTCGGAGACGAAACAGATCGGTCTTCCCGTTCGCGCCGGGCTGCATACGGGCGAGATCGAGATCAGGGGCAATGACATTGGCGGCATTGCGGTACACGCTGCTGCGCGCGTGATGTCGCATTCCGGGTCCGACGAGGTGCTGGTGTCTCGTGTCGTCACCGATCTCGTCGCCGGCGCGGGTCTGAAGTTTGCCGAGCGTGGCTCCTTCGAACTGAAGGGTCTACCCGGCCGCTGGGATCTTTTTGCAGCGAGCGGTTAGCATCGAAAGCGGAAAGACCGCCTGCGGCCCTTCTGCGATATCCGGCGATGTCCGCTCTTGCGCCGTTGTTGGCGGAGCGGACATCGGATGTGCCGGAGCGGAGCGCGCCGGTCTGACCAGGATACGATCTTGGGCGCGCCTACTCGTCGTCCTCGTCGTCTTCTTCCTCGTCTTCGTCGTCCTCATCGTGGTCTTCGATTTCCAGCTGTTCGAGCGTAGCCAGCGGCAGCGTCTCGCGGAACAGATCGCCCTCCGAGCCCATCCAGAGGCAGACGATGTCGTCGCCTTTGACCTCTGCGACGGTCAGCGGCTGGCCGCCGGATTTCAGCATCACGACGTCGCCGGTTTTCAGTTCCATGGATGGTCCTTTCGGGTTGATCGACGAGAGCGGAGGCTTAGCAAGCCGTCATGACACGCCGATCACGGGCTGCGTGACCCGTGAATTGCGCCGGCTTGCGTGGACTGCGCGAACGTCGATGGCAAAAGTTCGAGTGGGAGTTCGCTCAATAGTCGCCCAGGGATTATTCCGTCCCAGGCGCGGCGATGATGGCATCATGCGCCTGTTTTGCCCGACGCGTCAAACGATTTCGTAAAATCAGTATCCGCGTCGCGTTCTGCGGCAAGCTATCGGTTTCACCGCCTACTGTGCATGGGGTTGTTTTCGGGATTCAGCCCGGCACCAGTTCGGTCAGCGAGCGGATGATGCGGTCGGGCTTGACGGTCGAGCCTTCGGGCAGGCCGTCGCCATGCACGTCGATCCAGATCGCATAGATGCCGAGGCGCTGCGGCGTCACGACTTCCCATTCCAGATTGTCGCCGATCATCCAGGTGTCCTCGGCGGTGACGCCGAGCGCCTCCATCGCGTGCAGATAGGCGCGCTCCTCGGGCTTGCCGAAACCGTGCTCGCCCTCGATCTGGATGTGATCGAAGCGATGGGCCAGCTCGAAGCGCTCGACCTTGGCGCGCTGCATGTCGGCGGCGCCGTTGGTGACCAGCGCGAGCTTGACGCCGTGCGCCTTGAACGCGTCGATCGCATCATGCGCGCCGGGGAAAACGAAGATCGCTTCCTCGCGATAGCTGGTGAAGCGGTCGGCGAGGCGCGCGGCGAGATCGTCGGAGAGGGCACGATGGCCGTTGGCGGCGAGTGCGGCGAAGCCGCCCCGCACCGTGAGCCGCCGCGCCTCGCCGAGCTTCATCCGCCACGCGGCTTCCGCGGTCGACCAGAACTGCCGCGCATAGGCGAGCACGGCGGTGGCGACCTCTCGCGGCGGCAACGGTGCGAGCTCCTCGGCGAATTCTTCCGCGATCGTGTTCCAGGCGATCTCGGGCCGGCCATAGGCCGACAGGATGGTGTCGTCCATGTCGATCAGCATGGCGCGGGGGAGCGGCTTGATTGCAGGCTTGATCGTCGTCATGGCCATTTCACCTCCGGCGGCAGCGACGACAGGATCGAGTCCACATTGCCGCCGGTCTTGAGACCGAAGATGGTGCCGCGGTCGTAGAGCAGGTTGAACTCGACATAGCGGCCGCGACGGATCAGTTGCTCCTCGCGATCGTCGGCAGTCCAGCTTGTTGCGAAATTCCGTCGCACCAGTTCGGGATAGATTTTCAGGAAGGCGCGGCCGACGTCCTTGGTGAAGGCGAGGTCGGCGTCCCAGTCGCCGCTGTCGTGCCAGTCGTAGAAGATGCCGCCGACGCCGCGCGCCTCTTTCCGATGCGGCAGATGAAAATACTCGTCGCACCATTTCTTGTACTTGTCGTAATCGGCAACGCCGTTCGGCCCTGTGCAGGCCTCCTTCATCGCGGCGTGGAAGGCGAGGGTGTCGGCGTCCTCCTGCGTGCGCCTTCGGTCAAGCACGGGCGTGAGATCGGCGCCGCCGCCGAACCAGGCCTTGGTGGTGACGACGAAGCGCGTGTTCATGTGCACCGCCGGCACGTGCGGATTGCGCAGATGCGCGATCAGCGAGATACCCGACGCCCAGAAGCGCGGGTCTTCGGCGGCGCCCGGAATCTGCGCGCGAAACTCCGGCGCGAATTCGCCATGCACGGTCGAGCAGTGCACGCCGACCTTCTCGAACAGCCGGCCCGACATCATCGACATCACGCCGCCGCCGCCGGCAGCCCCGCTGTGGTCGGTGCGCTGCCAGGGCGTGCGCGAGAAGCGGCCGGCCACGCCGGGATAGAGGCTTTGCGGCGCGTCGTCCTCGATCCGCTCGAAGTTTTCGCAGATGTCGTCGCGCAACCGCTCGAACCAGCTGCGGGCGCGGGCCTTGCGGTCTTCGATTGTTGACGGGTCCATCTGCATTCCATCGCTCTCGTAGGGTGGGCAAAGGCGCCCTTGCGCCGTGCCCACCATCTTTCATCGTCATCGCGAATGGTGGGCACGCTCCGTGCCCACCCTACGAAATCTCACGCTTGCGGACCGTAATAGGTGCAGCTCTCGTTGCAACTGTCGCGGTGGATGCTGACGCGGGTGAGCTTGCCGATATGCGCGAGCCGCTCCCAGACGAAGCGCGACAGGTTCTCCATCGTCGGTGTGCCCAGCGCCTCGATCTTGTTGAGGAACTTGTGGTCGAGCATCACGCGCACCCCTTCGATCTCGCGCTGGAGCAGGCCGAGATCGACCACCATGCCGGTCTCGGGGTCAGGCATGCCGCGCACCGTCACTTCGGCGCGGAAGGAGTGGCCGTGGATCTCTTCGCTATCAGCGCCAAAGGTCGTCCCCTTCAGCGTATGCGCCGCCTCGAAGCGGAACGATTTCGTTAGTTCCCACATCTGTCCGTCAACCCATCCTATCTGATGCCGAGCGATTTATGCGTCTGCACGCTCAGCCGCCATTGCGGATGCTGCAGGCAATAGTCGATCGCACGGGCGGTATTCTCTGCGACTGCGGGTCCGTCCATCGGCTGCAGCGAGAAGCGCTCGAAGGCGAGACCCTCGAAACTCTCGGGCGCGGCGAGGGCCTGCGGATAGACCAGCTTCAATTCGTGACCACGGCGCAGGACCAACTCGCTGCCGCCCTTGGGGCTGACGCAGATCCAGTCGAGGCCCTCTGGTGGTGTAACGGTCCCGTTGGTCTCGACGCCGATCTCGAAGCCGCGGGCATGGAGCGCATCGACTAGGGCGTCATCGACCTGGAGCAGCGGCTCGCCGCCGGTCAGCACCACGTAGCGGTTGGCGGTGGAGGCCGTCCATTGCGCGGCGATGGTGTCGGCGAGTTCCGCGGCCAAGGCGTAGCGGCCGCCGAGTGTGCCGTCGGTGCCGACGAAATCCGTGTCGCAGAACTGACATGTCGCCTCAGTGCGGTCGGCCTCCCGGCCGCTCCAGAGGTTGCAGCCGGCAAAACGGCAGAACACCGATGCGCGTCCGGCATGGGCGCCTTCGCCTTGCAGGGTCAGGAAGATTTCCTTGACCGCGTAACTCAATGGTCTCTCCTCAACATATCAGACTTGCGGGTTCCGGATCTGCCGCAGCGCTTCGCCTGCGGCCATGGCCGCGGTCATGGCGACATTGAGCGACCGCAGCCCCGCCGTGATCGGGATCACTAGCCGCGCATCCGCGGCCTCTACCACCGCGTCGGTGACACCGGCGCTCTCGCGCCCGAATAGCAGGATGTCCGACGTCTGGTAACGGAAATCGCGGTAGTCGGTGGCGGCTTTGGTGGTGAACAGCAGCAGCCGGTAGCTGTGTGCCGCCCGCCACGCCTCGAACCTTGACCAGGAATCGTGCCTGACGATGCTGACATGGTCGAGGTAATCCATTCCCGCCCGGCGGAAATGCCGGTCGGAGACCGGGAAGCCGGCCGGTTCGATGATGTGGGCGGCGATGCCCAGACAGGCGCACAGGCGGAGAATCGTGCCGGTGTTCTGGGGGATGTCGGGTTGAAAAAGTGCGATCTGCATGGGCGGTGACGGGCCAGTTGTGGGCTGGAAATGTCTCAATAAAACATCGCCGGCCGCGTAATTCGTGCATTGCACGCTCCCGCGCCGTTAGCGGGCTTGCGCTCGCACGGCAAGGGTGCCAATAGAACGATTCTGGACTGCTGTTTTCGCCTTGTTTTGGTGGGGACCAGCGAAGTTCTGCCGCCGCGGGGGGCCGCGGGCGCCGGCAGACTGTTCTGGGGACCTTGGGGGCTCCTGGAGCGGTTCCGCCGGTAGCATAAGAAGAAAGGGTTGGAATCGTGACGACAGCGTCTTCGGCGGACCATCCGACACGCCGTGATTTCTTATTCGTTGCAACGGGGGCAGCTGCAGCAGTAGGGGGCGCAGCCGCGCTCTGGCCCTTTATCTCGCAGATGAATCCGGACGCCTCGACCATCGCCGCCGGTGCGCCGATCGAGGTCGATCTAAGCCCGGTTGCCGAGGGGCAGGACATCAAGGTGTTCTGGCGCGGCAAGCCGATCTACATCAGCCACCGCACCAAGAAGCAGATCGACGAGGCGCGCGCTGTTCCGGTGGCGAGCCTGCCCGATCCGCAGTCCGACGAGGCCCGGGTCAAGGCCGGCCATGACCAGTGGCTGGTCGTGATCGGCATCTGCACCCATCTCGGCTGCATCCCGATCGCCCATGAAGGCAATTACGACGGGTTCTTCTGCCCCTGCCATGGTTCGCAGTACGATTCGTCCGGCCGCATCCGCCAGGGGCCCGCGCCCGCGAACCTGGCGGTGCCGCCGTACCAGTTCGTTTCCGACACCAAAATCCAGATCGGTTGAGCTTCGGACCCGAGTCCGAAGCTTCGCGCCGTCTCGTCGTTTTATTTCCCAGGATCGCATCATGAGCGGACCATCCGACTACCAGCCGAGCAATCCGGCCCTGCAATGGATCGAGCGACGTCTCCCGATCCTGGGTCTCGTCCATTCCTCTTTCGTCGTTTATCCCACCCCGCGTAACCTGAACTACTGGTGGACCTTCGGCGCCATTCTCTCCTTCATGCTGGGGATGCAGATCCTGACCGGCGTGATCCTGGCGATGCACTACACGCCGCACGCCGACCTCGCCTTCAAGTCGGTCGAGCTGCTCGTCCGTGACGTCAATTACGGCTGGCTGCTGCGCAACATGCACGCCTCCGGCGCATCGATGTTCTTCTTCGCGGTCTACGTCCACATGCTGCGCGGCCTCTACTACGGCTCCTACAAGGAGCCGCGCGAGGTGCTCTGGATCCTCGGCGTCATCATCTATCTCTTGATGATGGCGACGGGCTTCATGGGCTACGTGCTGCCGTGGGGCCAGATGAGCTTCTGGGGCGCCACCGTCATCACCAATCTGTTCTCCGCCATTCCCTATGTCGGCGAGAGCATCGTAACGCTGCTGTGGGGCGGCTATTCGGTCGGCAACCCGACACTGAACCGTTTCTTCTCGCTGCATTATCTGCTGCCGTTCCTGATCGCGGGCGTCGTCGTGCTCCACGTCTGGGCGCTGCATGTCGCCGGCCAGAACAATCCGGACGGCGTCGAGCCGAAGACGGAAAAGGACACGGTGCCGTTCACGCCGCATGCGACCATCAAGGACGGTTTCGGTGTCGCCTGCTTCCTGTTGCTGTACGCATGGTTCATCTTCTACATGCCGAACTATCTCGGCGACGCCGACAACTACATTCCGGCGAACCCGGGCGTCACACCGCCGCACATCGTGCCGGAATGGTATTACCTGCCGTTCTACGCGATCCTGCGCTCGATCCCGAACAAGCTCGCGGGCGTGATCGGGATGTTCTCGGCGATCATCATCCTGTGCTTCCTGCCCTGGCTCGATGCCGCCAAGACCAGGTCGTCGAAGTACCGTCCGCTGGCCAAGCAGTTCTTCTGGATCTTCGTCGCGGTCTGCATCCTGCTCGGCTATCTCGGGGCGCAGCCGCCGGAAGGCATCTATGTCATCGCGGGCCGGGTCCTGACGGTTTGCTACTTCGCCTACTTCCTGATCGTGCTGCCGCTGCTGTCGCGCATCGAGACGCCGCGGCCGGTGCCGAACTCGATCTCGGAGGCGATCCTCGCCAAGAGCGGCAAGGCCGTGGCTTCGATCGTGGTCGCGCTTGTCGCCGCAGGGGCGCTGTTCGTCGGCACCTTGCAGGATGCACGCGCCGAAGAAGGTGGCATCAAGCCGCCGGGCAACAACTGGTCGTTCGCGGGCCCTTTCGGCAAGTATGACCGCGGTGCGCTCCAGCGCGGCCTGAAGGTCTACAAGGAAGTCTGCTCCAACTGCCACAGCCTGTCCTACATCGCGTTCCGTAACCTGGCTGATGCCGGCGGTCCCGGCTATTCGGAGGCGCAGGCGGCAGCGTTCGCGTCCGACTACAAGATCAAGGACGGTCCGAATGATGCGGGCGACATGTTCGAGCGTCCGGGCCGGCCGGCTGACTATTTCCCCTCGCCATTCCCGAACGAGCAGGCGGCTCGTGCGGCGAACGGTGGCGCGGCGCCGCCCGACCTGTCGCTGATCACCAAGGCGCGTTCCTATGGCCGCGGCTTCCCGATGTTCCTCGTCGACTTCTTCAGCCAGTACCAGGAGCAGGGCCCGGACTATGTCGCGGCGGTGCTCCAGGGGTTCGAGGACAAGGTGCCGGAAGGCGTGACCATCCCGGAAGGCTCCTACTACAACAAGTACTTCCCGGGCCATGCCATCAAGATGCCGAAGCCGCTCAGCGACGGCCAGGTGACCTTTGACGACGGCTCACCGGCAACGGTTGCGCAGTACGCCAAGGACGTCACCACGTTCCTGATGTGGACCGCCGAGCCCCACATGGAAGCGCGCAAGCGCATGGGTCTCCAGGTGTTCGTGTTCCTGATCATCTTCGCGCTCCTGATGTACTTCACCAAGAAGAAGGTCTGGGCCGACTCGCACTGAGCGGCGCACGCGAGACGAGAAATGAAGAAGCCCCCGCAAGGGGGCTTTTTTGTTGAACACGCGCGTGTGTTGTCTGGCGCGATTGCCTATCGCGCGCGCAGCCGCCAAAATGCCTTCAACCTCTCCCCAGAAACTCGTCGGAGGACCACATGGGAACCGCCATCACGTTCAAGCGCCCGGACGGCAAGGACGCCTCGGGCTATCTAGCCAATGCCGCGCGCAGCAATGCCCCGGGCGTGGTCGTGATTCAGGAATGGTGGGGCCTGTCGGACCAGATCAAGGGTCTGTGCGACCGCTTTGCGCTCGCCGGCTTCGATGCGCTCGCGCCCGATCTCTACAAGGGCAAGGTCGTGCCGTATCACGACACGGATGCGGCCGGCAAAGAGATGAACTCGCTCGACTTCATGGACGCCACCACGCAGACCGTGCGCGGCGCCACGCAATATCTGTCGCGCAACGGCGCAAAGGTCGGCCTGACCGGCTTCTGCCTCGGCGGCGCCGTCACCATCATCGGCTCGGTGCATGTGCCGGAGCTCGCCGCCGGCGTCGTGTTCTACGGCATTCCGCCGGAACAGGCGGCCAAGCCCGCCGACGTCAAGATTCCGCTCCAGGCCCACTTTGCCAACAAGGACGATTGGTGCACGCCGGAACTGGTCAACGGCTTCGAAAAGGCCATGAAGGCCGCCGGCAAGTCGCTTGAGCTGTTCCGCTATGACGCCGAGCACGCCTTCGTCAACGAGCAGCGCCAGGCCGTGCATGACCGCGAAGCTGCCGAGCTTGCTTGGGGCAGGGCCACGGAGTTTTTCAGGAAGCATCTGGGGTAGGGGCGTGAAGTCTTGTAGCCCGGATGGCGCGCAGCGTAATCTAGGGCTGCCTCGCCGTTGCACGAACCCCGGATTGCGCTTCGCTCCATCCGGGCTACGGCACTGGGGCCACCCTTGACGCCGTCCCCGCGCCATGGTGAGTATCCGCCCATGAGCACCGCAGCCTGCCCATCCCGTTGTTGGTGGCGCACCTCCTAAGAGGTGGCCGGTGCGATTTCTTTTCCCAAAATCGTCGAAGGTCGCCCACGCGGTGCGGCGGCCTGATCGTTTGTCCTGTGTGGCGTTCCCTCGGCAAGTTTCGTAAGAGGACGACATGAACAGGACAGTCTTTGCCCTTCCGGCCAGAAGCGATTACGTCACCCGCGGCGGTCTGGCGATCACGCGCGTGGCCGAACAATTCACCGGCGCCGCCAACCGGCTCGACGATCTCGTCAGTCTGCTCGACCGCCGCCGCGGCGTGGTGCTGTCCTCGGGTACGACCGTGCCGGGCCGCTACGAGAGCTTTGACCTCGGCTTCTCCGATCCGCCGCTCAAGCTCGAGACCACCGGCGTCAATTTCAAGCTGGAAGCGCTCAACGCGCGCGGCGAGGTGCTGATCGCCTTCCTCGCTGATGTCCTCCGTGAACCCTGCGTGGTGATCTCCGAGAAGACCGCAACGCGCCTTGCCGGCTACATCATCCGCGGCGATGCGCCGATCGAGGAAGACCAGCGCACGCGTCGCGCGAGCGTGATGTCGCTGGTACGCGATCTCGTCGCCGCCTTCTCCGCCAATGACGACGGGTTGCTCGGCCTGTTCGGCGCCTTCGCCTACGACCTCGTGTTCCAGATCGAGGACCTCGTCCAGAAGCGTCCGCGCGAAACTGATCAGCGTGACATCGTGCTCTACGTTCCCGACCGCCTGCTCGCCTACGACCGCGCTACGGGGCGCGGCGTGGTGATCAGTTACGATTTCGCGTGGAAGGGCAAATCCACTGACGGCCTGCCGCGCGAGACGGCCGAGAGCGGCTACCAGAAGACGCCGCGCCAGGGTTTTGCCGATCACGCGCCTGGCGAATATCAGGCCACCGTCGAAACCGCGCGTGCCGCCTTTGCCCGCGGCGATCTCTTCGAAGCCGTGCCGGGCCAGCTCTTCGCCGAGCCCTGCGATCGCTCGCCGGCGGAAGTGTTCCAGCGGCTCTGCGTCATCAACCCGTCGCCCTATGGGGCGCTGATGAATCTCGGCGAGGGTGAATTCCTGGTCTCCGCCTCGCCGGAAATGTTCGTGCGCTCCGACGGACGCCGCGTCGAGACCTGCCCGATTTCAGGCACGATCGCGCGTGGCACCGACGCGATCGGCGATGCCGAGCAGATCCGCCAGCTCCTGAACTCGGAGAAGGACGAGTTCGAGCTCAACATGTGCACCGATGTCGATCGCAACGACAAGGCGCGTGTCTGCGTGCCCGGCACGATCAAGGTGCTGGCGCGTCGCCAGATCGAGACCTACTCAAAGCTGTTCCACACCGTCGACCACGTCGAGGGCATGCTGCGTCCCGGATTCGACGCGCTCGATGCGTTCCTCACCCACGCCTGGGCCGTCACCGTGACCGGTGCACCAAAGCTCTGGGCGATGCAGTTCGTCGAGGATCACGAGCGCTCGCCGCGGCGTTGGTATGCCGGCGCGATCGGTGCGGTGAACTTTGATGGCAGCATCAACACCGGTCTCACCATTCGTACCATCCGCATGAAGGACGGTCTCGCCGAGGTCCGCGTCGGCGCTACGTGTCTGTTCGATTCCGATCCGGCCGCGGAAGATCGCGAATGCCAGGTCAAGGCCGCGGCCCTGTTCCAGGCACTGCGCGGCGATCCGCCGAAGCCGCTGTCGGCGTTTGCCCCCGATGCCACCGGCTCGGGCAAGCGCGTGCTGCTGATCGACCACGACGACAGTTTTGTGCACATGCTCGCCGACTACTTCCGTCAGGTCGGCGCCAGCGTCACCGTGGTCCGCTATGTGCATGCGCTCGACATGCTCAAGCAGAAGAGGTGGGATTTGCTGGTGCTGTCGCCCGGTCCCGGCCGCCCGGAGGATTTCGGGATCAAGACAACCATCGATGCGGCGCTGCAGAACAAGCTGCCGGTGTTCGGCGTCTGCCTCGGTGTCCAGGCGATCGGCGAATATTTCGGCGGCGAGCTCGGCCAGCTCACCCATCCCGCGCATGGCCGGCCGTCGCGGGTGCAGGTGCGCGGCGGGCGGTTGATGCGTAATTTGCCGAACGAGATTGTGATCGGGCGCTATCATTCGCTCTATGTCGAACGCGACAGCATGCCGGAGGTACTCAGCGTCACCGCCAGCACCGAGGACGGCGTGGCGATGGCGCTCGAGCACAAGACCCTGCCGGTCGGCGGGGTGCAATTCCATCCGGAATCACTGATGTCGCTCGGCAACGAGGTGGGCTTGCGTATCGTCGAGAATGCGTTCCGGCTGGATGCGCCGGTCAATTGAGAGGCACCAATGACCTTTGATCACGATCTGAAGGCGAGCGTCCGCGCCATCCCCGACTATCCCAAGCCGGGGATCATGTTCCGCGACATCACGACGTTGCTCGCGGATGCGCGCGCGTTCCGCCGAGCGGTCGACGAGCTCGTCAATCCCTGGGCCGGCAACAAGATCGACAAGGTCGCCGGCATGGAAGCGCGTGGTTTCATCATCGGCGGCGCGGTGGCGCATCAGCTTTCGGCCGGCTTCGTTCCGATCCGCAAGAAAGGCAAGCTGCCGCACACCACCGTGCGGATTGCCTATTCTCTCGAATACGGCATCGACGAGATGGAGATGCATGTCGATGCGATCCAGCCCGGCGAGCGCGTGATCCTGGTCGACGATCTCATCGCCACCGGCGGCACCGCGGAAGGCGCCGTAAAACTGTTGCGCCAGATCGGCGCCAACGTGGTCGCCGCCTGCTTCATCATCGACCTGCCCGAACTCGGTGGTGCCGCCAAGCTGCGTGCCATGGACGTGCCAGTGCGCACGCTGATGACGTTCGAAGGGCACTAGCCTTCGCGGCAATCTTTAGATCGCCTCGGCCTTCAGCTCTGCCTGCCAATGCAGCATTCGCTCCTTCAGCAGGGCGTTTCTGACGTAGGCGATTTCCTCATCCTCCAGCCGCTCGCATTCGCCGAACGTCACGCCTGCCTCGCCATGCGCGTTCCACGCGGCCTGGAGGCTGCGGCAGGGATGGCTGCCCTGGCGAAGCGAGAACCAGATGCGGTTCTGGATGGTCTTGAGGTTCGGGGCCTGGCCGACCCAGGCCTCGGCCGTCGCCTCGCAACGGACGGCGTAGATGCCCGCGATGGTCTTCCGCTCCTTGTAGGCGGCGATGGCTGCTTTCCGGTCGATGCTCACGGGGACGGACCTTGCTGGGTGATGCTGTCGCGTAAAGTCAGTAGCGGCCGATCCGCCGCATGTCAATATTACCCGGGTAAAATACTCAGGACCGTTGCAGGATCAGGCTGAGCTCGAGCTCGCGGAAGGCAAGATAATTTCGCCGGATCCACTGATGCAGCTCGGTCGAGGAGTCCTTCTCCTGGCGCAGATAGCCCGTGAAGGAGAAGTTCAGCCGGTCGATATAGGTCTTCAGGAAGCCGGGCAGCGCCGGCAGGCGGAATAGCCGGCCGCCGGCCATCGCGGGCGGCAGCTCGCCGCGGATAATGAACTCGTTGTCGACGGTGATCAGGTTGATCCGCGGAATCTGCTGGCGCAGCATCTCATGGGCGCGGGACGAGACGCGGTCGGTGTCGGCCACGAACAGGATCATCGGCGCGACGTGCCGGCGCGCCGCCTCTTTGAGCAGGCCGATCTCGTCGGCCATCTTGAAGAACTCGTCGAAGGCGTGGAAGCCGAGGTCGATGACCTTGGCGAGCCCGTCATCGACGATGACGCGGTCCATCAGCTGCATCTTGCCGTAGGTGTCGATGACATCCGCGGTCTCGGTGACCTTCGGCAGGTAGTCGAGCAGCGACGGCTCCTTCAGATTGACGTCGAAGGCCGTGACGTTGCCGTTCTTGAGCAGCAAGAATTCGGCAAGCAGCCGCGCCAGCAGTGTCTTGCCGACCTGCGGGCGGGGCGAGCAAATGATGTAGAGGGGCGTCGCGGGCATCACGAGCTATTATCTGAGCGAACTTACCGCCCAATCCAGCCGTATCCGCCCATACTCTGCAACTATTTTTCGCTGCTGCGGCCGCCAGGCTTCGAGCCGACGATATCGGTCAGGTGGATGCGGTCGAACTCGCTCCAGACGTTCGCCAGCCAGTGCCGGACATAACCGCGCAGCACGAACGAATAGTTCGCGGCCTCGTCGTTGATGCCCTTGTTGGCAACGAATTTCAGGAACGGAACAGAAGAAACCTCGACCTGCTCATAGGCCATTTCGTTGAGCTTGGGGATGGTCAGCTCGGTCGCATCCTTGATGCGGTGGAAGTAGGAATTGTAGGTCGACTGGTCCCACTGGAAGAACTGGGTGTCGTTGATGAAGTTCTTCACCAGGAAATATTTGGCGCCGGTCATGAAACCCGCGGTCTCGGCGATCTCGTCGAGCGATGCGATCGACGGCCCCAGGATGTGGAACACGGCAAAGGTGATCTGGCCGGCCTTGGCGGCATCGAGGAAACCGATGTCGCGCAGTGAGGCCAGGGCCGGCGAGAGCAGGCCGGCGCGGACGTCGATCACGGTCACCGACGGGCTCGTCGCATTGAGCGTATCGAAAATCTTCATCTGATCGGCCGTCGTGGTCATGTCGACGATCTCGGTGATGTCAGGGTGAAAGCGCTTCAGCGTTCCCCGGGGGGATTCGGTGTCAAAGGCGCGGGTCGGCACGTTGTTGGCGGAAAAATAATCGAGCAGGGTGCGCGATACCGTGGTCTTGCCGACCCCGCCCTTGTCCGCGCCCACCACAACCACTGCCGGCTTTGCCATTGCTGTCCCCTAACGCGCGCCCCCGATCGCGAGGTCGCAATCGGCCGGGCCCCAAATCGATGTCCGAAGGATGTCCCAAGTCTGCTGTTGGGCGCGAACATGGCAGAAACAAGGGAGAATTCAAATCTCTGGCACCCGGTTGCGGCAATTCCCGGAGTTTTTCCCAAACGCTGTGAAACCGGCTTGAGACGCGGTAGATCGCACGCTCAGTGGCGGCCCCACGGACCCATTGGATTGCCGGCCGCGGTTCCGGAGGGGCTTGGCGCAGGGACAGGTGGTGGCGTGGTCCGGCCGCCTGCGTCGTTCCACGGACCCTGCGGCAACGGCGGTGGGGCGTCCTGATCGGCCTGTGCCTCGGGCTGTTCGGCATCGGATTGTTCCCGCTCGTCTGCCGGCGGTGGCAGCGGACCGGGATCGCGGCCGCCGGCAAATTTGACCAGCGCGTCGATGCGGGACTGCACGGAAGGGTGGGTTGCGAACAAATCAGAAAAGCCTTCGCGCGGATTGTCGAGACAAAGCTCCATCACCGCAGAGGTCGCACCGGGCAACTCGCCGCGGCCTTCGATCTTGCGCAGCGCCGAGATCATGGCATCGGGGTTTTTCGTCAGCTCGACCGAGCCGGCATCGGCGAGATATTCGCGCGAGCGCGACAGCGCGAGCTTGACCACTTGCGACACCAGCCAGGCCACCACGATCAGCACCACCGCGATGATGATGACCACGATTGCGCCGCCGCCGGAGCTCTTGCTGTCGCTCGACGACGAGGACGATCGCGACGACGAGGAGGAGCCCGACGACCACGAGCCGCCGGAGCTCCAGCTCAAATTGGTGAACAGGCGGAAGAACAATTCGCCGAAGAAGCCGACGACGCCGGCGATGATCACGGCGACGATCATCATCTGCACGTCACCGTTCTTGATGTGCGTGAGCTCGTGGCCGAGTACTGCCTCGATCTCCTGGTCGTTCAGCGCCTTCAGGAGACCCGTGGTGACGGTCACAGCATATTGCCGCGGATTGAGGCCGGTCGCGAACGCGTTCAGCGCGGGGCTCTCCATGATCTTCAGCTTCGGCATGGTGATGCCGCGCGAGATGCAGAGATTTTCGAGCAGATTGTAGAGCCGCGGCTGCTCCTGCCGGGTGACGTCATGGCCGCCTGTCACCGCGTCGATCATCGACTGGTGGAAGAAATAGGCGATGACGATCCAGGCGATCGCCGCGACCGTCGCGAAGGGCGCTGCTTTCAGCAGGTCGTTGAAGGCGCGGCTCAGGTAATAGGCGACGGTCTCGTTGCCGTTGATGACAACTTCGGCGACCAGCGCACCGGCATAGACCAGCACATAGACCAGCGCGAACAGGCCGGCGAGCAGCAGCATCGAACGAAACTTGTTCGAGGCGATGTGCGTGTAGAGACCATACGCGGCCATGACGCGTTGCCCTGCCGGCCTGTCGGCTCAGATCAGAATTTCACCTGGGGCGCGGCCTCGACCTCGGCGCGGCTCGCGCCCAGATCGAAGAAGTCCTTCTTGGTGAAGCCGAACATGCCGGCGAACAGCGCGGCGGGCATCTGCTGGATGCCGGTGTTATATTCCTGGACCGCGCTGTTGAAGAAGCGGCGGCTCGCCGCGATCTTGTTCTCGAGGTCGGAGAGCTCGCTCGCAAGCTGCTGGAAATTGGTGTTGGCCTTGAGATCCGGATAGGCTTCCGACAGCGCGATCAGCCGGCCGAGCGCGCCGGAAAGCTGGTTCTCGGCGGCGGACACCTGCGTTGGTCCCTGCGCCGACATCGCTGAATTGCGCGCCTTGATCACGTCGTCGAGCGTGCCGCGCTCGTGCGAGGCATAGCCCTTCACCGTCTCGACCAGGTTCGGGACGAGATCGTGGCGCTGCTTGAGTTGCACGTCGACATCGGCAAAGGCCTGGCCGACGCGCTGACCCAGCGCGACCAGCCGGTTGTAGGCGCTGAAGGCGAACAGCACGAGGACGACGATGACGCCGAGAACGATCCAGCCGGTCGACATGGAGAACTCCTGAAGGGGAATGGGGCGGACAGCGTAACCCAAAACGGGGCCGGGGGAGAGCCCCGCGCGGAGGGAAGGTAAGACTTGGTCGAATGGGGCGCCAATCGAGTTCAAGGGAAAAGCGCCGAACGGGGTTAACTTTCGGACAGAACGGCATCACCCCAGCGCCAACGACGAGCGCCTGCATAGGCGGCCTTGTCGCGGCGCGGCACCTTCGCTAGTCCGACACCATCCCTGGTGCAGAGCTTCGCCGTGATCTCGGCCTTGCCGACATCCGGCGGCGCTAGCACGCGCGAGGCGCGGGTCGCGGGTGGCGTGCGGGTCAGGGCGACGTAGATGAAGCGTTCGTCTTCGAACGGCGCGTCGGCGCCCTTGATCTGGCGGTGCGCCTGGGAGCGCGGCAGGCGCCGGTTGAAATGGCACCAGTCGGGCGCGATCAGCGGGCAGGGCTTTTCGTGCGGGCAGGGCGCAGCGACAAAGGCGCCGGCCGTAATCAGTTGCTGGCGCAGCGCGAGGATGCGGGCGTAGCCGGCGGGTGTGCCGGGCTCGATCACCACCAAAGCGTGGCGCGCTTTGGCCCACATCGTCGCTGTGAGCTTGCGCTGATCGCTCTCGCCGAGTTCGCCGATGATGTAGCTCGCGACGACCAAATCGGCTTGCGAGGCCTCGGCCAGGTTGGCGGCGGCATCGCCCGGCAGATAACGGCAACCCGAGAGGCGCGAGCTGTCGCGCGCCAGTTCGAGCGCCAGCCGGCTCAGCGTGGCGTTCGCATCGAGCAGAGTGAAGTCCCGCAGCGACGAGAAGGCCTCCGCGGCAGCCCAGCTCGCGGTGCCCGGGCCTGCGCCCACGTCGAGCAATGTTTGGGGAGCGAGGTCCGGCGCGATCTCCCTCAGCGCATCCAGGCTTGCGGCGACGGCAGCGTAGGTCGCCGGCATGCGCGCGAGCGCATAGGCGAGCGCGTCGGCCTCGGATTTGATCGTGCCGGAGCCGCCGCCGGCGCGATAGGTGGTCGAGATCTTCTGCGACCGCTGCGCAGCGTCGGTGCGGGAGAAGCCCTGCAGCCTGGAGTCGAGGGCGGCCTTGAGTTCGGCGGGGAGGGTGGGTGAGATCATGTTTGCCTACCGTCGTTCCGGGTTCTCGCGTCGCGAGCCCGGAATGACGGCAGAGATATCACGCCACGTTCTGGTCGAGAATGTCCACCGCCTCTTGCAGGTTCACCGAGACGAGCTGGGAGACGCCGCGCTCGGCCATGGTGACGCCGAACAGGCGGTTCATCCGGGCCATCGTGATCGGGTTGTGCGTGATGATGACGAAGCGCGTGTCGGTCGAGCTGGTCATTTCGTGCAGCAGGTTGCAGTACCGTTCGACGTTGTGGTCGTCGAGCGGCGCGTCGACTTCGTCCAGCACGCAGATCGGCGAGGGGTTCGTCAAGAACACCGCGAAGATCAGTGCCATCGCGGTCAGCGCCTGCTCACCGCCCGAGAGCAGCGACAGCGTCTGCGGCTTCTTGCCCGGCGGCTTGGCGATGATCTCGAGACCGGCTTCGAGCGGATCGTCGCTCTCGATCAGGTGCAGCGCGGCCTCGCCGCCGCCGAACAGCTCGACGAACAGGCGCTTGAAGTGGCTGTTGACGACCTCGAATGAGGTTAGCAGCCGCTCGCGCGCTTCCTTGTTGAGGCTCTGGATGCCCTGTCGCAGCCGCTTGATGGCTTCGACGAGGTCGTCGCGCTCGGTGACGAGACCGGTGTGCTGGGTCTCGACCTCGCGCAGCTCTTCCTCGGCGCGCAGGTTCACCGCGCCCAGGCGCTCGCGGTCGCGGCGCATCTTTTCGAGGTCTTCCTCGATGTCGTGCAGCGGCGGCAGCTCCGCGCCGGGCTCAAGTTCGGCCAAACCAGCAACGGCCTGTGGCTCGACTTCGAGCATGTCGCGGATCTCGCGCTCGATGTCCTCGAGCCGGCGCCGCGAACCTTCCATGCGCTCCTCGGCGCGGGCGGTGGCCTCGCGGGAGCTGGAGAGGGCCTCGAGCGTCAGCTTGGCAACGCGATCGGTCTCGGCCATCGCGGTCTCCGCGGAGGCGAGCGCGTCGGCGGCCATGCGGCGGTCATTCTCGGCGTATTCGATCTCGGTGATCAGCGCGCTGCGCTTCTCGGCGAATACAGCGGGCGCGTTTTCGAGATCGCTGCGCTCGATCGTGACTTCGGAGATACGGGCCTGGATAGTATCGATGTGGGAGGCCGCGCTCTCCTTGCGGTTCTGCCACTCGGTGCGCTCGGCGAGGATGGCCTGGACGCGGCGGTCGGCGAGCTCGGCTTCGCGCGCCAATGCCTGCGCTTCGGCGCGGACCTGGGCGGCCATGCGGCGATGGCCTTCGATGTCGCTGCGGACGGCGGCGAGCCGGGTCTCGGTGTCCTCGCTCGACGGCAATTCGCTGATGCCCGCCTCGGCGTATTCGTACGCGGCCTCGGCCTCGGCGCGGTCGGCGGCGAGACGGCTGTGCGCTTCCGACAGCGTCGCCTTGCGCGCGGCGTGGCGGCTGATCTCGCGCTCGGCGGCTGCGTGGCGCTCGCGCGTCGTATTCACCTCGCGCTGCGCGGCGCGCCAGGCGTCGCGGCTGGCGCCTTCCGTGCTGGCCGCCATCTGCAATTCGGCCTCGGCATTCTCCAGCGCCTGACGCTTGATCTGGGCGTCGATGCGGGCCTGCTCCAGCTCGTTCTCGATATCGACGAGGCGGGCGCGCTCGGCCAGGCGCCGTGCAGCACCGGTCGGGGCATGGGCCGCCGCGACAAAGCCGTCCCAGCGCCAGACGTCGCCTTCGGGCGAGACCAGCCGCTGGCCGGTCTTGAGTTGCGAGACGAGCTCCGCACCGCGCTCGCGCGGCACCACGCCGATCTGCGCCAGGCGGCGAGTCAGCTCAGCCGGGGCCTGAACGTGGTTGGCGAGCGGGACGGCGCCTTCGGGCAACTCCGGATCGCCCTCGGTGACGCCGGCATTGGTCCAGCGCATCGGCGCCGAGGGGTCGACCGGCGCGTCGAGATCGTCGCCGAGCGCGGCGCCGATCGCCTTTTCAAAACCCTTGTCGACGGTGATGCCGTCGATGATCGGCGGCCACAGATTCTTGGTCTCGCCGTTGACGATTTTTGAGATCGTGCGCGCCTCGGTGTCGAGCCGCTGCACACGCTTGTCGGCTTCGACGAGCGGCGAGCGTGAGGATTCCAGCGTCTGGCGAGCGGCGACATGGGCGGCTTCGCTCGCCTGCGCTGCGGCTTCGGAAGCGGCCAGCGTCTGCTCGGCGGTCTCGACCGTGGCGGTCAGTTCGTCGAGATCGCCGAAGCCGCCGGTCTCGGCGGCAAGCTTCTGCTCTTCCGCGGCGACATTCGTGATTTCCTGGTCGAGCCGGGCAAGCTTGTCGCGGTGGGTGCGGACGTTGGCTTCGAGTTGGTTGCGCTTGGCAGTGAGGTCGGCGAGCGCAGTGGTCAGTTCGGCGAACTGCTGCTCGGTTTCGGTCAGCACCGCCTCGGCTTCGCCGACGCGCTCGTCGACGCCGGAGCGCTTCTCGACGCGCGACTTGATCTCTTCCTTCAGCTCGGAATCTTCGGTGTCGAGCCGCTGCAGCGCGACGTCGGCGTCCATGGTCTGCTGCTGGGCGCGCGCGATGTCGCCTTCGAACTGGGCGAGACGGCGCTCGAGCTCGGCGACGCGCTCCTTGGCGCGTTCTTCCTCACGGTCGAGCAGCTCGCGGGCATTGGTCAGGCGCTGAAGGCCAGCTGCGGCGCGCGCTTCGGCGTCGCGCAGCGCCGGCATTTCGGTGGCACGGATCGCCTGGATGCGGGCAGCTTCGGCCTGATGCTGGGTGCGCTCGGCCATCTCGCGGACGGCGAGATCGTGGGTCTGGCCGGATTCGCTGACATCGGCATGGGCGCCGATCCAGCGCAGGTGGAACAGCGTGGCTTCGGCCTTGCGGACCTTGGCCGCGACCTCGCGGTAGCGCACAGCCTGGCGAGCTTGCTTTTTGAGGCCTTCCATCTGGCCCGCGAGCTGGCCGATCACGTCCTCGACGCGGGTGAGGTTGGTTTCGGCCGCCTTCAGCCGCAGCTCGGCCTCGTGGCGGCGGGCGTGTAGGCCGGCGACGCCGGCGGCGTCTTCCAGCACGCGGCGGCGCTGCTCGGGCTTCGCCTGAATGATCTCGCCGATCTTGCCCTGGTGAACGAGGGCCGGCGAACGCGCGCCGGTGGCGGCATCCGCAAACAGGATCTGCACGTCGCGGGCGCGCACGTCGCGGCCGTTGATGCGATAGACCGAGCCGGCCTCGCGCTCGATGCGGCGGGATATTTCGAGCAGCTGGCTGTCGTTCATCGCCGCAGGTGCGGTGCGATCGGCATTGTCGATCGTCATCGTCACTTCGGCGTGGTTGCGCGCGGGACGGTTGCCGGAACCAGCGAAGATCACCGCGTCCATGTCGGCGGCGCGCAGCGATTTGTACGAGGTTTCACCCATCGCCCAGCGCAGCGCCTCGACGAGATTCGACTTGCCGCAACCGTTAGGGCCGACCACGCCGGTCAGACCGGGCTCGATGACGAAGTCGGTCGGCTCAACGAAGGACTTGAAGCCGTGAAGGCGCAGGCGGGTGATTTTCATAAGCACGCATCTCTGTTGGCAGGCGCGAATCCCCCTGCCCGGACAATACCATGGAAGGCAAATGTCGCTGTCGGGGTGAGTCGCGCGGGGCGCCTCATGCGGCGGACAATGGCCGCCGTGCGCCACGAGGGCAACCTGCGAAAACCGCTTTTCCCAAGGGATTTATGCCGGGAAAGATACGGCTTTTGAGATGCGAATCAGGCTTTGCGCGTAAAGATCAGCTCTTGAGCAGCGGATTGATCTTCTTGGCGAATTCCTCGAACGAGGTCTCGCCCTTGATCTTCTCGCCGTTGATGAAGAACGTCGGCGTCGAATCCACCTTCAGAACGTCGCTGGCATATTTCTGGTCGGCCGCAATCTTGTCGAGCAGCGCCTGGTCCTTCAGGCATGCTTCCACCTGTTGCTGGGTGAGGCCGGCCTGCTTGCCGATCCGGGTCAGGGTCTCGGTGGTGTTCTTCACCACCCAGTCGTTCTGCTGCCGGAACAGCATGTCGGTGACCGCGAAATATTTCGGCGCGTCGCCATTGGCGATGCAGCGCGACAGCATCGAACCGGCGGCGGCTTTGATGTCGAGCGGGAACTCGCGGAAGATGTAACGCACCTTGCCGGTGTCGATGTATTCCGACTTGATCTTGGGGAACACCTGCTCGTTGAAGGCCGCGCAATGCGGGCAGGTCATCGAGGCAAATTCGGTGATGGTGACGGCGGCGTCCTTGGACCCGAGCGCCATGTCGGGCAGTGACACCGGCTTGGCCACATCGCCAGGGGCCTGCGCCATTGCTTCGGAGATGAACCGCAGCGGCGAGAGCCCGGCGATCGCGGCAAGACCGGTCAGCGACAGCATCGTATTGAAGGCGCGGCGGGTGATGATCAAGGTCGGCTCCCGAATTGGCGTGGTCTCGCCCCGAGGACCGAGGTTCCCGGGCGGCCTGTCGCTAGCTTGAAACGTCGTTTGAGGCAATGGCGAGCGGCATGGACGGGTCCAGATTAGCTCCGGATTGAGGCTCAATTTCGCTTGATGGCGGCCCCGAGCCGCGCCAGCGCCGTCTTCAATTCTTCATCCTCGATGTCGCCCAGGCTCTCCGCCACCTTGGCGACGGCCTTGGGGTCCGGCGGGCTGGGCCTCACGGGGCGCCGGGCGCGCGACAGCGGGGCCTGGCGGAAGGCGAGCTTGCCGACCGCGCTCCAGCCGAAGAAGCGGTTGACCCGCTCCAGGATCACGTCGGCGGAGTGCTGGATCTCCAGCGCCATGGGGCCCTCGACCCGCAGCACCAGCGTCGCGGGCTCCTGCGGCTGGCCCTCGACCGGCCGCGGCCATTGCATCTTCAGCGGCTCGGCATGGGCGGCGATCTCAGGCCCCGCTATCTGCGCCCACCGCGTCACCAACTCGCGTGCCGCAAAGCCCTGCTTGGCATAGGCCTCGGCGAAGACGTCGTTGAGCAGGATCCCGAGCGGCTTGGCGCTGATGGGGCCGGGTTTGGGAGGAAACTTGGACATGAGGCCTTATAGCACCGAGGTACGTGAGCCACAGGCTCCTCATCTCGAAGAAAGACGTGGATGCCCGCGACCAGCGCGGGCATGACGTGGAGAGGTCGGTGCGTTGTGGTTACAGTCAGGACATGAGCCCTAAATCCGCCTTGAAAGCCAAATCGGAACCCAGTCAGCCGGCAACCGCCGCTCGCCCTACATTGCTGCTCGCCTGGTACGACCGCCACCGCCGCAGGCTGTCCTGGCGCGCGGTGCCCGGCGAGACGTCGGATCCCTATCGCGTCTGGCTGTCGGAGATCATGCTCCAGCAGACCACGGTGAAGGCGGTCGGGCCCTACTTCGAAAAATTCGTCGCGCGCTGGCCGGATGTCACGGCATTGGGGAGCGCCTCGCAGGATGACGTGCTGCGGATGTGGGCCGGGCTCGGCTACTATTCGCGTGCGCGCAATCTCTATGCCTGTGCGGTGGCGGTGACGCGCGAGCATGGCGGCGTCTTTCCAGACACCGAGGAGAGGCTGCGAACTCTGCCGGGCATCGGGCCCTACACCGCAGCGGCGATTGCGGCGATCGCGTTCGATCGCCACACCATGCCGGTCGACGGCAATATCGAGCGCGTGGTGTCGCGGCTCTTTGCCGTCGAAGACGAGCTGCCGCAGGCGAAGCCGCAGATCCAGAAACTAGCGGCGACGCTGCTTGCCAACTCCCGCGCCGGCGATAGTGCGCAAGCGCTGATGGATCTCGGCTCCTCGATCTGCACGCCAAAAAAGCCGGCCTGCTCGCTGTGTCCGCTGAACGAGGATTGCACGGCGCGCGCGCAGGGGACGCAGGAGACGTTTCCGCGCAAGACGCCGAAGAAGAGCGGAGCGCTGCGGCGTGGCGCCGCCTTCGTCGTCACCCGCGGCGATGAGCTGCTGGTCCGCTCGAGGCCCGAGAAGGGCCTGCTCGGCGGCATGACGGAGGTGCCGGGCTCGGACTGGCTCGCAGGCCAGGAGGATACGACGGCAAAACAGCAGGCGCCCGAATTGAAAGGGCTGTCGCGCTGGCAGCGCAAGGTCGGCGTGGTCACCCACGTCTTCACGCATTTCCCGCTGGAGCTCGTGGTCTACACCGCGAAGGCCGAGGTCCGCATGCGTGCGCCCGAGGGCATGCGTTGGGTGCCGATCGCGACTCTGGCCGATGAGGCGCTGCCCAACCTCATGCGCAAGGTGATTGCGCACGCGCTCGACCTTTCATTGGGCCGATCCTCCTGACAATACGCTGGCAGCAGCGCTACGCTATGAGCGCGCGACACGGAGGCTGCCAATGGTCAAGACCGCGCTCGACAACTTCAAGAGGCCGCCCTGCGCCGAGCTGCTGGGCTGGCGCCTGCTCGATGCCCGCCCCGAGGACGGCTGGCTCAAGCTCGGCTTCGAGGGCAAGCCTGAGTTCTGCAACCCGGCGGGCTTCATCCAGGGCGGCCTGCTCTCCGCGATGCTGGACGACACGATGGGCCCGGCCGTGCTGGTGATGAGCGAGGGCCGGCTCTACACCACGACCATCAGCATGACCGTGAATTTCCTCAGCCCCGCAAGGCCAGGTCCCATCATCGGCGAAGCGCAAGTGACCCAGCTCGGAAAGACGATCGCGTTCGTCGAGGCCAAGCTGATGGCGGAGGACGGCACGGTGCTGGCGACGGCGAGCGCGAGCGAGCGGCTGCTGGAGGCGGCGAGGGTGGTGGGCAAATAATCTCGCCACGCATGCGGTATCCCTTCCCCCTTGTGGGAGAAGGTGGCGCGAAGCGCCGGATGAGGGGTATCTCTCCGCGAATTCAGTCGTGAGAGTTGAACGGGCGGAGAGAACCCCTCACCCAGGTGAGTCTGCGTCTACGAGCGGAGCTGCCCTCTCCCACAAGGGGCGAGGGCACATCAACGCGCATCTCGTTTCTTGTGAGCGCTCACGCCCGCTTCGCATCCCCGCTCACAATGGGCGGCTTCGCGTTCAGCGCCTCGACCTGAAAACCCGCGACGCGCTTGTAGTTCGCCGCGATGTCTTCCAGCTCCTTCTGCGACAGCACGTCGGTGACGACCTCAAAGCCAGCCGGCGCGCGCTCCTCGACGAGCTGCATCACCTGCTCGGGACCGTTCTTGCGGTTGAGCAGGACGAGGTCGGTGGTCGCGGGCCGCCGCTCGGCTTCATAGGCGAGCAGCGCGGCCCGCGTCGGGCCATGCGCCAGGATCTCGCGGGTGATGGTGCGGGCATCGAGGATCGCCTGCGAGGCGCCGTTCGAGCCGATCGGATACATCGGATGCGCGGCATCGCCCATCAGCGTGACCTTGCCAAAGGTCCATTGCGACACCGGATCGCGGTCGACCAGCGGATATTCGTAGGCGTGCGGGCAGTTCTTGATCAGGCCGGGCACGTCGAGCCAGTCGAACTGCCAGCTCTCGAACCAGGGCAAGAACTCCTCCAGCCGCGCGGTGCGGTTATAGTCCTCGCGGCGCCACTGATAGGTCGGCGGCATGTGGCGCTCGGCGACCCAGTTGATCAGATGGTTGCCGGCGGCGTCCGGTTCTTTCGAGATCGGATAGCAGACGAATTTCAGGATTTCGTGGCCGGCCATGATCATGGTGCGGCCGGTGAGGAAGGCCTTTGACGGCGTCACGCCACGCCAGAGGATGCGGCCGTTCCAGATTGGCGGGCCCTCTTGCGGATAAAGCTTTTCTCGCGCGGCGGAATGAATGCCGTCGGCGGCGATCATGATCGCGCCGTCGTATGTCCCGGCGGGTTTGCCGGTCGCCCGGTCGATGAAGTCGGCGCGCACGCCGCCGACCGTTTCGGTCCAGCCGGTCAGATGATGGCTGGTCAAAATGTTGTCGCGGCCGAGCCGCTCGATCGCGGTGTCGAGCAGGAGTTGCTGGAGCGTACCGCGATGGATCGAGAACTGCGGCCATTTGTAGCCGGCTTCCAGCCCGCGCGGCTCGCTCCAGATCGGCTTGCCGTGCTTGGAGAAATAAGCGAGCTCGCGGGTGCGCACGCCGCTGGCGTCGAGCTTGTCCATCAGCCCGAGCTCGATCAGCTCGCGCACCGCATGCGGCAGCACATTGATGCCGACCCCGAGCGGCTTCAGTTCCGCGACGCTCTCGAAGACTTTTACGGGAACGCCGATTCCGTGCAGGCTGAGCGCAAGCGTCAGCCCGCCGATGCCGCCGCCGGCGATGAGTACCGTCATGACCAAACCCCTCCGATTGCAGGCGTCTTGGCATAGGCGGACCGCGGTGGGCAACTGCGAAGAGCAAAAGCGCTGAGAACGCCGTGCTATGGACCTGGCGGCCCGCAACCGCTAATTTCCAATTTTCCCACGAGGTCCGACATGCTCAAGCTCTACTACGCCACCGGCACCTGCGCGCTCGCCACCTACATGACCCTGGAGGAGGCTGGCGCCGACTACACGGCTGAACGGCTGAGCTTCAAGGATAATCAGCAGAACAGCCCGGACTATCTCGCGATCAATCCGAAGGGCCGCGTGCCGGCCCTGGTGACCGATCGTGGCGTCCTCACCGAGACGCCTGCGATGCTGGCCTACATCGCGCAGACCTTCCCTAAGGCGAGGCTCGCCCCACTCGACGATCCCTTCGACTTCGCCCAGGTGCAGTCGTTCAACTCCTATCTCTGCTCGACCGCTCACATCAACCATGCCCACAAGATGCGCGGCGCGCGCTGGGCGATGCAGGAGAGCTCGTTCGCCGACATGAAGGCGATGGTCCCGAAGACCATGGGCGCCTGCTTCAAGCTGATCGAGCAGAAGATGTTCAAGGGGCCCTGGGTGATGGGCGATCAATTCACGATCTGCGATCCCTACCTCCACACGCTCTCGCACTGGCTCGAAGGCGACAGTGTCGACATCAACGCCACGCCGAAGATCGCGGATCATTTCAAGCGGATGTCGGATCGACCTGCCGTGCGCAAGGTGATGGACGCGCAGAAGGCGTGAGGGCACTGCTCCTGTAGGGTGGGCAAAGGCGCAAAGCGCCGTGCCCACCAACTTTCTATTAGGACGACCGAATGGTGGGCACGCTTCCGCCATCGCTCTTCGAGCTATGGCGGACAAGTCGCTTTGCCCACCCTACGGCATCTTCTGCTTGGCTTGCTCCAGCTCCCGCCCCGTCTCCAGCATCAGCCGTCGCAGCCAGATCGATCCGGGATCCATCTGCGCCCGCGTCGGATAGAACAAGAATTGCTCGTCGATCCCCGGGTCGAGCGGCGGTGTCACCGTGACGAGAGCGAGCTGCTTCGACAGCGCCGCGATCAGCCGGCGCGGCACGAAGGCGACGAGGTCGGTGCGGGCGGCGACGTGCAGCGCTTCGAGATAGCCTGACACCACCAGCGAGATGTGCCGCTCGATGCCCTTGGGTCGGAGCCAGGTGTCGATCAGATCCTCGCTGTTGCCGCGGATGATCACGCCGACATGGCGCGCGGCCAGGAAGGCCTCGCGCCGCTTCAGCTTGGCGCCCATGGGATGGCCGCGCCGCACCGCCAGCGCGTCGCTGTCGGTGTAGAGCAGCTGGCGGTGAAAGCCCTTGAAGGCGTTGCCGATCGAGATCACGAGATCGATGGTGCGGGCGAACTCGGCGTGGAAGATTGCCGGGCCCCGCCACGGCACCACGTCGATGCGGACGTTGGGCGCAAGACGCGTCACCTTCTCCATCAAGGGCGGCATCAGCAGCTCGACCGCGAGATCCGGCATCATCAGCCGGAACGGCCGCTCGCTGCGCGCGGCGTCGAATTCATCGGGCACGAACAGCCCGCGCACCTGGTCGAGCGCCTGCGCCAGCGGCGCGCGCAGCGCTTGCGCTCGCGGCGTCGGCTCCATCCGCGCGCCGGTGCGTACCAGCAGCGGGTCGCCGAAGATGTCGCGCAGCCGTTGCAGCGCGTGGCTCGTGGCCGGCTGCGACAGGCCGATGCGCAGGGCGGCGCGGCTGACATTGGCCTCGCGCAGCAGCGCGTCGAGCGCGGTCAATAGATTGAGGTCGAGCGAATTCAAATTCATGAGACGAATAGATATCATATCCGCAATCGATTTGAAGAATTACCGCCGAGCGGCGATGTTCTCCGTGTTGCCACCAAACGGAGATGCCGCCATGAGCGCGAGCGCCAACAAGAAACTGATGCAGGATATTTTCGCCGCCGCCGCCAACCCCGATCCGGCGGTGCGCGACCGCGCGCTGTTCGCCGCAAGCCTTGCCGATGACGCCAAATGGATCGTCACCGGCCAGTATTCCTGGTCGCGCACCTTCTCTGGCAAGGACGCGATCCTCAACGATCTGCATGGCTATGTGCGCACACGCCTGCGCGACCGGACGCGCACGGTCGCCGAGCGCTTCATCGCCGATGGCGACATCGTCGTTGTGGAAGCCAAGGGCGACAATGTCACGCCTGAGGGTGTCCGCTACGACAACGACTATTGCCTGGTGTTTCGGATCGAGGACGGCAAGATCAAGGAGATCCGCGAGTATTGCGACTCGGTCCTGACCGAGAAGGCGTTGGGTCCGTTTCCGGACTCGGTCCGCCGCGTAGCTCGCGGATAGGGTCTATCGTCGAGCTCCATGCAACGATCTGCATGCAGGCCTTACGCCAATGCCTTGCGCAACTGCCGACAAAATCAGCAAAAGCAAAAGGCCACGCGCATGCGCGTGGCCTTCAATCCTGGCGCGGTGTGATCAGGCCACTTTCGTCGTCATGTGGCCGAACATGTTGCGGCGGGCTTCGTCGTCCATCTCGGCCTTGAAGGTGAACTTGTCCTTCAGGGCGATCGCGCGCGCCGCCGCGGGACGTGCGGAGACCTCGTCCACCAGCCGCTTCACATTCGGATAGCGCGCAAAGGCGTCATCGCCGAGCTTGAACGGCACCATCCGCGCCCAGCCCCACAGCGCCATGTCGACGATCGAATAGCTGTCGCCGACCATGTAGCCGCGACCTTGGAGGTGACCGTCGAGGATCTTGTAGTGGCGATCGGTCTCGTACTGGTAGCGATTATGAGCGTAGTCGTGGTTCTGGTCCTTCGGCGCAAAATGCTTGAAGTGCACGGCCTGACCCGAATACGGTCCGACGCCGGTGGCCACGAACATCAGCCAGGACAGCAATTCGGCGCGGTTCGCCGGCAGGAACTTTCCGGTCTTCTCGGCGAGGTAGAGCAGGATCGCGTTGGAATCGAACACAATGGTGCCGTTGTCGTCGATCGCCGGCACCTTGGCGTTCGGATTGACCTTCAGATAGTCCGGCGCGAACTGATCACCCTTGCGGGTGTCGATCTTCACCGGCTCGAACGGCAGGCCGGCCTCTTCGAGGAAGAGCGCGACCTTGGTCGGGTTCGGCGATCCGTTGAAATAGAATTTGAGCATTGGGCGTCTCCCAAGTTTTGGTGCAAGTTTTGGTGGCCAACAGCGAACGCGTTTGTTGTCAAGAGCGAACGCAGCATCGTTGCCGCGCGGCGGCTTTCTCTTGCCTGAACCTTGTTAGGGGATGCAACCGGCGAGATTGCCGTGCGGTATCTGCGCGCCGCGCAGACCGGCCGGCGTAACAAAGGCCGATCGCGGCCGTAGAGGTCACGGTCGCAGGTGCCGTAGGGTGGGCAAAGCGACAGCGTGCCCACCAATTCCGTCGATTTATAGGAGAGATGGTGGGCACGGCGCGTTGCGCCTTTGCCCACCCTACGAGAGCGCAGAGCGCGGCTAATCCGCCGCCATGCCGGCGCGGATTTCCGCGCGGAGCTCGTCGATCAGCTTGAGGCCCTTCTTGGTCTCGACGTGCCAGAAGGTCCAGCCGTTGCAGGCCTGCGCGCCCTGCGCCACCGCGCCCATGCGGTGGATCGAGCCGACCTTGTCGCCGAACACGATGGCGCCGTCGGCACGGACCAGCGCGCCAAGCTTCTTCTTGGCATCGAACAACTTTGCGCCGGGCATGATCATGCCGCGCTCGATCAGCTCGGAGAACGCCACGCGAGGCGCTTCGCGCGCGGTCATGAACGGGGCGAGACTTGCTTCCGGCAGCGGCTCGACTGCGGCGATGCGCGCTTGCGCGGCCTTCGCGTAGGTCTTGTCGCGCTCGAAGCCGATATAAGAGCGGCCGAGACGCTTGGCGACGGCGCCGGTGGTGCCGGTGCCGTTGAAGGGATCGATCACGAGATCGCCGGGCTTCGACGACGACAACAGCACGCGCGCGAGCAGGCCTTCCGGCTTCTGCGTCGGATGCACTTTCTTGCCGTCGGCGCCCTTGAGGCGTTCCTCGCCGGTGCAGAGCGGGATCAGCCAGTCGGAGCGTGCCTGCACGTCCTCATTGGCCGCCTTCAGCGCTTCGTAGTTGAAGGTGTAGCCCTTGGCCTTCTCGTCGCGCGCGGCCCAGATCATGGTCTCGTGCGCGTTGGTGAAGCGGCGGCCGCGGAAATTCGGCATCGGGTTGGTCTTGCGCCAGACGATGTCGTTCAGGAGCCAGAAGCCGAGGTCCTGCATGATCGCGCCGACGCGGAATATGTTGTGATAGGAGCCGATCACCCAGATCGTCGCCGACGGCTTCATCGCGCGACGGGCGGCCAGCAGCCAGGCGCGGGTGAAATCGTCATAGGCGGAAAATGAATCGAATTTGTCCCAGTCGTCGTTGACGGCATCGACATGGGATTCGTCGGGGCGCTTGAGATCGCCCTTGAGCTGGAGATTGTAGGGCGGATCTGCGAACACCAGATCGACCGAACCAGCCTGAAGCTTCGACATCTCGGCGACGCAATCACCGAGGATGATGCTGTGCGAAGCGGACTCAAAATTTGTGCGGGGCGCCCTTGCAGACGCCCCGCGACGCGACACTACCATGACTCACGAACTCTGACTCAGGCGACGCTGTCGGCGACGCGGGACCAAACAACCGACTGACCGTTACAATGAAGCGGCAAAGTAAAAATCGACTTAACCCGCTGCTTTCGTGAGCAGGCCGGCCATCGCGATGTGGAGGTCGGCGATTGCGCGTGTTTGCCGCGTTTTGCAGTGTATTTCGCATTTCACTGCGTTGCGGCAGCCTTGCGGCGGTCAAATTTCTCTCGGAAAAAATTGCACAGCCCTCGGAAAAAATTGCTGGTGCGACGGCGCTGTCGCACTAGGCAATTTTTGCCGGCCACGATATTGATAAAGGCAACGGAAATTTTACCTATGTGGCGCGTTGAGCTTTCGCGTTTCTGCGCCGCCCAATTGACGCCATAAAGGACCGAGGGAAACCCGCCATGCGCTACGATGATTTCCGCCGCAGCGACGACGTCGAGGATCGCCGCGACGACAGTGGCGGTGGTGGAGGCGGCGGCGGCGGGTTCGGCCTGCCGATGGGGGGCGGCGGGCTCGGCATCGGCACCATCATCGTGCTCGGCCTGGTCGGCTATGCCTTCGGCATCGATCCGCGCGTCCTGATCGGCGGCGCCGAGATTCTCACCGGCGGCGGCCAGGCGCCGAGCTACCAGAGCGACCGTCCGTCGTCCCAGGCCAAGCGCGGCGCGCCGACCGACCAGATGGGCAGCATGATCTCCGGCATCCTCGGCGAGATCGACGACCGCTGGAGCGAGATCTTCCAGGCCAGCGGCCAGTCCTACACCGGTCCGAAGGTGGTGCTGTTCCGCAACGCCACCAATGGCGGCCGCTGCGGCCGCGCTGAGTCGGCGATGGGGCCGTTCTACTGCCCGCCGGACCGCACCATCTTCCTCGACACCGGATTCTTCCGCGAGGTCGAAACGCGCTTCCACGGCTGCTCCGGCCAGTCGGCGTGCAATTTCACCACCGCCTACATCATCGCCCATGAGGCCGGCCATCACATCCAGAACCTGCTCGGCATCATTCCGAAGGTGACGCGGTTGCAGCAGCAGGCCGGCAGCAAGGCCGAGTCGAACGCGCTCCAGGTCAAGGTCGAATTGCAGGCCGACTGTCTGTCCGGCGTCTGGGTCAATCGCGAATCGAAGAAGCGTCCGAACTTCCTCGAAGCCGGCGACATCGACGCCGCTCTGACCACGGCGAGCGCGATCGGCGACGACACGCTGCAGCGCCAGGCGACGGGACGGGTCGTGCCTGACTCGTTCACCCACGGCTCGGCGGCGCAGCGCAAGCAATGGTTCATGACCGGCTATCAGCAGGGCTCGGTCCAGGCCTGCAACACGTTCGGCGGCGGCGGGCCGTAGTAATCCGTCATCCCCGGACGAACGCACTCGCGTTCGCTCGGGAGGTGCGCGCGTAAGCGCGCCTCGAAGGATGGCGAGCCCGTAGCCCATCCTTCGAGGCGCGTTAGCACGCGCACCTCAGGATGACGGCGGAGGGTGGGAGAGAAGGTGTAGCGAAATGGCCTCCATCGACGAAACCAGACAATTCATCCCGCTCAACATCGCGGTGCTCACCGTCTCCGACACACGCGCGCTTGCGGATGACAAGTCCGGCCAGACGCTGGCCGACCGTCTCACTGCGGCCGGCCATCATCTCGCCGCGCGCGAGATCGTCACCGATGACGTCGAAGCCATTCGCTCCGTCATCCGCCGCTGGGTCGCAGATGCCGGCGTCGACGTCGTCATCACCACCGGCGGCACCGGCTTCACCGGTCGCGACGTCACGCCTGAGGCGATCGAGCCGCTGTTCGAGAAGCGCATGGATGGCTTCTCGATCGCCTTCCACATGCTCAGCCACGCCAAGATCGGGACCTCGACGATCCAGAGCCGCGCCACCGCGGGCGTTGCGGGCGCGACCTACATCTTCTGCCTGCCAGGTTCGCCCGGCGCCTGCCGCGACGGCTGGGACGGCATCCTCGCCGCCCAACTCGACTACCGCACGCGCCCCTGCAATTTCGTCGAGATCATGCCGCGGCTGGACGAGCATCTGCGCAGACCGAAAGCGCAGGGCGCGACGGTGTGAGCGCGCACGCAACTGCTTTCTTCCCTTCTCCCCTTGCGGGAGAAGGTGGCGCGAAGCGCCGGATGAGGGGTATCTATCGGCACGGAGTGCGCGGAGATATACCCCTCACCCGAATGAGTTCGTGTCTTCCAGCGTCGCTGCCCTCTCCCGCAAGGGGCGAGGGCACAGTCATGCGCATCGCGCTCGCTTGCGAGAACGTCAGAGATCCCGCTCCCAGGTCTCGCCAACCAGATCGGCACCGAAGCTGTGGTGGTTCTCTTCCTTCACGAGCTTGAATCCGGCGCTCTGATAGATGCCGCGTGCGGCGACCAGAATGCTCTGCGTCCACAGCGTCATCCGGCTGTAGCCCCGCTCGCGCGCGCCCTGGATGCATTGCTCGACCAGCGCGCGGCCGACACCGAGCCCCCGCGCTTTCTTCTCCACCTGCAGCAGGCGCAGCTTGGCGATCCCGTCCGTGGCCTTGACCAGAAAGATCGAGCCGACCGGCTCGCCGCCCACTTCCGCGATCCAGCAGTGCTCGCGCGCGGGGTCGTAATTCTTGATGAACTGCGCGCAGATCTCGGCGACCAGCGCCTCGTAGCTGATATCCCAGTTGTAGTCGGCGGCATAGGCGGCGGCTTGCTTGGAGATGACCCAGCCCATGTCACCGACGCGATGGCTGCGCAGCACAACAGAAGCGGGCTGGCTCTGGCGTTGCTCCAGCACGCCCTCAATGGTCGCCATGGCCTGCGTGAGCCGCGTTGCATCGCCGGCCGAAAGCTGAGCCAGCATGGCGGCGACCTCATTTTGCGAACTCAGGCTCAGCTTGGCGAAGGTCTGGCGGCCTTTGGCGGTCAGGCTGAGCTGATATTGCCTGCGATCTGCGGGCAGGGGCCTTCGTGTGATCAGTCCCTTCTCGTCGAAGCTTTGTACGATGCGGCTGAGATAGCCGGGGTCGAGACCAAGCTCGTTTCCGATCTCCTTTGCCGCAAGGTCATCGCGATGCGCGAGCTCGTAGAGCACGCGGGCCTCGCTGAGTGAAAACGGGCTATTTCCCAGGTGCTGGTCCAGCACGCCGAGCTTACGGGTATAGAAGCGGTTGAAGGCGCGAACCGCTGCGATCTGGTCGTCGGTACCGTCAAGTCGCATGGGAACACCTCGATAATTGCCATTATCAAATAATTATTTGACTTTGGCAAGTATAAGATGCGCTCACCCCACCATGACGATCCGGCTGCGTAACATGGTTCGGGAGGAGCGGCCGAGCCGCCTCAGCAGCCGCGCCTCGGACCGGCGGGCCTGGGGCGGATAGCCGCCGATCCGGTCGTAATGATCACGCGCGATCAAAAGCCCCTGATCGCCGAGGGGGCCGACCAGCTTGCGCGCCACCGACCATAGGACGTCACGGAAGCCGGTATCAGCGTAAGGCGAGCGGGCGTAGCGGAACACGGCCGCACGATCGCGGCCGCTGGCCGCGACGGCCTGGATGAACTGGGTCGTCTCCTCGATCCACCCGGTGTCCAGCACGGCGCCGGCAGGCAGGAACATCAGCCAGGGCGAACGCGCCTGGAGAGCGCCGGCGGCCAGCGCTGCGCCTTGCGAAGATCCCTCGTAGCTGACGAAGCGGCAGCCGGCGACGTCGGCAACGCGCTCGATGACGCCATTGCTTGTGCCGTCGACCAGCAGAACTTCCTTGATGATGCCCGCTGCGGCACCGGGCACCAGCGCGGCCAGAGTTGCGACCGCCGTCTGCTCGACGCCTTCGGTCGGAATGATGACGCTCAGCATGATTGAGGCTTCGATGTCCGCAATTCGGGAGAAGCGTAACTCGTTATGATGTTGTCATAAACACGCGGCGCTGCCGAGTGCAACTTTTCGCAGGCCGCTCGGCGTGCGATGGTAAACCGGCGCGCGCCCATCGCAGCCGAATATGTCGTGCGCGGGGTATCTGCCTTGCCGAAAGTTTCGGCGAATTTCGGGTTTCGTAAGCTTCAAACCGGGTGTTTCTCGGCCGATATCGTCGAGGTGACGGCGCTGTTCCGCAGGACTGCAGCAGCAGTGTCACATGGACCGTGCAGATGGGAAGCGTGCAACCGCCGTTGCGCAGAGCGAGATTAAGTCCAATGAGCCCCGATCAGCTTCCCATTGGCGCGATGCCACCATCGCCAAAGCCGGACGCCGCGCCGACCTTGCGGATCCGCGCCGTGATGCTGGGCGAGCGCATCAATCCGTCGGGGCTCGAGATCGGCGCGCTGGTGTCCTCGACGCCGGCTGCCTTCCGGGTCCATGGCGGCCTTGCCGTGATCTTTCGCTACGGCGTCGTGGTGCTGATCGGCCTTCTGCCTTCGGAGGAGAAGGTGCTGCTCGACAGCCTGAAGTCCCGTGTGACTGGCGAGTTCAGCCCCCATGAAGAGGAGACCGCGCAGGCTCAGCTTTGTCACGACGAAAATGCCGAGGCGATCCAGCCGGGCGGGCCGATCAACCTCTCGAAATTTTCCGACGAGCGGCTGCTGCTGATCGCTGACGCACTCGCCAAGAGCACGTCGCTGGCGCGCGACGAGCGCCGCGTCACCGCGGTCTTCGACGTCATCGAGCCTTTCGCACGGGAGCTCGCCGAGAAGGGCCGGACGTCGCGAAGACGCAAGGGCATCCTGCAGCTCATCGGCAATGCGCTGCTCGTCCAGCAGCGCGTCGCCGGCCGTGTCGCGGTTGCCGAAAAGCCCGATGCGCTCTGGGAAAAGCCGCAACTCGACCGGCTCTATGCGCGTCTCGAAGACGAGTACGAGCTGAAGGAGCGTCTCGACACGCTCGAGCGCAAGCTCACGGTCGTCGCGGAGACGGCCGATGCGCTGACCGACATCATCGACACCCAGCGCTCGCTGCGGCTCGAAATCGCGGTAGTGGTGCTGATCGTGATCGAGGTGGTGATCGGGTGTATTCAGATTTTTGCCGGGATTCACTGAGCTCAAGGCCGCGAGTTCAGCCCTCATCCTGAGGAGCCCGCAATAGGCGGGCGTCTCGAAGGATGATGAGATCCGCGCTTCGCCAATTCATGGAGCTCAGCAAAGTCGCCGCGCATGAAAGCTTCCTTCTTGGCGCGACTCCATTTCTTGAGTTTGCGCTCGCATTCGATTGCGTCGGTGACCCTGTCGAACCATTGCGAGAAGACAAGGGTCACGCCTTCTGTCATCGTGCCCGCCCCATCCTTCGAGACGCGCGCAAGGGCGCGCTCCTCAGGATGAGGCTAACCGGCATGCGTGACTTGGTGCAAGCGCCGAAAAGTCTCGCTGTCGGACAACGGTCCGTCGGCCGAAATGTTTTGGCGCCGCATATCCGACCTCATCCTGAGGAGCCCGCCAAGCGGGCGTCTCGAAGGATGGCCACAACCTCCCATGCTTGCTCAGGGACGGTAGTCCCATCGCAGCACCGCTGCGCAATGCCGTGGGGTCGTCAGTTCCTCATTGGTTGGAATCAATAAGACGCTGACGGCGCTGCCGTCAGCTCTGGCGCGATCGATCCTTCGGCGCGACCAAACGAAATCGCGAAGTTGGTGATGTTGCGTGAGGTCAAGGACGGCCGCGCAAAGTTTGGGCAGCTCTACTGTGCATGGGGTTGTTTTCACGTTCTTCATTCTTGTTCTTGATTTGTTCCTAGCGCGTGCTATCTTGGCTTCATGAGTCCAGCGTCTTCTTCTGCTCTCAAGCACCCGCCGGTCACGGCGCCCTCCGAGCCGGCGGGTGCGCCTTCTGCCGACTTTCCTGAGCTGGCGGTCGCCATCGACCGCCAGCGCAGGCGAGGGCGGGGCGCGCAGTCCAATGCCAGCGGCCGCTTTGAGGCCGAAGCGCGCATCGCCTTCGACGATGGCTGGCAGAGCCTGGAGGAGCTGCCGCCGTTCAAGACGACGGTCGGATTGGACACCTCGCGCAAGGTGATCACCCGCAACGATTCTCCCGACATCGGCTTCGATCGCTCGATCAATCCCTATCGCGGCTGTGAGCACGGCTGCGTCTACTGCTTCGCGCGGCCGACGCATGCCTATCTCGGCCTGTCGCCGGGGCTCGACTTCGAGTCAAAGCTGTTCGTGAAGCCCGAGGCGCCGGCGCTGCTGGAGAAGGAGCTCGCGGCTTCAGGCTACGAGCCGCGGATGATCGCGATCGGTACCAATACCGATCCCTATCAGCCGATCGAGCGCGAGCGCAAAATCATGCGCGGCATTCTGGAGGTGCTGGAGCGCGCCGGCCATCCCGTCGGCATCGTCACCAAGTCCGCGCTGGTGGTGCGTGACATCGACATTCTCGCGCGCATGGCCAAGCGCAACCTCGCCAAGGTCGCGCTATCGGTGACGTCGCTCGACCCAAAGCTCGCGCGCACCATGGAACCGCGCGCCTCGACGCCGCCGAAGCGGTTGGAGGCGCTGAAGCAGCTCTCGGACGCCGGCATTCCCACGACCGTGATGGTCGCGCCCGTGATCCCCGCGCTGAACGATTCCGAGATCGAGCGCATTCTCGATGCCGCGGCCCATGCCGGCGTCAAGGAAGCCTCCTACGTGCTGCTGCGGCTGCCGCTCGAGGTGCGCGATCTCTTCCGCGAATGGCTGATGGCAAACTACCCGGACCGCTATCGCCACGTCTTCACGCTGATCCGGGACATGCGCGGCGGCCGCGACTATGATGCCAAATGGGGCGAGCGGATGAAGGGCACAGGACCGATGGCCTGGACCATCGGCCGCCGCTTCGAGATCGCCTGCGACCGGCTCGGGCTCAACAAGCGCCGCTCGAAGCTGACGACGGATCATTTCGCGAGGCCGAAGCAGAACGGCGAGCAGCTCAGCCTGTTCTAGGGCGCGGAGCAAAACGAGGTGTGTGATGAGTAAGGAACTTCCGCCGCCGGTGCCACGGCTCACCGTCATCACGCTCGGCGTGAGCGACATCCGCACCAGCATTGCCTTCTACGACGCGCTCGGGTTTTCGCGTCGGCTGAAGGCGACTGGCGATGCCGTTGCGTTCTTCGACACCGGCGGTCCGGTGCTCGGGCTGTTTCCGTGGGACCAACTCGCTGATGATGCCAAGCTGCCGGACAGTCCGAGGCCGGCGACCTTCCGCGGCATGACGCTGGCGTGGAACTGCGCTGCGCGCGAGGAAGTCGACACCGTGCTGGCGTTCGCGCTCAGCAAGGGCGCCGCCTTGCTGAAGGCCGCACACGAGACCGATTATGGCGGCTATTCCGGTTATTTTGCCGATCCCGACGGCCATCCTTGGGAGGTCGTCGTCGCGCCCGGCATTGTGGTCGGCGACGACCGGCGGGTGCATCTGGCGGAATAGGGCAGCCTGAATAGCGGGAATTGCGAGGGGTTCCTGGTTGCGCAAGCCCGGTCGCTTGCGCACGATCCCGGCCATGATTCGGGACAAGTCCGCCAAGAAGCCAGCCAAAGACGCGAAGGACATTGCCAAGAAGGTAATGCCCTCGAAGGCGAGCTTCCGCCGCGAGCGCGCGCTGATCAAGCGCGGCGTCTGGCCGATCGCAGGCTGCGACGAGGCCGGCCGCGGGCCGCTCGCCGGTCCGGTGGTGGCAGCCGCAGTGATTCTTGATCCCGACCGCATCCCGCGTGGCATCGATGATTCGAAGCGGCTGACCGCGGAAGAGCGTGAAAGACTGTTCGACAAGATCTGCGCGACTGCGCAAGTCTCGGTCGTTGTTGCCTCGCGCGCGCGGATTGACCGCGACAACATTCTGCGTGCCTCGCTCTGGGCGCTGAAGCGCGCGGTGGTCGCATTGCCCGAGGCACCGCGCCACGTCTTCGTCGACGGCCGCGACCGCCTCGATACGGCCTGCGACTGCGAGGCCGTGATCGGCGGCGACGGCATCGTGCTCTCGATTGCGGCCGCCTCCATCGTCGCCAAGGTGACGCGCGACCGGCTGATGTGCGCGCTGGCGCAGGACTGTCCGGGCTACGGTTTCGAGCAGCACAAGGGCTATGGCGTGCCCGAGCATCTCGACGCGCTCAATCGCCTCGGTCCCACCGTCCACCACCGCAGCTTCTTCGCCCCGGTTGCGGCTGCCCGCGCCAAGCACATGCCCTGGACCGTCGAGCCGGTGCGGGATTTGTTCGAGGTCTCCGAGGTCGAGGTGCAGGCGGAGACCGCCGTTGAAATCGATGTTCCAGCAGGCCTCTAGACTAGACTGTCGTTGCCACGACGCGCCGCGCCCCTTATCAAAGTACTCGTGAGCGAATAGGGCCGGCTGGACGGGTTGGCTGCATCTTGCGGGCGTTGCATGCGGTTTACCTCCCTGGTCATCGAGCTCATTCGCGCCCGGCCGCGTTTGATCGTCTGGATTGCCGTGCTGCTCCAGGCCGCGATGTGGCTGCTGGTGGCGCTCTTGTTCTATCGCAGCCCGCCGGGCAGCCTCGCGACCCTGCTGGCCTTCGGTCGCGAATATCAGGTTGGCTCTGATCTCGGCCCGCCACTGTCGGTCTGGCTCGCCGATATCGCCTATCGCGCCGCCGGGGGCCACATGTTCGGCGTCTACGTCCTGGCCGAGCTCTGCGAGATCGCGACCTTCATCACGCTCTATCACCTGGCGCGTGCCGTGGTCGGCACCCAGCAGGCGGTGCTCGCCGTGCTCTTGACCATGACGGTGCTGGCCTTCTCCTCGTCTGCGCTCGATTTCGGCCCGCTGGTTCTCGCAAGGCCGCTCTGGGTGCTGCTGCTGCTGCATTCCTGGCAGATCATCGGCCAGCGTCGCGGCAATGCCTGGTTCGCCTGGTCGATCGAGGCTGGCCTGCTGCTCCTGACCACGCCAGCCGCGATCTTGCTGCTCGTGCTGCTCGTGATCTTCGCGCTCTCGACTGCCGGCGGGCGCCGGACGTTGCGCGCGCTCGATCCGCTGTTCGCGGTCGTCGTCGTCGCCGTGCTGGCGCTGCCCTATGCCGTCTGGCTGATGCGCGCCGAAACCCTTGTACTGCCGGCTCTGCCGCAAATTGCCGACCTCGGCGCCCGCGCGCTCCACGCGGCCTGGCTGCTCGGCGGGCTCGTGCTTGGCGCCGTGGCGGTTCCGGTGCTGACCTTCCTCAACACACCCCTGTTCGCCGGCAAGAGCGAAGAGGCGCCGATCATCTACCGGCCGCCGGTCGAGCCGCTCGCGCGCAACTTCGTTTATTTCTTCGCGCTCGCGCCGGCGCTCGGTGCGGTCCTGATCTCCGGCCTGTTCGGGCTCGATGCCGTCGTCGGCGGCGCCGGAATCGTGCTGGTCATGTCGGGCCTCGCCATGGTCGTCGTGGCCGGGGATCTGATCGCGATGCGCCGCGCCCGGATGCTGCGCACGGTGTGGGTAGCGGCCATCGTGGCGCCCGCCGCCGGCGTCGTGCTGGCTGTGCTGTTCCTGCCCTGGAGCGGCACCGGCGAGATCGCGACCTCGATGCCGGCGCGTGCGATCTCCGATTTCTTCGACGACAGCTTTGCCCGCCGCACCAACCATCGCCTGCGCGCGGTCGCAGGTGAAACCCAGCTTGCGAGCCTGATCTCGCTGCATTCCGGCCGGCCGCATCTCTTCATCGATGCCGCGCCGGCACGCACGCCGTGGATGTCCCAGGCAAAATTCAGCGGGACCGGCGGCGTCGTGGTCTGGCGCGCGTCCGATACCGCCGGCACGCCGCCGCCCGAGATCCTCGCGCGCTTCCCCGGCATCGTGCCGGAAGTGCCGCGTGCTTTCGAATGGCTGGTCAATGGCCGTCAGGGATTGTTGCGTATCGGCTGGGCCATCGTGCGGCCGAAGGGGACGTGAGTGGCTCGCGTAGCTCTCTCCGTCGTCATTGCGACGAGCTCGCGACAAAATTGCGTAGCAATTTTGCGCTGATGCGACGAAGCAATCCAGACTGCCTCCGCGGAAAGATTCTGGATTGCGTCGCTTCCGCCGTCGCTCTTCGAGCTATGGCGGACAAGCCGCTCGCAATGACGGGGAGGGAGCGTTCCGCCCCTTACGTGCCCGCCAGCACCTTCGCAATTGCGCGCAGATCCTGCCAGGCCAGACGCTTGTAGGACGGCGAGCGCAACAGATAGGCCGGGTGGAAGGTCGGGAGCGCGCGGATGGTGCGGCTACCCGTCTCGTAGTCGAACCACCGTCCGCGCGTGCGCATGATGCCCTCGCGGGTCGAGAGCAGAGTCTGCGTCGAGGGATTGCCGAGCGTCACCAGCACATCGGGGTTCACCAATTCGATATGGCGCTGGATGAAGGGCAGGCAGATTTGGGTCTCCTGCGGCGTCGGCGTGCGGTTGCCGGGCGGCCGCCAGGGAATGACGTTGGTGATGTAGGCCGTGGTGCGGTTCAGGCCTATTGCTCCTATCATCAAATCGAGCAGCTTTCCGCTGCGCCCGACGAAGGGCAGTCCTTCGATGTCCTCATCGCGGCCCGGCGCCTCGCCTACGAACATGATGCGCGCCTGCGGATTGCCGTCGGCGAACACCAGCCGCGTCGCGGTGTGTTTTAGCGCGCAGCCCTCGAAGCTTTGCATGAGATCGCGAAGTGCCTCGAGCGTCGGCGCAGTGCGCGCCGCCTCGCGGGCTGAGGCAATGGCGATGTCAGGGGCTGGTGCGGCCTCGCCGCGCATCACCGCAGGCACGGCGACAGGCCGCGGAGCTTCGACCGTCGGCGTTGCGCGAGGGACTGGCGGCGGGGCGTCTAATTCCGCCAGGCGGTCGACCGGTTCCTCCGCGAGCGCGCAATCGACACCGGCCTCCAAATAGAAGGCAAGAAGCTCTCGGACGGTGGGTGCGGGCTCGGGGATCATTTGGAAAGTCAGCCTATTAGTTCATCCTAGGCCGCCTTGCATCCCAGCGGAACGCATTTCCGTGGTTGTCCTACCCGGAAAAATCGGAAACAAGGGGGCGCAAATGACAAGGAACCGTCTCAAGGGCTGAGATCAGATGAGCACCGAAGAACTCCCACCGCGCGAATCCATGGAATTCGACGTCGTCATCGTCGGCGCCGGCCCGTCGGGCCTGGCCGCGGCGATCCGGTTGAAACAGATCAATGCCGATCTCAACGTCGTCGTGGTGGAGAAGGGCTCCGAGGTCGGTGCGCATATTCTCTCCGGCGCCGTGATCGACCCGGCGGGGCTCGACAAGCTGATCCCGGACTGGCGCGAGGATACGGATTGCCCGCTGAAGACGCAGGTCAAGGATGACCGCTTCTACTGGATGACGGCCGGCGGCGCGATCAAGCTGCCGAACTTCATCATGCCGCCGCTGATGGACAACCATCACTGCTATATCGGCTCGCTCGGCAATGTCTGCCGCTGGCTGGGGCGGAAGGCCGAGGCGCTTGGCGTCGAGATCTATCCGGGCTTTGCCGCCGCCGAAGTCCTCTATGACGAAAAGGGCGCGGTGAAGGGCATCGCTACCGGCGACATGGGTATCGGCCGTGACGGCAAGCCAAAGGACTCCTTTACCCGCGGTATGGAATTGCTCGGCAAGTACACGCTGTTCGCCGAAGGCGCGCGCGGCAGCCTGACCAAGCAGTTGATCGCGAAGTTTGCGCTCGACTCCAAGAGCGAGCCTGCGAAGTTCGGTATCGGTCTCAAGGAAGTCTGGCAGATCGACCCCGCCAAACACCAGAAGGGCATGATCCAGCATTCGTTCGGCTGGCCGCTCGACCTGAAGGCCGGCGGCGGCTCGTTCCTCTATCATTACGACGACAATCTCGTCGCGGTCGGTTTCGTCGTGCATCTGAACTACGACGATCCGTATCTGTCGCCGTTCGACGAATTCCAGCGCTTCAAGACCCACCCGTCGATCCGCGGCACCTTCGAAGGTGCCAAGCGGCTTGCTTATGGCGCGCGTGCCATCACCGAGGGCGGCTACCAGTCGGTACCGAAGCTGACTTTCCCCGGCGGTGCGCTGGTCGGCTGCGCGGCCGGCTTCGTCAACGTGCCGCGCATCAAGGGCGTGCACAATGCGATGGGCACCGGCATGTTAGCTGCCGAGCATATCGCAGCCGCGCTCGCGGCCGATCGCGCCAATGACGAGATCGTGGATTACGAGAACGCGTGGCGGTCCTCCTCGGTCGGCAAGGATCTGTTCCTGGTCCGCAACGTCAAGCCGTTGTGGTCGAAGTTCGGCACCGTGCTTGGCGTCGCGCTGGGCGGCTTCGACATGTGGTTCAACACGCTGTTCGGAACTTCGCTGTTCGGCACGCAGTCGCACGCCAAGCCCGATCGCGCGACGCTCGATCCGGCCAAGCAACACGTGCCGAAGAACTATCCGAAGCCGGACGGCAAGATCTCGTTCGACAAGCTGTCCTCGGTGTTCCTGTCCAACACCAATCACGAGGAAGATCAGCCGATCCATCTCCGGGTGGCCGACATGAATCTGCAGAAGATGTCCGAGCATGACGTGTTCGCCGGTCCCTCGAATCGGTATTGCCCGGCCGGTGTCTATGAATGGGTCGAGGAAGGTGCGAGCCCGCGCTACCAGATCAACGCCCAGAACTGCGTCCACTGCAAAACCTGCGACGTGAAGGACCCCAACGGCAACATCACATGGGTTCCTCCGGAGGGCGGTGGTGGCCCGAACTACGAGGCGATGTAAGGGCGCGCCGGGTCACAAAACGTGATCTGGCGCACGTTCGCGTGAGGACCCGGCTGCGACCACCCGCCCCGGCCACGATAAGGCCATAGTAGCAGCGTCTTGGGGCGCTGCTGGCTGATTTGGGGCGAGCGGAGGGGATCGTCCGGTCCGAATCCTTGCGGTGAAGCGCCAAAAGCGGCATTGTCCGGACCCGACGGTTCCGGGTCCCTTGTCGCCGGCCGCGTTCGCGTGCGAGACGGCCTTTTGCTCCAAACCCAGGCACCACCAACTCAAGGCGAGCCCTGATGTTTTCAAATCGTTTCAACCGCTGGACTGTTGCTGCCATCGCCCTTGCCGGCTCTGCGCTCGTGGCGGTTCCCGGCGCGGTGCTGGCGCAGACGCCGGATCATCCGGCCGACACGGCGGCGCAGTTTCCCACCCGAACCGATCTGAAGTCGCTCACCACCGCCGGCAGCTATCTCGCCGCCCGTCACGCCAGCGTCGAGCGCGACGCGACCTCAGCCTCCACCTTCTACCGCTCCGCGCTGCGGACTGATCCCAAGAACAATGAGCTGCTCGACCGCGCCTTCATCTCCTCGGTCGACGATGGCGACATCGAGGAAGCGGTCAAGCTCGCCGAACGCATCCTCACCATCGACAAGACCAATCGCGTCGCGCGCCTCGTGGTCGGCGTGCATGATTTGAAGCTGAAGAAATATTCGAGCGCGCAAAGCAACATCAACCAGTCGATTCGCGGACCCATCACCGATCTCGTCGCCACGCTGCTGTCCGGCTGGGCCGCTTATGGTGCCGGCGATGCCAAGGGCGCGGTCGCCACCATCGACAAGCTGGCGGGCCCGGAATGGTATCCGCTGTTCAAGGACCTGCACGCCGGCATGATCCTCGAGAATGCCGGCAAGGAGAAGGACGCAGGCGCCCGCTTCGAGCGCGCCTACAAGCTCGACGATTCCATGCTGCGCGTCAGCGAGGCCTATGCGCGCTGGCTGTCGCGCAACAAGGACGCGGCGTCGGCGACCGCGATCTATGAAGCCTTCGACAAGAAGCTCGCCCGTCATCCGCTGATCATGGAGGGCCTGCGAGAGACCAAGGCCGGCAAGAAGCTGCCGTCGCTGGTCGATTCCGCACAGGCCGGCGCGGCCGAGGCACTCTACGGCATCGGCGCCACGCTGACCCGCCGCGGCGGCGAAGATCTCGCGCTGGTTTATCTCCAGCTCGCGCTCTATCTCCAGCCCAGTCATCCGCTGGCCTTGCTCTCGCTCGCCGACCTCTACGAATCGGTGAAGCGGCCGCAGATGGCGATCAAGATCTATGAGCGCGTGCCGTCGAGTTCGCCCTTGAAGCGCAACGCGCAGATTCAGCTCGCCATCGATCTGGATTCCGCCGATCGCACCGACGAGGCGATCAAGATTCTCAAGAGCGTGACCTCCGAGGACTCCAAGGATCTCGAAGCCATCATGGCGCTCGGCAATCTCGAGCGCGGCCGCAAGAAGTTCGGCGACTGCGGTGCGACCTATTCGCGCGGCATCGACGTATTGCCGGCCGGCAACGACAAGGCCAACAGCGTCTGGTACTATTATCGCGGCATCTGCGAGGAGCGCACCAAAGAATGGGCCAAGGCCGAGGCCGACATGAAGAAGGCGCTCGAGCTCCAGCCCGATCAGCCGCATGTCCTGAACTATCTCGGCTATTCCTGGATCGACCAGGGCGTGAACCTCGACGAAGGCATGAAGATGATCAAGCGTGCCGTCGAGCAGCGTCCCGACGACGGCTACATCGTCGACTCCCTCGGCTGGGCCTACTACCGCATCGGCAATTACGAAGAGGCGGTGAAGAACCTCGAACGCGCGATCGACCTCAAGCCCGAGGATCCCACCATCAACGACCATCTCGGCGACGCCTATTGGCGAGTCGGCCGCGCGCTGGAAGCAAAATTCCAGTGGGCACATGCCCGCGATCTCAAGCCCGAGCCGGACGATCTGCCGAAGATCGAGGCCAAGATCGCCAACGGCATGACGGATGACAATTCGAACTCTTCGGCCGCGCAGGCGGACAAGAAGAAGGACGACGACAAGGGCGGCTGATTGGGTGAGTTCCGGGGGCGTATCGCCGATGTCGGCGCTGGTTGAAGAGGGGCGCGCGAAGGTCAATCTGAGCCTTCGCGTGGTCGGCCGTCGTGCTGACGGCTATCATGATCTCGAAAGCGTGGTTGCGTTTGCCGATTGTGCCGACCGGCTGACGCTGGAGCCGGGTGGTGAGCTCAGGCTTGCGACCACGGGGCCGCTCGCGTCGGCCTGTGGTGAGACCTCGGACAATCTCGTGTTCAAGGCCGCAAAACTGTTGGCCGAAGCGGTGCCGAATTTGAAGCTCGGCGCCTTCGCGCTCGACAAGGTCTTGCCGGTTGCAGCCGGTATTGGCGGCGGTTCGGCCGATGCTGCGGCGGCGCTGCGCCTGCTCGCGCGTCTCAACAATCTGTCGCTCGATGATCCGCGCCTGCGGGAGGTTGCGCTTGCGACCGGCGCCGACGTGCCGGTGTGCCTGTTCTCGCGCGCATGCGACATGACCGGGATCGGTGAGCAGTTGCTGCCGCTGGCGTTGCCCAGCATGCCCTGCGTGATGGTCAATCCGCGCGTGCCGGTCGCGACCAAGGACGTGTTCAAGGCACTGGGCTTGCGCAACGGCGAATTGCTGGTCGGCGCGACTGATGTGCTTGAAGCTCCGGCCTGGCCGGAAGAGGGCGGGTCGATTGCCGATTGGGTCGATGTTCTCGAAACTGTCGCCAATGATCTCGAAGCCCCTGCGCTGCGCATCGAACCTGTCATCGGCGAGGTGCTGGAAGCCTTGCGTGATTCTGTTGGCGTCAAGCTGGCGCGGATGTCAGGCTCAGGCGCGACGTGCTTCGCGATCTACGGCGCGTCCGCGGAGGCGCATGCCGCTGCTGAGAAGATCCGCAGGGATCGTCCCGGCTGGTGGGTGCATGCGGGGACGTTGAGCTAAGGCACTACAAGGGTGGGCAAAGCGCAGCGCGCCCACCACTTCTCTCGCACGATCTGGATGCATGGTGGGCACGGCGCTTCGCGCCTTTGCCCACCCTACGAGAGCTCGCCCAGCCCGAGAAACCGTCGAATCTCACCCAGCACCTCTTCCGGCTTGTCATGCTGCAGCCAGTGTCCGGCGCCGGCGATGGTCTCGATGCGCGCCTGCGGGAAATAGCGCTCCAGGCCTGCGGCCCTGGCGCCGGCGAGAAAGCTTTCGCCGGCATTGAGCAGCAGCGTGGGGCAAGCGATGCGCGACCACAGCGCGACGTGGTCGTCAGGCCAGAGCCGGTGCGGCGCGGAGGCGCGCTGGTAGGGATCGAACTTCCAGCTATAGGTGCCATCCTCGTTCCGGCGCGCGCCGTGCGTGGCAAGGTGCAGCGCGAGGTCGCGGGAGAGGCGCTTGTTGTGAAGCACCATTTGTGCGGCCGCGTCTTCGAGGGTCGAATAGCGGCGCGGCGTTCGGTCGTGCAGCCTGTCGAGTTGTCCGACCCATTTGCCGATGCGCTCATGCGTCGGCGGCTTGGATGAATTGGGCAGCATGGTCACGCCGTCGAGGACGACGAGCTTCGAGACCTGCTCGGGGAATGACCCTGAAAAGATCAGGCTCACCATGCCACCCATCGAATGGCCGATGAGAATCACGTGAGACGCCGCCATGGCACGGACAAGCTGGGCGAGATCGTAGACATACTCGGTCAGCGCGTAGCTGCCGCCCTTGGTCCAGTCGGAATCGCCGTGGCCGCGCAGGTCGGGCGCGATCACATGGAAGTGCGGCTGCAACGAGCGGGCGATGGCATCCCAGCTCCGGCAGTGATCGCGGCCGCCATGGACCAGGATGAGTGGTGGCGCGCTCTCATTGCCCCAATCGGCATAATGCAGCCGCAGGCCGTGGGACTCGTAATAGCGACTTTGCGGGGCGAGCATCGGGCAGTGATCCCTGGAATGCCGGACGAGACGGCAGCAGGACTGGAGTAGCCTGCTGCCGGCCATTCGACAAGCAATCGGGCGGTCATGCTGGCTTCGGTGGCGGACCAACGTTGGGCGTTCGTTGATGCGCCGAGCGATCGCGTTGCCGGATCTTGAGCAGCTTCGCAGCGCGACAGCGACGTGCGGCACGCGACAGCGAATTTGGCAGGAGATGGTAACGCGACCAGGACATCATCTTCATCGGACCCTCCATCGCAACATCAATGGGTGAGCTTCCGGCGATGCTTCGTTCGAATCGCGCGCGTTACATATCGGCAAGTCATGACAGATTGGACAGCTTGTTCATCGGCGTTAAACCTTCGTAAGACACCGAACGCGTTCGTCGTTCACCGCCTCCAACGAACGTTAGGAGGTGAAAATCATGAAACTCGTTTCTGCGTTTGTCGGTCTCGCCGCTCTCGGTGGTGTTGCTTTGTCCACCGGAGCGGCATCGGCCCAGCCGATCGATGTCCCCAGTGCGTCGGGCGTCGTTCCCGCCGGTTACATCTGCAACGAATGGGGCCATTGCTGGCACCGCCATTATGGCGGGGGCGGCTACTATCACCCGCATTATTGGCGTGGTTATGGCTGGCACCGTCATTGGGGCGGCGGCTATGGCTGGCACCATTGGCATCATTGGCATCAGTGGTGAAATCCGAGAAGGGGGCTTCGGCCCCTTTCTTTTTGCTGATGCTTGTCTGGAATGACGCGAGCTAGCCCTGCATCGGTCGGCGCGCCAGCGCGAGCGAGAGGCCGAGGCCGGCGATGAAGACGCCGGAGCCTTGCGTGAGGCGACGCATCAGGCGCGGACGTCCGATCAGCTGCGTACGTGTCGCGGACGCCAACAGCACCACGACGACATCGGCGAACGTGTTCAATGTCACCGAGATGGCGCCGAGCACGATGAATTGCAGCGTGGGGCTCGCTCCCGCGGGATCGAGGAATTGCGGAATGAAGGCGAGGAAGAACGCGGCGGTCTTCGGATTCAGCGCCTCGACCAGCACGCCGTCACGGAACGCGCGCTTGTCGCCGACGGGCTCGCACGCGAGCGACAGCGTCCGGCCGGCGCTACGAAAAGTCTTGATGCCGAGCCAGACCAGATAGAGCGCTCCGACGAATTTCACCGCCGCAAACAGCTCGGCGCTGGCCAGGATGATCGCGGAGATGCCGAGGCTGCCCGCGATCACATGAACCAGGCCGCCCAGTGCCGTGCCCGCGGTCGAGGCAAAGCCGCTGGCGCGCCCTTCCGACAGGGTTCGTGCTGCGACATAGAAGATGCCGGGGCCGGGAATGGCTGCGATGAGACAAGCTGCGACCAGGAACAGCCAGAAATTCGTACCAATCATCCTGTTGTCGTAGCGCGGCGTGCTGCGATTGCAAGGCCCGTCGTCTAGCCCATGCGGCGGAAGATCGCGCTGGCATTCACCCCGCCGAAGCCGAAGCCATTGGATATCGCATGCTGCATCGGCATCGGCCGCGCGTTGCCTGAGACGATGTCGATGCCTTCAGCGCCGGGATCGGGGTTTTCAAAATTAAGCGTCGGCGGTGCCATCTGGTCGCGCAAAGCGAGGACGGTGAAGATCGCTTCCAGCCCGCCGGCCGCGCCGAGCAGATGACCGGTGGCCGATTTGGTCGCACTCACTGCGATGGAATTGGTGCGGCCGAACAGTGCTGCGATCGCGCCGAGCTCGCTCTCGTCGCCGGCCGGCGTCGAGGTCGCATGCGCGTTGAGATGTTGCAGATCCGCCGGCGCAAGGTTTGCCTGCCGAAGTGCGATCTCCATGGCGCGGCGGGCGCCGTCGCCATCGGGCGGCCCCGACGTCATGTGATAGGCGTCCGCGGTGGTTCCATATCCGACGATCTCGGCGATCGGCGCCGCGCCGCGCGCGAGCGCATGTTCCAGCTCCTCGATCACCAGAATGCCGGCGCCTTCGCCCATGACAAAACCGTCGCGGTCGCGATCGAACGGGCGCGAGGCGCGGGCCGGCTCGTCGTTGAAGGAGCTCGACAGTGCGCGTGCCGCCGCGAAACCGCCGAGGCTGACGATATCGATGCAGGCCTCCGCACCGCCGCAGATCGCGACATCGACTTCGCCGGCGCGGATCATGCGCGCGGCATCGCCGATCGCCTGCACGCCGGCCGCGCACGCCGTGACCGGCGTGCCCAGCGCGCCCTTGTAGCCGTATTTGATCGAGACGTTTCCGGCGGCGAGATTGGCGAGGAACGAGGGAATCGTGAAAGGCGACAGCCGGCGCGCGCCGCGATGCTCGGTGATGCGCACGGCCTCCGCCATGGCCGGGAAGCCGCCGACGCCGGAGGCGATGATCGTCGCGGTGCGCTCCAGTGCCGCCGCATCCTGCGGCGTCCATTTGGCCTGCGCGACTGCCTCTGCGGTGGCGAGCAGCGCGAACAGGATGAAGCGGTCCATCTTGCGCTGATCTTTTGGCGCAGCCGCCGCGGCCGGATCAAAGCCGCCGTCCGCATCACCGGCCTTGTCGGGCACGAGACCGGCAATCCGTGCCGGCAGCGCCTGCGCCCATTCGGGCAGGGGACGCAGGCCACTCTGACCGGCGAGCAGCCGGCGCCAGGACAATTCGACACCACAGCCGAGCGGCGACACCGCGCCCATTCCCGTCACGACAATACGACGCATGTCAGTCTCCAGCCGGCGCGACGGCCGGGTTCATGGCTTTGAGCGAAGTGAGCCGCCGCCGCATCAGGCGGCTCGCGCCGGGGCCTGCGATCACCACCGCGTTGCCGAGCGTGATCGGTTGCATGTCGGCGGCGTCGACCACGACCGGATCGAGCGGACGACGATCGTCCCGGTTCGCCAGCAGGATGGCTTCGCCCTTCGGCGCGAGATGCTTGTTGCCCCAGGCGAGCAGCGTGGCGATCACGGGGAAGAAATCCCGCGCCTTGTCCGTCAACACATATTCGTAACGCGGCGGCCGTTCATTGTAGCGGCGGCGGACGAACATGCCGGTCTTGGTGAGATGGGAAAGGCGCCGCGACAGGATGTTCGGCGCGATGCCGAGACTGCGCTCGAATTCGTCAAACCGCGTTGACCCCTGAAACGCATCCCGCAGGATCAGGATGCTCCACCACTCGCCGACCGTCTCGACGGCGCGGCCAACCGGGCATTCCAGGATCGAGGGGGATTTGGGCCGCATGGTCGAAAGGTAGGTGAGTAACTTGCAAAATGCAAGTTACTGGATGGACTCGTGCCCCGGACGCTGCGCAGCGCCTGTTGGCGGTGCGCTGCGGGGCCCATGTTGCTGCGAGCTGTGTGCGTTGCGTGGGTCCCGGCTCTGCGCAGCAGCGTTTCACGCTGCAGCGCGTCCGGGGCACCCGAGGGAGCGGGGTCGTCGCGCCACACTCCGTCATTGCGAGCGCAGCGAAGCAATCCAGGCTGTTTCCATGGAGGGATTCTGGATTGCTTCGCTGCGCTCGCAATGACGGGGAGGGAGCAGCGTGCGTATATCTATCCCCGTCACCCTGAGGCGCGAGCGCAGCGAGCCTCGAAGGGCGACGGCCCGGCTCGGCCGTCCATCCTTCGAGGCTCCCGGCGCGATGCAACGCATCGCGCCACTCGCGCCTCAGGATGACGGGGCTAACTGCAGCGCAGGAGCTGAAAGTGCGCGAGCCCTTCCGCCTAATGCGACCGTGCCAGACAGAATGCCACCACCTGCTCCAGCGCGCTCTTCATTGGCGAGGATGGGAACAGCGCCAGCGCGTCGACCGCCATGGCGCCGTAGTGGTGGGCGCGGCTGATTGTGTCCTCGAGCGCGCGGTGCTTGTTCATCAGGCCGAGGGCATGATCGAGGTCGGTGTCGCCGATCTCGCCGCGCTCCAGCGCCTTGATCCAGAAGGCGCGCTCGGTATCGTTACCGCGGCGGAAGGCGAGCACCACTGGCAGCGTGATCTTGCCCTCGCGGAAGTCGTCGCCGGTGTTCTTGCCGAGCTTCGCGCTCTTGCCACCATAGTCGAGCACGTCGTCGACAAGCTGGAAGGCGATGCCGAGATTCATGCCGACCGAGCGGCAGGCGGTCTGCTCCGCTTTCGGGCGGTTGGCGATCACGGGCCCGACTTCGCAGGCGGCTGCGAACAACTCGGCGGTCTTGCCGCGGATCACGGCGAGATATTCGTCTTCTGTCGTCGCGGTGTTCTTGGCGGCGGCCAACTGCATCACCTCGCCTTCGGCGATGGTGGCGGCGGCAGCAGAGAGGATGTCGAGCGCGCGCAGCGAGCCGACCTCGACCATCATGCGGAAGGCTTGGCCGAGCAGGAAGTCGCCGACCAGCACGCTCGCCTCGTTGCCCCAGAGCATGCGCGCCGAGAGTTTTCCGCGGCGCATCTCGCTCTCGTCGACGACGTCGTCGTGGAGGAGGGTGGCGGTGTGCATGAACTCGACGGAGGCGGCGAGCTTGATGTGGCCGTCGCCGGTGTAGCCGGCGAGGTTCGCCATGGCGAGCGTCAGCATCGGCCGCAGCCTTTTTCCTCCGGAGGAGATCAGGTGGTTGGCGACCTCCGGGATCATGGTCACGTCCGACCCGGTCCGCGACAGGATCGTGGCGTTGACGCGCTCCATGTCACCGGCGACAAGGGCAACCAGCTCTTCGATCGACGCGCCGGGAGTTTCGAAAGGTACGATGACGGCCACGCCGGTCTCCAATATTTGCCCCGGAGGGGCTATTCTGATGAAAGACAATAGAAACTGGACGGGGATGCGGCAAGGCCTGTGGAACCATTGACATTTGCCGCTTTGACCCCTTTCAGGCAGGAGGCTCGTTTTGCGTGAACTGGTTCGGACCAACGATATCGTGCTGGTGTCGGCGATCGGCGCGCTGCTCGACGGCGCCAACATCCATCATCTGGTGTTGGACCAGAACATGAGCATCATCGAGGGCTCGCTCGGCGTCCTGCCGCGTCGAATCCTGGTCCATGAGGACGACGCCATCGAGGCCCGGCAGCTCCTGACCGAGGCCGGGCTCAGCCACGAACTGCGCGGCGATGATTGACGTCGTCACAGATCTCACCGAGGACGCCTTTCTCGGCGGGCAGCTGCTCCTGAGGCAGAAGCGATCCGGCCACCGCGCCGGGCACGACGCCATATTGCTTGCGGCCGCGACGGAGGCCCGCGCCGGCGACCGTGTGGTCGATCTCGGCGCCGGTGTCGGCACGGCCGGGCTGGCGCTGGCGCGGCGCGTGGCCGGAATCGATCTTTGCCTCGTCGAGATTGATCCGGAACTGGCCGGGCTCGCGCGCGTCAATGCAACCGCGAACGCGATTGCAGCGGAGGTGATTGAGCTCGACGTCACGGCGGATGCGCAGACTTTTGCGGCAGATGGGCTCATGCCCGACAGTGCGGACTGCGTGTTGATGAACCCGCCCTTCAACGATTCCACGCGGCACCGCGGCTCACCGGATCAGGCGCGCCACACCGCGCATGTCGCGACCGAGGAGACGCTAAATGCGTGGGTGCATGCAGCGCGGCGCATCCTCCGATCGAACGGTGTGCTGACCCTGGTCTGGCGCGCGGATGGCGTCGCGGAGGTTTTGGCCGCGCTGACACGTGGCTTCGGCAGCGTGTCGGTCCTGCCGGTTCATGGCGAAGCTGAGCGGCCTGCGATCCGTGTGCTGGTGCGCGCAGTCAAGGGCGGTCGGGCGCCGCTCCGATTGCTGCCGGGCCTCATGCTCAATGACGAGTCACACGTGCCTAAAAAAGAGGTGCGGAATATTCTGGAGGGGAGAGCGGTCTTGCCGCTGGCCGAGCCGTGACGGCTTACTGGGGAAGCGTTTCCGACTGCTGTTCCGGCTGGGACGTAAAGCGGATTGCCGTGAACAGCGCGCCAATCAGTATCAACAGCAGATAGACTTTCATGTCGCTTCCTCCGCTGCCTTATTGCAGCTTCCCAACGGGGATTCTGCAAAACACGTTCCAGGCACCTGCAATGACAGTCGCGTGATAAGAATTGGTTAATCAGAGGTAACGGTGTTGACGGTAGCGATTAATCCCCTAACTCCTTCTTGTTGCACGATTTTCTCGTGAGAACGGGCTTCCGGGAAGAGGTTCAAATTGCTCACGGCCGAGACCCGGGCGTACATGCTCAGGTCATAGGGGGCTTTTTTCGGGGTTGGATGCACGAGCACCGTATCGATCACGTTCCCAAACGCCAGCCGGCAAGCCGGATCATTTGGGGTCTCCCGCAGGAGCGAGGCGAGAGACTCGACGCTCTTGGTGAAGGTATTCATGACGGCGCTGGGGAGCGTGGTGACGTTGCTGTTGCCGAGCAGCCGCATCCGCTCGTTGAGGCTCACGCGCTCGATCTCCTTGGCCTTGATCTTCTCCTTGACCTCGGCCACCGGGAGATCGCCATCGGCGAGCACATCCACGAGTCGGGCGATCTGGACGTTGAGGCGGTCAAGCTGGCGCTGCACGGCCTGCCGTTCAGAGCCCTCGTCGCGCTCAGCCTTAGCGAGTTCGAGAGCCCGCGCCCTTACACGCGCCTTGAGAAATTCCGGATTGGTGAGCTCCTTATCCATCTTGTCCACCACCTCAGTGGTGATGGTGGTGAGATCGTACAATTTGGAATGATCGCAGGTTCCGCGGTAGCGGGCGTTCGAGCAGCCGATCTGACCGCCCCGCGACGACGACGCAATGGTCATCAGCCCCGCGCACGTAGCGCACTTGACGATGCCGGCGAGGAGGTGATGTTTGCGGGGCACTCCAAGCGTCATAGTGACGACACCGCTTGGGTTCATTTGGGCGCTGCGCTTCTGGCGCACTGCATGGACAGCGTTCCAAAGTTCATCGCTAACGATCCTGAGGGCTGGCGCATCCACCACGATCACGTCCTCCGGATTGGCGAGGCGAATGACGCGCCGGCCGTTATCCGGGTTCTTGACGTGGTTGGTGCGGTTGCGGACGATCTTCCCCCGGTACAGGTCACGGTGCAGGATGCCGGAGCCGGTTGCCGCCTTAGCCGAACCAAGGATGCCCTGCCAATTCCATACAGCCTTGCCGGTCGGTGAGACGACGCCATCGCGGCGAAGGCCTTGGACGATCTTCCTCGGGGTCAGCCCACCCGCATACTCGGTGAAGATGCGACGCACGATAGCCGCTTCGGCTTCATTGATCTTGCGCTCGCCCGGCTTGCCCGGCACCAAGTCGTAGCCGTAGCATTTCGAGCCGGCGATCTTCCCCTCGCGAGTGATCGAGTCGTGGCCGCGCTTCACGCGCACGGCGAGCTTCCGGATGAAGTCCTCATTGCTGTGACCGTCGAAGGTCAACTGCATATCCGAGACTTCGCCCGTGGGTGTGAATAGTGTGATGTTGTGGAAAGTGAAGCGCTTGGCGAGCCAGAACAGATCAGCTCGGTCGCGCGAGAGACGATCTGTGGCCTCGACGAGAACCGCATCGAACTCGCGGCGCTGTGCTGCACCGATGAGATCGCGCGTCAATCCGGGGCGGTCAAAAAGGGACGATGCGGAAACTCCGCGATCAGCGAAGTAGAAGCGCTTATCGGTCTGCAGGCCGAGCCGCTTAGCAGCACGTTCAAGCTCAGAGAATTGATCTTCAATGGAGCGATCCTTCTGGAGGTCGCTGCTAAACCTCGCGTAGAGCGCGACCTTCTTAATCTGAGGAGGTGTGTGCCGCGTTGTCATTCCTGCCACCTTCGCGCTGCAGCCTAATCATCTCGCGGGCTTCGAGCCGGCCAAGCTCCTCAGCAAAAGCAATCCACATACTCTTGTGACTCGGATGCCGCATGCTGCGAGGGTCTGACTGATCGAAAGGCCGAATGACGGCCCGCTGTTTGAAAGGCATGGATATCCCGGGTTTTGAAGCGGTGATCCATTGCCGTGGCCTTCGTCATCTCGACTCGGGGTAGGGATTTTTGCTTCGGCACCCGTGGACATAAATGAAATTAGGTGTGTCGCCTCTCGACCTCAAGTCTCAAGACGCAATTCGGCCGCCTCATCCCGTTTATCCCCAACTCGACCTCCTATCTCTGCGAGTCTCCGTTAGGGCGGGACACGCTGTCGTTGATCTGTAGCGCCGACTTGGCCTGCATCTAGGCCACCGCTGAACAATCGCGCGAACGCTGCCGCGCCCGCGACGCTCAGCGTCCCCGTTAAGAACTGCGTCCTTCGAGCGATCTCATGTCAAGCAGCTATTCGTTTCTGCATGAACGCGACTCTCGATATTCCAAATTGTCGGTTCTACTTGACATCGAGATTTACTATTTAAGCATCATTGCTTCGTGGGGGTCGCCTTAGAAATTCCCCAGCCCGTCATAGCAACGGGTGGCGACGTCGAACCAATCCAACATCTCAGAACTGTACCCGGCTCAGTCATCTGGCTGCGCGGTCGGGCACCCGCTCACAGGACGGCTTGATCGCCGTACCGGGGGACGCATGGATGTTGTCCGCCATTTAGGCTCATGGCGCTGATGATGGGCGAGCACGCCCGAAACAACATTCCTTCTCTAGCCGCCTAGGATCGTCCATGACCAACCCGCTAATTCATCAGGTCGCGCTCGCTATCGCGGCGCTCGATCAAGAGAACGCACTCGTCGCCGCTCGGCTCCGGGAGGACCCGCAACTCAATCCCGACGCGGTCAGGCTCCAAGTCGGCTCCGTGAAGATCGCGCGGGCCGAAGGCCTTCCGCACGGTCTCGCCGAGGCAATTGAAAGCTGGGCACTGAACAATGAGACCGCGGCCCGCGCTTGGCTCAACGCCTAATCAATGACAAATCGCATGTTGGCGCATGCGAAGGAGAAAGAAAACTCTCAATGCACGCTAATACAAGCGCCGCACTCGGAGTGCACGAAGATGCACCGAGTCTCATCGGCTCCAATGCTGAAAGACTATCCAAGATAAAACTCTCGACGCTGCGCGACGAGTCGGAGCGCGCAATTACCGTATGGCTCGACCGTGTACACCGCCTCAGGGAATGCAGCTCGAACGCTAAAGCCGTCGCCTTCGCCATCAGTCAGGTAGTGGACAAGCTCGATGGCACCGCAACTATCAGCTTGGATGGGATTGCAGACCGCTCAGGATGCTCGAAGAGCCGTGTCAGGAACGGCATCACAGAACTCGCGGAGTTGGGGCTCGTCGTGATCGTGAAGCCCGGTAGGAAGGGTCGCGGATACGACTGCACCGCCGTCTACTTGCCGACAGGCGTCACCGACGAGGATTGGCAGGTGACCATTGAGCGGCGGGGATGGGTGCCAAAGCGGGATCGCAAAGTGTCGCCCGCGGCTCTCTCACAAAGCAGCAAAGTAGCGCCCGCGGCACTCTCGAATGACGATGAACCAAATAAAGTGCCGCCCGCGGCCCTCTCAGGCGAAAATGGTCAAGGGCCACCTGACTATGAGGCGCGGGAAGTAGGTTCCAAAGCGCCGCCCGCGGCACAGTTCTATTGTAATAAACCATATACCCCTTCCTATGGGGGCGCTGTCACAGTAACAGCGCCCCCCTTTACGGAAGAGACGAGGGAAGGTCTCACATATACACCCTTCATCGCATCTCCATTCGATGGCGATTTCGATGCGGCGGTCTCTGACGAGACCGCCGTCAAGATCGACGCGATCATGATTGGACGCATCGAGCAGGCCATCGCCATGCATCCCGTAAAAAGCAATTGGACCGAAACTTTCGATGCGTTCACCGTCGCTCTCAATGCCGTGAACGACCCGGAAGAAATCTTCGAGTACCTCGCTGAGTTCACGATGAGTGATAATCACCCACTCGAAGAGCGGCTTTGGCGTCTAGTCGATGGATACAAGCGCCCTGCGCCGGTACATTGAAGTGCAAGCCTAGCTTGACGTGACCGACTACTCGCCAATCGACCCGCAATGCCTCGCATCACCGCCGAGTGACGACAGGGAGCGCGGTAGCGGGTGAAGATCGGCAGCTAAGAGAGCCCCTCTATTACGCAAATAGTGGGTCCCTTTGGCCTGCCGGGTCGGGTCACGCGCAAGCTCGCAATATATCTAGCCCTGACATTTTTTGAGGGGGGTCCACCACTTTGCGAAATTCACGGCACGCGGCGTTCCACGCCGAACAGTAACGATAGGACGGCAGGCTCAAATGACAAATCAGCAACGTTCACTGTCGCCTCGCTGGGCGAGCGTCGCCGAGGCCGCTCGGTACGCGCGGCTGGGCAAGACGAAAACTTGGGAGCTCATCCAGAGCGGCAAAATCTTCGCTGCCCGGATCGGCCGCCTCGTGCGATGCGATCTCAATTCGGTGGACGAGCTCTATCGCAGCAACCCGGTCGTACCCCCAACTCTCTCGCTCGGGTTCGACGACGGTGATGAGCATGTGCCAAACACGCTGTCGGAAGAGCCCGCCATAAGCATCAACCCGGCCGACCTCCTTGCGTGCCTACAGCGGGCCGCCCGCTGAGAGGACCATAGCATGCGGCGCGAGATGGACCGCAGAGATCAGCGAACGCACCACGGCCACGCGCTGGCCGACTGAGCGGCATTCGCAGGGGAAAGCAATGAAGACATCATCGAAAGCCGCAGGGTTCGTCAACGACGAACCCAAGACGACCGTCACCGGACCGGAGGAAGTGCGCGAGCCCATCGCCATCGTTGACGGTATCAAAATCTACAGCCTCGATCAGGTGTTTGAGCCGAACGACGAACGCGCCTTCGGGTTCATGATCCGGGAAATCGTCAAGTCGCACGCAAGGATCGCTAATCTCGAAGGCTATCCACCGCGAGCGCCGTCGTCTCCCCTGCACTCTACCGTCAATGCGCTCAGCGCTGAGATCGAAAGGCAGAGGTTCAACGTTCTTGTCGATAGTGTTGATACGTGGAAGGCCCGAGCAGCCTTTCCGGCGCGTTTCAGAAACGATAATGTCCGCAGGAAGTGCCGCGACGCCTACGCCGCGAGGCAGCGCGGCGAGCCCCACGACTTCGTGTGCTGGCCGGTAGGGGCGAAAGGAATTTGGTACTGCTCGAAGAGTAGCGTCGATCAGTTTCTCGTCGGGCAAGGCGTGGCTCCCGTTAATTTGTTCAAGATCACGATGGCGCAATTGAAGCGGAGCTGACGGATGCGCGCAAATGCGCGGTCCGATCATTGAAAGACGCGGGGTTGGCCGGGTAGAGTCCGCATGTTGGGAAATACAGAGAAGCCCAACTCCCGCTTGCGGCGCAGTGACCACGCAGCAAATCAGGCTCTACCTTATCCGGTTGGTGAACGGCCTGTGCGCAATGTCAACGTCACGGTGAAATCCCGCGTTGTGGCACTCAGGGGGCTCTCGCGATCAAGGTCGCGAGCTTGGCTAAATCCCGGCAAGGAGCTGGGGCATTATCAGCGGGAGCTGACCTCACATAGGGCGACGAGATCACCCGCAAACGCAAGTGACAATAGGGGCTTGCGGATTTTGCGGAAAGCGCAACTTCGGCGACCCGCGAGCAAACCAAACCGGAATAGTCACATAATCACCGAACAACCGACCGAGAAGCCCTAATCATCCAAGGCTTCTCTGAAAGCTATGGAGGCTGAAATGGCTCTTTCATTTTTCAAGAAGGCGACGACCGGCGTTGCAACTCTGCGTGGCCGTAGAGCCGCGCTGTCCGAGCGGCACACTGACGCTCAGAACAATATCTTATCGGCTCAGGATAAGATCGCCGCGCTGTTGATTGACAACGCGGAACGCGCGACCGTAACGAAGGCACAGGCCGAGCTTGTCAATGCCGAACGTGACGCCACCGCTACTGCCGACGCTATTGCGCGGCTTGACGCGGAGATTGGCCGCATGGATGCCGAGCATGCTGTGGCCGAGGATCGCAAGGCCCGTGAGACGACTGTTGCGCAGCTTGCGAAGCACGAAGCGAACGTCAACGACGCAGCGGTAAGCCTGATCAAAGCGCTCAGCGCATTTGCTGATGCTACTGACCCCATTGTACCAACGGTGATCGACGCCGCTCAGACAAACGTTCTCACACGCAGGCTTGCCGCCGAATTTCCGCAGGCAACCGCGCTCATTACGAACATGATACGGCATCACGCAAGTGAGGTGCTGTCCGGCCGCGCGCCCAGAAAGCTTGCCGCGCAAGAACCGGCACCTGCATCTAATATGAAGCGAGCACCAGAAGTCGCAGGCTTGGTTGCGATGAAACCCATCTGTTGGTCCGAAGGTGACAATACTCGCGTTGCCGCGAAGGGTTGGCCGGTAGTGCTGCCCGCGGCGCTTGCTGAACATGCGGTGGCGATCCGCGCCGCACTGCCCCCCGGGCATTTTGAGGCCGCCGCGCTTTCTAACAACCCGCGTCGATCTCGCGATCTGCCGAGGATCGCGGATTGCGTTGCACTGGACAAAATGGCCGAAGAAGCGAAGCAAGCGGCGATGAAGGAGGCAGCTATCGAGGAAAGCGCCGCGACGCTCGCAGCGCCCGAACTCGCGCCCTCCGAGCGGCGCGAATTGGCCGCTCCTATTGAACACATCGACCGGGGTCCGACTCTCGTCGGCACGGCGGAAGTCAATTGAGTACAGAAATGAAAATCGACAAACGCATTTACGATCAACAGACCCGCAAGGTCGATACCGCACCTCAGCCCTCCACGTTCAACCGGGAGGAGCGGAGCGTGCATTGCGTGATCTCGATGGGAAGTCCGGTGAAACGCTTCTATGGCACAGAGGAACTTGAGATCAGCGCGAAGGCCGTCGATCTCTCCCGCATGAAGTCCGGTGGTATTCCGCTGTTGGACTCGCACAATCAGAACGGCATAGATAACCATCTTGGCCGCTTCACTCAGACGTGGTTTTCACGCGGCGCGCTGATGGGCAAGATCGTGTTCAACGAGACCGAGCGCGGCCGGATGGCGATGGGCATGGTCGAGCGCGGCGAGATCGCCGGAATTAGCGCAGGATATGTCGTCAGCGAGTGGCGGATCAAGGACGCGGATGGCAAGATCATCGACCCTGAAACCACCCGCATCTCACTCGACGACAATCTGACTTTCATCGCCTCACGTTGGGAGCTGCTAGAGGCCTCGTTGGTCTCTGTGCCGGCAGACGCAAGCGCTTCGATCAGGTCTCTTGCGTCAGAACTCGATAACGCAGCGCTGCGCATGACGCCATACGAGCGGCGCGGCCAAGATGAGGAAACGGTTGACGCGGCGGAGATTAAAGCCCGCGTTCGCAGGTTGATGCTGGACGGATTGTGCCGTGAGAAAAAAGCTCAGCGCGCAAATCGACTCGACGATCTCTGGCTGCGGCGAATTCTGATCAAGGATGATCGTGCGCGTCGGGGGGTGAAATGATCGGGGGCATCGAACTCGCGAAAGGGCGGACTGCGGAGGAGGATTTCAGAATTGCCGCCCACGAGGCCGGACATGCAATCGTTGGCTGGTACAACGGCAGGTCGATCATAGCCATTAGCATTGAGGACAAAGTCTTCGATGACGGTGAAGCAACTAAAGGGCACGTTCTGTACGGCGATCCACTCGACGAGGATTGGAACGATGACCCATTTGCGCGGATGGTGGAGGATGTAGCCGGGGCAGTAGCCGAACGGCTCCATTCCTATTGTCCGAAGACGCTTAGAGGCAGCGACAGGGAGAAATCATACCGGACCGCCGGTTTCTTTGCCACGAATGATCAAGCGTTGGATTTATTGGTCGCGGCAGCTGAAATAGAGGCCGAGCACGTACTTCGGCAATACTATCCTGTCCTTGTTGCGATGGCTTCGAAGCTCATTCGGTGTCGTACCGTGGAAGGCATGGCAGCACTTGAGCTCATCGAAAAATGCATTGTCGAGATGAATAGCAAGTCCCCCGTGGACGAGGCGTTAACAGGCGAGCGAGCTGATGCAGCGCTGTTTAATCCATCTCATAAGACCGAAGCATCTGTGGAAGCAACATAGTGTCGTTGTCCGAGCCGCGCTCTGATTTCCTGTTTTCGCAGAGCGCGTGATTGGTGGGTGGTGCGCTGGCGGTGTTTGGACACGCGCCGCCAGCGCGTCTGCCTCGTCGAGTCGCAGCTCGGTCGCTGCCGAGCTGCAGCGCGGCCCATGGTCTAACTGCGGTGGTCACGATCATACAAAAGTAACGGATAGAAGCCATGTCTGACGACACAATGCGCCTGCGAGCAGAGCTCGATGACCAAACGGCATCGAAGCTCAAGCAGATGCAGAAAAACTACAAGGAAACCTTCCAAGAGCTCCGGAAGAACCAGCGCGAAGCCGCCAAGGAAGCGCGCGAGCACACCAAGCATCAGAAGGAACTCCACGAGCGCCTGATGAAGGTCAAAGAGGGCATTACCGACGCCGTGATCCCGGCGCTGGGTGCGCTCGGCATCGCCACCTTCGGCGTCGGAGAAGGTCTTGCCAAGTTCATCGACACGATGCGCGAGGCCGGAGAGTCGTTCAACAAGATCAATGACGCAGCGAAGCGTGCCGGCACGTCGGCAGGCTATGTCACTGCGTTGGGCATCGCCTTCGAGAACCTCGGCCTCTCGCCCGACCGGGCGCGGCAGAGCGTCGGCGAACTCGGTGAGCATCTCGACAAGCTCACGCGCGGCGCTCCCGACGAAATCAACCGCATGAACGGCGCGTTCTCGAATATGGGCACGTCGCTCAATGAGGCGCTTCGCGGGGCTCACGGACGTGAAGATCAGATGGAGCGGTTGTTCTCGTTCATGAGCAAGCAGAATTTCTCCATGGATCAGAAGCGGAAGTGGATGGCGACGCTCGGTATCCCCGTTGAACTCGCCTCCAAGAGCGCAGCGGAAATCAAGGAAGCCTTCGAAAAGGGCTTCGACTTTGAGCGTCAACATCCGACCAACATGAAGGTGCTGAAAGAACTCGATGACGCCTTCACCGATCTGGACGTGACCATCACGGGTATCCAAGTCGATCTGGTGAACGCTTTCGGCACTGAGTCCGCTGACGGCATTAAGCAGATCACCGGGTTCGTCAAAGACCTCAGCAAGGTCATGAGCGACGATCTCCGGCAGGAACTCAAGGACGCGGAAGCGCTCTTCAAAATCCTCAAGACGATCTGGGATGGCCCCAACATCCCGCTCTTGAAGAAAACGCCCGGCGAGGCGCTGCATGACATGCTCCATGGCACGCCGAACCACAATCCACGATCTGGATACAAGCCAACCGCCTTCGGCCTCGACGACGATAGGCGCGGCAAAAGCGCTCTCTCTGATGCGGTCAAGGATGGCGTCCTCGACGCTTTCCGCGAGTATATTTCAGGCAAGAGCGGAGGCAGCACTGGAGGTTTCCAGAACGCTTCATTCGGCGACGGCTTCGGTGGGAGCGGCGGGGGCGGTGCTCGCGGCGCAGGCATTAACGGTGGCTTCCATAACGGCGGTGGCTTCCGTGTCCTACAGAACAGCGGCGCTGATATACCCGGCGCACCTCCGGAAGGCAGCAATGCCTTCAAGGGCGTCGGTGGCCTTGATGCTGGCACCTCTGGTGGCTCTCAATACCTGCAAGCTCGGCGTAAGCCGATCATGGATGAGCTGAAAAACAATCCTCGCGCCATGAATGAGGTGCGAGGCATGCTGCTTTCCGAAGGCACTCCGAAGCACACGATGGAGAGCCTATTCAATCGCTTGGACTATGAGCGAACGATGGGTGGTAACACCAAATCCGTTCTCGGGATGCTGCACTCCGGCTTTTATGGTCCTATCAACCGCGGACAACTCGCTTCAAGGATTGCACAGGTAAACCGAGACCCCGCTCTCAAGGCGAAGCTGGATAAGGCAATCACCAATGCCTACGGATCGAACGATCTTGAGGGGGCTACCGATCAGGGAATGAAAACAGACCCCAACGGAAGGTGGCGCGGCGGTTACAAGGACTTCGGCGGCGGAAACATCTTCAACGATTGGGGTGGTGGTCCCGGTGGTCATGGTGGCGCTCGTCGCTTCCGCGAAAGCCTCATGAATGGCGTGGCTGAGGCATCTGCTCAGCATGGTGTTCGTGCGGCTCTCCGTGATCACATTCGCCACAAGAACCTCTTGGGCCAGCGTAGCAGCCTCGACGGCAAGCTGACGGGCGACGCGCATGTTCGCATTGACATGAACGGCGCTCCGCGCGGCACTCGCACGAGCGCGACTGCGAACGGCATGTTCAAGAGCATCAAACTCAACCGCGGCCGGGCGATGCCCATGGCTGATGGAGATGCGTGAGCGGCGGACGGATGTACTCTGTCGTCACGAATAGGCCCCGGCTCAGCGCCGGGGCCGTCTTACAAAGGTGGCTAAGCAATGCACGACGACGAACCATCCCGGATCGTTCCCCGGGGCACAATCATGGGGAAGCAGGTCGAAGGAACGCCTCTCACGGAAGCGACTCGATATCGCCGTTGCCCCGATTGTTCCGGCTTCTTGGATATCTTCGACCTTGGAGCTGTGCTCGATCACGAGGGGCCGCACGAGTGTCCGCCCGCGGACCGCGTGCATTAGCTCGTCTTGACTCAGAAAGCGGCACCCAAGCGTTGGGCTCCGATGTGCAGGGGTTTAGTGCGGTAGAGGAAACGCGCATCAGCGGCCTTCCCAGAGTCACGGGCGGCCTATTGCAGCGCTCGGCCTGCCGCTCCGCTACTAAGCGGCTTGACACTGGAAATATTTGTGCCCCAGCCGCGACACATCTCCCGCCGCGCGCTTCGTTGGAAGTCTTGGGTTTTTTCCGCCGCTGCTTTCGTCGCGTGTCAACCTATGCTTGAACCAAAGCTCTCGTCCGTTTTCTCGGCGACTTGATCGGCACAGCGACGCAGACCATTCTACGGTCAGGATCACCAATTTAGGGCAGTTCGATGCTGAGGAAGAATGAAATCCGCGAGGACGTGTTGACGTTAGATGAAGCCGAACTCTGTGTTCGCATGCTCGAAGCGGCAACCGGAGAGGCGAGGCCTGCGGCGTGGACCGCCCAAGAGGCACTCGCCACAGTGCAAAGTGACCTCAGAGAGCAGATCATCGCATGCGCCCGCGCAGCGACCCTGTTCTTTCGTGGCAGTAGGGGTCTTGTCCTGCATTGACGGAGCCAAGATGACCCCGACAACCTTCGAGCTCCTGACCAACCGGTGGCGTGCGCAGGCTCGCCAGCACGGTTGGCCCGTTGCCGAGGTGGCGCAGGCGCTTGGCGTAGCGCCCTCCGAGGTGTGGGCGCGCGTCTGGCGAGGGGAACTCCGAGCTACCGAGATTGCAACCATAACAGTGATCGCGCCGGACGAGTTGACGCGATTGGGGTTGCTTTGATGATTTGGTCTAAAGAAGAACGGCGTCCTTCGCTGTTGTCTTCATTTTCAAGCCGTTTCCGGGGGAAAGAGATGCTCGTAAAATTGATCGCAGTCGCAATTGCACTGCTATTGGGCGCAAGCTGTCCCGCAAGTGCGCAGGTCGCCTATGGTGCCCCGAGAGACCCAAAGTCGCTTTATGACAACCATGGTAATGCGATTTACTATGGTGACTTCCTGCCGGTGACTTCGCGGGAGAAGTCAGCTCAGAAGGTGTATGAAGCCTTTCGATATTACGCTTATGTTCAATACTGCTACAGAAGTCGCGAAGGCTATATGGCCGTTTACGTGAATGATGTTGAGCTGGATCGAGCGCGCCTCAAGACCAAAGAAATTCAATCCGACCAGCAGGCAATCAGCAGTGATAGTCCTTTGGACACTGAGGGTATGTGGAAAAGAGCGACGAAAAACATTAGTGGAGTTCTGGTGAACCGAGAGTCTTGTCAATTGAACCTCAACACGCTCCTCCGCTTCAAATCGAGTGGCGGAAGCAGTGTCAGGCTGGAAAAGGACTTCTGAGCGCTCTCGCAAAAAATGACTTTGAAGCCCCGCGGAAGTTACCAATCCATGTTTGCCGCTCTGTCAAATTCGCTTCCCAATCGATTTGTCAGGGCCGCCATGTCCTCGATAGAGCGCATCGCGCTCTCATATACACCGTCGCTGACATGAGGAAGCATAACCGGCAATTGGCTTTCCTGAATGTATAGTTTCGCTGGAGCGCGTGGTCCGCTCCACAGATGAGTTATAAATTCCTCAATTGTTTTGAGTGCGGCTACATCATCAAAGACTAGACGCTCCGACATTTTGACACGTCGCTTACTGGACCGATGCGGAAGCATCAATGGTACCGCGCCCGCGCGAGAGTGAAACTCAAAGGCCTCGCCATTCCTCCCGAACGCGCCGTGCGCCACGAAATTCCTGAGCGCCTGTCGAAGCTCGATGAGCTGATCATAGAGCCGCTTCGACTCCGGATCAGAAAGATCAAGTGCAGATTTGAACTTTTGAGACCAATCTTCCTTCGCGAGTCGAGCAACCTTCTCGCCACTCGCCACGTTACCGCGCAAAGCTGCGATGTGGATGAAAACGTGCTCTGTCCAACTAAAGAACGACTCGATTGCAGCAAGCGCCAACCAACTCACTTCTACGCGCAGCCGATAGGTGGGACGTGAAATCGAGGTCCATCCATTTCCCTGCGTTACGATTTTTTCGTCTTTGCGGACTTCAGCCTCCTCCGCCTTCTTCCCGTGCTCGCTCTTGAAAAAGAGGAAGCGCTCAAAAAGCGACGCGCTATTGTTGATTAGATTTAGCTTGGATTTTTGAAGCGCTTCATCTGCAAGCCAATCAAAGTACGGCTCGGCCGCCTTGACGGCTTTCCGTATCCGCCTAACGATCTCTTTTGCGTCACTCTCGTCCACGCTAGGATTTTGAACGAATACACCGACTCCGAACTTGCGGTGCTCGACTAGAAACGCTCGCCCTTTGTAATCGACTGGCACTGACCACGATATTTTCTCAAACTGCCCCAAATTCTTGAAGCCAAGCAGCTCCACCAATACAAAAAAAACAAGGTAGTACGCGGGCAGGTCGCGACTGGCCTCGGACTTTTCTGCATTGAACAGAAAATTCGGATCGGCATGGGTGGACTTACTCGCTGGAAGCACCGGGCCGAGGGCACGTCGCGCGGCATCACGCACCCGTTGCAGTTCGTCCGGTACTGTCATTTGCACGCAATCTCCAGATCATCCAAGTCGTGGCTCTCTTCCTTCTCCGCCACTTTCGTGTTCACAAACCTCATGTTGACCCTCGGCGGAAGAGCGAAGTCTACGTCTAGATAAGCAGTGCCAAACTTCATAGTATTTTGGATGCGTTTGGCCGCAACGGCGCTGCTGATTAGCCCAGCCACTAGCACACCGGCTCTGCTGATCCTTTCGCGGCAATTTCCTCAATTTTCTGAGTCGGGGTCGCACCTCCAGACCTCAATCGCAGGCGCGCCTTCGGCGGCAGGCCCCACGTAACCTTAAAGCTGCTGACCTCGTATCCCATTTGCTCTAAGAGCGGCAGCGCAGCTCCGACTTGCTGAGTAAAGGAATTAAATTCAGCCATCACCTTGCTTGAGGTATCTGAGAAGTCTGGAATGCTGAGATCGGGAATGGCGGGCAGCGACACCGATGGTAGTGACGGCATCGACGGCAACATATCTATCGCTGATTTTGTGATTGTATCGATTGCGCCCGCGGGCTTCTCCTCGGCCCCGACAGTGCCAACACTGGCGATCATTGCAACCAAAGCGACGAACATTCTCATCATGTTATTCTCCCGCATCATGGCTACGCTCAACGCGAAATGGCTTTGCGATAATCATCAATCATGGCGGTTGTGACATCAGCCGGGTAACAGAGCGGCGCAGCGCCGCCCGGCCGCGAGTAGGCGCTTCTGCCGCCACATGATCGGCCGCTCCGCGTGAGATCATCCGGACAAGCGCAAGGATGCCCGGTGGCGTAGTAACGTTCTCGGCTCGCCTTGACGATGATTGTAGCGATGACTGCAGCGGTCAGCGCAACCTCCGCCTTGCGTTTGGCGTCCGACTTCGAGGGTAGGGGTTCCGACTGGCTTGGCTTCGCGGCCAGTTGCGGTGAAGGGATCGGCGATGGAGTAGGTTTGATAGCCGGAGCTTGCTGCGGGGCTTCGACGAAGGCGGTTAAATCAGCTGTGCGCGGCGCAATCGTAGGCGGCGAGGGTGCGGCTGGGGGCGCATCATGCCGACCCGCCGCATAGGCAATCAGGGCTGTAAGCCCCACAAGAACGATAACAACCCCGCCCCGCATGGCTCCCTACACGGGTCGATCAATGCCGCGGCGTCCGCGTCCCGAACGTCCCATTGTTCGGATTGTAATTGCCCGACGTGCCGTAGTTGTCCCGCTGAGTGCTATTCGGATTTGTAGCGGTGTACGGCTGCACATAAGTCCCGCTGCTGCGTGTGTAGCCAGATACGCCGTGGCTTTGAGGGTTTGATCCGGTGCCGTAGGATTGTGCATGTGCGACGCTGGCAATCATCGTGAGAACGCCCGACAAAATCAGCTTTTTCATTCTTATTCCCCCTTTTGTGGAAACGGAGCTTCCTTGGACCGACTAAGCTCCGGCCGGTCCTTGAGCGATGTCGATAACGTGCCGGTCCGAACCGACTGTTATAACAATCGTATAGGTCTTTGGTCCTCCGCCATCGGAGGCAACGGGCGGCGCTAGATGCAATTGCCCACCGTACCACTCACCCGGCATGAGTGTGTTGTCCTTGATCACGGCTTGCTCTAGGACCGCCATGTTGCGTTGTCCCGCCTCTACGGTGGAAGCGATCATAGCTTCGTTCTGGGCGTTCGCGTTGCCTTGGGCGATAGCGGCCGCGGTCGGGCTGTAGAAAGTGCCTGTCCGCCCGCTTGGAGTCGTGTAGTAACCGTTACCAGCTTGAGACGCGCCGTAGGCATTTCCAGCTGCGGCTAAACCCGTGAAGATCGCGGCGGCGACTTGTCGGCTCTTCTCTTCCTGTACAAGCATCTCATAAGTAACGACCTGCATCGCGAAGTCGGAGCCATTCGCATGTTGCGTCGCTTCAATTTGCGCAACGCGGAACTCGGCGGGATTTTTGCTCAGATTGTTTATCGCAACGACGAAGACAGGTCTTCCGTTCGCGCGCACCTGTCGCGACGCTGGCCGAATTAAAACAAGCGAGGTCTTTTGCCGGGAGACAAGAGCCGCTTGCCCGTCTCGCATTAGCGCCTGCTGTTGTGGATTAGATGGCCGAAACTGAACCGTTTCTGCGTTCGTAACGCAGCCACCCAAAGCGGCGCATAGCGCCACGATGCCCCATTTACGCATGACTTCCTCCCAGCCCGCCCGGGATAAAAGCGCAACCAGCAGGCGAGATCAATAGAAGCCTCTCCAAATCAACGCTAGACCTTAGTTGGCGCAGGCAAATGACTTGCTAGTAGGTGCACGATCTTTCCGTAGTTTTGCGGGGCGGGCGAGTCTCAAGTGTAAAGCTCGTCCCAATCCTCGCCGAACACCCAGCGCAACGCAGATAGCTTGCCATTGATCATGCCCCAATCAAATTTCGAGTACGGTCCTAGGTTTTCCTTTCCGTACCTCTTTTCGACCCTCTCTGCGGATCGGATCGCCCCAGCCAAGATATCGTCGACGATCAGCTTCCCCAAGGCGCTGGCGCGGTAGTACTTAGGGCCGAAATCCTTCTTCGCGATTATCTTGCATTTGCCTGTCTCGACCTTGTACCGCATGACCATGTGCCGGTCGTACCAAACTCGGTCGGTCAACTCCCTGATTGCGTCAGAAATTTCACTGGCCCGGCGGGGCTCCATTGTGAACTCGTGCTCATACATCGCCTCCGCAAATTCTTGCGGTCGCAGAGCCCTTAGCGCGTCTACCAGTTTGATGAAGTATCGCGATTTAATCCGAGAGAAGTGCTCGGCAATATCGGGATGCGGCAACCGCTGATCTCCATTCGGTAGGCCAAAATCCTTCTTGTTATGCGTGACGAACACGCAACGCCCTTTGGTTGCCGCTCTCAATTGTCCGTACAACTCGATAATGACTGCATCTGCGAAACTGTTTTTGCCGGTGTGGAATGGCGCCCTTTTCTCCAGAGCGCGCGTCGATGCTGCCTCGATTGCAGCGCTCTTATCGCCCAACCACGTCGAGGCTGCAAAAAGCGTTTCGATCCTCGTTACTGCCTCCGCGGTGATATCCAATGCGCCATTGAGCTGATGTTTGATGTCGCTAAGGGCTGCAGCAGTGTTCCGGCGACGTCTCGGGTTGCCGTATTTCCATATCGCGCCCGTAGCTCGATCTAGCGCAGCCGATAGGCTGCGCCCACTGTCTTGCACCACACGGTCTTTATTTCGCGCAAACTCGTCGCGGACGATCTGCGGTACCGCAAGCTCAATGGCTTTCAGACGGTTGAGATGTTCCAGAGCACCTAGCAGCGGCTCTCCAGCCTCATTTGCCGCTAGATCAAGCCACACACTGGTATCGAGAAAGACAAATGCTGGCGCTAGACCATCGCCGGAATTGGCCACCACCCTATCGCCCTCCATCGTCCCGAAGTGAGTCGCCGCAACTCTAGCAGACGGCTTCAGCGATGCTCTCGGAGGTAACGTGTCTGCGATGATTTCCCCACTAAATCACCGCGCGATGGCGGCGCATTCGCGACACGAGCAACTCCGACCAAACTAATGTCTTGACTCCATGTTCTTGTTTCGTTCTATTGGGAAAAATCCCAAGGCGCGAAATGCCTACACTTGAATTTATCCGGTCGGAGATCGAGCGCATGCGCGCGCAGATAGGGCGGCAGCGCAAGGAAATTCTCCAGCTTCAACGAGCAACGATAGGGACGGCTTCGGCCGAAGCCCTTCTTGTCCGCATGCAAGCCAAAGTGGACCAACTCGTGGCCCAGCGCGACGAGATGAAGAGCCGCGAACCACGGGAGAAAAAGACTTGCGTCCTAGGAGGCCGGAATTGGTAGGCGAGCGATCAAAGTATTTCACCGATATGGAGGACCCGCCCGAGTTCTTGAAGTCGCTGGAACAGACGCGGCGGCTGTCCACCCGCGAGGGATGGTGCCGGGCGCATATTGAAGCCATTCAGGTCGCCATTGACCAGTACGCCGAGGCTGCCATGGGCAATCGCGAGTTCTTTCTAAACAAGCCCCACAGCATCGGTGGCAGCCGCAGGAACAGCGACATACCCTGAGCGTTAAAGAGACTCATCGGAAACAGTTGAGTACACTGCCCGCAGTTGACGACCGAGCGGCGGTTTTTTTGTGAGTTGCGTAGAGTGGCGAAGCGTATCAAAGCACCTTCGGCGATGCCGGGCTTCATCAAGCCCCAGCTCGCGACATTGAAGAGCAGAGCACCCTCAGGTGCGGGTTGGCTTCACGAAATCAAGTACGATGGGTATCGCACGCAGTTTCTTATCGACGGCGACGAGCGCAAGGCATTTACTCGCAACGGGCTGAATTGGGTCAAACGGTTCTCTGTCATTGCCGGTGCCCTCGACGTTCCAGCTCAGGCCATCATCGATGGGGAAGTCGTCGTCGTGCATGACGGCCGGACTAACTTTTCCGAGCTGCAGGCTGATCTCGCCCGCGGCGATCAAGATCGTCTGCTTTTCTATGCGTTCGATCTGCTTTGGCTAGACGGCGACCTTCGCTCCCAGCCGCAGGCGGAACGGAAGCGGCTGCTCAAGGAGTTGTTCGACGACCACGACCTAAGACCTCCGCTGATGTACAGCGAGCACCTTGAAGGTGACGGGCAGCAATTGTTCGAACACGCAAGTCAGCTCAATTATGAAGGCATTGTCTCGAAACGTGCCGACGCGCCGTACCGCTCAGAGAGGACTGAGGCTTGGGTGAAGATTAAAGCCGTTCAACGAGAAAAATTCCCCGTTGTCGGCTTTGTCAAAGACCCCACCGGTGTCGCCGCGTTGTATCTCGGCAAGCGAGAGGGGAAGGAGCTGCTCTACATGGGCAAGGTCGGTACGGGCTGGTCTCGCACCGTGTCAGGTCAAATCAGGAAGCAGCTTGAGACAGTCGTAAGCCCGAAGAGCAAGCTAACCAAACCAATCCGGAAGCCCAAGGCGACGTGGGTCGAGCCGAAGTTCTATGCCGAGGTGGAGTATAGGGACATCACGTCGGAGGGATTGCTGAGGGCGAGCTCCTTCAAGGGACTGACCGGGAAGTAGGAACGTCTGCAGTTCCTCTTCGTTGACGGTCTGGAGTATTTCCCATGAACAATCGAACTGACGAAACCGTAGCTGCCCGCGCCTATGAGCTTTGGGAGAAGGCGGGGAAGCCGGAGGGGCGAGATGAAGAGTTTTGGCGTCTCGCGGAACAAGAGTTGATCAACGAGGATAGAGGCTCTCCTCTGCGCACTCCCGATACACTCTGAGCTATAGGATGAGAACGTGGAATACACCGCGAGTATTCTTTATGAACCCAATGGACATCCCGATGAGCCGTGTCGCGTGCATGCACGACGGGTTCAACAACGAATTTTCTGAGTGGAGTCCGGAGTGGGACGCACATTGTTACCGGGAGTTACTCCTCCAAGCATGATGAGGGGGTCATCTCGTGGGACGGAGCACTTTTGGACGGTTGGGTGCCTCTGTGAAGACCCCTTTGAGGTGCGCTGAGTCGAATTCTTGCGCTTTCCCCGACGATGCCCGGCTCGGCGCGCGACGCGCGTCCTTAGCTCGACGCCGTATTTGAAACGGGCCGGTCACTAAGGCGGCCTCAACTTCTTGTCGGTCGTAATCCGCAGAGTCGGTCGGCATTCGTCTCGGCCGGCAAGGCGCAGCGTATACCCAAGTTTCTCAGGGATGCCATGGAAAGGCGCGAGGGCGCTTCTCAGGCCGGTTGATATCTATCTGATGAGGCCTCCCACTGAGACGGCCTTACCTCATGCCCATGAAGAGCGCTGCAACAAACAGTGCAGCGCCGAAGGCCGCTATGCCAAGGCAGATACGTGCCTGAACCGAATATGGATTGGCGTTGCGTTGTTCGATCATGGCCTTACTTCGGCGGTTGCAAGCCGGGTGAGCGAAGCCATTCGCTCATGCGGGAGCCGGTCTCAGCCTGTCGGGCCCTGCGGATCGCAGCAACCCGTACAGGTCCATGGGGCAGTGACTCGGCTTCTTCGCGAAGGCGTCTTACTTCCTCGGCAAGGCGATCTTCGAGGGACTTCGTTTGTTTGATCCTGCGTCGCTCTGACATGGCGTTCCTCCAACGCTAGACCCTTAACGTTTTAGGAGGGAAGCGGTTGCGCAGAATCAAATCAGGCCACCCCTGTTTTCAAACTAGGCCACTGAGGTCGGAAACAGGCCAGTACCGGACCGGGACGTAAGAACGAATGCTGAACGTTCTCGGAGTGAGAGCCCCCAGAACCAATGCAGCCTCATATCCGTAGCTAACGCCTCCAAACCGAACGAGAAAGCAACGCAAAATTGGCCGAGCACCAAGCTTTACGCCGCTGCGTTCCATCGACTAAGCAAGAAAACGTCCCCCTGATCCTGTATCGCTAGCGGCAAGTACGAGGTAACGGCATGGCCGAACAATTGAACGATCGCGAAAACTCCGGCTGGGCCGACAAGCTCATGCAATATCTGCCGGCGCGCTTCCGCCCGGGTATGGCTGTCGTGCCGGTGGTGCGGCTGTCCGGCGTCATCGGCGCGGTGACGCCGCTGCGCCCGGGGATGTCGCTGGCGGGCGTCGCCCGCGTGCTGGAGCGGGCCTTTTCGGTCCGCAACGCCAAGGCGGTGGCACTGGTGATCAATTCGCCCGGCGGCTCGCCGGTGCAGTCGCGCCAGATCTATCTGCGCATCAAGCAGCTCGCGGCGGAGAAGAAGCTGCCCGTGCTGGTGTTCGTCGAGGACGTCGCCGCCTCCGGCGGCTACATGATCGCCTGCGCGGGTGACGAGATTTTCTGCGATCCGTCCTCGATCCTCGGCTCGATCGGCGTGGTCGGCGGCAGTTTTGGTTTCCAGGAGGCGATCAAGCGGCTCGGCATCGAGCGGCGCCTCTATACGGCCGGCGCCCACAAGGCGATGCTCGATCCGTTCCTGCCCGAAAATCCCGACGACGTCGCCAAGCTGAAGGCGCTTCAGCGCGAGATCCACCAGATCTTCATCGCGTTGGTGAAGGAGAGCCGCGGCGCGCGGCTGAAGGGCGCGGACGACACGCTGTTCACCGGTGAGTACTGGGCCGGCGAGAGTTCGATCGCGCTGGGCTTGGCCGACGGCATCGGCGATCTCCGCTCAACTCTTCGTGCCCGCTATGGCGAGAAGGTTCGCACCCCCGTGATTGCGCAGCCGACCGGGCTGCTGTCCGGCCTGTTGGGTCGGAAATCGCCAGGCGCGAGCCAGGTTTCGGCCATGGAATCAATGGCCGGGCTGCCGGACGAGCTGATCTCGGCGGTCGAAACCCGCGCGATCTGGGCGAAATTCGGGTTCTAGGCAGAGGCACTCCCGCGCCATTTGGCCCTTCACTGAGCCAATTGCGGTGCAGCCCGGAGTGCGCGACAATGTCTGCGGGGGCTGAGCATTGAACAAGGATCGACCGATGCCGCCGTTCGTTGCATTCGCGGGCGTCCTGGGCGGACTTGCCGTGGTCCGCTGGGCGTACAAGACCGCTGTCCGGATCAACCAGGAGCTGGAGGAGATGCGCCTCTCGCGCGTCGCTGAGGCTGCCCATATGGGGACTGTCCGGACGCTGAAGCGTGACCCCGTGACCGGGGCTTACCGGCCGGGATAGTTGCGCCACAAACCGCTGCCGCAGGGTGGGCAAGGGCGCGTTTGCGCCGTGCCCACCATTCTTCCGGGATTGTACGCTGTTGGTGGGCACGCTCCGCGTTGCTCACCCTACGGGACCGTTCCCGGCCCGAATCCGCCCCGTTTGCCTTGATTCCCACCCCCGCCGTCGATACGGTCCCGCGCGATTCAACCCCCCCCGCGAGAGCCTGATTTGACGATGGACGCCTCATTGCCCGCCCATATGCGCCCGGAACGCTCGTTCCAGGGTTTTATCCTCGCGCTCCAGCGGTTCTGGGCCGAGCAGGGCTGCGTGATTTTGCAGCCCTACGACATGGAGATGGGCGCGGGGACCTTCCATCCGGCGACCACGCTGCGCGCGCTCGGGCCAAAGCCCTGGAACGCGGCCTATGTGCAGCCCTCGCGCCGGCCCAAGGACGGCCGCTACGGCGAGAATCCGAACCGGATGCAGCATTACTACCAGTTCCAGGTGATCATGAAGCCGTCGCCGCCGAACCTTCAGGAGCTTTACCTGAAGTCGCTTGCCGCGATCGGCATCGATTCCGCCGTGCACGACATCCGCTTCGTCGAGGACGATTGGGAGAGCCCGACGCTGGGCGCCTGGGGTCTTGGCTGGGAATGCTGGTGCGACGGCATGGAAGTCAGCCAGTTCACCTATTTCCAGCAGGTCGCCGGCGTCGAATGTGCGCCGGTCGCGGGCGAACTCACCTACGGGCTCGAGCGCCTCGCGATGTATGTGCAGGGCGTCGACCGCGTCTACGACCTCAATTTCAACGGCCGCGACGGTGATGCCAAGGTCACCTATGGCGACGTCTTCCTGCAGGCCGAGCGGGAATATTCGAAGCACAATTTCGAAGTTGCCGACACCGCGATGCTGTTCGAGCAGTTCAAGATGGCGGAGGCTGCCTGCCGGAAATATCTCGATGCAGGCTGGCAGGATGATAAGCGCGAGACGCATCTGATGGCGCTGCCCGCCTATGACCAGTGCATCAAGGCAAGCCATGTCTTCAATCTGCTCGACGCCCGCGGTGTGATCTCCGTGACCGAGCGGCAGAGCTACATTCTTCGCGTGCGCGAGCTGGCCAAGGCCTGCGGCGAGGCCTGGATCCATACTGAAGCGGGCGGAGCGGCCTGATGCCCGATCTTTTGCTTGAACTGTTCTCGGAAGAAATCCCCGCGCGCATGCAGGCCAAGGCGGCCGACGATCTGCGCCGCCTGGTCACCGAGAAGCTCGTCGCCGAAGGCCTCGTCTATGAGGGCGCGAAAGCCTTCGCGACGCCGCGTCGCCTTGCGCTGACCGTGCACGGCATCCCCGCGCGCCAGCCTGACCTCAAGACCGAACGTCGCGGCCCGAAGGTCGGCGGCCCCGATGCGGCCGTGCAGGGTTTTTTGAAAGCGACAGGTTTGAAGTCGCTGGATGAGGCCAAGATCCAGCGCGACCCCAAGGGCGACTTCTACATCGCGCTGATCGAGAAGGCCGGGCGTGACGCGATCGACGTGCTTGCGGAAATTTTGCCGGTCATCATTCGTACTTTCCCCTGGCCGAAATCGATGCGCTGGGGCGCGCGTTCCGGCAAACCGGGCTCGCTGAGCTGGGTGCGTCCGCTGCACGCGATTACCGCGACCTTCGGGCCCGAGACGGAAGAGCCCGATGTCGTGAAGTTCTCGGTCGACGGCATCGAGACCGGCCAAACCACCTACGGTCATCGCTTCATGGCGCCGGCCCCAATCTCTGTGCGCCGCTTCGAGGACTACGAAGCGAAGCTGAAGGCTGCAAAGGTCATCCTCGATCCGCAGGCGCGCAAGGACATCATCTTCGCCGACGCCAAGGAGCTGACCTTCGCGCAAGGGTTCGATCTGGTCGAGGACCAGGCGTTGCTGGACGAAGTTTCTGGCCTCGTCGAATGGCCGGTCGTCATGATGGGGTCATTCGAGCCGGAATATCTCGCGATCCCGGACGAGGTGATCCGCGCCACCATCCGCAACAACCAGAAGTGCTTTGTCGTCAAGGATCCGAAGACCGGGAAGCTGACCAACAAGTTCGTCCTCACCGCCAATATCGAGGCGACCGACGGCGGCAAGACCATCGTCGCCGGCAATGAGCGCGTGATCCGTCCGCGCCTGTCGGATGCGAAGTTCTTCTACGAGACGGACCTGAAGACGAAGCTCGAGGATCGGCTGCCGAAGTTCGAGCAGATCGTGTTCCACGAGAAGCTCGGCACGCAGGCCGCACGCATCAAGCGCATCGAGCGCCTTGCCGCCGACATCGCGCCGCTGGTCGGTGCCGATGTCGCCAAGGCGACGCGTGCTGCGCATCTGGCGAAGGCGGATTTGCTGACCGAAGTCGTCGGCGAATTCCCTGAGGTGCAGGGCCTGATGGGCAAGTACTACGCGCTGGCGCAGGGCGAGGATGCCTCCGTCGCGGCTGCGTGCGAGGAGCACTACAAGCCGCAGGGCCCAACCGATCGCGTGCCGACCGATCCGGTTAGTGTTGCCGTTGCACTTGCGGACAAGATCGATACGCTCGTCGGCTTCTGGGCCATCGATGAGAAGCCCACGGGCAGCAAGGATCCGTATGCGCTGCGGCGTGCGGCGTTGGGTGTGATCAGGCTGATTGCCGAGAACACGCTTCGGCTGTCGCTGATGAAGGTGGCTGCGTCCGCGCTCGCCGGTTTGTCGGTGAATCCGGCGGATGTGCAGAAGCTCCCGAGCGATCTGCTCGCTTTCTTCGCCGACCGCCTCAAGGTTCAGCTCCGCGAGCAGGGCGCGCGTCACGATCTCGTCGACGCCGTGTTCGCGCTCGGGGGCCAGGACGACCTCTTGATGATCGCTCGCCGTGTCGAAGCACTCGGGACGTTCCTCGAGTCCGACGACGGAAAGAACCTGCTCGCCGGCACCAAGCGCGCCAGCAACATCCTCTCGATCGAAGAGAAGAAGGATAAGCGGACGTTCGACGGTACGCCAGATGCCGCGCTCTATAGCCTCGATGAGGAGAAGGCGCTGGCGAAGGCGATCGGCCAGGTGAAGGCGGAAGCGAGCACCGCTGTCGCGAAGGAAGACTTTGCCGCCGCGATGAGCGCGATGGCAAAGCTGCGTCCGCCGGTCGATGCGTTCTTCGACAAGGTGCGCGTCAATGACGACGATGCGAAGGTGCGTGAGAACCGGCTGAAGCTCCTGGGCGAAATCCGCAGCGCCACGCGCGCGGTCGCGGATTTCTCGAAGATTCAGGATTGATCGCGCTACAACAACGGTGTCATTCCGGGGCGTGCGAAGCACGAGCCCGGAATCCATCGTGCCGCGCGTGACGTCGAGAAATGGATTCCGGGTTCGCGCCAAGTGGCGCGCCCCGGAATGACAACGAAAAAGCCCCGCCCGGCGGGGGGAAGACCGGGCGGGGCCGGATGTCCGTTTACACTGCACGCGCCAGCCTGATTGAAGTGGCGCGCCGGACATCTAGTTGAACGAAAGCGTTTCCTAGTTCATCACCTCGACGATGCGCCGCGAGCGCGGCTCGACCAGCACGGTCTCGCCGTTCACGACGGTGTAGCGATAGGTCGTCGCGCCGAAACGTTGCGGCACGTCATAATAGGTGATGCCGGTTTCAGGTAACGTGCTGCCGACCACCACGCGATCGGGAATGCTGAAGGCCGGCACGCGCTGTTCGACGACATAGTCGCGGAAAGCCGGCCGCTGCTCGACCGCGATGGTCGGGCCGCTGTCGACCACGACGGGCGCGCGGCCCACTGTGATCCCGGTTTGCGCGGAGGCTGCGATCGGGGTGCCGAGCGCGACGCCAAGCGCTGCGAGGGCAAGAATCCTGTTCCGCATGAAAAACTCCTTCAACGTGATTCTGCGACGTGGTTTTACGGGAGGCGCCAGCGGCGCAACCGTTGGCCAATGCTGCGCCGCGCGCGATGTTCCGGAAAAGCGTTGCCGCATACGCGGCAATTTCGGGCAGTTTTCGCGAAGCAGGGAACTCATTGCCGCTCAGCGCGTCTCTACCCGCGGAACCCGGTCCGCTATGATCCGCTCGCGATTCGCCTCAACGCACAGGAAGAATTTTCATGCATCTCACCGTCGCCCACATCTCGCCGATCCTGTCGCTGCTTGCGGGCGTGCTCATCTTGATCATGCCGCGGCTTCTCAACCTGATCGTGGCGATCTTTCTCATCGTCAATGGTGCGATCGGGCTCGGATTGTTGAAGTGGCTCCATCTCTAGGCCTTCATTTTCCGGAACTCTTCGACTTGCGCGGGCCTGCCCAAAGTGGTGTAAGGCCCGCAATTTCCCGTTCCTCTCGCAGGTTGTGTGCAAGCTATGGCCAAAGCCGCCTCGAAGCCTAAGAAAACTGCAGCGAAATCAAAGCCCTCCGCCAAGGCGAAAGCCGCGCCGGCGGCTCGCAAGGCGCTTCCCAAGAGCGCCGTGAAGAGCGCCCCAAAGCCGGTTGCCAAGGCGGCAGCTAAGCCTGCGGGCAAGCCGGCGGCGAAGGCTGCGGCCAAGCCGGTGGCGCCGAAGGTTGCTGCCAAGGTCGCAGCGAAGGCTGCGCCTGCCAAGGCCGGCAAGTGGGTCTACACGTTCGGCGACGGCAAGGCCGAGGGCCGCTCGGAGATGCGCGACCTGCTCGGCGGCAAGGGCGCCAACCTCGCCGAGATGGCCAATCTCGGCCTGCCGGTGCCTCCGGGCTTCACCATCCCGACCGCGGTCTGTACCTATTTCTACGCCCACGACAAATCCTACCCGAAAGAACTGCAGTCGCAGGTTGAGAAGGCGCTGGACTATGTCGGCAAGTTGACCGGCAAGGTGTTCGGCGACACCAAGAACCCGCTGCTCGTCTCCGTGCGCTCCGGCGCGCGTGCCTCGATGCCGGGCATGATGGACACCGTGCTCAATCTCGGCCTCAACGACGAGACCGTGGAAGCGCTGTCGGAGCTCTCGGGCGACCGCCGTTTCGCCTATGACAGCTATCGCCGCTTCATCACCATGTATTCCGACGTGGTGCTCGGTTTCGAGCATCATCATTTCGAGGAAATTCTCGACACCTTCAAGGACGGCCAGGGTTACACGCTCGACACCGACCTCACCGCCGAGGACTGGGTCGATCTGGTCGGCAAGTACAAGGACGCGGTCGCGCGCGAAACCGGCAAGGATTTTCCGCAGGATCCGCATGACCAGCTCTGGGGCGCGGTCGGCGCGGTGTTTTCATCCTGGATGAACGCGCGCGCGGTGACCTACCGCAAGCTGCACGATATTCCGGCTGACTGGGGCACCGCGGTCAACGTGCAGGCCATGGTGTTCGGCAACATGGGCGAGACTTCGGCGACCGGCGTTGCGTTCACCCGCAACCCCTCGACCGGCGAGAGCAAGCTCTACGGCGAATTTTTGATCAACGCGCAGGGCGAGGACGTGGTGGCGGGCATCCGCACGCCGCAGGACATCACCGAAGAGGCGCGCAAAGAATCCGGCTCCGACAAGGCGTCGATGGAAGCGGCGATGCCGGAGGCCTTCAAGGAGTTGACGCGGATCTACACGCAGCTCGAGAAGCACTACCGTGACATGCAGGACATGGAGTTCACGGTCGAGCAGGGCAAGCTCTGGATGCTGCAGACCCGCGGCGGCAAGCGCACAGCGAAGGCGGCTCTGCGCATCGCGGTCGAGCTCGCCAATGAAGGCCTGATCAACAAGAAGGAAGCGGTGATGCGGATCGATCCCGCATCGCTCGATCAGCTCTTGCATCCGACCATCGATCCCGACGCCAAGCGTGACGTGATCGCGACCGGCCTGCCGGCGTCGCCCGGTGCTGCCTCCGGCGAGATCGTGTTCTCCTCGGATGAAGCCGCCAAGCTCCAGGGCGACGGCCGCAAGGTCATTCTGGTCCGCATCGAGACCAGCCCCGAAGACATCCACGGCATGCACGCCGCCGAAGGCATCTTGACCACCCGCGGCGGCATGACCTCGCACGCCGCCGTGGTCGCGCGCGGCATGGGCAAGCCCTGCGTCTCCGGCTGCGGCACCATCCGCGTCGATTACGGCCGCGGTACCATGAGCATCGGTTCGCGCACCTACAAGGCCGGCGACGTCATCACCATCGACGGCTCGCTCGGTCAGGTCCTGGCGGGCCGCATGCCGATGATCGAGCCGGAGCTCTCCGGCGAGTTCGGCACGCTGATGAAATGGGCCGACCAGGTCCGCAAGATCGGCGTTCGCGTCAATGGCGACACGCCGGAAGACGCGCGCACCGCGATCAAGTTCGGCGCGGAAGGCATCGGCCTCTGTCGCACCGAGCACATGTTCTTCGAGGAGACGCGCATCCGGACGGTGCGCGAGATGATCCTCTCCGAGGACGAGCAGTCGCGCCGTGCCGCGCTTGCCAAACTTCTGCCGATGCAGCGCGCCGACTTCGTCGAGCTGTTCGAGATTATGAAGGGCCTGCCCGTCACGATCCGTCTGCTTGATCCGCCGCTGCACGAGTTCCTGCCGCACACCCACGCCGAGGTCGAGGAAGTGGCGCGCGCCATGAACACCGATCCCCGACGTCTCGCCGACCGTGCGCGCGAGCTGTCGGAGTTCAACCCGATGCTCGGCTTCCGCGGCTGCCGCATCGCGATCGCCTATCCCGAGATCGCCGAGATGCAGGCGCGCGCGATCTTCGAGGCCGCGGTCGAAGCCGAGAAACGCACCGGAAAGGCCGTCGGCCTCGAGGTGATGGTGCCGTTGATTGCCACGAAGATGGAGCTCGACCTGGTCAAGGCGCGCATCGACTCTACGGCGAAGGCGGTGATGCGCGATACCAACACCAAGCTCACCTATCAGGTCGGTACCATGATCGAACTGCCGCGCGCCTGTCTGCTCGCGGCCGAAATCGCCGAGAGCGCGGACTTCTTCTCCTTCGGCACCAACGATCTGACGCAGACGACCTACGGCATCAGCCGCGACGACGCCGCGAGCTTCCTCGGTCCCTACGTGTCGAAGGGCATCCTTTCGATCGATCCCTTCGTCTCGCTCGATCAGGAAGGCGTCGGCGAGCTCGTCAAGATCGGCGTCGCGCGCGGCCGCAAGACGCGCCCATCGCTCAAGATGGGCATCTGCGGCGAGCACGGCGGTGATCCGGCGTCTGTCGCCTTCTGCCATACGATCGGCCTCGACTACGTGTCGTGCTCACCCTATCGCGTGCCGATCGCGCGGCTTGCTGCGGCTCAAGCTGCGCTCGGCAAAGCGGTTGCGAGCCAGGCGTAAGGCGGATTGAAATAGTGGTTGTGAAGAGGCGGAGCCAAGCTCCGCCTCTTTTTATTTGGTGACGCTCTCTCCCCCCGTCATTGCGAGCGCAGCGAAGCAATCCAGAATCCCTCCGCGGCGACAGTCCGGATTGCTTCGTCGCAAGAGCTCCTCGCAATGACGGCGGAGCGTCCCGTAATGATACGTGCGCGCAAGAATGATCAGCAAGAGTTCCTTCACCATTTGCGTTGACCAGATGTTTACCGCTTCAGGCAGGCCCGCATTTACCAAGGTGCAGCATCGCCCCGTGAAAACACCTGACATCGCTTGAGTGTGTCGGCTGCGCAACGCCGATTAACGCCCCGGCAACCTAAATTAGATACTCACGATAAAGATCGAATTGCACGGATGTACTGCGGCTCGATTTTTCCAGCGTAAGCGTAGTGTGAGCGTATCGATGTCTGTGTTGCGTAACCATCCGAAGGGCGCGCGGTTCGCGTCCTTCGGAATCGGTCTCTGCATCTTCGCATTGATGCCGAGAGAGACCGGCTATCAGGATATCGGCTCGCTGCTAGCGCGCCAGCCCGGCGTCGTTGAGCGCTGGCAGAGGCAGGTGTTCTCCGCTGCGTCTTCAATTCAGCTCGCGACCTACAGCTTTTCCCGCCCCATTGGCACCTCGGTTCCGCAGAGCGCGATGGTTCGCCTCGCAAGCCTCGATGGTCGCGACGTCACCGGCACCATCTCTCGCGGCAATCCGGCACTCCAGGCATCGACGCGTTATCAGGCTGCCGATTTCCCCAAGGTCGATCGCGCGTTGAAGGGCGATCGCCTCGCCATCGTGACGCCTGCACCGGCGCCCGAGATGGCCACACCGACCGCCGCGCCTGCGCAGCAGGATCCCGCGACCTCGAATAGTTCCGTGTTTGGCGCCAAGACCGCTCAGTTGCCGGCTCAGTTGCCTGTCGCGCAGCCGCATGCGATGTCGCCGGAGTCCGCGGCCGCACTCGATCCCGAGCTTCAGGAGGCAATGCGCGCGCCGCCATTGGCTCAATACACAAGTCCGCCGAAGGCCGACGGCAATGCGCTGTCCTTCGCAGCCCAGCCGCTCAACGCGCTGAAGCAGGCGACGGTCGCAGCCCCGCCGCGTGATCCCTTCAGCGTCAAGACCTCGAACCTGTTCTTCGGCAGTTCCTCGCTCGGCGGCAACGTCGAGAGCATCGAGAGCTGGCAGCCCGGAGCCGAGCCGCTGATCGTGATGCCCGACCCCGACATGAAACTGGCATCGCTGTCGCCGTCGAACGAGGACATCGCGAAGGACAGCGAGAGCGGCGAGAGCGTCGCGCCGAAGGGCGAGGTCAACGCCGACAACCAGCGCGCCAAATCGCCGGCCGAGCGGCTGGCCCTCGACGAAAAGTCACGCGCGAAGTCCGAGAAGTGCCTCGCCGAAGCGGTCTATTTCGAATCCCGCGGCGAGGCCGTGCGTGGCCAGATCGCGGTCGCGCAAGTCGTGATGAACCGCGTCTTCTCCGGAAAATATCCGGAAACTGTCTGCGGCGTGGTCTACCAGAACAAGTACCATCATCTCGCCTGCCAGTTTACCTTTGCCTGCGACAACAACCCCGACGTGATCCGCGAGCCCGAGATGTGGGAGCGCGCCAGGAAGATCTCGAAGGCGATGCTCGACGGTCAGATATGGCTGCCCGAGGTCGGTAAGTCGACGCACTACCACGCCTATTGGGTGCGTCCGTCATGGGTCGCCGAGATGAAGAAGACGTACAAATTCGGCGTGCACACCTTCTACCGGCCGCGCAACTGGGGCGACGGCAGCGAGGAGCCGAGCTGGGGCACGCCGGCGCAGACCGCCGCACTCTCGGCCGAGCTCGCCCAGGAAGCCAGGAGCTCAGCCGAGATGGGCGTGACCGAGCGGCGGTAGCCGCTCACATCTCGATATCCAGCGCGCAGTCGAAATTTGGCGCCGAATGCGTCAGTGCGCCGGATGAAGCGTAGTCGACGCCGGTCGTCGCGATCGCCGCGATCGAGTCCAGCGTGACGCCGCCGGAAGCTTCCAGTGTGAGGCGACCTTCCGTCATCCGCACCGCCTCGCGCAGCGTCGCGATATCCATGTTGTCGAGCAGCACCGCCTCGGCCAGACCAGTGTTGAGCACGTCGCGGAGCTGCGCGAGCGTATCCACTTCGATCTCGATCTTGACGAGATGGCCGGCATGCGCGCGGGCGCGTTCCAGCACGGGGCGGATGCCGCCGGCGACCGCGATGTGATTGTCCTTGATCAGGATCGCATCGTCGAGGCCGAAGCGGTGGTTGAAGCCGCCGCCGCAGCGCACCGCGTATTTCTCCAGCGCCCGCAATCCCGGTGTTGTTTTTCGCGTGCAGCAGATGCGCATCTTGGTGCCTTCGGTGCGCGCGACGTAGTCGGCCGTGAGCGTCGCGACGCCCGACAACCGGCCGACGAAGTTCAGCGCGGTCCGTTCCGCCGTGAGAATGGCGCGGGCCGGGCCGGAGATTGTCAGGACCTGCTGCCCGCGGGCAACGCGCGCGGCGTCACGGACATGCGCGCGCACCTCGAGTTCGCGCGAGAGCTTCTGCAGCGTCGCCAGCGCGAGCGGCAGACCGGCGATGACGCCGGATTGCCGTGCGACGAGGACAGCCTGCGCTTTGGTCGCTTCCGGGATCGTCGCGAGCGAGGTGACGTCGCCGGCGCGGCCGAGATCCTCGTCGAGCGCGCGATGCACGGCCTCGTCGATGGCCAGCGGAGAGAGAAAGGCGTCGGGATAAAGCAGGGAGGTCGGGGTCATCATGAAATACTCCGTCAGGCGATCATGGATTGCGCGACGCGCGGGGATGAATGCTCGGTGAGGCCGTCCGCGATCTCGCGCACCGCAGTGAGCGTGGTCATCGTTCTCTGCGCCAGCGCGGGCACGTCCGCAGGATGGTCGGAGCGGAAATGTGCGCCGCGGCTCTCGCGCCGGCTCCAGGCTGCGGCGGTGACGAGCAGGGCCGTTGTCGCCATGTGGCGGACGGCGATGCTCGTGGCCGCGTGCTCGAGCGCCGCAAAGCTGCGCACGGCTTCCGCAAGCCCGTCGCGCTCGCGGATCACGCCGACATTCGCGCTCATCATCGTGCGCAACTGCTGCACGCTGGCTGCATCCGGCGCACCACCGCGCGGTGTCACCAGCGCCTCGGGGAGGCGGGCGGGTGAGGGGATCGCGTGGCCGGCGATGTCGTCGGCAATGCGTGCGGCATAGACCACGGCTTCGAGCAGTGAATTCGATGCGAGTCGATTTGCGCCGTGCGCGCCTGTTGACGACACTTCACCGCCGGCCCAGAGCCCATCGATCGAGCTGCGGCCGCGCGCATCGACCGCGATGCCGCCCATGTGATAGTGCACAGCCGGCGCGATCGGGATGGCTTGCGCCGCCGGATCGATGCCGGCGGCGATGCAGCTCGCATGCACGGTCGGGAATTTGTCGGCGAAACGCGCGCCCAGTGCCTGCCGCGCATCGAGGAAGGCGCCGCGTCCGCCTGCGATCTCGGCGAACACGCCGCGGGCCACAATATCGCGCGGCGCGAGTTCGGCGAGCGGATGGAGTGCAAGCATGAAGCGTTCGCCCTGGCCGTTGATCAGCGTCGCGCCTTCGCCGCGCAGGGCTTCCGTCGCAAGTGGCGCCGGATCGCGGCCGACCATGATGGCGGTCGGGTGGAACTGTACGAATTCCGGATCGGCAATCACAGCGCCGGCGCGCGCCGCCATCGCAAGTCCTGATCCGTTGGCCTCGGCCGGATTGGTGGTGACGGCGTAGAGATGGCCGATGCCGCCGGTCGCCAGCACGATCGCGCGCGAGGCGATCATCATGGGCCTTGACGCAAAGTTGCCGGCCTCGCGCAATTGAAGGCCGGTGACGGCGCCGTCCTCGGTCAGCAGCGCTTCGGCGACAAAGCCTTCGATCAGGCGGATCGACGGCGTGCGGCGCACGGCTTCAATTAGCGCCGCGATGATCGCCGCGCCCGCACCGTCGCCGCGGACATGCACGATCCGCCGCGCCGAATGCGCGGCTTCCCGCCCCACGGCAAGCCGGCCTTCGAGGTCGCGATCGAACGGCACGCCGTGGGCGAGCAGATCGTGAATCCGCGGCGCCGCCTCGCGCGCGATCCCGAGCGCGACCGCTTTGTCGACGATGCCGCCGCCGACCGCAATCGTATCGGCTGCATGCGCTTCCGGTGTATCGCCTTCTGCGACAGCGGCCGCGATACCGCCCTGCGCCCATGCGGATGACGCCCCCTGTCCGAGCGGTGCCGCCGAGATCAGTGTCACGGGCCGCGGCGCGAGTTTGAGTGCGCAGAACAAGCCGGCGAGACCGCCGCCGACGATGACGACGTCGTCGGTGGAGCGGGTGAGGTTGTGGATATTGTCTGTCATGTCACGCTCTCAGTTCTTCAGATTGATCATCCGCTCGACCGAGCGCCGCGCGCGCTGCGCGAGCGCCGGATCGATCGTGACTTCCTCGCCGAGCGTCAGCAGGCTCTCCAGGATGTTGTACAGCGTGATGCGCTTCATGTGCGGGCACAGATTGCAGGGGCGCAGCATCTCGACATCGGGCAGCTCGGCGCGGACATTGTCGGCCATCGAGCATTCCGTGATCATCACCAGCCGCTTCGGCCGTCGCTTGCGTACCCAATTGATCATGTGCGCGGTCGAACCGGTGAAGTCGGCCTCGGCCAGCACGTCCGGCGGACATTCGGGATGTGCGATGATCTGCACGGAGGGATCGGCGTCGCGGAAGGCGCGCAGTTCGTCGCCGGTGAAGCGTTCATGCACCTCGCAGGCGCCCTTCCAGGCGATGATTTTTACGTCGGTCTTTGATGCCACATAGGTCGCGAGATAACGGTCGGGCAGGAAGATCACGCTTGGCGCGCCGAGGCTCTCGACCACCTGCACCGCGTTCGACGAGGTGCAACAGATGTCGACCTCGGCCTTCACCTCCGCGGAGGTGTTGACGTAGGCGACCACAGGCACGCCGGGAAATTTTTCGCGGAGCAGCCGCACGTCGGCGCCGGTGATGCTGGCGGCGAGCGAGCAGCCGGCGCGCGAGTCCGGGATCAGCACGGTCTTGTCCGGATTGAGCAGCTTCGACGTCTCCGCCATGAAGTGCACGCCGCATTGGACGATGACATCGGCCTTCACCTTGGTGGCTTCGACGGCGAGCTGAAGCGAATCGCCGCCGATGTCGGCGACGCCATGAAAAATCTCCGGCGCCTGGTAGTTGTGGGCGAGGATCACCGCGTTGCGCGCGTGCTTCAGTTCATTGATCGCGTGAATCGTCGGCGCCATCAGCGGCCATTCGATCGGCGGGATCACATGCTTGACGCGCTCGTAGATCGGCGCGGTGGCGCGTTCGATCTCGCCCGTCCATTCCAGCGAGGGCCGCGGCAGCGCGGGTCCGGTTCGCGCTGGCGCGAGCGGGGCGGAGGTGGCTTGGCCCTGCGGCCGGTCTGCAAGATCGTCGGGGCCGTAAATTCCAGTGATCGGCATCGAAGCCTCCCATGTCAGTCATATATGCTCCATGTGAGTATATACGGAGCCTGAGAAATCCGGCCGAGAGGGCCGGTGGGGTTCGCCAGAGCTTACATATACTCAAACTGAGTAGATCGAAGATAACATGCTGACTGGCGGGCCGCTAGGCCTCCTCGCACACATTCCCGTCAAGTCACGCCTGGCGCGCCGGGCAGGGCCGCAATCAAGCGTAATGCTCCGGCAGCAGTCCCTGGTGGAACGCAATCACTTTTGACTTGGGGTTTTCATGCATTTGCATTAAACGCTGGTTTGCAGCTGCCGATTTGCAGATCCGCCAATGGCCGAAGAGGTAGACCATGCCGACACATGCGGGCGAGCTCGGTTCGACCTCACGCTCCTCCAACTGGCGTACTCCGGCCGTCATCATCCTCTGCGGCTGTGCGATCGGGATGCTGGGCTTCGGTCCGCGCTCGACGCTGGGCTTTTTCGTGCAGCCGATGAGCCACGAATTCGCCTGGGGCCGCGACGTGTTTGGCCTCGCCATCGCCTTTCAGAATTTGTTGTGGGGATTGGGCCAGCCCCTTGCCGGCGCGATCGCCGATCGCTTCGGCCTGTTCCGCGTGATGTGCGTCGGCGCGCTGCTCTATGCTGGCGGCCTTCTGCTGATGCGTTACTCCTCGACGCCGATGTCGCTCAACATCGGCGCGGGCGTGATGGTCGGCTTCGGTCTCGCCGGCTGCTCGTTCAACCTCGTGCTTTCGGCGTTCACAAAATTGCTGCCGGCCGAGAAGCGCGGCCTCGCGCTCGGCGCCGGCACCGCGGCGGGCTCGCTCGGCCAGTTCCTGTTCGCGCCGATTGGCGTGGCCTTGATCGACAATGTCGGCTGGCAGCAAACGCTCACCGTATTCGGCTTCCTGATGCTCTTGATCATCCCGCTCTCGCTGGCGATCTCGACGCCGCCGGTCGCAAGCACGGCCAGCGCGGCGCCTGCGGATGAGCAGACCATCACCAAGGCCCTCGCGGAGGCCTTCGGCCATCGTTCCTACGTGCTGCTGGTGCTGGGCTTCTTCACCTGCGGCTTCCAGCTTGCCTTCATCACCGTGCATCTGCCGGCGTTCCTGGTCGACCGCGGCATCTCGACGCAAACCGGCGGCTGGGTGATCGCAGCGATCGGCCTGTTCAACATCATGGGCTCGCTCAGCGTCGGCTACCTCCAGAACTCGCTGCCGAAGCGTTACATCCTCTCGACGATCTATTTAACCCGTGCGCTCGCAACTTTCGCCTTCATCTCGTTCCCGATCACGCCGTTCTCGGCGATCGCGTTCGGGGCGGTCTCCGGCCTGACCTGGCTGTCGACAGTGCCGCCGACCTCGGCGCTGGTGGCGCTGATGTTCGGCACGCGCTGGCTTGCCACGCTCTATGGCTTTGCCTTCGTCAGCCATCAGGTCGGCGGCTTCCTGGGCGTCTGGCTCGGCGGCATTGTCTTCGAGAAGTTCGGTTCCTATACGCCGATCTGGTGGCTCTCGATACTGTTCGGCGTGCTCTCCGCGCTGATCAATCTTCCGATCGTGGAGAAGCCGGTCGCACGGGCGGTTGCGCAGCCTGCCTGATCGGCTAAACATCCTGGTCAAACAAGTCAGGGAGTTTGCTGTGGCCAAGTTCAACGCGATCCGGATCGATAAGGCCGACAAGGGCACCACCGCCGCGCTAACCCAGTTCGATGAAGCCGAGCTGATGGACGGCGACGTCACCGTCCGCGTGGAATGGTCGACGCTGAACTACAAGGACGGCCTCGCGCTGACAGGCAAGGCGCCGGTGGTGCGCCGCTTCCCGATGATTGCCGGTATCGATTTTGCCGGCACGGTGGAAGCCTCCTCGCATCCGCAATGGAAAGCGGGCGACAAGGTCGTCTGCACCGGCTGGGGCATGGGTGAGACCCATCTCGGCGCCTATGCCGAGAAGGCGCGGGTGAATGGCGACTGGTTGGTTGCTCTGCCGCAAGGCCTGTCGGCACGCGACGCCATGGCGATCGGCACCGCGGGCTTCACCGCGATGCTCTCGGTGCTCGCGCTCGAGAAGCACGGTGTCTCGCCGAAGAGCGGTCCGGTGGTGGTAACCGGCGCGGCCGGCGGCGTCGGCTCGGTCGCGACCGCCGTGCTGTCCTGGCTCGGCTACCATGTTATCGCCTCGACTGGTCGCGCGTCCGAGGCCGAATACCTCAAGAGCCTTGGCGCTGCCGAGGTGATCGACCGCAACGAATTGTCGGCGGCCGGCAAGCCGCTGGCCAAGGAGCGCTGGGCGGGTGGCGTCGACAGCGTCGGCTCGACCACGCTCGCCAATTTGCTGTCGATGACGAAATATGGTGGCGCCATCACCGCCTGCGGTCTTGCCGCCGGTATGGACCTGCCGTCTTCTGTCGCACCCTTCATTTTGCGTGGGGTGTGCCTTCTCGGCATCGATTCAGTGATGTGCCCGATTGAGCCGCGAAAAGCCGCTTGGCAGCGTCTGGCCTCCGACCTTGATCGGACAAAACTATCTGAAATCACTACGGAAATTCAGCTCGATGAAGTTCCGCAATGGGGCGCGAAAATCCTGGCCGGCCAGGTCCGCGGCCGTATCGTGGTAAAAATTGTCTAACGGCGTTCAGACTTTACCAACCAAGCTGCTTCAATGTCGCCTTGGTTAGTATGGTAAGCAGCGGGTAAAGAGATATGGCATCGCCCGCTGCGGGGTTGGTTCGGAGTAGAGCATGCTTGCGCGTATTGTGTTGGGGGCTGTCACGGCAGTCGTGACGTTTGCGCCGGCCATCGCCTTGGCTGGGAGTATGAACGCGGATGAGGCACGCCGCTTCGTCGCCGGCAAGGTGTTTGCCTTCACCTGTTTCGACGGCACCCGCGGTGCAGGCCGTATCCTCGACGATCTCGGCGCCGCCGGCGCGGTGCAGTTCTCCGGATCGGGCCCGGTGAAACATCTCCGCCTGCCCGGCAACACACTCCAGATCCGCGGCCAGAACGTCTGCGCCTCGATCAAGGGCATTCCGTTCGAGCCTTGTTTCAACCTCGAAAAGACCGATGACCGCAGCTTCCGCGGCTCGGTCTCGGGCATGGGCTTTGCCTATTGCGACTTCCACCACCAGGGCGGCAACCAGATGCTGATGGCGCGGGCCGTTGCGCGGCCGCGCTCGCTGCGTGCGCCGGAGCACACCGGTTCGGTCAATGCCTCAAGCACCGAGGTCGCCGCGCGCGTCGAGACGCCGCGGGTCGAGAGCAGCCGGATCGAGCCGGTGAAGTCGGAAGTGAAATCCGAGCCGGCGAAGAACGAAGGTCCGCTCGAGCTGCGCCGCTCGACCGAGTGACGATCCGCGCAAACCTGCGCGCGCGATTTACCCGCCTTACGAATGCACCGCATGCGAAGCCGTGACGCCGTAGTGATACGGCCCGCGGTTTTTATGCCTTGGTAGCGACTGGCGCCCCAGCCTGCGCAACGGCCGGGGGGCGCGGCCCTAAAACAAGGGTTCATCGATGTCGCTGTACTACTTCCGCATCAGCACCGGCCGCTATTCCGGCGCCGCCGATCAGCCGTATGAGTTCGCGGATCGCGATGCTGCCTGGGCCGAGATGACCGAGGTCTGCGCCAATCTGCTCGGCAGCATTTCGCGCAATCTGAAGCCGAATGCGAAGTGGAGCATGGAGTTGCTCGACGACGACAAGAAGCCGGTCTTTCGCATCAGCCTGGTCGGCGAGACCTTGTGTCGTCAGGGCTGCGACGCAGAGAGCGCGCGTTAACGAACGCGGCGTCTGCAATTTCGCGAGGCATCGATTCGCTGCACGCAAGAAGTGTGCAACTGCGATGATTTGAGCAGCGTGGCGTTTGCGCGCGAGCATTGTGCGGCGCCGCGACGAATGAGATGCAGGGTTAACCTTCCGGAAAAGCAACGCAGGCATGATCCCCGCAATATTCCGGGCGTTGAGTCGCCCATCTGTATTGCGTCATAGCGTTTTGGAGCACCTTCATGAGCGGCCTTTCCATACGCCTGACCCACAAGGTGATGGCGATCGGGCTCTTCGGCCTCGTCGGTCTCGTCGCCTTCGGTGCGATCTATGAGATCGGCAGCCTCTCCCAGGATGCCTCCCGCGAAATCGCCAGCCGCGCCCGCGCGATCGTCGACCTCAACAAGCAGATATCGATCGAGATGCTGGAGGCCCGACGCAACGAGAAGAATTTTCAGCAACGCCGCAACGAAAGCTATGCCAAGGCGCATGCCGAGCTGATCGGCCCGATCAATCGCGATTTCGACGAGATCGAACGGTTGATGTCGGCGGCCGGCATGAGCGCGCAGTCCGACAGGACGAGGCAAGCCCAGGAAGGCTTCAAACGCTACGCGGCTGACTTCAATACGCTGGTCGCCACCGAGATCAAACTTGGCCTCAACGAGACGCTCGGCCTGTCCGGCTCGCTCCGCGCCGCGGTGCACGACATCGAGGCCAAGCTGAAGGAGATCGACGATCCGCGGACGACGAGCTGGATGCTGATGATGCGCCGGCACGAGAAGGACTTCATGCTGCGGCGCGACCCAAAATACATTGCCGAGCTGAAGAAGGCTGCGGTTGAATTCTCCAACGCGATAGAGGTTGTCGCGGTCCCGACGACGGTGATGAACGACATCACGGCCAAGCTGCAGAAATACCAGTCCGAGTTCGCGGCCTGGGCCGAGACCGCACAACAGAGTGCGGCTCTCGACGCCGCCATGATGAAGACTTTTCGCGAGGTCGAGCCTGTGATGGTCGAGGTGCGGAATGCCGTCGACACTATGTACAGGAAGGCCGACGCTGCGGAAGCCGCAACGCGCGATACCGTTCGTCTGTGGATGATGATTGCCTTCCTCGTCACCGTTGCGGTGCTCGCCGCGGTCGGCTTCCTGCTCGGACGCTCGATCTCGAAGGCGCTGTCCGGCATGGTCGATGCGATGACGCGGCTTGCGCGCGGCGAGCTCTCGATTGCCGTTCCCGGCATCGGGCGCAAGGACGAGATCGGCGAGATGGCCGGTGCGGTCGAGGTGTTCAGGGCCAACATGACGGAGGCCGAACGGTTGCGTGCCGAGCAGGCAGATGCCGATACGCGAAGGCGCTCGCAGCGCAAGGCGGACATGAAGCGGCTCGCCGATGACTTCGAAGGCGCGGTTGGCGAAATTATCGAGACCGTCTCATCGGCTGCGACCGAGCTCGAAGCCTCCTCCAATACGCTGACGCGCGCGGCCGAGCGTTCCAACGGGCTCGCCACCTCGGTGGCGTCGGCCTCGGAGGAAGCGTCCGCCAATGTGCAGTCGGTGTCTTCAGCGAGCGAGGAGATGACGTCGTCGATCTCCGAGATCAGCCGCCAGGTGCAGGAATCGGCGCGCGTCGCCGACGTCGCGGTCGAGCAGGCGCAACGCACCAATGCGCAGGTCGGCGAACTGACCAAGGCTGCGGGGCGCATTGGCGATGTCGTCGATCTCATCAACACCATCGCCGGCCAGACCAATCTGCTGGCGCTGAACGCCACGATCGAGGCGGCGCGGGCCGGCGAGGCGGGCCGTGGTTTTGCCGTGGTGGCGAGCGAGGTGAAGGCGCTGGCCGAGCAGACCGCGAAAGCAACCGGCGAGATCGGCCAGCACATCGGTGCGATCCAGTCCGCGACGCAGGATTCGGTCGGCGCGATCAAGGAGATCGGCGACACCATCGCGCGGATGTCGGAGATCTCGTCGGCCATTGCCGCTGCAGTCGAGGAGCAGGGCGCCGCGACGCAGGAGATCTCCCGCAATATCCAGCATGCCGCGCAGGGCACCTCGGACGTGTCGGCGAATATCGGCGAGGTCCAGCGTGGCGCGGGCGAGACCGGGGCTGCGTCGGCGCAGGTGCATTCGGCTGCGCAGTCGTTGTCGCAGGAGAGCAACCGCCTGAAGAGCGAGGTCGTGCGCTTCCTGGATTCGGTACGAGCGGCGTGACGGCTTAGGTCGCTACACACTCAAGGATGCGTTGTACCGGTGTGACGTGGCGAGATATCCGCGTGGCTGCAACACATGGTTGCGGCCAGGTTAAGTATCGGGAATCGGCAAATCAGTAGTTCTCCTAGGCCCTTGTTAACGCCTGTTTGCAACTATGGGCGCAATCCTACCGGATAAGAACCAGCCAGCATTATTGGAATGACTTCCGCTCCACCGTCCGTCCGTCGCGACGGGCGCGGCGCGGGGGATTTGTGCGTTCAGGTATCATCGGGATTTGTCGTGATGTCGAAATTGTCGATCGTCTTCAAGCTTCTGACCGTGTTGTCGGTCCTCGTGCTCTCGCTTGCCGGCGTCGGCGTCGTGGCGATCGGCACCATGCAGAACATCAATTCTCACACGGTCGAAATCGCGGAGAGCTGGCTGCCCAGCGTGCGCGCGCTCGGCTCGCTTCGCGCCGACATCAACGAGCTGCGCGTCGCGCTGCGCCTGCACCTGATGCAGGACACGCCCGAGGGCAAGGAAGCCGCCGAGAAACGCCTCGCCTCGCTGCTGGCGCGTATCGACCGGACCCGCAAGGTCTACGAGCCACTGATCACCACCGCCGACGAGCGCTCGCTCTATGAGCAATGGACCAGGGCGTGGTCCGAATATCTGAATGGCGTGCAGGATGTGATGGCACTGTCGCGCAAGAGCCCCGGCAAGTTCCCGGCCGATGCCAACGAGATGCTGCAGACCAAGGTCGCGAAGATGGCCCAGGCGGCCGATCCGCTGCTCCAAAAGGGCATCGAGATGAACAACCGCGGCGCCGAGATCGAGACCAGGCAGGCGGCTGACAGCTACGCCATGATCTTTCGCGTGCTGGTCGGCATCATCGTGGCCTCGGTCTTGATCGCGATCGGCTCCGCCTATTATCTCGTGCGCGACGTGTCGCGCGGCATTGCCTCGATTATCCGCCCGATGCAGTCCCTCGGCGAGGGCGACCTCTCGGCCGAGGTGCCGCATCGCGGCGAAAAAACCGAGATCGGCTCGATGGCGGATGCGCTCCAGATATTCAAGCAAGCGCTGATCGCCAAGAAGGTCGCCGACGAAGCGGCCGCGCGCGACGCCGAAGCCAAGATCGAACGCGGCCGCCGCGTCGACGCCATCACCCGCAAGTTTGAGGCGATGATCGGGGAAGTCGTCGGTACCGTCTCCGCGGCCTCGACCGAGCTCGAGGCGTCGGCAACGACATTGACCAGCACCGCGCTGCGCGGCCAGGAGCTTGCAACCGCGGTCGCCGCGGCTTCCGAGGAAGCGTCGACCAACGTCCAGTCGGTGGCCTCGGCTTCCGAAGAGCTGTCCTCCTCCGTCGCCGAGATCAGCCGCCGCGTGCAGGATTCCGCGCGTATGGCCGCGGAAGCGGTCGACCAGGCAGCGCGGACCAACGCGCGCGTCAACGAGCTGTCGCAGGCCGCTTCCCGCATCGGCGACGTCGTCGAGCTCATCAACACCATCGCGGGCCAGACCAATCTGCTCGCACTGAACGCCACCATCGAAGCGGCGCGTGCCGGCGAAGCCGGCCGTGGCTTTGCCGTCGTCGCCTCCGAGGTGAAGGCACTGGCCGAGCAGACTGCGAAGGCGACCGGCGAGATTGGGGCGCAGGTCGCAGGCATCCAGTCGGCGACGCAGGAATCGGTCAGCGCGATTCAGGAGATCGGCGGCACCATCGAGCGGCTGTCGGAAGTGTCCTCCGCGATCGCCGCCGCGGTCGAGGAGCAGGGCGCGGCCACACAGGAGATCTCACGCAACGTGCAGCAGGCTTCGCTCGGCACGCAGGAGGTCTCGATGAACATCACCGACGTGCAGCGCGGCGCGATCGAGACCGGCTCGGCCTCGACGCAGGTGCTGTCGGCGGCGAAGTCGCTGGCGACCGACAGCACCCGTCTCAAGGTCGAGGTTGCGCAGTTCCTGGAATCGGTCCGCGCGGCCTGATCCTCAACTGCCTGTCTGCGGAGCCGGCGGCGGTGCAATCTGCCGCCGGAACAGGATGCGCTGGTACAGCCAGCCGATCGCGACCAGCACGATGCCGAGGCACATGAACGACAGCGCGCGGTAAACGCCGGTCAGCGTCGACATGTCGATCACGAAGGCCTTCAGGATCGTCAGCGCGATGACGGCGGCGGACGCCAACCGTGCGCGCTCGGAGTTGACCGTTATGCCGATGCCGAGCAGCACCACGCCGAAGGCGAGCCAGCCGATCGAATAGGTATATTGCTCGGCGCCCGAGGTCCCGCCGCTGGTGAGGAACGGGCCGTGATAGAACCGGCGGATCTCCAGCGTCAGGTACGCCAGCGCAAACACGAGTGCGGCACCCGCAATCGTATTCGCGTAGATCTTGCCGCGTGCACCGACCACCGCATAGGCGAGCAGCAGCATCAGCACCGCCGGCAGCGCGTAGCAGAGCAACAGCAGGTTGAACACGGCGCCGCCGACATCGATGTGCCACAGCAGCGGGTTCTCGAGGAACAGCAAGCCGAACACGCTGATGAAGCCGGCGATTGCCGTGAGCACGACCGCGCCGACATTGTGCACGATGCTGTGGCTGCGCAGCCGCAATCGCTCCAGCCCAATCGCCATGGCCAATGACACGCAGACCTGGAGGCCTGCTTCGAGCAGTGACGGCGCTGCGATCATGTCGCCGCCGGTTGCGAGATGCCGAACCTGCATGAAGGCGAGCAGCGCGGTGAACAGGATCGCGGCCGCCTCCACCATGCGCAGCGGCGCATCGTCACCGCGTCGGCGCAGGAACATGCTCGCCGCCCAGAACGAGGCCGCCGGCAGGCCATAGCCCCACAACAGCCAGTTGAAGATCGGCGTGGTGCCGACGGCATCGCCGACGATGCGCGGATCATAGAGGATGCGCGCGGTGACGATGCTCGCGAAGATCGCGGCGAGCCAGCGCAGGAACGGGATCGGCCGCTGCAGCGCGATCCAGGCGGTGCCGAGCGACATCAGCGCCAGCGCGATGGTGAGCCAGCCCTTCTCCAGCGCGAAAGTGAGCGCCAGCGCCAGCGCGCCGAGCGTGCCGGTCGCAAACAGCGCCGTCGAGATCGCAACGCCCGGCCGCATCTCCCGGCGGGTCAGCGTTTCGGTCGCCGCGCCAAAGGCGGCGGCGAGCAGCACCGCCAGGATCGCGAACGGGATCGAGCGGTCGAGATGGGCGATGCGGGCGTAGAGGGCGACCAGGATTGCGATCGGCGTCGCGACGCCCGCCGCCGACCACACCACCGGAATGATCGCCGAATTCGAACGCCCTTGCGCGAAAAAGCCCGCGATGCCGAAGCCAATGGCGAAAATCGCGGCTATGACCAGGTGCTGGGCCACCGCGCTGTCGGTTGCGGTCGGCGTGATGCCGGGCATCGGGCCGCCCGGCAGCACCAGCATGTCCGGATTGGCACGCACGGCCCATTCGGCGAACACGATGAACACGGTCGCAGCAGCCGCCCCGAGAGCGCCGACTGCTGCCTCCGCGCGCCAGGCGACGAACAACGTCGATGCAACGAGCAGCGTGAAGGCGATCAGCGTGAGATCGGCATGTGCGCTCGACAGCACGATCAGCATCGCGCCGAACAGATAGGCGCCGAGCGCGCTCGACGACACCGGCTCGATCTGTCCGTCCTCGATGGTTGGGCCGAACATGAAGCCGCAGACCACGAGCAGGGAGGCCAGCACGAAACCGGCGATCACGTGGAAGTCATGCGGCGCGACCTGCATCTCGCCGGGATCGAGTCCCGGGAAGATCCAGAGCACGGCGAAGACGATGGTGGTCACGGCCAGCCAGCGCCACAGCCGGATGCGGGCAAGGCCAAAACTCGCGGCGGTGACGATGGCGAGATAGATATAGAGCGCCCAATAGTCCGGCTTGCCGCTCGAGACGAGAACGGGCGTCGCGAAGGCGCCGACCACGCCGAGGCCGGCGAGCGCGGGCCCGTGCAGCAGCGCCGCCGCAAGTGTGCCGAGCGCGACGAGGCCGAGCAGCACGAAAGCGGTGGCGGGCACGAGGAAGCCGTAGAGCGCGTAGGCCGCGTAGATAGTCGCGAACGCTACGGCCGTTCCCGCCGCGGTGAGGATCGCGGGGATATTGGCGATCGGCAGCGCCGCGATGGTGGAGATGCTCTCCTTGCGCCGCGTCCATTCGCCGGCGCCGAGCAGTGCCAGCGCGAACAGGCCGCCGAGGAACACGCGCACGCCGGGGCCGACGAGGCCAGCCTCGATCGAATAGCGCACCATGAAGAAGCCGCCAAGCGCGAGCGCAAGCCCGCCGATCCACACCACCCAGCGCGTGCCGAGCCGTTCTTCAAAACCGGGTTCTGCGGCAGGCACGGGAGGCGGCGCGACATTGTCGGTGCTCGGCTCGATCGAAGGCGATAAAACTTGCTCGGCGACCGGGGTCGGCGCCAGTTCGGCTTCTGGCGCAAGCGGCGGTGGCTGCGCGGCAATTGTCGCGGGTGCTTCAGGCGCCGGCGTGGGCAGCAGCGGCGGCGGTTGCACCTGTCGCTGCGCATACAGCGTCGCCTCGAGCGAGTTGATCCGGCGTCTCAGCTCGGTCGCCTGGCTGGTGGCCTTGATCGCGATCAGGAAGGCGATGATCGCAATGATGATCGCAAGGTCGTCAAACGGCGCGTCGAACATAGGGCCTCCAGGCAATCGGCGGGCAGGGGCCGACCGCAAACTTGATCTAGCGCCGGGAGCGTACGCGCAAGCCCGGCGAGGGCCGCTCCTGCAGCACGTCACGGCGGAAGCGGTAGAGCGCCGCCGGCCGTCCACCCGTCTGTGTCGACATCACGCCGGTCGGTTCGACCAGCGCTTCGGTCTCGACCAGGCGGCGGAAATTCTGCTTGTGCAGGTGGCGGCCGGAGATCGCCTCCACCGTGTACTGCAACTCAGTGAGTGTGAACTCGGCGGGCAAAAGTTCAAATATCACAGGGCGATACTTCAGTTTTGCACGCAACCTGGCAATTGCGGTGGCAAGGATCCGGCGGTGATCGAACCGCATCGAGGTGCCGAGCGCGGGCAGCGCCTTGCGCGCCAATGCCGCCGGGCGGCCGTCGCGTCGCGCCTCCTCGACGAGGCCAGCCTCGTACAGGAGCTCGTAGCGGTCGAGCACGCGCTCCTCGTCCCAGGTGGCGCCCTCGAGGCCGAAATAGAACCGCACGCGATCCCTGCGTGGCAATGCGCGCGTGGTCTCCGGCGTTTCCTCCTCGGCCCATTTGTTGAGCTCGGGGATGATGTCACGGGCGATGATCGCGGGCGGCGCCTCGCGCCAGTCTTCCCAGGGGAAGAAGCGATACCAGGGCTCGAAGCTCGCCGTAGTCGCTGCACCCTCGGCGGCGCGCGTCAGCGCGAGATAGCCGATCGACACCATATGCGCGCCGGTGTCGCGGGCTTCCGCATGACGGCCGCGATCGCCAAAAGTGTAGAGCTGCTCGACATAGCCGAGCCGTAATCCCGCCTGTTCCTCGACCCAGGCGCGCAGGCCGATCTCGAAAGTGCGATGGCTCGGCGCATCGAACGGACCGAACGGCAGTCCGGTCAAGCCGTCGCCGCGGCGTGCGGTAAGGACCAACGGTTCGTGATCTTCGATCGCGACGATCGCGGCAGTCAGGCCGATCTCGATCGGCGTCAGCAGCTTGTCGCTCATGCGGTGACGATCGCTGCTGTCATTCGAGCTCGATCACGAAGGGGCGGCCTTCGACCAGCATCTCGCCCGGGCCCATCTCGTCGAGTGCGCGCAGCATGCGGCCGTTGCGACCGAGCGCACAGTCGGCAAGGCTGACGATGCGCCGGTTCGGCGATGCGATCGGAGAAGCCGCGCGAATCTTCTTCGCGATCTCGATCTCGTCGCGATCGGGATTGAGCGCGCAGACGGCGGCGAACGCGCTTGCCGTGGATCGGCTGATGCCGGCATAGCAATGCACCACCAGCGGCGCGCCGCGGTCCCAGCCGCGCACGAAATTCAGCACCTGGTCGATATGCATCTCGGAGGGCGCGACAAAGCCGTCCATCTCCTCGATGATGTCGTCCATCGACACTTTGAGATGATTGGCAGGGAGCACCGACACCGGCCGCGCCACCTGCTCGACCTTGGCCATCACGGTCAGCACATGGCTGGCCCTGGTGCGGCGGACGGTTTCGGGAAGGGCGGCGAGCGAACAGACGTGGATCATGGCGGACCTTTTTGGTAATTATAGCCGGTGCCGTAGGGTGGGCAAAGCGAAGCGTGCCCACCACGTCTGCCGCAATCGCGAGAAGATGGTGGGCACGGCGCAAACGCGCCTTTGCCCACCCTACGAGACCTCCTGCGTAGGTGCTAAGCAAACACGGCGCCAAACCGTTCCAGAAACTGCTTCTCGGCCCGCGCCGCGGTCCAGGGCGTCAAATAGTCGCGCCGGACACTGTCGGAGAGGCCGGGGTCCCTGCCGAACAGGCGCTTGGCCTCGCTCTCGCTGAAGCCGGCGAGCTCGGTCGCCTCCAGAAAGGCCGCGCCGCGATCGGCGGCCTTGATCGCCAGCGTGATCTCGTCGGCGAGAACCGGCGGTAGGCCGAATCGGATGTGGATGGCGCTGAGCAGGCGCTTCTCCACGGCCTTGTAATGGCCATCGAGCACGGCCTTGAACGGCGAGATCATGTCGCCGATCACATATTCCGGCGCATCGTGCAGCAGTGCTGCGAGCCGCATGCGCTCATCGACGCGCGGCATTTCGTGCCGCAGCACGGTCTCCACCAGCAGCGTATGCTGCGCCACCGAGAAAATATGCGCGCCGATGGTCTGCCCGTTCCAGCGGGCGACGCGCGCGAGCCCATGCGCGATATCGCCGATCTCTACGTCAAGCGGCGAGGGGTCGAGCAGATCGAGCCGCCGGCCCGACAGCATGCGCTGCCAGGCGCGGGACTCTACGTCGCGTGAAGTCTTCCTGGCCGTCATTTGGCCTTGAGGCGCGGCTTGCGCTGCGTCTTGCCGCAGCTTGCGTGACAATGGCAGTCGACGAGATGGTCGTTGACCATGCCGGTCGCCTCCATGAAGGCGTAGACGATGGTCGGGCCGACGAACTTGAAACCGCGTGACGACAGGTCCTTCGAGATCTGCGCCGACAAAGGCGTGGAGGCCGGCACGCTCGCAGTGGTCTTGAAATTGTTGACCTTGGGCCGTCCGTCCATGAAGTCCCAGAGCAGCTTCGAGAAGCCCGGTCCCTTCTCCATGATGTCGAGATACGACTTCGCGCTCAGGATGGCGCCGTCGATCTTGGCGCGGTTGCGCACGATGCCGGCATCGTTCATCAGCGCGTGAACTTTCTTGTCGTTGTAGCGCGCGATCTTCTCAGGCTGGAAATCGTCGAAGGCTTTGCGGAAATTGTCGCGCTTGCGCAAAATCGTGATCCAGGAGAGGCCGGCCTGAAAGCCATCGAGGATCAGCTTCTCATAGAGCGCGCGGTCGTCATACTCAGGCACGCCCCATTCGGTGTCGTGATAGGCGACATAGACCGGGTCTTCGCCCGGCCAAGGGCAGCGGGTCTTTCCGTCGGGATGCAGGCGGGGAGCACGGCTCATGCGATAGGTTGCTTTGTGGGGATGCGGACGATTTCGGGTTCTGCCAGCCTCACGGCGAGGCCGCCAGCGGTGAGGGACTGACCGGCATCGAGCGCGTCCGCAACGCGGTCGATGCGCACCAGCGCGATGCCTTTGCCTTGAGCCGAAGAGCCCATGGTGCCGACGGACTTGTCCCCGGCCATAACAGTTACACCAGTCTCCGGAGAGAGGTCATCGAGCAGCACCTTCACGCTGCGGGTGCGCGCGGTGCCCCGATGCTGCATGCGCGAGACGACCTCCTGGCCGACATAGCAGCCCTTGTCGAAATCGACGCCCGCCAGACGATCCATATTGGTCTCATGCGGGAACGCATCGCTGTACATGAAATCGAGCCCGCCGCGCGGCACGCCGAGCGCGATGCGATGCGCCTCGTAGTCGGCGGCATCGACCAACTCGGCGCCGATCAGGTCGGAGAGCTTTTGCTTGAAATCCTCGGGGATCAGGATGCGAGTGCCAAGATGCTCATGGCGTGGATCGGCAAAGGAGAGATCCGGCTGCGTCGCCAGCTGGCCGTCCCAGGCCGCGAGCACGCCGAGATCGTCGGAGAGGTTGTCCACCGTCACCTTGGCGCGCAGCTTGTAGAATTTCAGCTTGGTGGCGAGGCCATCGGCCAGAGCCTTGGGGCAGTCGATCAGGAACTCGCTGCCATGGCCGGCGGGCACCTCCGTGATCAGGAAATCCACGATGATCTTGCCTTGCGGCGTCAGCAGCGCACCGAATCGCCCCAGGCCCGGCTTGAGCCTGTCGACATCGGTGGTGATGAGGCCGTTGAGGAAGTTGCGCGCATCCTCGCCCGCGACCTTGATCACGCCCCGGTCGGGAAGAAACGCTGATTTCATGCGAAAATCTCTTGCGACATGTTGCCCCGGAACGTAAGCCCGCAAGGCATAAACGACAAGACCTCGAGCCCTGCGCTTGGGGATGAGAGAGGCCTCCAGCCATGACCCAGCGCTTCGATGTGATCCTCAAAGGCGGCACCGTCGTCAACCAGGATGGCGAAGCTGTTCGCGATATCGGCATCACCAACGGGCGTATCGCCGAGCTGGGCCCGCTGTCGCAAGGCTCCGCCGCAGAGGTGATCGACTGCAAGGGCCTGCACATCCTGCCCGGCGTGATGGACACGCAGGTGCATTTCCGCGAGCCCGGGCTGGAGCAGAAGGAAGACCTCGAAACCGGCTCGCGCAGCGCCGTGATGGGCGGCGTCACCGCCGTGTTCGAGATGCCGAACACCTCGCCGCTCACGGTGACGGAGGCGACTTTCACCGACAAGGTCAAGCGCGCCCATCACCGCATGCATTGCGATTTCGCCTTCTTCATCGGCGGCACCCGCGAGAACGTGCAGGACCTGCCCGTGCTCGAACGCGCACCGGGCTGTGCCGGCGTGAAAGTGTTCATCGGCTCCTCGACCGGCGCGCTGCTGGTGGAGGATGACGAGAGCCTGCGCCGCATTTTTCAGGTGATCCGCCGCCGGGCGGCGTTCCATGCCGAGGACGAGTATCGTCTCAACGACCGCAAGTCGCTCCGCATCGAGGGCGATCCGCGCTCGCATCCGGTCTGGCGCGACGAGACCGCGGCGCTGATGGCGACGCAGCGTCTGGTCAAGCTCGCGCACGAGACGGGAAAACGCATCCACGTGCTGCACATCTCGACCAAGGAAGAGATCGAATATTTGCGTGACCACAAGGATGTCGCGTCCTGCGAGGCGACCCCGCATCATCTCACGCTGGTCGCGCCCGAATGCTACGAGCGTCTTGGCACGCTGGCGCAGATGAACCCGCCGGTGCGCGGCGCGGATCATCGCGCCGGCATCTGGCGCGGCATCGAGCAGGGCATCATCGACGTGCTCGGCTCCGACCACGCCCCGCATACGCTGGAAGAGAAGCAGAAGACCTATCCGGCCTCGCCCTCCGGCATGACCGGCGTGCAGACGCTGGTGCCGCTGATGCTCGACCACGTCAATGCGGGTCGGCTGTCGCTGGCAAGGTTCGTCGATCTCACCAGCGCCGGCCCCGCGCGCCTCTACAACATGGCCTGCAAGGGCCGCATCGCGGCCGGCTACGATGCCGACTTCACGGTCGTCGATCTCAAGCGCAGCGAAACCATCACCAACAAATGGGTGGCATCCAAGGCCGGCTGGACCCCTTATGACGGCGTCCGCGTCACGGGCTGGCCCGTCGGCACCTTCATCCGCGGCCGCCGCGTGATGTGGCAGGGCGAACTCGTGACGCCGTCGCAGGGCGAGCCGGTGCGGTTTCTGGAGACGTTGAAGCAGTAGGGCGCCGTAGCCTCGTCATTGCGAGGAGCGAAGCGACGAAGCAATCCAGAATCTCTCCGCAGAGACAGTCTGGATTGCTCCGCTGCGCTCGCAATGACGGGGGGAGGGGGCTACACTTCCTCTCGAACGGGAGTTCAGTCCGATGTCCCAGCCAAGAGCCGTTATCACCACCGAGCAACTTGCCTCAATCCTCAGCGACCCCAACCTCCGCATCTACGACTGCACGACCTACAACGAGCCGGTCCCGCCGGGGAGTGACGTGCCGTATCGCGCCGTCCCCGGTGACAAGACATTTGCGGCCGGCCACATCCCGGGTGCCGATTTCCTCGACCTGCAGGGTGAGTTCTCCGACATCTCGGCGCAGCAATTCTTCATGATGCCTGGCGTGGCCCAGCTCGAGGCCGGCTTCGGCCGCCACGGCGCCGACGCATCCAAGACCATCGTGCTCTACAGCATCGGCACGATGATGTGGGCGACGCGGTTCTGGTGGATGCTGCGCTCGCTCGGCGTCGACGCACAGGTGCTCGATGGCGGCTTCGACAAATGGAAGCAAGAAGGGCGGCCTGTCGAGACCGGCGCCCCAAAGGGCTATCCGGCCACGACCTTCAAGGCGACACCGCGTGCGGGCTTCTTCGTCGACAAGAATACCGTCAAGGCGCGTATCGGCGATCCTTCGACCGTGACCGTCAACGCACTCGGGCCGCAGTTTCACCGCGGCCTGGAGCCAAGCCGCTACGGCCGGCCAGGCCGGGTTCCCGGCAGCGTCAACGTGTCGGCTGCAACGCTCGTGAATGCCGACAAGACCCTGACCTCGCTTGGGGACGCCGAAGCCAAGTTCGCCGCTCAACGGGTTACGCGCGACAAGAACGTGATCCTGTATTGCGGTGGTGGCATCTCGGCGACGATCGACCTGTTTCTTCTGACGCAGCTCGGCTACGACAAGCTGACGCTCTACGATGCCTCCATGGGCGAGTGGGCGAGGGATCCGGCGCTGCCGATCGAGACGGATTAGGCGGGCAAGAAAGTCGGGAACCTTTGTCGCAGGCCCGCATCCAATGTCCGGAGCCAAGCACAACGAGCAGGTGACCACCATGCAACGGACCGCAGCCGGCCCGTCCGCCGGCACCAGATCATCGGAAGCCGAACTGGTCGACCGCGCGCGAGGCCGTGACGAGGCCGCGCTTCGCGAGATCATGCAGGCCAACAACCGCAGGCTTTACCGCCTCGCGCGCGGAATTTTGCGCAGCGACAGCGAAGCCGAAGATGTGGTGCAGGAAACCTATATCCGCGCCTTCACCCATCTCGACGGCTTCCGGGGCGAATCAGGCCTGTCGACCTGGCTGTCCCGCATCGCCATCAACGAGGCGCTTGGCCGGGCGCGCAGCGCCAAGCAGCATGTCGAGCTCGGCTCGGTGCCCGAAGCCACGCTGGAGGCGCAGATCATCAAATTTCCCGTTTCTCTTCCAGGCGATCCGGAAAGGACCATGGCCCAACGTGAAATCCAGCGCGTCGTCGAACGCGCCATCGACGAGTTGCCGGATGTTTTTCGCATGGTCTTCGTCGCGCGCGTCATGGAGGGCATGAACATCGAGGAGACCGCCGATCTGCTCGGCGTGAAGCCAGAGACCGTGAAGACGCGGCTGCACCGCGCCCGCACCATGCTGCGCGAGAATGTCGAGAAGGAGATCGGCCCGGTGATGATGGATGCGTTCCCGTTCGCCGGCTGGCGCTGCGAGCGTCTGACCGAAGCCGTGCTGAAGCGGCTCGGTGTCGGCGGCTAATTTTTTCGGGAACGTTTGCGCGAAACTCCCATCCAATTCCTGTGAAACATCGCCGGCAGACCGTCCGGCAGCACAGGAGTGTCAAATCATGTTCGTTCGTTGGAGCGCGGCGATCGCCGCAGCCATTCTGTTGTCCAGCCCCGTGCTGCTGCAAGGCGCGCGCGCTGCCGACAAGCTCACCGATCCGCAGATCGCCCACATCGCCTACACCGCCGGTGTGATCGACATCAATGCGGCCAAGCAGGCGCAGAAGAAAGCCAGGAGCAAGGACGTCAAGGCGTTTGCCGAGGACATGCTGCGCGACCACGAGGCGGTCAACAAGCAGGCGCTCGCGCTGGTCAAGAAGCTGAACGTCACGCCTGAAGACAACGACACCAGCAAGGCGCTGTCGAAGCAGGCGAGCGACAAGTTGGCTGAGCTCGACAAGCTCGACGGCGCGGCCTTCGACAAGGCCTATGTCGCGAACGAGGTCGCCTATCACAAGACGGTCAACAGCGCGCTCGAAACCCAGCTCATTCCGTCCGCCAGCAACGCCGAGCTGAAGAGCCTGCTGCAGACCGGCCTGAAGATCTTTCAGGGCCATCTGCAGCACGCCGAGCACGTCGCGGCTGAGCTGAAATAGGATGCGCAAGATGAAGCCGGGACGGCTCGCTTCGATCGCGCTTGCGGCCGCTTTCCTGCCGACGGTCGTCCCGGCACACGCCGCGACCATCGAGATCACGATGGAGAATCTCGTGATCTCACCGGCCGAGGTGTCGGCGAAAGTCGGCGACACCATCGTGTGGATCAACAAGGACGTCTTCGCCCATACAGCCACCGCGAAGAACGGTGATTTCGACGTGACGCTGCCGCCGAAGAAGTCGGCGACGTCAGTTCTGAAGAAGGCGGGGACGGTCGATTATTACTGCCGCTATCATCCCAACATGAAAGCGACGCTCAAGGTCGAGCCTTGATCAATGGCCCCGCCCGTGTGGCGGGGTCATTTTCGAAGAAGGGCTTACTGCCTTGCGAGGCAGACCGAGAATTCGCCGTTGCGAATGCGAGCGGGAAAACCTTCGACGAATTTCGCCACCGCGTCCTCGCCATAGGTGCCGACGAGTTCGGCGAGCGCCGCAAACAGGCTCGCCTGCGCCAGACAGTCGCCGTCGACGCCGTCATGGCGCGCTTCGGCCCAGGCCTCGTTGAGATAGCTCAGTGCGGCCTGCTTCTGCTCGTGATCGGGCAGCGGCGCGCGTGCGGGGGCGTAGGACACAGAATGGCTCATGAAACTCGATCAGGGCTGGGGCGCGATCCACGGCGATGCGCTGTGCAAGAGGTGTAGCACGCGCATTAACGACCGCTAGGCTACATCTTTAGGAACGGTTAACGGCTGTGTACAAAGTCGATGACAAGGTTCCCGCGCTCTCAGTTCGCGTAACGCGCCGTGAGATCGCGCGAGATCTTCGAGCCCTCCTCGACATAGCGGCGGATCGCCACCGTCGCGGCCGGCGTGCAGCTCCGATAGGTCTGCTGGAAACCGTTATAGCCGCGGTTGAAGGCTGCGATCATGCGGGTGCGGCGTTCGCCGGAGGGGGTTTCGGCATCGACCAGCGCCTGCATCTCGCTGCGCCATTTGTTGCCTTCGTTGGTGCCGCAGATGCCGCGCAGATAGTGCAGGCCGCCGAGGATCTCGGCCAGCCGCTGCAAATCGGGGTCGAACGGCGCCGCCACGTCCTGGGCCCGGGCGGGCACGGAAGCGCAGGCGAGAATCAGGGCAAAAATGGCCAGAAATCGCGTCGACATCGGCGGGCTGTATGCCCCCTCAGGGCCGATGACGCAAGGCGGGCGGTCAGGAGCCGATCAGCCTATGCGCCGACTGGATGATCTCCTCCAGCCCACCGGTCAGCTTGAGGTCACCGAGGCTGCCCAGAGCGTCCGGGGCGATCCAGCGGTAATCGTCGAGCTCGTCGTTCAAAGCCGGCTCCCTGGCCACCCAGCGGGCCGCAAAGGACATGATCATGTAATGGCCGGCACCGGGGGCGGCTGGCAGCACCTCGCGCCAGCCGGCAAGGCCGATGATCTCGATGGCGAGCGCGGTCTCTTCGTCGACCTCGCGGCTCAGTGCCTGGTGCAGCGATTCGCCGAACTCGACCCGGCCACCGGGCAGCGAGTAGAACCCCTTGGCGGGCGAGCGGGCGCGGCGGGTCAGCAGCACCTTGCCGTCGCGGAAGATGGCCGCGCTTACCGCGATCTGGGGGTGGGTCGGTTGGACAACAGCAGCCATATCTCTTCAGCTACCTGGGTCAGTTCGCCATGATGGTGTCGACGTCGGCTTCCGCGCCGCCATTGATAATGCCACCGCAGGCCGCGATCAGCGGCTTGACCCAGAGGGTGGCCTGCTCGGCGAGCTGGACGCGGGTCGTGTCTTTCTCGACCTCGCGCATGGCGGACCCGACCGCTGATAGAATCGAGGTCATGGCGTCGGTGATGTGGTCGAACTGGGCGCGCACGGATGGCTCGGCCTTCTCATAGGCCTCGATTGCCAGATCCCGTGCCTTGAAGTTCGAGGCCGTAAAATGCTCGGCGTAGGACAGCGGCGACCAGGTCAGAAAATCCTCGGCGCATTCCGGCATGTCCGGGACCATCTCCAGGAGCATCACGGCTTCATTGAAATGGTTGAGATAGTCGGTGGCAAGCCCGGTCCGCGGGTTGATGTTGGCCGCGCGCAGTCGTTCGGCCCAAGCTTGCGCCTCGGGGGCCGTCTGTACATGCGTCCGCGCGGATTGCGTGGCCATTGAGCTCATCCGCCGCAGTGTTAACGTTCGGGGTTAAAAGGACCTGAACAGACCCTATATAGGCGCCAGGATGTGTGGACGCTTCGTCATAACTTCGGCCCCCGCGGCTTTGCGGCAACTGTTCGGCTACATCGATCAGCCGAATTTCCCGCCCCGGTACAATGTCGCTCCGACACAACCGATTCCGGTCGTGTTGGTCGAGAACGGCGCGCGTCATTTTCGCCTGATGCGCTGGGGCCTGCTGCCGGGCTGGGTCAAGGATCCCAAGGGATTTACGCTGTTGATCAACGCCCGCTCCGAGACCGTGTTGGAGAAGCCCGCGTTCAAACGCGCGATTCGCCGGCGGCGCGGCCTGATCCCGGCCGACGGCTATTACGAATGGAAGTCCGTCGACGGCCGCAAGCAGCCGTTCTTCATCCGTCGCGCCGACGGTGCGCCGCTCGGCTTCGCAGCGGTGTTCGAGACCTGGATCGGACCGAACGGCGAGGAGCTCGACACGGTGGCGATCGTCACCGCGGCCGCGGGCGATGATCTCGCCGCGCTGCATGACCGCGTGCCCGTCACTATCAGTCCTCGCGACTTCGAGCGCTGGCTCGATTGCAGCAGCGACGAAGTCGATGCGATCATGCCGCTGATGACCGCCCCGCGCCTCGGCGAATTCGCCTGGCACCCGGTCTCCACCCGCGTCAACCGCGTCGCCAATGACGACGATCAGCTGCTGTTGCCGATCAGCGCGGAGGAGATGGAGGCCGAGGTAGAGAAGCCCAGGAAGGCCGTGCGGAAGGTTGCGTCCGGTTCGATGGATGACGGGCAGGGGTCGTTGTTCTGATCACGGTGCCGTAGGGTGGGCAAAGCGACGCGTGCCCACGCATTTTTTGCGATGGAGAGAGGTCGTGGGCACGGCGCGCTGCGCCATTGCCCACCCTACGGCAGCGGAGTTTTAGACGATCTCCTTTGCCCTTAACGCCGCGATCTCCGCCTTATCGAACCCCAGCTCGCTCAGCACCGCATCCGTATCCGCGCCAAGCTCCGGCGCCATGCGATCGAGCTTGCCGCCGCCATGGGCGAGCTTGAATCCACTCCCGGCAAAGCGCAGGCGGCCGTAGGGCGTATCCAGCTCCTGGATTGCGCCGCGCGCCTTGATCTGCGGATGATCGATGACCTCCTCGACCTTCCAGATGCTGGCGCAGGGCGCGCCTGCGTCCTCCAGAATCGTCTCCCATTCGCGTGCCGGTTTCGCCGCGAGCGCCTCCTCGATGATGGCGCGCAGGGCGGGCTCATTCTCATTGCGGGAAAACCAGTCGGCGAAGCGCGGATCGGACAGCGCATCCTCGCGGTCGAGCGCGGACATCAGCGCGCGGTATTGTTTTTCGTTGTTGACGGCGAGCAGGATGTGGCCGTCGCCGCATCGAAACAAATTCGCGGTGGTCCGACGGCTCACCGCCTGGTTACCTGAAAGCTGCTGGCGATGGCCGGCGACCGACCAGTCCGCGATCTGGCCGGACAGAAACGCCATCGTCGCCTCCAGCATGGAGACGTCAATGAGCTGGCCTTTGCCGGTGCGGTCGCGCTGGTAGAGCGCGCTCGACACGCCGAACGCAGCTGTCGCGCCCGAGAGCACGTCGCACACCGCAAAGCCCGCGCGCGTCGGCCCTGTTTCCGGATGCCCGGTGATCGCCATGATGCCCGAGAGCGCCTGCATCTTGCCGTCATAGCCGGGCCGCAGGCGGTCGGGGCCGGTCTGGCCAAAACCCGACACCGCGCAATAGATCAGCTTGGGATTGATCGCCGACAAGGCCTCATAGCCGATGCCGAGCTTGTCCATCACGCCCGGGCGGAAATTCTCCATGACGACGTCGACGGTCGCGGCGAGCTTCTTCACGATCGCGATCGCATCGGGCTTTTGCAGATCGAGCGTCAGGCTGCGCTTGTTGCCGTTGATGGCCTGGAACGCCGGCGCCAGCCCGCGCTCGGCCCATTCACGGCTGAGCGGCGTGCGGCGCATGTCCTCGCCCTCGCGCCGCTCGACCTTGATGACATCAGCGCCCAGCAGCGCGAGCTGGTAGCTCGCATAGGGGCCGGCCAGCACTTGCGTGAAGTCCAGAATCTTCACGCCCTCGAACGGTCGCGTCACGTCGCTCTCCCTTGTTGTTTTGTTTGGCGGAGGACGTCAGGCGGCGCGATTGCCGCGCGCGATCTCCTTCTGCTTGTCGAATTCGGCGCGGCGGCGTGCCAGCTCTTCCGGCGAAAGCTGTGCGACATTGTTGTAGTCGAGCTTCCACGACGCGTCCTCGCTCCAGCGCAGCGGCGACTGCATCGTGGTCTGCGCGCCGCTCGCGGTCTCCAGCAACCGCAGCGCCAGCTCGAGCGTCTGCGCCTGCGAGGCGACGTCATGCGGCTTGCCGGCGGAATTGCCGAGCGGAAAGTCCGAGAACAGGAAGCGCGGCACGGCGGCGTGCTCGATGATGTCCTTGGCGCAGCCCATCACCACGGTCGGAATGCCGTTGGCCTCGAGATGGCGCGCCACCAGTGCCGTGGTCTGATGACATACCGGGCAGTTCGGCACCAGCACGGCGACGTCGACCTTGTCGGCAATGCAGCGCGCCAGAATCTCCGGCGCATCGGTGTCGAGCGTGACGCGATGGCTGCGGTTGGTCGGCGCGCCGAAGAAGCGTGGCGCGACCTCGCCGATGCGGCCTGCTGCTTGCGCCTTCAACAGCTGGGGCAGCGGAAACCAGGTGCCGTTGTCGGTCGCCGAAGTGTGCTTGCGGTCGTAGCCGATATGCGAGATGCGCAGATCGTTTGGCTGCGACGTATCGCCGTCATAGACCTGATAGAATTTCGCGCCGCCGTTATAGGCCGCACCCGGCCCCTGGTCGCCCTTGCTCGGATCGTACGGCGCAGCGGTCGTGATGATCGTGACGCGCGATTGCGAAAGCGGCTTCCTTAGCTTCTGAAGCGGCGCCTCGGTGTAATGCGCCCAGCGATAGGCCGTGGTGTAGCCGATCGCGGTGTAATAATCCCGCGTGCGCTGCATATAGGGGACGGGGGAATCGTAGTCGGGCGCAAAGCCGAATTCGTCGTCGCGCGAAGCGGACATGGGCGCGTCTCCTGGTTCTCAATTAGGGCCAGACTAGAGATAGTCGGCGGTTTGCTCAACAGGCGCCACGGCTGCGCAGGTCAGAATTGCCGCCCTGGCGGGGCTACCTGAAAATATGCAGCGCCGCGTATTGCAGCAGCATGATCGCCTTGGCGTCGATGATCCCTCCGTCGGCGATCATCGCCAGGGCATCGTCGATGCCGAGCTCCAGCACCTCGATGTCCTCGCCCTCATGCTCGAGGCCGCCGCCGGCGCTGACCCGCATTTCGGGCTCGTATTCAGCGACGAAGAAATGCAGTTTTTCCGTGATGGCACCGGGGCTCATGAAGGCCTCGAACACCTTGTGGACGTCGTGCAGGCGATAGCCGGTTTCCTCTTCGGCCTCGGCGCGGATGCGCACCTCGGGAGAGGCATCGTCCAGCACGCCGGCGGCGGCTTCGATCAGGAGATCGTCGTAGCCGCGGATGAAGGCCGGCAGGCGGAACTGGCGCACCAGGATCACGCTGCGCCGTGCGCGATTGTAGGGCAGGATGGCGGCGGCGTTGTCGCGCTCATAGGTTTCGCGGTGTTGCGTCTGCCATTCGCCACTCGCGCGGCGATACTCGAACGTGGTGGTCTTCAGCGTGGTCCAGCCGTCCGAGAGCACGTGGACGTCCTTGATGCGGACGCGGTCGGAAATGGTCATGACTGTCTTCCGGATATGATTACGACTGGCGGCCGTCGAGCCATTTCTGGAACATCACCGAGGTCGATTCTTCGAAGCCGAGCGACTGGTAGAACGCATTGGCCGGCGCATTCTCGCGGCGAACCAGCAGCTGAAGTTTTGCGATGCCGGCGGCGCGCAGCCAGTCTTCGCCCGCCGCCATGATCGCCCGGCCATAGCCGCGCTTGCGTCCATCCGGATCGACCGCAACGTAATAGACCCAGCCGCGATGACCGTCATGGCCGACCATGACGGTCGCGACGATCGCGCCACCATCGCGGCCGACCAGCACCGTCGAATTGTCGCGCCGACGCGCAAGTGCAATGTCGGCATGCGGATCGTTCCACGGCCGCGTCAGGCCGCAGCGCTGCCACAGCGCCACGACATTTTCGACGTCGGCGTCATTGATGGCGTCGATCGTAAGCGCGCTCACAGCACCTTCCCCGGATTCATGATGCCGTGCGGATCGAGCATCGCCTTGATCGCGCGCATCAGCTCGATCGCGGTCTTGTCCTTGACGTCAGGCAGCTCATCGCGTTTCAGCACGCCGATGCCGTGCTCGGCCGAGATCGAGCCCCCCATGCGCAGCACGATCTCGAATACAACAGCGTTCATCTCGTGCCAGCGCGCCAGATAATCCGCGGTGTTGGCGCCGATCGGCTGGCTGACATTGTAGTGCAGATTGCCGTCGCCGAGGTGGCCGAACGGCACCGGCCGCGCGCCGGGGATCAGCTTCACCACGGCGGCGTTGGCCTCCTCGATGAAGGCGGGCACGGCGGCCACGGGAACGGAGATGTCGTGCTTGATCGAGCCGCCTTCGGGCTTCTGCGCCGACGACATCTCCTCTCGCAGCTTCCAGAAGCCGTTGCGCTGGGTGAGGTTGGCCGCGATGACGGCGTCGTCGACGATCTCCTCTTCCATGGCGCGGGCCAGGATCGTCTCCAGCGGCGTGCGGGCGTCGTCGCCGGGAGAGGACAATTCCATCAGCACGTACCAGGGATGCTTCTCTGCGAGCGGATCGCGCACGTCGATGCCGTGGCGGACCGAAAAATCGACGGCCATCTCAGAGAGCAGCTCGAAGCTCGTCAGTGCGTTCGCGGCCTCGCTCTGCGCGATCGTGAGCAGCTTCAGCGCCGCCGTTGGCGACTTCAGCCCGACATAAGCGGTCTCGATCGCCCGCGGCTTCGGAAACAGTTTCAACGTCGCCGCGGTGATGATGCCGAGTGTGCCTTCCGCGCCGATGAAGAGATTGTGCAGATTGTAGCCCGTATTGTCCTTCTTCAGCTTCGATAGCACGTTGAGCACGCGCCCGTCGGCGAGCACTACTTCCAGGCCAAGCGCCATCTCGCGCGCGACGCCATAGGCGAGCGCGGCAGTTCCGCCGGCATTGGTCGAGAGATTGCCACCGATGGTGCAGCTTCCTTCCGCACCGAGCGACAGCGGAAACAGCCGGTCCACGTCGGCTGCCGTCTGCTGCGCGATTTGCAGCACCACGCCGGCCTCGCAGGTCATTGTGTTGGAGGCGGTGTCGACCTCGCGGATCTTGTCCAGGCGCCGCAGCGACACCACCACCTCGCCATTGTGCGGCGTCTGTCCGCCGACGAGCCCGGTGTTGCCGCCCTGCGGCACCAGCGCGATCTTTTGCGCGGAAGCGAGCTTGCAGATATCGGACACTTCCGCCGTCGAGCCCGGGCGCAGCACCAGCGGCGAGCGGCCGTGAAACAGATTGCGCTCCTCGGTGACGTAAGCCTGGATGTCGGCCGCATCGGTGATGGCGTGCTTGTCGCCGACGATCTTGCGAAATTGTTCGATCAGCTCGGGCGCAAGCGGCGGGGTGGCGGATTGATTGATGTTCATGTCGTCTTCTTTCATTCCGCTTTCTAGCGCGCAACTGCCGCGCGCCGCAGCCGGTCGTTGATCGCTTCGCCCAGATCTTGTTCGGGGATCGCCATCACGGCGATCGCCCGCGGGCTCTTCGCATCAAGAGCGCGAAGATAGCCGAACAGATTGGCAGCGGCTTCATCGAGATCGGCCGTGGGCGACAAATTCATGACAGCAGCGGCGGCTTCCTGGCCGGGCAGGGGCACAGGCCCGAACGCCAGCAGCGCTTCGCCCGGCGCGACATCCCGCACGTTGAGCCGCACGGCCGCGCGCGGCGCGTAATGCGAGGCCAGCATGCCCGGCGCCAGCGGTTGGTTATCGTCGCTCCCGGTCTCCACCAGAGGCCGCGCCAGGGGCACGCCGAGCACGGCCTCGATCCGTTCGCGCGACAGTCCGCCCGGCCGCAGCAGCATCGGCGCCTCGAAGCAGCCGACAATGGTCGATTCGACGCCAACCGCGACCGGCCCGCCGTCGACGATCAGGTCGATCCGCCCCGCAAGGTCGCTCTCCACATGTGCCGCCAGCGTCGGCGAGACGTGGCCCGAAATGTTGGCGGATGGCGCCACCACGGCGCCGCCAAAGGCACGCAGGATCGCTTCCGCCACGGGATGGGCGGGAATGCGGATCGCGACGGTGTCGAGGCCGGCGGTGGCAAGCTCCGCCACCGGGCAATCGTCCGTTTTCGATACCACCAGCGTCAGCGGCCCCGGCCAGAACGCCTCGGCAAGCCTCAAGGCACGCGCATCGAACCGCCCGATCCGCCGCGCGGCGGCGAGGTCGGCAACATGGGCAATCAGCGGATTGAAGGCCGGGCGGCCCTTGGCGGCGTAGAGATGGGCGATCGCGGTCGCGTTCGCCGCGTCCGCGCCGAGCCCGTAGACCGTCTCGGTCGGGAACGCCACCAGCCCACCCGCGGCCAAAATCCGGGCGGCGGCTTCCGCGCCGGCCGCGCCAGCCGGCAAAATCGACGTTTCAAGACCCGTTTTCACAGGGACAAAATTCCTCAGCTCGGCCGCTTGCGGTGCGTCAAACCCGACGCTATAAGCCGGCCTCTTGTCGGAGTGTGGCTCAGCCCGGTAGAGCACTGCGTTCGGGACGCAGGGGTCGCAGGTTCGAATCCTGCCACTCCGACCATTCTTCCAAAAGTTGACGTTTTCCAGAGGCTTGGCGGACCGGCCGCCGAGGCCTCGGGAGCGCCTTTTTGCAACGATTTTGAGGGCGGGTCCACGGCCGATTTGGCCGGGCAGGGCGGCTTGTTGCAGCGGCATGGCTCTGGCGCTGCTCGGTGAGTCAGAGGATTACCTCCGCTCTACCCATCCTACAGTGTTCATTTAACGCGAACGGCGCGGCCGAGATTGACCGCGCCGCTGTGACCTTGCGGTATAGGGTATCAGTACTCGTAGGGTGCGTAGGCCGGTGCGCCCCAGCGGGGCTCGTCATATCCATAACCGGGCCGCTGATAGCCGTAGGTGTTGGTGCGATGCCAAGCGCCGATGCGACCGCATTGGCCCACGCCGGCCATCAACTGTCCGCCGTTCATGGCTGGTCCGGCGGCGCCGACAGCCTGTCCGCTCGGAGGGGTGCACGCGCCTGGACCGCGTCCCGCGGCGAGGCTGGGGCTTGCAATCGCGAGCGGCAAGATCGTGGCCATTAGTGCGGCCGTGCTCACAAGTTTCATACGTGTCATGGTTGTCTCCATGTTTCGGTTCGACAGGGGACCAATCCCTGCTGCCTCGGACCAATCCCAGCTGCCTCCACGCGTTCCTTGCGGAACGGTCGCGATTTCGCGAGCAACAAGGGTTTCCTCGGTGCGTCTCGGCACACCGTGGTCCATTCACGTGAACGCGTCCTGGCGAACGCGCACCATCATCTGCGCGTTACCAGCACGCCCAGCAGAAACGCCACCATCAGCGACGGCAGTGGCGCTTCGCGCACCATGCCACGAACGATGTCCGGCCAATGCGGGTCGGGCACAAGTTTTGGCGACCTGATTTCAGCCGCCGGCGCGATGCCCCACTCTGACGCGAGGTCGGCGATCTCGCTTTTCGCCAGACGCACGCCGTCACGGATGCGGAAGATCGCGGTGTCCGCGCGTTCGCGTGCTGCAAGCAGCATCACCGTCGTGATCGCCGTGCGCAGCGTCATCTCGCCAAAACCTTGCAGCCTCACCGACTCCTCGGGATCGGACGTCATGCGAATTTCCTCACAACGCGAAGTGGTGCGCGATGGTGAAAGCCATCGTTGCACACAGGACCAGCGTGGAAACCGCGCCGGCCACACCGCGCGCGAGATGGGTTCGCGTCAGGTGCCTGGTCATGATTTTGCTCCATGCTCTCCCATGGAAATGGCGGGGCACCCGCGTTGGTTCCCTGGCCACCTACGAACCGTTGAAGTCCGACTATTTCCGCAGCAATTCCCGCAGCGCCGCCGTCGCCTCGGCGCAGCGGATGTCGTCGATCTCCCGCGACAGGCCGAGCGCGCTCGATTTCAGCTCGTCGACCCTCCAGCTCTCGGGATGCTGGCTCTCGAGCTGGTTCAGTCGTTTATTCAAATCGTCCAATTTGGACTGAAGCTGCCCGATGCTGGCGGCTCCATTCACGTTCCACACACGTTGTGCACGCATCGTCGATCCCCTGATAGTCTCACGGTGTTGTGAGCAGGGTTCGTGGCCGCAATGGGCGTTTCTTTTGTCCGGTCTTAGATCGTTGGGAACCGTTGCAGATTGGCAACGAAAGTTCCGTGCCTGCACGGCGTGGAAGACCGCAACATTACAATTTGTCGTCAGCCTTTTCCGCATGACGGGAGCCGCGAGGGCGCGAAGGTGTGTCTGCGATTCAAACGCGAACCGGAAGAGCGAACCTACTGCCTCATACTCCGTCATTGCGAGCGCAGCGAAGCAATCCAGAGTCTTCCGGCAAGCACTCATCTATCCCCGTCATCCTGAGGTGCTCGCCTCTTCGGCGAGCCTCGAAGGGCGACGGCCCGGCTGCATCGGGGCCGTTCATCCTTCGAGGCTCCCGGCGCGATGCCATGCATCGCGCCACTCGCACCTCAGGATGACGGGTCTGACAGTGCCGCCATGCCAGTCAGCTTTCCCATCAATCACAACCCGTGTCTTGATTCGGAAACAATCGTTCCCTATTATCCCGCAATGCAAAAAGCCGCTCGCCAATCCCAGCCTGCCGCCCAGCCTCCCGGCCGTCCCCGGGAGTTTGACATGGATACCGCACTGGACGGCGCGATCCGGGTGTTTTGCGAGCGCGGTTATCATGCCACCTCGATCGGGGACCTCACGGCGGCCATGCGGCTTGCCACCGGCAGCGTCTACAAGGCGTTTCGCGACAAGCATGCCGTGTTCCTCGCCGCCTTTGAGCGCTACGCCGCGGTACGGGGCAAGCAGACCCGCAGTGCGGCCGCGCGCGGCGCGAACGGCCGCGAAAAGCTGTGCAACGTGCTGCTGTCCTATGTCGAGCACTCCCAGGGCCCCGAGGGGCGCCGCGGCTGCATGGTGGTCGGCAGTGCGGTCGAGCTGTCGGCAGTCGATCCGGTGATGCGTGCGCGCGTTACGGCGCAGCTCAAGACCAACGAGAGCTTCATCGCCGGCCTCATTCGTGAGGGGCGGGCCGATGGCTCGATCCCGGACCATGTCGAAGCCGATGATACCGCGCGGCTGATGATCTGCCTGACGCAAGGCCTGCGCGTCGTCGGCAAGGCGCGCCTGCCGCTCGACGGCGAGCGCCTGGTCGGCGTCGCGATGAAACTGCTTGCCTGAATTCTTGTCAAATTAGGAAATGATCGTTTCCTATATCTGGAGACGATGACGTGTCGGAGAGTTTGGAATGACGATGAATGCCACGATCGACGCCGCACCCGCACCCGGGCCGGATGCCGTGTCGCAACGACTGACCTTCGTGCTTGCCGCGGCCTGTGGCATGGTCGCCGCCAACATCTACTACGCCCAGCCGCTGATCGCCCCGATCAGCGCCGCGCTCGGTCTCTCGCACGCAGCCGCCGGCCTGATCGTGACCATGACGCAGGTCGGCTATGGCACCGGCTTGCTGTTCATCGTGCCGCTCGGCGATCTCGTCGAGAACCGCACGCTGATCTGCACCGTCATCACGCTTGGTGCGGCGGCGCTGCTGGCGGCCGCGTTTGCGACCCATGCGCTGCCATTCCTGATCGCGGCACTGTTCATCGGCCTCGGCTCGGTCGCGGTGCAGATCATCATTCCCTATGCCGCGCATCTTGCGCCGGAGGCCATTCGCGGCCGTGTCGTCGGCAACGTCTCGACCGGATTGATGCTCGGCATCATGCTGGCGCGGCCGGTGTCGAGCCTCGTCACCGCGGCGCTGTCGTGGCATGCGGTTTTCTTCTGCTCGGCGGCGTTGATGATCGTACTCGCGATCGTGCTGCGTCTCACGCTGCCGAAGCGCAAGCCGGTTGCACGGATGCATTACGGCGAACTGCTGCTCTCGATGCCGCATCTGGTGCGCACCACGCCGCTGCTGCGGCGCCGCGCGCTCTACCAGGCCGGCCTGTTCGGCGCCTTCACGCTGTTCTGGACGGTGGTGCCGCTTCAGCTTGCCAGCCAATTCGGCTTCGCCCAGAGCGGCATCGCGCTGTTCGCGCTCGCCGGCGTGTCCGGCGTGTTCGCGGCGCCGATCGCAGGCCGGCTCGCCGATCGCGGCCATAGCCGCATCGCCACGATCGCTTCGATGCTGTTCGTCACGCTGGGCTTCCTGGTGACGCATGTCGGCGGGGCTGGATCGATGCTCAACCTCGCCTGCCTGGTTGTGGCGGCGATCGCGATCGATTTCGGCGTGCAGGGCAATGTCGTCCTCGGCTTTCGCGCCATCTTTGTGCTCGGGCACGAGCACCGCAGCCGCCTCAACGGGCTCTATATGGCGACGTTCTTCGCGGCCGGTGCGGCCGGATCCGCGCTCGGGACCTGGGCGTTCGCGCAAGGCGGCTGGACGCTGGCCTCGGCCATTGGCCTTGCGCTGCCCATCGCGAGCCTGGTCTATGCGGCAACCGAATAAAGGTACGATTGTGTGCCGTGGCAGTTTACCAAGCCTCGGTGAGGGGCCCGAAGGGTGCAATTTCCACCTCGCGGATTCCCTGCAGCTGTAGTACTTTGGTCGCAAGCGGCCTGGTTAATGGCGGCGGGGGGAGGCCTTATGAGGCGTGCGGAACTGTATGGCGTACCGCGAGTACGGCCATGGTCGTGGCAGGCGTTTCTGCTCGGATTTGTCGTCGTCGCGGCATCAGCTGCGCTCCAAGGCGCCTGCGTCGCCTTCGGCGCGAAGCTTTATTTTGCGGCGTTCCTGCCCAGCCTGTTCGTGCTCGGCATTGTCGCAGGCGCACCGGCGGCGGTGTTCGCCGCACTGCTCACCATTCCGCTGGTGTGGTGGGCGTTCATGCCGCCATTCTTCGAAGTAGGCCCGTTGACCACTGCCGACGCCGATTCCATCAACCTGTTCTTCCTGCTCGCGGTGCTTCTGATCGGCCTCGCCGACCTCTGCCGCAAGGCCACGACCATCGTCAGTCGCGGCGGATTGAAGTCGTCCGGCGAGAGCGCAGCAACGAATTCGCAATAAACGGGGCTTGCGCCGAGCGTGCGCGTTGCACGCGCGCAACAGTCCGGCAACCATCCGCGCGGTTGGATCGCGCCGCTAACTTTTCAAAAAAGATTTGGCCGCAATTTCTCCCGCGGGACTATGAGGGAGTTTTCGACATGAACGGCCAGATCAACGGGCACGCCATCTTTGAGAACGTGCGCCGCTACCGCGGCATCGCATCGCTCTATCGCCAGACCGCGGCGTTTCGGCCGCGCCAGCGCTGGTCGCTGCTTGAGCAGGCCAGCGAGTGGGAAGCCCGCGCGCTGTCGGAGCTGGAAGCCTATTTTGCTGTCCGTGCGGATTACGCCACGCCGCTTGCTGCCTAAGCGTTAACCATCCGACGCGAACGTCAGCGACGAGACCGCTGACGTTCTCCGCGATAGAAGGTCAGAACCTGTAACTCGCCTGCACCCTCACCGTGCGCCCCTGGCCCGGTGAGATGTTATTGTTGCCGTCGGCGGAGGCCCAATAGCCGCGGTTGAAGATGTTCTCGATCGTCAGTTGCGCGCGCCAATTGGCATCGATCGTGACGTAGACGCCGGCATCGAAGCGCACAAAGCTTGGCAGCCGCACCGTATCGTCGGACGAGGCAAAGGAATCACCGAAATAGATGATACCGAGCGCCGCCGCCCACATCGGCGTGAACTGGTACTTGTTCCACCATGCGAACTGATTGTACGGCACCAGCTGCACCCGGTTGCCCGGCACGACGGTCGCCGATGTCGCACTGGTGATCTTCGCATCCGTATAGGCATAGCCGAGCGAGGACTGCCATTGGTCGGTGACGTAGCCGACGAGGCTCGCCTCGAAGCCGCGTGTCAGCGTGGCTCCGGACGCGAAGAAGAAGCCGGGGTTGTTGCCGTCGGCAATTGGCTGATTGGTGCGGTTGAGATTGTAGATGGCCGTCGAGAACAGGAGCTTCGGGTTGATGTTCCACTTCATCCCGACCTCGGTGTTCGCGAACTTCTGCGGCTGCAGGATCAGCGTGCCGTCTGTCAATGACGAGAACTGATCGCCGGAAGCGGGTAAGTAGGAGACGCTGTAGGCGGTATAGATCGACATGCTCTCGATCGGTTTGACGATCAGAGCCGCCTGCGGCGACACCAGATTGTCAGTGCGGTTGCGGCTGATGTTGGTGTTCATGTCCACCGCCGACATCTCGAACCGGTCGAACCGGGTGCCCACGATGAGTTGCAGCGCGCGCGAGAATTCGATGGTGTCGCGCAGATAGCCGGACTCGATGTTCAACCCGTATTTGCTGTTGGAGTCCGGTGTGGTGACGCCGTCGGCATTCACGGCTGTGAAGTGATGGACGAAGTTGACCGGCCCGAAATAGGTCGGCGCGAACGGGTTCTGCACGATGGTATTGGTGCCGTTCGGGAAGACGCCGGTGTTACGGATGTCGGCGCCGGTCTGGCGGCCGAACTCGGTGCCGAAGCCGACGGTGTGCGCGATCGGACCGGTCCAGCCCTTGTAGGTGAAATCGGTCTGGTTGAAGACATTGTCGCGGTTGGTCGTATGCTGATAGGCGCCGAGATTGACCGCGGTGTCGGCCGCATTGACCGCGCCGGCGAGGGCGCCGCCCACCGGATAGACGTTCTGATAGAACTTCTGGTAGTCGGCCGCGATGGTGCCGTTGCGCACCGTCAAGCCGTTCTGGAAATCGTGCTCGATGATCGCCATGCCGGTCTGCACAGTTGCCTGCGCGGTGTTGAGGCTCGGGCTGCCGAAGAAGGTCTGGAAATTGCCGTTCGGCGCAAACGGCGTCGTCGGATTGAACCGCGTGACGCCGCCGGAAAGGCTCTGCGAGGGATTGCCGCGATCGGCGGTGCGGCCGTCGTGGTAATATTCGTAGGACAGCTTGACCTTGGTGAAATCGTCGGGCTTCAGCGTAACGGTCGGGTTGATGCCGTAGCGTTCGAGATGGTTGAAGTCGCGGAAAGCATCGCTGCCCTCGTAAAACACGTTCAGCCGCGCCGCGACGTTCTCGTTGATAGCCTGGCCTGCATCGAGCGTGACGCGGCGGTCGCCCCACGATCCCGTCTGCGCGGTCGCCTCGTAGACGCGGGTGCCGTCGGCCTCCTTGAGCGTGCGGTTGAGCAGGCCGCCGCCGGCGCCGCGGCCGAATGTGATCGCGCTCGGGCCCTTCAGCACCTCGATGCTCTGGGCGTTGTACATGTCACGGAAATACTGGACGTCGTCGCGAAAGCCATTGACGAAGAAATTCGCGCTGGAATCGACGCCGCGGATGACGAGTTCGTCGCGATTGCCCTCGCCCTGGTGGACGGCGACGCTCGGCACGTAGCGGGTGACGTCGGTCAGGCCCTGGTAGTTCTGGTCGCGGATCTGCTCGTGGGTGATGATGGCCAGCGATTGCGGGATGTTGACGATTGGCGTGTTGCTCTTGGTGGCAACGGAGGTGCTGTTGGTGAAATAGCCGACCGTGCCGGTGCGCGCATCCTGCGATTGCGCGAACGGTTTTGGCTCGGGAAGCGCCTCCGGTCGCCGCGCCGTCTGTGTCCGGCGCGACCTTGTGCTGCCCGACCGGCGCGACGCCGTGGACGAATTGGAGCGGCGCTGCGCCTCGGGGGCCGTGACATTGACGGGTGGAAGCGTTGCGCCCGGCGCCGACTGCGCGAGGGCCTGTGGACTGGCGAAGAATGCGCCTGAAGCCATCAATGCGGCCAGCACTCTGCCGGCGACCTTGCGACTGGAAACTTGGCCAGCACGAGACAATAGTTCTCCGTTGGCTGCGATGCGGTTCATCGCGCCCTCCCTTGCACTTCAAAGCTCGCCCGAATTCCCCAAGGATGCGGCCGGATGCTGGGCAAGACGCATCCGTGCACGCGAAGTCACTGCGTGCATGAACACGTTGGGCGTTCAGCAATTCCGGGACATCAGATTTGAATCGTTCGAAACGTTTTGGGTTCCGGCGATCCGGTCGCGAGCAGGACCCGTGACGACTACGGAGTTGCCCCGCGGCCCGCGCGTGCTAGCAACACGCTTGGATCTCCTTCACGACGGCCGGGGGCGCGCGATGACTATTTTGAACCGCATCTTCACGACAGAGCGCCTCCTCCAGATCATCGTCATTCTGGCGGCGACGGTCGCGATGAAGCTGATGGGCTAAGCACCGGCGGCGCTAGCGCGTGCCGAAGTCGGGCACGTCCGGCAGATAGTTCGCTCCCTCCGAGCCGAGGAAGTCAAACATCGCCTGCGCCGGCGGCAGCAGCACTTTGTCGCTGCGGCGGATCACATACCATTGCCGGATGATCGGCAGGCCCGCGACGTCGAGTACGATGAGGCGGCCTTCGGTGAGTTCATGCGCCACCGTGTGGGCCGAGATGAAGGCGATGCCGAGGCCTGCGATCACCGCCTGCTTGATGGTCTCGTTGCTGCTCATCTCCATGCCGATGATCGGCTCGAGATCGGACTTCTGGAACATCCCCTCCATCAGCGTGCGCGTGCCAGATCCGGGCTCGCGGGTGAGGAAGGTCTCGTGCACGAGGTCGGTCAGGTTGAGGCCTGAATCCTTCTCCAGCCAGTGTCCCTTGCGCGCGACGATGATGTGCGGATTGCGCCCGAGCTGGCGCACATCGACGCTGACGTCGGCCGGCGGCCGACCCATCACGGCGAAATCGAGTTCGTAACCGTGCATGGCCTCGCGGATCTCCTCGCGGTTGCCGATCGTCAGCTTGATCTCGACCTTCGGTGAGCGCTTGGAAAATGCCGCGATCGCGTGGGGCACGAAATATTTCGCGGTTGAGACCGCGCCGAGATGCACCGTGCCACCGGTCCTGCCCGCAAGCAGGTCGAGTGCGCCCTGGCAATCCGTGATCGCGGCTTCGACGCGCTCGGCGAGCGTCAGCACCTCCCGGCCAGCCTCCGTCAGTAGCATGCCGTCGCCGGTCCGCTGCACCAGAGGCAGGCCGGCGAGGTCCTGGAGCTGCCGCAACTGCTGCGTCACGGCCGGTTGGGTCAGCCCGAGCTGGGTCGAGGCCGCGGTGACGCTGCCCCTGGCCGAAAGCGCCGCAAGCGAGCGCAACTGCCGGATCGTCAGATGCCGGAGCTGGGTCGCATGGCCGGGGCCATTATAAGAAAATTCTTTGGCACTCATTATGAATAGAAATTTTCCTTATTAAGCCGGCCCTGTCAATCTCTTCGTGCTGGGACCGACCGCACAGCCTCCCGCCGAGGAAGGAACTGGATGCGGCGCCAGCAAGGGGATGGACGCAGATGACCGGGCAACTCAGGTTGGACGACCACCTTCAACGCTATTCCGAGACGGCGCCGCATGCGCTGGCCGTCGCGGCCGCGGTCGATGCCATCGCCGCGGCGGCAATCGAAATCTCCGACCTCATCGCCACCGGCGATCTCGCGGACGCCTCGGGCCTCACCACCGGTCGCAATTGCGACGGCGACATCCAGCGCGATCTCGACGTGCAGGCGGATGCGATCCTGCGTCGCTGCCTCGGCAAGCTAGCGATCGCAGCACTGGCGTCGGAGGAGATGCGCGAACCGCAGATCGGAGACCGCGAGGCCAAGATCTGCGTCGCGATCGATCCGCTCGACGGTTCCTCCAACATCGATCTCAACATGACCGTCGGCACGATCTTCTCGATCCTGCCTGCGCCGGACGATCTCGGTCTCGCCTTTCATCAGCGCGGGTCCGCGCAACTGGCGGCCGGCTTCATCACCTATGGGCCCCAGACTTCGCTAGTGCTGACGCTCGGTGACGGCGTCGAAATCTTCACCCTCGACCGCAGGGCCGGCTGCTTCCGTCTCGCGCGCAGCGCCGTGCAGATCTCCGAGGCCTGTGAGGAGTTCGCGATCAACATCTCCAACCGCCGCCATTGGGATTCGCCGGTGCGCGCCTTCATCGACGAATGCCTCGCCGGCGTCGATGGGCCCGCCAATCACAATTTCAACATGCGCTGGATCGGCTCGCTGGTCGCGGAGGCCTACCGCATCCTCACCCGCGGCGGCGTATTCCTCTATCCCTCGGATGCACGCCCCGGCTATGGCGACGGCCGTCTGCGCCTCGTCTACGAGGCACACCCGATGGCTTACATCATCGAGCAGGCGGGCGGCTCGGCCTCGACCGGACGCGAGCGCATTCTCGATCTCTCAGCGCAAAACCTGCACCAGCGCGTGCCGCTGGTCATGGGCTCGAGCAACGAAGTGCGGCGTGTCGCTGAACTGCACTGCGATCCGCTGGTGGTCGCGAGCGTCTCCGCACCGCTGTTTGCGCGGCGCGGCTTCTTCCGGCTGTGAGCGAGGTGACTTATGTCCAGGAAACATCCGATCATCTCCATCACCGGTTCCTCCGGCGCCGGCACCACCTCGGTCAAGAAGACGTTTGAGCAGATCTTCTTCCGCGAGAAAGTCAACGCCGCCTACATCGAGGGCGATGCCTTCCATCGCTACGACCGCGTCGAAATGCGCGCGCAGATGGCCACGGAGGCGGAACGCGGCAACAGGCATTTCAGCCATTTCAGCCCCGAGACCAATCTGTTCGAGGAGCTGGAGCGCGCGTTCCGCGACTATGGTGAGACCGGCACGGCGGCGACGCGGCACTATGTGCACGATCCCGAGGAATCCGCGCTGCACGGAGCCGCGCCCGGCACCTTCACCGACTGGGAGCGGCTGCCGGAGAACTCGGATCTTCTGTTCTACGAAGGCCTGCACGGCGCCGTTGTCACCGACAAGGTGAATGTCGCCCGCTATGCCGACCTCAAGATCGGCGTGGTGCCCGTCATCAATCTCGAATGGATCCAAAAGCTGCACCGCGACCGCAGCGCGCGCGGCTATTCGACCGAGGCCGTCACCGACACGATCCTGCGGCGGATGCCGGACTACATCCACTACATCTGCCCGCAATTCACCGAGACCGACATCAATTTCCAGCGCGTGCCGACGGTGGACACCTCCAATCCGTTCATTGCGCGCTGGATCCCGACGCCGGACGAATCGATGGTCGTGATCCGCTTCAAGAATCCACGCGGCATCGACTTCCCCTATCTGCTCTCGATGCTGCCGCACAGTTTTATGTCGCGCGCGAATTCCATCGTTTGCCCCGGTGCGAAGCTTGACCTCGCGATGCAGCTCATCCTGACGCCGCTGATCATGCAGCTGATCGAGCGGAAGCGGAGCTTGAAGTGATCCGCGCTACCAACAACGGGAGGATCTGATGAACATCTCGGTTCACGCCGGCGCCGACATGCACCCCGTCGCGCATAGCGATCTCGCCAATGCCGTCCGCTTCCTTGCGGTCGACGCCATCGAGATCTCGCAGTCCGGCCATCCTGGCCTGCCCATGGGGATGGCCGACGTCGCGACCGTGCTGTTCTCGCGCTTCCTCAAATTCGACTCGGCGCATCCGAACTGGCCGGACCGCGACCGCTTCGTGCTGTCAGCCGGTCATGGCTCGATGCTGCTATATGCGCTGCTGCATCTCACTGGCGGCGATCTCAGCCTCGATGACATCAAGGCGTTTCGGCAATGGGGTTCGAAGACGCCGGGGCATCCTGAATATCGCCACACGCCGGGCGTCGAGACCACGACCGGACCGCTGGGGCAGGGGATCGCGACCGCGGTGGGCATGGCGCTCGCCGAACGCATGGCCAACGCGCGGCATGGCGACGGCCTCGTCGATCACTTCACCTACGTGATTGCCGGCGACGGCTGTCTGATGGAAGGCATCAGCCAGGAAGCGATCTCGCTCGCCGGCCATCTCGGGCTGGGCCGCCTGATCGTGCTGTTCGACGACAACGGTATCTCCATCGATGGACCGACATCGCTCGCGACCTCGGATGATCAGCTGGCGCGTTTTGCTGCGTCTGGCTGGTCGGTGCGCCGTGTCGATGGGCACGATCCCGAGGCCGTTGCTCAGGCGATCGCCGAGGAGCGTGAGAGCGCAAAGCCTTCCCTGATCGCTTGTCGCACCATCATCGGTTACGGCGCGCCGGACCGACAAGGTACCGAGAAGGCGCATGGCGCGCCGCTCGGCACCGAGCAGACCGCGGCGGCGCGGCGGACGCTCGGCTGGGACTATCAGCCCTTCGTCGTGCCTGTCACGATCCTGAAGGCGTGGCGGATGATTGGCCGGCGTGGGCAGGTCGATCGTCTCGCCTGGCTCGATCGTTACGAATGCGCGACGCCCGAGCAGCGTGATCTCTTCATCGAGGGCAAAGCCGTTGCCCTGCCGAACGCCTATGCCCAGGCCTCGGCGAAATTGCGCGGGCGCTTTGCCACCGAGCGCCCGAAGCTCGCGACGCGGCAGGCTTCGCAACAGGTGCTCGATGCCATTGCCGGAACGATTCCTGGATTTGTCGGTGGCTCCGCGGATCTGACACACTCGAACCTGACGCATGCCAGGGGACAGGGGGCTGTGACGCGCGGCTCGTTCGCCGGCGATTACATCCACTATGGCATCCGCGAGCACGGCATGGCCGCTGCGATGAACGGACTCGCGCTGCATGGCGGCTTCATCCCCTATGGCGGCACCTTCCTCGCCTTCTCCGACTACAGCCGGCCGGCGATCCGCCTTGCCGCCTTGATGCGGCTGCGCGTGATCCATGTGATGACCCACGACTCCATCGGGCTCGGTGAGGACGGTCCGACGCATCAGCCGGTCGAGCATCTCGCCGCGCTCCGCGTCATTCCGAACCTGCTCGTGTTCCGCCCCGCCGACGCGGTCGAGACGCTGGAAGCCTGGGATTGCGCGCTCGAAACGGAGGATCGTCCTTCCGTTCTGTGCCTGTCGCGCCAGGCGCTGCCGACCTTCCGCAGCGATGTCCGCGGCAGGAACCGGGTCGCACGGGGAGCCTATGTGATTGTCTCGCCCGATGGCGGACGCGACGTGACGCTGATGGCGACCGGCTCGGAAGTCTCGATCGCGCTGGAAGCGGCGCGCCTGCTTGCAACCGAGCATGTCCGCGCCGCCGTCGTGTCGGCGCCGTGCTTCGCCCTGTTCGAAGAGCAACCGGACGATTATCGCGCCGCGGTTCTCGGCACGGCGCCGCGCGTCGGCATCGAGGCGGCCATCGCCGGCGATTGGCATCGCTGGCTCGGCGCTGATGGTGAGTTCGTCGGAATGCGCGGCTTCGGAGCCTCGGCGCCGGCACCCGTGCTCTACCGCGAATTCGGCATCACGCCGCAAGGCATTGCCGAGGCAGCCCGACGGGCGATCGCCCGTGCTCGCAAGCAATAACAGGAGGACTCTTCGTGGCCCGTATCACCCTTCGCCAATTGCTCGATCATGCCGCCAGCCACGGCTACGCGGTGCCGGCATTCAACATCAACAACATGGAGCAGGGTATCGCGATCATGCAAGCGGCGGCCGAGGTCGACGCGCCCGTCATCATCCAGGCTTCGCGCGGCGCCCGCAGCTATGCCGGTGATCTCATGCTTTCGCACATGATCGACGCGCTGGAACGGACCTATCCCGATATCCCGCTCTGCATGCACCAGGACCACGGCAACGACGAGGCGACCTGCGCGTCGGCCATTGCCCACGGCTTCACTTCCGTGATGATGGACGGCTCTCTCAAGGCTGATGCCAAGACAGCGGCCGACTACGACTACAACGTCGCGATCACCCGCCGCGTCGTCGACCTCGCGCATTGGGTCGGCGCCTCCGTCGAAGGCGAACTCGGTGTGCTCGGCTCGCTCGAGCATGGCGGCGGCGAGCAGGAAGACGGTCATGGTGTCGAGGGCAAGGTCAGCCACGACCAGCTTTTGACCGATCCCGACCAGGCCGTCGATTTCGTCGGCGCCACCAAGGTCGATGCGCTGGCGATCGCGATGGGCACCTCGCACGGCGCCTACAAGTTCAGCCGCAAGCCCGATGGGGACATCCTGGCGATGCGGGTGGTCGAGGAGATCCACCGCCGGCTACCAAACACGCATCTGGTGATGCACGGCTCGTCCTCGGTGCCGCAACCGCTCCAGGACATGTTCAACCAGTTCGGCGGCGAGATGCCGCAGACCTGGGGCGTGCCGGTCGAAGAGATCGTTCGTGGCATAAAAAGCGGCGTGCGCAAGGTCAACATCGACACGGATTGCCGCCTGGCGATGACTGCGGTGTTCCGCAAGGTCGCAGCGCAAGCGCGCTCCGAGTTCGACCCGCGCAAATTCCTCAAACCGGCGATGGACGCGATGCGCGACCTCTGCCGCGACCGTTTCGAGCAATTCGGCACCGCCGGCCATGCCAGCAAAATCAAGGTCATTCCGTTGAGCGAGATGGCGCGACGTTATCGTGCCGGCGAACTCGACCCGCGCGTCGCTGCACGCGAGCCGGTCGCCGCCTAATCATTCAGAGAGAGAGAAGAGCAGGAGAGAGAGCCATGAATGCACACGCAGGAACCGTTCGCGGCAAAGAGCGCTATCGTTCGGGCGTCATGGAATACGCGCGCATGGGCTATTGGGAGCCCGACTATGTGCCGAAAGACACCGATGTCATCGCGCTGTTCCGCGTCACGCCGCAGGAAGGCGTCGACCCGATCGAGGCATCGGCCGCCGTTGCCGGTGAATCCTCGACCGCGACCTGGACGGTGGTGTGGACCGACCGCCTGACCGCTGCCGAGAAGTATCGCGCAAAATGCTATCGCGTCGATCCGGTGCCCGGCACACCTGGCTCGTATTTCGCCTATATCGCTTATGATCTTGACCTGTTCGAACCGGGCTCGATCGCCAACCTTTCGGCCTCGATCATCGGCAACGTGTTCGGCTTCAAGCCGCTCAAGGCGCTGCGTCTGGAAGACATGCGCTTCCCGGTCGCCTATGTGAAGACGTTCCAGGGACCCGCGACCGGCATCGTGGTCGAGCGCGAGCGGCTCGACAAGTTCGGCCGGCCGCTGCTGGGCGCAACGGTCAAACCGAAGCTCGGACTTTCGGGCCGCAACTACGGCCGCGTCGTCTACGAAGCGCTGAAGGGCGGGCTCGACTTCACCAAGGACGACGAGAACATCAACTCGCAGCCCTTCATGCACTGGCGCGACCGCTTCCTCTACTGCATGGAGGCGGTGAACCGGGCGCAGGCTGCTTCGGGCGAGGTGAAGGGCACCTACCTGAACATCACGGCGGGAACAATGGAGGACATGTACGAGCGCGCGGAGTTTGCGAAGGAGCTCGGATCGTGCATCGTCATGATCGACCTCGTGATCGGCTACACCGCGATCCAGTCCATGGCGAAATGGGCGCGCCGCAACGACATGATCCTGCATCTGCACCGCGCCGGTCACTCGACCTATACGCGGCAGAAGAGCCACGGTGTTTCGTTCCGCGTCATCGCGAAGTGGATGCGGCTCGCGGGCGTGGACCATATCCACGCCGGCACGGTGGTCGGCAAGCTCGAAGGGGATCCCAACACCACGCGCGGCTATTACGATGTCTGCCGCGAGGATTTCAACCCGGCCAAGCTCGAGCATGGCCTGTTCTTCGACCAGTCTTGGGCGAGCCTGAACAAGATGATGCCGGTGGCCTCCGGCGGCATCCATGCCGGCCAGATGCATCAGCTGCTCGATCTGCTCGGCGAGGACGTCGTGTTGCAATTCGGCGGCGGCACCATCGGCCATCCCATGGGCATTGCGGCGGGCGCGATCGCCAACCGCGTGGCGCTGGAAGCGATGATTCTCGCCCGCAACGAGGGGCGCGATTACGTCCACGAGGGCCCGGAGATCCTGGCGAGGGCGGCCGAGACCTGCACGCCCCTGAAGGCTGCGCTCGAGGTCTGGAAGGACGTCAGCTTCAACTATCAATCGACCGATACGCCGGACTTCGTGCCGACCGCGCTTGAAACCGTTTGAGGAGACGCAATATGAAACTCACCCAGGGCTGCTTCTCATTCCTGCCTGACCTTACTGACGACCAAATCACCAAGCAGGTGCAGTATTGTCTCGCCAACGGCTGGGCGGTGAACATCGAGTTCACCGACGACCCGCATCCCCGCAACACCTATTGGGAGATGTGGGGCCTGCCGATATTCGATCTCCAGGACGCTGCCGGCGTGATGATGGAGCTCGCCGAATGCCGCAGGGTTTATGGCGACCGCTACATCCGCATCAGCGGTTTCGACTCCAGCCACGGCTGGGAATCGGTGCGGATCTCGTTCCTGGTCAACCGGCCGCCGCAGGAGGCTGAATTCGAACTGGTGCGGCAGGAGGTCGGCGGACGTGCGATCCGGTACAGCACCATTCGCAAGCCCGCCACCCACGCTTCGCATTAGACATTCCTCTTCCGCGCGGAGCGCTCCCTGCTCCGTATCCTTGGCGGACCACTGCTTCGCCGCTTCCCCCGCGGCGAAGCTCTTTTCTTCGAGGTGCCCATGCTGGATGTCCCCCACGCCACGACTGCCGAAAGCACCGATACCAGTTTTGATCTCCGCAAGGAGGCCGAAGCGGCCGGGATCACCGATACGCTGCAACAGCTCGAACAGGAGCTGATCGGCCTGAAGCCGGTCAAGAGCCGCGTGCGCCAGATCGCCTCGCTCCTGCTGATCGAGCGCATCCGGCAGCGCGCGGGGCTGGCCTCCGCGCCGCCGACGCTTCACATGTCGTTCACCGGCAATCCCGGCACCGGCAAGACCACCGTGGCGCTGCGCATGGCAAAGATCCTGCACGGTCTCGGCTTCGTGCGGCGCGGGCAAGTGATCTCGGTGACGCGCGACGACCTCGTCGGGCAATATATCGGCCACACTGCGCCGAAGACGAAGGAGATCCTGAAGAAGGCGATGGGTGGCGTCCTCTTCATCGACGAAGCCTATTATCTGCACCGGCCCGACAACGAGCGCGACTACGGCCAGGAGGCGATCGAGATCCTGCTCCAGGTGATGGAGAACCAGCGCGAAGACCTCGTCGTGATCCTGGCCGGCTACGGCGAGCGGATGACGAGCTTCTTCGCCTCCAACCCCGGCTTCCGCTCCCGTATCGCCCATCACATCGAGTTTCCGGATTATGCGGAAGCCGAGCTGCTTGTCATCGCCGAATTGATGTTGAAGGAGCGCGGCTATCGCTTCTCGGCGGCGGCGCGCGAGGCCTTCGAAAGATACATCGCACTGCGCCGGACCCAGCCGTTCTTCTCCAATGCGCGCTCGATCCGCAATGCCGTCGATCGCATCCGACTACGGCAGGCCGATCGCCTGGTGTCCGATCTCGACCGTATGCTCGATGTCGCCGACCTCGAAACCATCGATCCGGCAGATATCCTGGCGAGCCGCGTCTTCAGCGGCGGCGCCGACGTGCAGGGAGGTGGACAGCCATGACGAAAGACATCCTCATTGCCCCCTCGATCCTGGCGGCGGACTTTGCGCGCCTCGGTGAGGAGATCGCAGCGATCGACGCGGCCGGCGCCGACTGGATCCATTGCGACGTCATGGACGGCCACTTCGTGCCGAACATCAGTTTTGGCGCAGATGTCATCAAGGCGATCCGGCCGATGACGACGAAGGTCTTTGACGTGCATCTGATGATCGCGCCTGTCGATCCCTATCTCGAGGCGTTTGCGAAGGCGGGAGCCGATGTCATCACCGTCCATGCCGAGGCGGGTCCGCATCTGGACCGTTCGCTCCAGGCGATCCGCGCACTCGGCAAGAAGGCCGGCGTCAGCCTGTGTCCGGCGACGCCCGAGAGCGCGATCGAATATGTGCTCGATCGTCTCGACCTGGTGCTGGTGATGACGGTCAACCCCGGCTTCGGTGGCCAGTCCTTCCTCGACTCCCAGCTCGAGAAGATCAGGCGCATTCGCAGCATGATCGGCGAGCGGCCGATCCGCCTCGAAGTCGATGGCGGCGTCACGCGTGACAATGCCGCTGCGGTTGCCGCCGCCGGCGCTGATACGCTCGTTGCGGGTTCGGCCGTGTTCCGCGGCGGGAACAGTGTGAACTATGCCGCCAACATCGCGGCCGTCCGGGGCGCCGCGGAGGGGGGCCGGGTTCCGAAGCTGCACGCTAATGCTGCGCCGTCGATACGGGCCGGCGAACCCGTTCGCATCCGGTAGACTACGGAGATCGTCGCGGCTGCGCGATGCTTCTCCGGAAGCCTACGGGAAATCGATCGCGAATTCGCGACGCCCTTCACGCCGGGGTAACCAACGGTATTGAAGTAGCCTCCCGATTAACGACGACGCAATGCGCAGCGCCACAATCTGTGGTTCAAGGACCGCAGAGAGCGCGTGGGATGCACATTCAATACCTGCACTGGAATGCTGTCCATGGTTGGCGCGGAGCGAATGCTCTGCGCGAGCCCGCTCAGGTCGTGCTCTATTTCGGCAGCCGCGAGGGGCTCGCAGGCGGCGAGCGTTACCGCGAGCTGCGCGGTCTCTATTCCGATAGTCATATCGTTGGCTGCAGCACCGGCGGTCAGATCCACGGCGACGACATTGCGGACGAAGAAATCGTCGCGGTCGCCCTTCGATTCGCACATACCAAGGTGCGGCTGGTCCACGAGACGATCGAATCCCGCGATGCCTCGCGGCTCTGCGGCATGCGTCTCGCCCGCCAGGTCGCGGCGGCTGATCTCGCAGGCGTGTTCGTCCTCTCCGATGGATTGAACGTGAACGGCAACGAATTGATTGCCGGGATCACCGAGGTACTGGGGCCCGACTTGCTGGTGACCGGAGGGTTGGCCGGCGACGGCACCAAGCTCGAGCAGACATTGGTGGGCGCCGACGGCGAACCGTTGCCGAACCGCGTGGCCGCCATCGGATTTTACGGGACGTCCTTCCGGATCGCACATGGCTGCGCCGGCGGTTGGGACGTCTTCGGCCCGCGGCGCAAGGTGACGAAATCGGACGGCCCAGTTGTCGTAGAACTCGACGGCGAGCCGCCGCTCGACCTCTACACCCGCTATCTCGGTGAGGAGGAAGCCGCGGCGATGCCGGGCTCGGGCCTCGCGTTTCCCTTGCGCATTCACGATGAGGCCGCGCCGGAGCGACAGATTGTGCGCTCGGTCTTCGCGGTGGATCGCGATGCCCGCACCCTGACATTCGCGGCCGATATTCCGGAGGGATGCACCGCGCAATTGATGCGCGCCAATTTCGATAGTCTCGCTGCAGGCGCAGGCGAGGCGGGCCGGCAGGCGCGTAACGCGCTTGCCGATGGGATTTCGGGCGACAAGCTCGCGATCCTGGTGAGCTGCACCGGCCGGCGCAAGGTGATGGGGCAGCGTACGCAGGATGAGCTGGATGCCGTGGCCGCCGAACTCGGCGACGACGTCGTTCGTATCGGCTTCTATTCCTATGGCGAGATCGCGCCGCCGGTCGCGTCCGGCCGCTGCGAGCTGCACAACCAGACCATGACCGTCACGATGATTGCAGAGGCGATGGACTGACCATGCATCGCCTGTTGGCAAGACAGATCAGGCAGTCGACCGACGAATCCGGGCAGGTCGACCTGACCAGGCTCGGCGAGCTCGTCAGCGCGGCGTATGAGGAGAGCGACCGCGATCGCCGTCGCACCGACCGCGCAATCAAACTGATGATCGAGGAGCTCGGGCAGACGCACAAGCGCGCCGAGCAGGATCTGTTGCGCGCGCGCGAGTTCCTCGACAGCATCATCGAGAATATTCCGATCGCGGTGTTCGCCAAGGACGCCAGGGATTCTCGCTACGTCCTGCTCAATCGCGCTGGCGAAGACTATTACGGAATGCCCCGCGAGGAGATGTTGGGCAAGACGCCAGATCAGATCTTCTCGCGCGACATTGCCCGCGTCGTCAATGAGCAGGACCGCCGCGTCGTGGACACCGGCACGTCGATGTTCCTGGAGGGGCATCTGCTCGATGTCGGCGTCAAAGGCCATGATCGTCTGGTCAACTCGCGCAAGCTGCTGGTTCGTGACGGTAGCGGGGCGCCTCAATATCTTGTCGGCGTCATCGAGGACGTGACCGAGCGGATCACGAACGAGGCGCGGATCAGCCACCTTGCGCATCATGACGCACTGACCGACCTGCCGAACCGCAGCGCATTCAATGCGGCGCTGGGCGAACGGCTGGAGCGGGCGCAGGAAGCGTCGGCTGGTTTTGCGGTGCTCAGCCTCGATCTCGATCGGTTCAAGGACGTCAACGACGTGTTCGGCCATCCTGTCGGCGACATGATGATGCGCGCTGCGGCCGAGCGGCTCGCCGCGGAAGCCGATGGTGCCTTCGTCGCCCGCATCGGCGGTGACGAGTTCATGATCCTGATGCCGGATGATGTCTGCCGTGAAGAGGTGCTTGCGATCGGCGAACGGCTGGTCGAGGCGATCGGCAATGAGCTGGAAGTTGACGATTATCTCTCCCATGTCGGCCTCAGCGTCGGCATCGCGCTCTATCCCAATGACGGCGTGGATGCGGCAACGCTGCTTGCCAATGCCGATTCCGCGCTGTATCGCGCCAAGCGCGAGGGCCGGGGCAGGGTGTGCTTCTTCGAATCCGAGATGGACCGGGAGCTGCGCGATCGCAGGCTGCTATTGCACGATCTGCGGCAGGTGGTGGAGCAGAACCAGCTCCTCGTCTATTTCCAGCCGCAGGCGCGGATGGATGGTGCGGTCATCGGCTTCGAGGCGCTGGTGCGCTGGAACCATCCGACCCGCGGCATCGTGCCGCCGGACCAATTCATTCCGCTCGCCGAAGAGAACGGGCTGATCATCCAGATCGGTGAATGGGTCTTGCGGGAGGCGTGCCGTGAGGCCGCATCATGGCCGCGGCCGTTGCAGGTCGCGGTCAACCTGTCGCCGGTCCAGTTCCAGGCCGGCGACCTCGAACGGTCCATCCACCAGATCCTGCTGGAGACGGGACTCGCGCCGACGCGGCTCGAGGTCGAGATCACCGAGGGGGTGCTGATCGGCGATTTCACCCGCGCGCTCAATCTGTTGCGGCGGCTGAAGGCGCTCGGCGTCCGCATCGCGATGGACGATTTCGGCACCGGCTATTCTTCGCTGTCCTACCTCCAGTCGTTCCCGTTCGACAAGATCAAGATCGACCGCAGCTTCATCTCCAACCTCGAGGCGACGCCGCAATCGGCCGAGATCGTCCGCGCGGTCCTGAGTCTGGCGCACGCCCTGCACATTCCGGTCGTTGCGGAAGGCGTGGAGACGGAGGCGCAGCGTGCGTTCCTGGAGGGCGAGGCTTGCGAGGAGATGCAGGGCTATCTCATCGGGCGGCCCGAACCGATCGAACAGTATTTCGAGTTGATCGGCATCAACGTCGAACGCCGTCGTTACGCCTGAACGCATTGCGAGTTCCACGCTCGGTTCGCCCGTTAGGAACCAATCGCGCTTGCGCGTTTTCTAAAAGTTAACGCAGGTTAAGCCGGCCGTGCGCGCATAAAATGTTTTGCATAACCGCCATCGGCCTGACGTAAATCAGGGTAATAAGTCCATGTGAATGTGAGGGAGGGTCTCATGGAGAACGTACGTCGCTACCGCGCGCTTGCGTCCCTCTGTCGCCAGCAGGCGGCCTATCGGCCCCTGCAGAACTGGCAGCTTCTCGGCCAGGCCGAACATTTCGAGTATCTCGCCGAAATCGCGCTGAAGGCCCATTTCGACGCGTGCAATGCGCAACGCGAAGAGGATGCCATCGCAGCCGCGGCATGGGAGCGACCCGCCGCGGCGTAATAAGGCTCGTGCATTACTTTCACTGGGCGACGTCAGAGTTGGATCGTTATCGCCGGAGTTCGGCGGCCTCGCACCGACGCGCGACGGTTTTTTGCCTGCGGCCGCCCGCCACACCACCTTTGCCAAGATTTAATCGCGTGGACGGGACGCCGTAAGGTGCCGATGTCCATGTTGTGTGCAGGGCGACACCTTCACAAACATGGACATTTCGACATGAAAGATCGCGTCAATTCCGACACCACCACGTCCCGCAAAATTCTACAGCCACGCCGGCTTGCACTGCTCGGCACCGTGGCCGCGCTTGGCGCGGTTCTGCTGGCTGCGTCTCCTGCTTCGACGCCGTTCGGCGTGAACTCACTGATTTCGCCTGCGCAGGCGGCAGAAAGCGCCGCGACGCCGCCGGGCTTCGGTGATCTCGTCAGCAAGGTCAAACCCGCCGTCATCTCGGTCCGGGTGAAGATCGACCAGGACAACGACAAGAGTGCGATGCTGCAACAGAACCGGATGGATCAGGATGAGAATTCCCCGTTCGACCAGTTCTCGCAACAGTTCGGTTTCCGCGGCCAGGGCGGCATGAACGGCATGCCGCGCCAGCGTCACCAGGTGATCATGGGCGAGGGCTCCGGCTTCTTCATCTCAGCTGACGGTTATGCCGTGACCAACAACCATGTCGTCGACCACGCCGAGTCCGTGCAGGTGACGATGGACGACGGCTCGATCTACACCGCGAAGGTGGTGGGCACCGATCCGAAGACTGACCTCGCCCTGATCAAGGTCGACGGCAAGAAGGATTTCCCGTTCGTGAAATTCTCCGACCAGAAGCCGCGGATCGGTGACTGGGTGGTTGCGGTCGGCAATCCCTTCGGGCTCGGCGGCACTGTGACAGCCGGCATCGTTTCGGCCAGCGGCCGCGACATCGGCAATGGTCCCTATGACGACTTCATCCAGATCGATGCGCCCATCAACAAGGGCAATTCCGGCGGTCCGGCCTTCGACATGAACGGCAATGTGATCGGCGTGAACACCGCGATCTACTCGCCCTCGGGCGGCTCGGTCGGCATCGGCTTCGATATTCCGTCCTCGACGGCCAAGCTCGTGGTCGCGCAGCTGAAGGACAAGGGCGCGGTCACCCGTGGCTGGCTCGGTGTGCAGGTCCAGCCGGTGACTGCGGAGATCGCCGACAGCCTCGGCCTGAAGGCGGCGCGCGGTGCAATCGTCGACAACCCGCAGGATGGCAGCCCAGCGGCGAAGGCCGGCATTGAGGCGGGCGACGTCATCACCGCCGTCAACGGCACCGAGATCAAGGACTCCCGCGATCTCGCCCGCACCATCGCCACGCTGGCGCCGGGCACGTCCGTGAAGCTCGATGTCGTCCACAAGGGCGACACCAAAACGGTGACGCTCGCGCTCGGCGAGTTGTCGAACGAGCGGCAGGCAAAAGCCGACGACGGCAAGACGCAGCAGGCCCCCGGCACGCCGCGCCTCGGCCTCAGCCTGGCGCCGGCCGGTGACGTCCAGGGCGCAGGTCAGAAGGGAGTCGTGGTCACCGAGGTCGATCCGCAGGGACCGGCGGCGCAGCGCGGCATCCAGACCGGCGACGTCATCCTCAATGTGGGAGGCAAGCCTGTCACCAATATCGCCGACGTTCGCTCCGAGCTGGCGCAGGCCAAATCGTCCGGCAAGAACAGCGTGCTGCTGCAGGTGAAGAACGCGGAGGCGACCCGGTTCGTCGCGGTGCCGCTCGCCTGATCTCTTGTGATCTCTTGGCCTCTCACTTGGCCTCGACGGCAAATTCAAGAGGCGGCCTGCGGGCCGCCTTTTTCGCGCGCGCCTTTCGAGATACCCACAGGCCGCCGATAACATTCTCGTCAACGGCAGTAATGATGACGGGTTCGTCCGAAAAAGCCGCGTTCGCTCGTCAGACTTTGGAATCGCGTGTTGTGCCTTGGCGGCCATGACGACGCCGAGGCAAATGCAGGAGTGGAACTTCGGACGTCCGGCCGCTTTGTGGAACCGGCCGGTGGTTCGCATTTGATCGGTGCCGACATGGATCGATTGAAGCTCTCGCTGAAGCTTGCGCTGCTCGCGGCGCCGCTCGTGCTGTCGGGCGGAAGTGCAATGGGGCGCGATGACGGCCGCTTCGCCGATTCGCCGCTGAAACCCTGGTTCGACAGCCTGCGCAGCCATCTCGGTCCTTGCTGTTCGGACGCCGACGGCGTTGCGGTGGCCGATCCTGATTGGGACTCACTTAACGGGCACTACCGGGTCCGTCTCGATGGAGAGTGGGTCGAGGTCCCCGACGAAGCCGTAATCACCGAGCCGAACCGCGCCGGCCGCACTATGGTCTGGCCGGTCAAGACGGCGTTCGGCGTTTCGATTCGCTGCTTCATGCCCGGCAGCATGATCTGACGCCGGTCGGCGTCACCGTTTGGCGGATTTGCGTTTCGAGTTCTTCTTCTTGGTTGTCTTCTTTTTGGACGCCTTCTTCTTCGACGCCTTCTTCGGCACCTTCTTGCCCTTCTTGCGCGCCTCCGACAGGCCGATGGCGATCGCCTGCTTGCGGCTCTTCACGCGTCCCCCGCGACCGCCCGGTCCGCTTTTAGCGGTACCCTTCTTGTAACGGCGCATCTCGCGCTCGACATCACTGCCGGAGCTACGCGAGTAGCGGCGCTTCTTTGCCTTGCGTGCCATCGATAATCTCCCTTAGCCCAGGGAAAGAACCGTATTGCTGACGCAACGTTCCAAGCGCGCCGGCCGCGTTCTCTAGAAGGAGTTGGCGAGCTCGATCTCTGCCTCGAGCACCTGGATGCGGTGCGCGGCTTCGGCAGAGGACAGACCTCGGTCGTATTGCGCCGGCTGGTAGGCCTCTTCGCTTAGCCGCTTTAGCCTCAGCCCTTGCGACCGGGTCATCTGCTCCATGAGAAAAGCCTTGGCGTCGTACTTCCTCTGAACCTGCATGTCGCTCCCCATTCGGAATTCATGGCTTGACTATATGTTCTTATTTTGTTCTAACAAGCCATGGATAACAGAATTAATGAAATTCGACGTAAAATCAGCGCCTTGAGGCTGGAAATGGCCGAGGTCGAGGCGTCCGTGCGCGATCTCGTCAATCGCGACCGTGATTGCACCGAACGGGCCCGGGCGCAGATGGATCTGCGCCGGAAAATCAACCTGCTGATCGGCGAATGGAAGGCGGCTGGCGGCGGCGACGTGTTGCCCGACATCCGCGACCGGATGCGCCTTCGTCCGCTGAAAAGCGAGAGCAGGCCGGCGCGCTGCTGAGGCGTTCGAGAGACGTGGTGGATGGAGGCAGGCGGTGGACGAAGACCCGGACGCCTACCGGATTCTGAAACTCCGCGCCGAGATCCTCGAATTGGGCTCTGCGATCCGGCAATTGCAGCGTGAGGGCCTCGACGATGCCGCGGCCCAACTCCTGATCGCGCGCAAGCGGGCGCAGCTCGACAACCTCGTGAAGAAAGCTCAGCCGGCGGCCGCCTTTAACATCACTGACATCCGACGCAGATAAAGCGGTCGCGCAACGCGACATGCCGGAGCTCGTCAATGCCGGATGCCGAAATGGCCGCCCTGCTGCGGGCGGTTCTCGATGAAGTCTGCGCCGACATTGCTCCGTCTGATACCGCGACGCGCGAGCGCGTTGCCGCACGACTGAGTGATCTTGTTCGATCGGGGCGCTGCTCGGTCGACGAGTTGAAGCGAGTCGGTCTGAACGCGCTGAATAGCGCGCCGACGATGTGGCGCTGAGAGAATATGGCTCCCGGACAAGAATGCTGTTTCAAGAACGATCGACCTGCCGTCTGCCAGGCGCACTGGTTGCTGATTGAGACCGGCATCGCCAAGGGCCGCAAGATGACTTCCTACATGTGGTGCTCGATTAGGGTGTAATCACCGGGCGCGAAGGAAGGTGCCGCACCGAACCCAGTGCGGCGTGAACCAAGCGCAGAAGAGGTCTTCGAACGTGCAACAAAAAGCCCCGCGTCGTCGCTGGGCTTTTTTGCCGCGAGTCCGTGCTTACTTGCTCATTCCGTTCTGGGGCTTGGTCATGCTGCCGCCCTGATCGCTGCCAGGGCCGGAGCCGCCTTGGCCGGACGCGTCGGGAGCAACGGTCTTCTTCATGTTCGCACCCGTCGTGGTCTGCGACATAGACGAGTGGTGCTTCTTGTGCGATTTCGCCTCAGCTGCGAGGGGCGCGGCGGCGAGGCCGGTTGCCAACATCACGGCGAGAGCGAGCTTGGTCGTCTTCATGTGAGGGAACTCCCTGAGTTGAATTGACGCAGGCAGCCAACCGCCATTCGCGGCAGGAGTTCCGAACAAAGCGTTGCAAGCATTTCACGCGCGCTTCAAGATTCCTTGTCCTCGTTGAGGATGAACACGACGCCCGTGAGCGCGGCACCGATGGCAAACGTCCCGACCATCGTGCCGACAAAGACGAGGGCGGCCGCACGGCCGCTGTGATTCAGCAATTCTGCAACGGCAGGATTGGCCAGAATGAGTGCAAGCGTGAAGGCCAGACCGAGGGCCGCGCCCATCATCGCATGCGTCATCAATTTGATGACGCCGGTGGGAGAGATCAGGCTTGGCGACTTCTTTGCGCGCATGGAACTGCCTATCGATCTGGCATGGAAACGCGCGCGGTAATCGCGGGTTCCATTACGCATGAAGGATTTGTCATCGCCCGCTTCATCCGACGTTCATGCCGACCTTGCGAGGATGCATGCCATCAACACGGGAACATTCGATATGGGTAAGGTGGTCTTTCTCTATCGCTCGCTGGCCTACCGCAACGCGGCGGCCGACATGTTGCGCAAGGCGCGCGAGCTTCCGCACGGTGTGGAGCGCAGAGCCGCCCGCCGTTACGCAACAGCCTTGCGCGATCTCGCGCAAACGGAAGCCTGGCTCGAAGGGCGCGTTGCCGATGAGCCGCGGCAGATGCCACGACTTAAGCTGGCTGCGTCGCGCTAACCCGACGCGCGCTGGAGTTCGGGAGAGGTGCCGGCCTCCAACTTGTCCTGCGCAGCCGACGTTGCCGTGCTCTTGCGCATCAAGGGGATTTCGAGACGGCATAACAAGCCCTCCGAACGCCAATCGAATTGCGCCTGTCCGCCGAGCTGGGATTCGACGCTGGCCAGCAGGCTTCTTGTCCCGAAGCCGCGCGATTTCGGCGTCCTCACCTGCGGCCCTCCGGTCTCCTCCCAGGTCAGCGTCAGGAGATCGTTCTCGGCCTGCCAGCCGATCGCGAGCCGCCCCGACCGGGTCGAGAGCGCGCCGTACTTCGCCGAATTGGTGAAGAGCTCGTGCAACGCCAGCGCCAGCGTCTGAGCAGTCGCCGGCAGCAATTGCACCTCGGATCCTGCTAGCTCGATCTGTCCTCCGAGCGAGTAGGGCGCAAGCTCTTCCTCGATCAGCTTGGAGAGCTCGGCACCCTGCCAGCTCGACAGCGACAGGATAGTGTGCACGCGCGCCAGCGCGTTGATGCGGCCCTCGACGGCATTGACGTAAGCCTTGACCTCGTCGGCGCGGGTGAGGCGCACGATCGACTGCGCCAGCGCCAGCGCATTCTTGGCGCGATGATCGACCTCGCGCGCCAGCAGGTTCTGCCGCTCCTCGGCGCGCTTGCGTTCGGTAATATCGACGGTGACGCCGCTCACCCGCACGACCCGACCGCCCGGATCCACCGTTGCGGCCGCCGTGCCGACGCACCAGCGGACATCGCCACCGGGCCGGCAGACGCGAAACTCTCCTTCATAGGCGTGCACGCCGGTATTGAATGCGGCAATCGCCTCGCCGAAATGGTCGACGTCATCCGGGTGCAGCAGCGCCTGGATGTTGGCCGAGGTGACATTGAAGGTCTCCGGCGTTACGCCAAAAATGCGATACTGGCCCTCGTCCCACATCCAGTCGCCATTGGCCCAGTCCCAGTCCCAGGATCCCATCTTGCCGGCGGCGATTGCCATGCTGCGCCGTTCTTCGCTCTCGCGCAGCTTTGCGGTGGAGTTCTCCAGCTCGGCAGTGCGGGCGCGGACGCGATCCTCGAGATCCTGGTTCAGTCGTTCGAGCTCGCGCGTCTTGCGATAGAGCTCGGCAAACACCTTGACCTTGGCGCGCAGCACTTCCGGCACGACGGGTACCGGCACGTAATCGACCGCGCCCATCTCGTAGCCGCGCAGGCGATCGATGTCGCTGACCTGAATGGCCGAGATAAAGATCATCGCGGTCTTCTGGAAACGCGGATGCTCGCGGATCATCGCCGCGAGCTCGAAGCCATCGAGCTCGGGCATGCAGACGTCGACCAGGATCACCGCGATCTCGGTCTTGAGCAGCACCTCCAGCGCCTCGCGGCCGGACGAGGCGATCACGAGGTTCTCGCCGAGTTCCTTCAGGATCACTTCGTAGGCGAGCAGCTTGGCCGGCTGGTCGTCGACGAGGAGGATGTTGACCTTCTTATGGTCCATTCGTGGATCCCACTCAGCGATGCAGCCACATGCGGATAGCAAGCAGCAATTGATCGGTGTTGACAGGCTTTGCGAGATAGTCGGAGGCACCTGCCTCCAGGCATTTCTCGCGGTCGCCCTTCATCGCCTTCGCCGTCAGCGCGATGATCGGCAGGCGCAGGAAGGCCGGGTTCTCCCGGATCACGCCGATGGTCTGATAGCCATCCATCTGCGGCATCATGATGTCCATCAGCACGATGGCGATTTCCGGGTTGGATTCGACCAGCGTCACCGCCTCGCGGCCGGTGGTCGCCGTCAGCACCTTCATGCCGCGCCGTTCCAGCACGCTCGACAGCGCGAAGATGTTGCGGGCGTCGTCGTCGACCAGCAGCGCGGTCTTGCCGATCAAATCCTCGTCGGAACTGTTCAGCTTCTCCAGCATGCGTTGCTTCTCGACCGGCAGCTCCGTGATCACGCGATGCAGGAACAGCGCGGTCTCGTCGAGCAGGCGTTCGGGCGATTCCACGCCCTTGACCACGATGCTGCGGGCCATGGTGTGGAGTTCCGCATCCTCTTCGGCCGAGAGCTCGCGGCCCGTGAACACCACCACGGGCACGTTCGACAGCGTGTCGTCGCGGCGGATCTGGTCCAGCACCTCGAAGCCGCTCATGTCGGGAAGCCTGAGGTCGAGCACCACGCAATCACAGGGCGCCTCACGTAGCGTCGAGAGCGCGCCGGCGCCGGTGCCGGTGGTCACGATCTCGATGTCGTCGTGATGCAGCAGTTCCCGGATCGACAGCCGTTCGGCCTCGTTGTCCTCGACGATCAGGAGCCGCTTGCGCCGCGGCCGCGCATATTCCTTGATCTGTGTCAGCGCTGCGGCAACGCCCTCGGTCGTCGTCGGCTTGTTGACGAAGGAGAAGGCGCCGCGGGCCAGCGCATGCTGGCGGTCCTCGTCGAGGGTGATGATCTGTACCGGGATGTGGCGCGTCAGCGGATTGTGCTTGAGTTGGCTCAGCACCGTCCAGCCGAGCATGTCGGGCAAAAATACGTCGAGCGAAACGGCGCGCGGCTGATACTGCTTGGCAAGCTCGAGGGCCTCCGCGCCGCGCGCGGCGACCAGGACCTTGAAGCCTTTGTCGCGCGCAAGGTCGACCAGGATGCGGGCATAATGCGGATCGTCCTCGACGATCAGCAGGATACTGTCACCGGGCTCGAGATTGAGCCGGTCGTCGGGGAGCTGCTCGATGACGCGCTGCTCGGGTGCGGCCGGTTGCAGCGCCGGTGGCTGATTGTACTGCTGCTGCGCGGGCGCGCGGGGCGCCAGCGTCGGGCCGGAGTATTTCAGCGGGAGATAGAGCGTGAAGATAGAGCCCTTGCCCGGGGCGCTGCGCAGGTGGATTTCGCCGCCGAGCAGGCTTGCGAGTTCGCGGCTGATAGCCAGGCCGAGGCCGGTGCCGCCATATTTGCGGCTGGTGCCGGCATCTGCCTGCTGGAATGCCTCAAAGATCAGCTTCTGCTTCTCGATCGGAATTCCGATGCCGCTGTCCGTTACCTCGAAGGCGATCACGGCTGGTGCGCTGTTCAGCACGGGGTGATCCGTGCCCCAGCCACCGAGCGCGCCCGACACCTTCAACCGTACTTCGCCTTCGGCGGTGAACTTGAAGGCGTTGGAGAGCAAGTTCTTCAATACCTGTTGCAGGCGTTTGGAGTCGGTGACGATGCTGCGCCCCAGGTTCGGATCGACGTCGATCTTGAACGACAGATTGCGGTTCTCGGCCTCATGCCGGAACGGCCGTCCGACCGTCTCGAGCAGGTTGGCGGTGAGAATTTCCTCGGCGTCGACCGTCACCGTGCCGGACTCGATCTTGGAGAGATCGAGAATATCGCTGATCAGGTTCAGAAGGTCGGTGCCGGCGCCGTGGATGGTGCGGGCGAATTCGACCTGCTTGCCTGTGAGGTTGCCGTCCGGATTGTCGGTGAGCTGCTGACCGAGAATCAGGATCGAGTTCAGCGGCGTGCGCAGCTCGTGGCTCATATTGGCGAGGAATTCCGACTTGTACTTCGAGGTCAGCGCGAGCTCGGTCGCCTTTTCCTCAAGCGCGCGGCGGGCCTGCTCGATCTCCTGGTTTTTGCGCTCGACCTCGACGTTGCGTTCGGCAAGCTGCTGCGCCTTCTGCTCGAGCTGGTCGTTAGTCTGCTGCAACTCGCGCTGCTGCGTCTGGAGCTCGCCGGCGAGCTGCTGCGACTGCTTGAGCAGGCCTTCCGTCTGCATCGTCGCTTCGATCGAATTGAGCACGATGCCGATGGAGTCGGTGAGCTGTTCCAGGAAGGTCATCTGTGAGGTCGTGAAGGAGGTGAGCGAGGCGAGCTCGATCACCGCCTTGACCTGGCCCTCGAACAGCACCGGCAGCACCACGAGGTTCTTCGGTGCGACGCGGAGCAGCGCCGAGTTGATCGGCACCACATCGGCGGGAATGTCGGCGACCACGCGCGGACGCCGGTCGAGCGCGCATTGGCCGATCAGGCCGTCGCCGAACGGCAGCACGCGCTGATAGGGGTAAACCCCGTCGCCGGCATAGGAAGCGAGCAGCAGGAGCTGCGGATTGTCCTCGTTCTCGACCTGGTAGATCACGCCGGTATGCGCGTTCACCAGCGGCGACAGCTCGGTCAGCAGCAGCCGTCCGACGGTGGTGAGATCGCGCTGGCCCTGGAGCATGTTGGTGAATTTGGCCAGGTTGGTCTTCAGCCAGTCCTGCTCGGTGTTCACGTCCGTCGTCAGACGAAGGTTCGTGATCATCGTGTTGATGTTGTCTTTCAGCTCGGACACTTCGCCGCGGGCATCGACCTGAATCGACCGCGTCAAATCGCCCTTGGTCACGGCGGTCGCCACTTCCGCGATCGCGCGCACCTGCGAGGTAAGGTTGGCCGCCAGCAGGTTGACGTTACCGGTGAGGTCCTTCCAGGTGCCGGCCGCGCCCGGCACGTCGGCCTGGCCGCCGAGGCGGCCTTCGACGCCGACCTCGCGCGCCACCGATGTCACCTGGTCGGCGAAGGTCGCGAGTGTCTCGGTCATGTTGTTGATGGTGTCGGCGAGCGCGGCCACCTCGCCCTTCGACTTCACGGTGAGATTCTGCTTCAAATCACCATTGGCGACGGCAGTCACCACCTTGACGATGCCGCGGACCTGCTCGGTGAGGTTCGCCGCCATGAAGTTGACGGTGTCGGTGAGGTCCTTCCAGGTGCCGGCCACACCCGGCACCTGAGCCTGACCGCCGAGCTCGCCTTCGGTGCCGACCTCGCGCGCAACGCGGGTGACTTCGCCGGCGAACGCATTGAGTTGGTCCACCATGGTGTTGATGGTGTTCTTGAGCTCGAGGATTTCGCCCTTCACGTCCACCGTGATTTTTCGCGACAAGTCGCCGCGCGCCACGGCGGTGGTGACTTCGGCGATGTTGCGGACCTGGGTGGTGAGGTTCGCCGCCAGCAGGTTGACGTTGTCGGTGAGGTCCTTCCAGGTGCCGCCGACGCCGGGCACGACGGCCTGACCGCCGAGCCGGCCTTCGGTGCCGACCTCGCGTGCCACGCGTGTGACTTCGGCGGCGAAGGAGCGGAGCTGCTCGACCATGGTGTTCAAGGTATCCTTGAGCAGCAGGATCTCGCCGCGCACGTCCACCGTGATCTTCTTCGATAGATCGCCGCCGGCGATCGCGGTCGCGACCTCGGCGATGTTGCGGACCTGCGCCGTCAGGTTCGAGGCCATGAAGTTGACGTTGTCGGTGAGGTCCTTCCAGGTGCCGGCGACGCCGGGCACTTCGGCCTGACCGCCGAGCTTGCCTTCGGTGCCAACCTCGCGCGCGACGCGCGTGACTTCGCCGGCGAAAGCGTTGAGCTGGTCGACCATGGTGTTGATGGTGTTTTTGAGCTCGAGAATTTCGCCCTTCACGTCCACCGTGATCTTGCGGGACAAGTCGCCGCGCGCCACGGCGGTCGTCACCTCGGCGATGTTGCGGACCTGGGCGGTGAGATTGCCCGCCATCGAGTTCACGGAGTCGGTCAAATCCTTCCAGGTGCCGGCGACGCCGGGCACATTGGCCTGGCCGCCGAGCCGGCCCTCGGTGCCGACCTCGCGCGCCACGCGCGTCACCTCGCCCGCGAAGCGGTTGAGCTGGTCGACCATCGTGTTGAGTGTGTCCTTGAGCTGAAGGATCTCGCCGCGGACGTCCACCGTGATCTTGCGCGAGAGGTCGCCGCCGGCGATCGCGGTCGCGACCTCGGCGATGTTGCGGACCTGGGCGGTGAGATTGCCCGCCATCGAGTTCACGGAGTCAGTCAAATCCTTCCAGGTGCCGGCGACGCCGGGCACGCCGGCCTGGCCGCCGAGCTTGCCGTCGGTGCCGACCTCGCGCGCCACGCGCGTGACTTCGCCGGCGAAGGCGTTGAGCTGGTCGACCATGGTGTTGAGCGTTTCCTTCAGCTGAAGGATTTCGCCCGAGACGTTCACCGTGATCTTCTTCGACAAATCGCCCTTGGCGACCGCGGTCGCGACTTCGGCGATGTTGCGGACCTGGCCGGTGAGGTTCGACGCCATCGAGTTGACGGAGTCCGTCAAGTCTTTCCAGGTGCCGCCGACGCCGCGCACGACGGCCTGGCCGCCGAGCTTGCCTTCGGTGCCGACCTCGCGCGCCACGCGCGTGACTTCGCCGGCGAAGGCGTTGAGCTGGTCCACCATGGTGTTGATGGTGTCCTTCAGCTCTAGAATTTCGCCGCGCGTGTCCACCGTGATCTTCTTGGAGAGGTCGCCGCCGGCGACCGCCGTCGTCACTTCGGCGATGTTGCGGACCTGCGCGGTCAGGTTCGACGCCATCGAGTTGACGCTCTCGGTCAGGTCCTTCCAGGTGCCGGCGACGCCGAGCACGTTGGCCTGGCCGCCGAGCCGGCCTTCGGTGCCGACCTCGCGCGCGACGCGCGTGACTTCGCCGGCGAAGGCGTTGAGCTGGTCCACGCAGGTATTGAGCGTTTCCTTCAGCTGAAGGATTTCGCCCGAGACGTTCACGGTGATCTTCTTCGACAGGTCGCCGCCGGCGATGGCAGTGGCGACGTCGGCGATGTTGCGGACCTGCGCGGTCAGGTTCGACGCCATGAAGTTGACGTTGTCGGTGAGGTCCTTCCAGGTGCCGGCCACGCCGGGCACCTGCGCCTGGCCGCCGAGCTTGCCCTCGGTGCCGACTTCGCGCGCGACGCGCGTCACTTCGGAGGCGAAGGAGTTGAGCTGGTCCACCATCGTGTTGATGGTGTCCTTCAGCTCGAGAATTTCGCCGCGCACGTCGACGGTGATCTTGCGGGACAAGTCGCCGCGCGCCACGGCGGTCGTCACGTTGGCGATGTTGCGGACCTGCGCGGTGAGGTTGCCGCACATCGCATTCACGGAGTCCGTCAAATCCTTCCAGGTGCCGGCGACGCCGGGCACAATGGCCTGGCCGCCGAGCTTGCCGTCGGTGCCGACCTCGCGCGCCACGCGCGTCACTTCGGACGCGAACGAGCGCAGCTGGTCCACCATCGTGTTGATGGCTTCCTTGAGCTGAAGGATCTCGCCGCGGACGTCGACGGTGATCTTCTTGGACAAGTCGCCGTTGGCCACCGCGATGGTCACCTCGGCGATGTTACGAACCTGGTTGGTCAGGTTGTTCGCCATCGAGTTGACGCTCTCGGTCAGATCCTTCCAAACGCCGGTCACCTCAGGCACCTGGGCCTGGCCGCCGAGCTTGCCCTCGGTGCCGACCTCGCGCGCCACGCGCGTCACCTCGGAGGTGAACACGCCGAGCTGCTTGATCATCGTGTTGACGATGGTCGCCGATTGCAGGAATTCGCCCCGGAGCGGGCGGCCCTCGACGTCGAGCTTGACGGTCTGGATCAAGTCGCCCTGCGCCACAGCCGCGACCGCGCGCGTCACCTCGCGCGTCGGCCACAGCAGATCGTCGATCAGCGTGTTGACGGAGCCTTCCATGTCGGCCCAGGAGCCGGAGGCGAGGCCGAATTTCACGCGCTGGCGGGTCTTGCCTTCGCGTCCCACCACCTGGCCGACCAGTTCGAGCTGCTGCGCCATGCGCTGGTTGGCGGCGATGATTTCATTAAGTGTGTCGGCAATCTTGCCGTCGATGCCAAGATAGTCGCCGCTCATGCGCACCGAAAAGTCGCCGCTGCGCATCGCCTGGAGCGCGAGCAGCAATTCCGGCCGGGAATCCGGCTCCGACATTCCATTTGGTTTTGGCTTTGGGACGCGTCGACCGGAGCGTGATGCTGTTCCGGGATCGAGGTCGCTCATACTAATTCCCCCGCAGGCGTCGGCCGAATCCGATGGCAGGACGCGTCTGGTCAAAATAGAGCGTCAGCCAAATTCGAAATCAAGCGCCAAGCGTGCGACGCGAGGAATTGGAACCTGACATGCTCAGCCCGGCCAAACCAACCGCCAAGACTGTCGAGAGTTCCATCCGATTATCTAAAAATTCCCGACCCTTAGGAGGGGCGGCGGGCGTTCCATTCTGAAACTCCCGGCCATCGGCTAAGGAACGCGGGATAGGGCCCGAGGTTAACCTGCAAACTCAGGGAGAACGCACATGAAAGTCGGCTTGGCCGTCTTTATCGCCGCATTATTCGCCACCGCATCGGCGCTGGCGCAGACCGGTGCGCCAAGCGGGCGCGGAGCCGTGACCGGCGATCCCGCCGCAAGCTCTGCCACCCCGCATGCGGGTTCGCAGACCACGGGGACCGCCACGAAGTCGACCCCCAGCGGCAGCGGCACTTCGACCTCGGGTGGCAAGGATTCCAATGGCGATGCCGGACGGGACAAGATGCCCGACAGCGATCGCACCGTGCGTCCGCTCGACCAACAACATCATCCGGAGGACAAATAGGCGGCTACTTGTCGGCCATCGTCCGCTCGGCATCCTTCAGCTGTTCGTGCAGCACGGGCAGGTGCTCTCGCGCGAAAGCGCCGAGTGCGGGATTGTCGGGCGTCCTCAGATAGCGCTCGAGCAGGGCGATCGTGGATTCGTATTCGGGAATCTGCGCCGCATAGAAACTTCTGACATAGGCCGGCCCGTCCATGTCATCGGGTTTGGCAAGGCCGATGCCGGCTGACGTCGTCTTGGTCGCGCGCGGCTCGGTCCCGATGGTGTTCTGAATCGCTTTCAGCGCCTTGTCGCGCTTGACCGCCTCTTCGGCGCGCAAGGCGGCGAGGTTCTTGACCTCCGCATTGCCTTTCAAATCGGTGCTCTCCAGCAGGCCCTGCTGGAAGCGACTGAAGGCGTAGAGGCCGCTGATGACGTCCGTCGCGTCAGGTGCGCGATCGCCGCGCATCCGCTCGCTCGTGCTTTCGGCAAACGCCGTGGTGCTGATGAAGGCCAGGACGACCATCGCGACAAGTATCCGCATGGATATCCAATGACTTGTGGCGTGCGAAGTTCCGGCGCAGGTTACGATCCTGTAAGGGCGGTTGCAGGCCATGGGTTCCGTACCCACGTCTGGTCGATGAAACAGTCTGATATCTTCAGGGATAACGCCGAGAACTGCCTGCAATTGGCCGAGCGCTCGGAGGAGCAACCCGCCTATAATCGCTTCTCGCGCATGGCGGACGCCTGGACGGCCTTGGCGAAAGAGCAGGACTGGCTCGATGGCGAAATTCCGCCTGTGACGGTCAGCGTCCTGCACAGCCAACGCATCTGACCACTCTCGTTTTCGTGACTCCGCGTGTGAGACCGCTCACGGGATGAGCGAGACCAATCAACAATCATCGAGGATAGTCGATCGCGTTGATTTTCCAATTCCAGAAGGAGGTTTTGCGATGGCTCCACGTCTGGCACTTCTCTCACTCGTTCTCGCCTTTGGCGTCTCGGTCGCGTTCGCGACGGTGACGACGGTCCGGCAGGTGCATCAGGAAAACGCATCCGTGGTGGTGCATGCGGCGCACAGCTAGCGCCGCGGCCTCTCGCGCTCAGGAACATTCGACGCAGCGGAGCGTAAGCGCTTCGAGGCATTCGAAGAGGCGAGAGGATATCATGGCACATTCCGACCACGGCATCGTCAAGGACAAGCGGGCGGAGGATCAGCCACGCGACAAGCAGCGTGCGCAGACCGTGCACAAGACGGACGAGAAGGGTTCGCCGTCGCGTGAGGCGACGCGTGATCCCAAGCTCAACGACGACAGCAAGACGCCGGGCTCTGGCATGACGCCGGACGATTCCGGCGCTGCGCCGAGCGGTTAATCAGACGAGGAACGAATCCTCCCACGAGGAGTCGACAGATTGCTTCCGGTGACATGCCCCCGGTGCTCCGGAAGCAATCTCCAAGGACGGCCCCGGCACCCCCTGTGCCGGGGCCGTTTTGCTTTATGAGAGATCGGTTGGATCAGTCTTCGGGGTCGCCTTGGGTATGTCCCTCAGGGCCGCGGCCGAACACGCCGAAACTGCTCGACTTCACGCCGGCTCCGGCATTGATGCCCACGGCGGCCAGTCCGAGCTTCAGCAACTCGCGGACCGCGGCCGCTCGGGTCGGCATGCGATGCTTGAACCGGAAATCATCAACAGCGGACAATTCGTTCGGCGAGAGCATGACTTGGAGGCGCTCAGCGCGAAGGTCGTTCATGGGACATCACACAAAATGTGCAGGTTGAGTAATTTACTCAACGGACGAGTTTGGCGGCGGTTCCACAAGAGTCGATGGAAATGCCAAATGAGTAAAAACACATAATAAAATCAATAAGTTATTATTGAAACAACTCGTCCGGCGGCGCATTCTCTTGGAAACGGAGATAGGCCATGACGGATGAAGACAGGTTACCCCGCAAGCTTTCCGAAGGGTCCGAAGCGCAGAAGCCGATGCGTCCGAGCCACCAGAAAATTATCGATCAAGTCGAGCGCTGGGCCAATAGCCCGGGTCTGCAGCCACCGAGGACGGACAATGCGAAGACGATCTGAGCCACATACTTTTGAACAACGTCTCGACGCACAAAGGCTGCGGCTCGAGCGCGAGCTGGCGGGTCTGCCGGATGGTAGCGAGCGTGATGCCGTCGCTGCGCGCATCGAGCAACTACAGACCGCTGCGGCGATGTACGACTTCCTCTCGCCACGCGAGACCGGCGCGGCTGCGAGTCAGGCCTCAGGCCAATTCGCGCAGCGGGTGTTGCCAGGAACGATCGCCTCTGCCTCCGGTTGATCCTCCACACACTGGCTGAGCGGAGAATCCAAATGTTGAATCGAGGCGAGCTGGATCGCGGCGAAATGGGCCGTTTGATCGGCAGCGACAAGGTCGAGGGAACGTCGGTCTACGGCGCGGATCGGAACAAGATCGGTTCGATCGAACGCGTGATGATCGACAAGGTCAGCGGCAAGGTGTCCTACGCCGTGCTCGGCTTTGGCGGGTTTTTAGGTCTCGGGAACGACCACTATCCCTTGCCCTGGCAGTCGCTGAAATACGACACCGAACTCGGCGGCTATGTCACCGGGATCACCGCGAAGTCGCTCGAAGGGGCGCCGAAATACGGCGAGCGCAGCGACTGGAACTGGGGTGATGACGCCGCAATCCGAGGCATCAACTCCTATTACGGCGTTCCCTTCGCCTGAACGCTACAGAAAGGGAGATGCGATGAGCAAGGAAAAGCCGACCGACGATCCCCGGCAGCAGAATGACTGGGGATCGCACGCCCAGACGGATAAGCCCTGGAAGGGCAATCCGGAAAAGGAACAGCGATCCGGCGAAGCGAAACCAGATCTCGAAAAATGGAACGAGACGAAGACGCACTGACCAAAGTGCACAAGCAACGAGACAAGCAAGCGCAGCACCAAAGTGCCGCGCTCGCTTTTTGGGCCGTGCATTCACGATGGCAGTGGTATTAGCCCGAGCCGGAACCATGCGTGGGCGCTGCGGTTAGGCCTCCGGCGCGCAAGCCGGGCCCAGTCCGCCTGTTGCCGCTTTAGTCCCGAGAGGTGTTCGCTGTGGATGCGCAAGCCCGGGAGCGCGAGCCGTCCGCGGAGCAGCCGCAGAGGGCGAAGGAAGCTCCAAAGACGTCTCCTGATCAGACCGGCGAGTCCACGGACCAAGCCAAGAAGCCGACGCCGTCGCTGCGCGAGCGGCTCCGCGAGCACTGGCTGCTTGCGAGCGTTGGCGCCGTCGTGCTGATCGCAGCGCTGGTCGGCGGTCTGCTCTATTGGCTGGACGTCCGCCACTATGAATCCACCGACGACGCCTTTGTCGCCGCGCGCAGCTTTTCCGTGGCCTCGAAGGTCGGCGGCTACGTGACCGATGTCCCGGTCACGGACAACCAGCATGTCACCGCCGGCGATCTCATCGCCAAGATCGACGAGCGCGATTATCGCATCGCCGTCGATCAGGCTGCGGCGCAGGTCGAGGTCTCCAAGGCCAATATCGCCAATGTCGAGGCGCAGATCGATTCCCAGCAGGAGCAGATCAAGCAGGCCCAGGCGCAGCTCGAGCAGGCGCAGGCGCAGCTTCAGTTCTCGCAGGAGGAATTTGCGCGGGCCCAGGATCTGGTCGAGAAGGGCGCCGGCACCGTGCAGCGCCAGCAGCAGACCCGCTCCGATCTTCAGGGGCAGCAGGCCAACAACGATCGTGCGAAGACGGCGGTCGTTGCCGCGCAAGTCGGCATCAAGACGCTGCAGGCCCAGCTCGAGGGCGCCAGGGCGCAACTCGAGCAGTCGCAGGCGCAGCTCGATCAAGCTAAACTGAATCTGCAATACACTGGCGTCGTTGCCGCGCAGTCCGGCCGCGTCGTCAAGCTCTCCGGCGCCAAGGGCACGTTCGTGACCGCGGGGCAGAGCCTGATGATGTTTGTGCCCGACGATGTCTGGATCGTCGCGAATTACAAGGAAACCCAGCTCGCCGACATGCGGCCGGGCCAGCCGGTCGAGATCCGCATTGATGCCTATCCCGGGCGCAAGCTGACCGGCCATGTCGATTCCGTGCAGCCTGGCTCCGGCACCGCCTTCAGCCTGCTGCCGGCGGAGAATGCCACCGGCAACTACGTCAAGGTGGTGCAGCGCGTGCCGGTGAAGATCGTGGTCGACAACTGGCCGCCCGATCTGCCGGTCGGTCCCGGCATGTCAGTCGTGCCCTGGACCAGGGTGCGATGACGGACGCCACGCAGGACGGCGCGTCCACTGGAGGCTGGTCGCCAGAGCGTTCGGCGGCCGGCGGGCACAGTCCTTACCTTATCGCCTTCGTGGTCTCGATCGCGACTTTCATGGAGGTGCTCGACACCACCATCGCCAATGTCGCGTTGCGCCACATCGCGGGTGGCCTCGCGGTCGGCATCGACGAGAGCACTTACGTCATCACCAGCTACCTCGTCGCAAACGCCATCGTGCTGTCGATCTCGGGCTGGCTGTCGACCGTGATCGGCCGCAAGCGCTTTTACATGATGTGCGTTGCGACCTTCACGGTCTCCTCGCTTTTGTGTGGGTTCGCCTGGAATCTGGAATCGCTGGTGCTGTTCCGTATTCTGCAGGGCCTCGGCGGCGGCGGCATGGCGACCAGCGAGCAGGCGATCCTCGCCGACTCCTTTCCGCCGCAAAAGCGTGGCCAGGCCTTTGCCATCTATGGCGTCGCTGTCGTGGTCGCGCCGGTGATCGGTCCGACGCTGGGTGGCTGGATCACCGACACCTATAGCTGGCACTGGGTATTCCTGATCAACGTGCCGATGGGAATGCTCTCGCTGTTCCTGGTCGGGACTCTGGTCAAAGAGCCGTCAGGCGCGGAGGAGGAGAGGGAGAAGCTGCTGAGTAAAGGCCTTCGTGTCGACTATATCGGCTTCCTGCTCGTCGCGGTCGGGCTCGCGTCGCTGGAATTCGTGCTCGACGAAGGTCAGCGCAACGACTGGTTCAGTTCCAACATGATCATCATCTTTGCGGTGCTTTCGGCTGTGTCACTGCTGGCGCTGATCCCGTGGGAGTTGATGCACGAAGACCCCATCGTCGACCTTCGCTTGCTAGGGCGCCGCCAGTTTGCTGCGTGCTTTCTCGTGATGCTCGGCACCGGAGCGGTGCTGATCTCCACGACGCAAATCCTGCCGCAACTTCTCCAGACCGAACTGAATTACACGGCGCTGCTGGCCGGTCTCGCGCTGTCGCCCGGAGGCATCGCGACCCTGGTGCTGATGCCGGTGGTCGGGCGCCTCGTCAGCACGGTGCAGCCGAAATATCTGATCATGATGGGCGCAGCCATCGTCGCGCTCTCGATGTGGCATCTGACCGGAATCAACGGCGACATCACCTACGGCTATGCGGCGCTGTCGCGCATTTTCCTCGCGATCGGCCTGCCTTTCCTCTTCTTGCCGGTGACGACAGCCTCCTATGACGGCGTGCCGCCGGATAAGACCAACCAGGCCTCCGCACTGATTAATGTGGCCCGCAACATCGGCGGCTCCATGGGCGTGGCGCTGGCGCAGACGGTGCTGGCGCAGCGCCAGCAATTTCATCAGAGCCGGCTGATCGAACATGCCGCGCCGTCCGACCTCGGCTACCAGCAGACCATCGACGCGATGACGCGCTACTTCCAGGCCCAGGGCTCGAATGCGAGCGATGCGGCTTCGCAGGCAGTTGCCTGGGTGGGGAGGACCTTGCAGCAGCAGGTCGATTTCCTCGCTTATATCGACGTGTTCTGGACGCTAGCGATCATCGCGGTGCTGATGATCCCCACAGCAGCCGTGCTGCGTCCGATCGATCTCGGCGCGCCGGCGCGGGGGCATTAGGTAGCGTCAGCTCCTCGTCGTCCCGGTCCCGAATGCACGTGCACCTGTTTCGCATGCAGCGGCTCGCCCCATTCGGAGCACACCATCACCGGGTCGAACAGCTTCCGGCAAGTCTTGTGCTCGTGCAGCAGCGGACGACCGCGCTTGACAATCCCGATCTTCTGATACCGCCGTCGGCGGTTGCGGAGTCCCATTGGCAGCTGTACCAGCAGCCGGAGAGCGACTGGACCTCCGAGATGGAGATCCGCCCGTTCGGCGAGAAATGGTGACCGCGGCGCAAAAGTCCGGCTAGACTGATCTCATGCAAAATTCCGGGAGGATATCTAAGTGAAGACCGCGATCACCGAGCTGTTCGGCATCGAGCACCCTATCATTCAGGGCGGCATGCATTTCGTCGGCTTTGCCGAGCTGGCTGCTGCCGTCTCCAGCGCCGGCGGGCTCGGCATTATCACCGGCCTCACGCAGAAGACACCGGAACTGCTCGCCAAGGAGATCGCGCGCTGCCGCGACATGACCGACAAGCCGTTCGGTGTGAACCTCACCATCCTGCCGACCTTCGCGGCGCCGCCTTATCCTGAATACATCGCAGCCATCGTCGAGCGCGGCATCAAGGTGGTGGAGACCGCGGGCCGCAGCCCGGAAGCCTACATGCCGGCGCTGAAGGCGGCCGGCATCAAGGTGATCCACAAATGCACGTCGGTCCGCCACTCGTTGAAAGCCGAGCGCATCGGCTGCGACGCCGTCAGCGTCGATGGCTTTGAGTGTGGCGGCCATCCAGGCGAAGATGACATTCCCAACATGATCCTGCTGCCACGCGCGGCGGAGGAATTGAAGATCCCGTTCGTGGCTTCAGGCGGCATGGCCGACGGACGGAGCCTCGTTGCAGCCCTGTCGCTGGGCGCGGCTGGCATGAACATGGGCACGCGTTTCATCGCGACCAAGGAAGCACCTGTCCATCAGAACGTGAAGAACGCGCTGGTCGCCGCAACCGAACTCGACACCCGCCTGATCATGCGGAGCTTGCGCAACACCGAGCGCGTGCTGAAGAACGCCAATGTCGATCGCCTGCTCGAGATCGAGCATGCCAAGGGCGACAAGCTCACGATCGACGACATCCACGATCAGGTGGCGGGCGTCTATCCCAGGATCATGCTGCACGGGCAGATGGATGCCGGCGCCTGGAGCTGCGGTATGGTCGCAGGCCTCATCCACGACATCCCCACCTGCAAGGAACTCGTCGATCGCATCATGACCGAGGCGGAACAAATTATCCGCAACCGCCTGATGGGGTTCCTGGATGGGACGGGTGCGACGCGAAAGGTCGCCTGACACTGCCAAACTTCTTAACCACGGCCGTAATTGACCGCTGGAATTGCACGCGACGCCTCCTAAATAGAGGTAAATTACCTCTTAACAATCAATTTCAGGAGGCGTCCGTGGTCCTGAAGAGCGTTCCTTTCGCTGTTGCAATTGCCCTCGTGCTCACATGGGGCGGCGTTGCGCGCGCTGACGACTACAAGCCTGACGAATATCTCGGTCTTGATCTTTCCAAGGCAGTCCTGTCGCCGAAGCGGCTCGGGCCTGAGACGCAATTCGCGCCGGTCGCGCTTGAGGCGAAGGGCGGCAGCGAGGCGCAGGCCCGCACCCAGCCGATGGATGTGCCGAAGAAGATTGCGGCTGAACGCGTGCGCGCGCCGGAGCCAAAGATCGCGCGCGCCAGAAGCACGCAACCGCGTGGCGCAGCCCGCACCAAGCTCGCGCATCGTCACGGCAATCCGCTGGATGCGCAGGCGATGGACACGCGCATCCAGACCTGGCCGTGCCGTTCCGGCGGCATCTGCAACTGGAAGCACTAGCCCCGCGCGGGACTGTCACTTCCGCGTCGCAAAACCGTAGGCGTGGAGTCAAGAAACCGTAAGCCGGGAGTCAAACGGCGCAGGCACCTTCCGTCGCGATTCGACGAAGGTCTCCTGAATGGCAACGATCCGCGCTTCACGCGCCTGGACCCGGCGGCAGTTTTTGGTTCGCTCCGCGTCCTCTTTCGCCATCGCATCGCTCGCCAAACCCTCCATCAGTCGCGCAGCCGACCGCCCGCAGATCGCGGGCGGGATTCAGTCCGGTGACGTCGCGGATGGCTCCGCAATGATCTGGGCGCGCGCCGACCGGCCCGCACGGATGCAGATGGAATGCTCGACGGTCGAGAGCTTCAAGACCATTATCGCGTCGGCATCGCGTGACGCTTTGCCGGACGCAGACTTCACCGCCAAGCTGCAGCTCGACGATCTTCCGCCCGGGCAGGACATCTTCTACCGCGTGCGCTTCGACGACATCGCGACCGGAATCGCCGGCGAAAGCCGTGTCGGCCATTTCCGCACCGCGCCGGCGGAGGGGCAGTCGATCTCGTTCCTATGGTCAGGTGATGTCGCGGGGCAGGGCTGGGGCATCGACATCTCCCGCGGCGGCTATCGTGGCTATCGCACCATGCTCGACAACCGCCCTGATTTCTTCATCCATTCCGGCGATCATATCTATGCCGACTGCACGATTCCGTCCGAGCAGAAGCTGCCGAACGGCGAGATCTGGCGCAACGTCGTGACCGAGGAGAAAGCGCAAGTCGCGCACACGCTGGCGCAGTTTCGCGGCAACTACAAATACAATCATCTCGATGAGCATTTTCGCGCGTTCCACACTGAAGTGCCGATGTTAGCGCAATGGGACGATCACGAGGTCACCAACGACTGGTCGCCGACCGGCAGCTATGACGAGGCCGGCTACGAAGACGACGGCACGCCGCGCCTGGTCGCGCGCGCCCGCCGCGCCTTCTTCGACTTCATGCCGATCCGCGACCTCGGCGCGCGGCAGGGCCGGGTCTATCGCAAGATCGCCTATGGCCCGTTGCTCGACGTCTTCATGATCGACATGCGTAGCTACCGCGACGACACCTGGAGCAAGGGCGACGACCATCGCGGCTGGATTCTGGGCGCCGAGCAGCTCGCCTGGCTGAAGCGGCAGCTCGCCGCTTCGCGCGCGACCTGGAAGGTGATCGCGGCCGATCTGCCGATCGGCCTCGTCAGCCTCGATGCGGTCGCGCTCGGCAATGGGGCGCCCGACCGGCGCGAGCACGAAATCGCCGATCTACTGGCTTCGATCAAGCGCGCTTGTGTCCGCAACGTCGTGTGGCTCACCGCCGACATGCACTACACCGCAGCGCACTACTACGATCCGAACAAAGCGCAATTCCAGGATTTCGAACCGTTCTGGGAATTCGTTTCCGGTCCCCTCCACGCCGGCACCTGGGGTCCCGGCGAGCTCGACAACACGTTTGGCCCCATGGCGATCTACCGGAACGGGTGTAGCGAGGCCCAGGGCGAGAACCTCGCGCCGTGCTTCGGCTTGCAGTTCTTCGGCCGCGTCGATATCGACGGCACGAGCGGCGTGATGACCGTGACCTTGAAGGACGTCGATAATCGCGACCTTTGGTCGGTCGACATCGTGCCCCAGCCGCAGGCGCGCCCCGCCGTAGTGGCACAGCATTCGTGATTGGCCGCTGCGCGCCTGCCGCGGTATAGTCGCCACTCCCGCCACTTCGTTTCCATCACCGAAGAGTCTGCTCACGCGGCATCGCCGCGCGCATCCGGCGGGCTGAAATACCTCAGGAGCCTGTTCAATGGACAATTTGAAAACACAGGGCATCAGCATGCCCAAGCTCGGCCTTGGCACTTTCCGCATGCAGGGCGATGCCTGCCGTGCCGCGGTCGAGAGCGCGCTGTCGATCGGCTATCGTCACATCGACACCGCCGAAATGTATGCCAACGAGGAGGCCATCGGCGCCGCGCTGGCGGCGGCCTCCGTGCCGCGTGGCGAGCTGCACGTCACGACAAAGGTCTGGCATGAGAATTTGGCGCCGGACGCGATCCGCCGCGCCTTCGATGCCAGCCTGAACAAACTCAGGCTCGACCACGTCGATCTCTATCTCGTGCACTGGCCATCGAAGTCGGCGAACTGGGGCGCGGTGTTCGAGACCTTGATGAAGCTGAAGGAAGAGGGACGCACGCGCGCGATCGGCGTTGCCAATTTCACTACGGCGCTGCTCAAGATCGCGGTCGAGGACGTCAAGGCGCCGATCGCCTGCAACCAGATCGAATATCACGCGATGCTGGATCAATCGAAGGTGCTGGCCTATCTCAACGCCAAGTCGATCCCACTCGTCGCCTATTGTCCGCTCGCGCAGGGGCGCGCCGCGTCCGATCCGGTGCTGGCCGAGATCGGTGCGAAGCACAACGCGAGCGCCGCGCAAGTCGCGCTGAAATGGTTGCTTGACCAGGATGGTGTCGCCGCGATTCCAAAGGCATCACGTCGCGAAAGCCAGCGGGCCAATCTGGATGCGTTGAAGATCAAGCTCGACGATGCCGACCGCAAGAAGATCGCGGCACTGCCAAAGGACAAGCGCTGCGTCAATCCGGGCTTCGCGCCGGCCTGGGATTAGGCAACTCTTTCTCTCCGCTAGCTCGGAATCGTAGGGTGGGCAAAGGCGCACTTGCGCCGTGCCCACGATCTCTCGCGATGGAAAGAATTCGTGGGCACGCTTCGCTTTGCCCCCTACGATAGTGTATTCGCCGAGAGATACCCTTCATCAAGCGCCATAGCCGATGCAAAGAGCAACGCACAGAAATGGCCCCGCAAGGGGCCATTTCCATATCTGCGTTGCGCATTAATCCCAGTGGCGGTGACTGCGCTTGACCACGACGACACGGTCGTGATGGTGCCAGCCGCGATGCCAGCCATTGTCGCGATGCTCGCGCATTTCGGCGCGGGCGCCGTAACCGTGATGACCATGCTTGATCACAACGGTTTCGGCACTTGCCAGCGTCGGTGCAACAATCGCGAGCGCGCCGATAGCTGCAACCACATAACCAAGTTTCTTCATGATGTCCTCCTCCAATTCAATGCAAATAAGAACGGCGCATGCGTGCGAACGTTCCGGAGGAATGGAAGGAGAATTCTGAACGGATGTTCAGGCAACTAATCGCAGTGTTGCTGCGCAGGCGTCTGTGCGCCCGTCTTGACATATTTGCCGTCCCTGATCGTGTACTCGCCGCGCTCGCTGCGATTGTAGATCGCGCGCAAGCTACCCTGCTTCGAGAGCAGCAGCCCGAACTCCCGCGTCTGTTGAAGCGAGGGGAAGTACACCATCACGTTGAGCAGGCCTTCGGCGTTCACCGTGGCGGACACCACCTCGTTCTCGTCCTTGGCGTCGCCGAAATTGCGCCGGTACATCACCCGACCGTCCTTCCGGATTTCGTAAGTCAGCAGCGCGCCCTTGTCGCGGTCGGGCCGAGCCGCGCAATCGACGGCCCATGAGCCGAGCAAGCCCCATTGCTCGACCGTCGCCGCAAGCGTCTCGGCTTGAGCGAGCGGTGCGAACGTCATCCAAAGCACCGCCGCCGCGATCCAGCGGCTCAAACAACGCATCATGTCCTGAAAGGCCCCGCCTCGAAGAGGTCCAAAGTGTAGCACTTTCGTCCCGATCGTCCGCGGCAGCCGGCCTAAGCGAACATCACGCCCGCTTCTCGACGTTGGCGCTGCGGGCGGGCACGCCGAACTCCTTGCGGCAGACCTCCGCCAGCACCGCGACGCCCTCGCGGATCTGCTGATGCGAAGGGCTCGCAAAGCACAAGCGCAGGCGTGAGCCTGAATAGCCCTTGTTGGTCGACCATTCCGGCCCCGGATTGATCGAGACCCCGGCGGCAAGCGCGGCCTGATAGAGCTTGAGCGTATCGACCTGGTCGGGCAGCTTCACCCACAGGAAGATGCCGCCCTTGGGCTCCTCGAATTCGGCCGCGGTCCCGAATTGCTCGTTCAGGGCCTCCATCAGCGTGTCGAGCTTGGTGCGCAACGCCTTGGTCAAGGCCGGCACATGGCTTGCGAAATGCGACCGGCAATAGGTCGCGAGCACCATCTGCTCCAGCGCGCCGGAGCCGGCATCCGTCTTCAATGCCAACATCCGCGACATCACATCCCAGGGTGCGACGATGAAGCCGACGCGCAGCGCCGGCGCGATCGACTTCGAGAACGAGCCGATATGGATCACGCCGCCATGTTTGCTCAAGGCGTGGATCGCGGGTGGCCGCTGGCCGGACCAGACAAGGTCGGCATAGCAATCGTCCTCGAAGACAGGCACGCCATATTCGGCCGACAGCCGCAGCAACTCGAGACGGCGTGTCTCCGGCATGATGCTGCCGGTCGGATTTTGCACGGTCGGAATGGTGTAGATGTATTTCGGCCGGATGCCGCGGCTCTTCAGGTCGGCCAGCGTCGCGGCCAGCGCGTCCATGCGCATGCCGTCGTCGTCGAGCGGAATGCCGACGGTGTTGACACCCAGCCGCGTCAGCCTCTGCAGTGATCCCTGGTACGTTTCCTGCTCGACGATCACGGTGTCGCCGCGCGCCAGCAGCGTGGTGTTGACGAGGTCGAGTGCCTGGAGCGAGCCGGAGACGATCATGAGATCGTCGACCGTGCAGCTGATGCCGCCATCGCGCTTCAGCTTTGTCACCAGGAATTCGCGTAAGGGAAGGTAGCCTTGAGGACCATGCGCCAGCCCGTAAGTGGCGAGCGATCGGCCCTCGCGTTGCAGGACCTGGTTGGCTGCGTCGATCAGCTCGTCGAGCGGTACCTGCTCGGAATCGTTGTTGCCGCCGACGAAGCTGTATTTGGCGAGGCCCGTCCAGCGTGCAGAAGGGGCCGGCAGCCCTGCGGGAAACAGGGGCGCGAAATCGAAGCTGGACGTCATGGGAGCGTTCCTCGTTGTTTTTATTGAGCGGCCGGCCGTGTGCCGACCGGGCGCTGAGATTTCGATGATGTCATCATGCCAGTGTTTTGCCCGACGCGTCAAACAGAATTCGTAAAATCAGCATTCGTGTCGCGTGGGGCGAGCAAGCCGTTGATTTTGCGGGTTGGGCTACTGTGCATGGGGTTGTTTTCGGGTTTTCTATTTTTTTCCTGCCGTCCTGGTCGGACGGCCCTGGCTGATGAAAGCGTAATGCGCATTGGCGACGCCGCCGACCATCAAGGCCTCGACCACCGGCTCGGCGATCTCGCCCGTTGCGGCCCAGTCGACGATGAAATTGGCCCCGGTCCCGCCGCGCACGTCGTCGGTCGGAATGAAGATCGAGATGGTGGCGAGCGGCTTCACGGCGACCGGCGCCTTCAGATAGCTCTCGACCTGTTTGCCAGTCGTGTCGAAATAGGCAATGCGCTTGACCACCAGCGGCTGCGTTTCGGAGGCATTGTGAACGCTCAGCGTCACCGAAAAATCAACCCGCAGCTTGCCCTGGCTCATCGCGACGCTGGAATAGGCCGGTACGTAGAAGCCGCCGGAGACCCCCAGTTCCTCCTTCGGCAGGGCGGTCAGCGAATCGGCAAAGTTTTGCTCGCTATTGACTTTTGGCTGCGCGAGCGCTGGCTGGGCGAAGGCGAGTGGGCATAGCAGCATTGCAGTGACAAGACCGGCCCGCATGTGACGAATTGCTCGCTTGCCGCGCTGCACTTGGTCTCTAGGGTGCGGCAAAACGGACCCATCTGGCATGCACGAGCTCATTCGCGACATCACTCTCTGTATCCTGTTTGCCTGGATGCTGGGCCTGCTCGCCCATTTCTCCCGGCAACCGCTGATCCTGGCGTACCTTATCGCTGGCTTCTGCATAGGTCCATTCGGCGCCGGCTGGGTCAAGTCGCAGGAATCGATCAGCGTCATCTCCGAACTCGGCCTGATCTTCATGCTGTTCATGATCGGTCTCGAGATCGACCTGAAGAAGATCGTGCGGGCGGGCAAGGTGATCCTGTTCGCGGCCGGCGGCCAGCTGCTCGGCGGTTGCCTGCTCGGCATCCTGTTCTTCGGAAGCCTAGGCTTGTCGCTCGGCGGCGGCCATTTCGACGCGCTGTATCTCTGCATTGCCTGCGCGCTCTCCTCTACCGTCATCATCGTCAAGGTGCTCTACGAGAAGCGGGAGCTCGACACCTTGCCCGGCCGCGTCACGCTCGGCGTGCTCGTGCTCCAGGATATCTTCGCCATTCTGTTCCTGGCGGTGCAGCCCAGCCTCGCCAACCTGCAAATTGGTGTCATCCTGCTCTCGATCGGCCGGGTCGCGGTGCTGGTCGCGGCCGCGCTGCTGGTCAGCCGCTATGTGCTGCCGCGCCTGTTCCACCAGATCGCCCGCCGGCCCGAGCTGATCCTGCTCGGGGCTCTCGCCTGGTGCTTTTTCGTCGCCGAGACCGCCGAGCGGCTCTCGCTCTCGCGCGAGATGGGCGCGCTGATCGCCGGCGTCTCGCTCTCGACCTTCCCTTATGCGCTCGATGTCACGGCCAAGGTCACGACGCTCCGCGACTTCTTCATTACGCTGTTCTTCGTGGCGCTGGGCATGACCATTCCCGTGCCCGGCCTTTCGGTGATCGGGCTGGCGCTGATGATTGCCGCCTTTACCGTGGTGAGCCGCCTCGTCACCACCTTCACGCCGCTTTATCTGATGAAGCAGGGTTTGCGTGCGAGCCTGCTGCCCGCAATCAATCTGGCGCAGATCTCCGAGTTCTCGCTGGTGGTGATCCAGACCGGCGTCGCCGACAATCATATCGCGCCGGACACCGCGAATGCGGCCTCCTTCGCCTTCGTGGTGCTGGCCGTGCTCTCGACCTTCGTCATGACGCGCAGCGACGAGATTACCCGCTGGGCGATCGGCCCCCTCAAGCGGATCGGCCTGCGCGATCTCGATCACGGCCATGCCGAGGAGGGCCACGAAGGTGGCCACGGCGAGGCCCGCCGCATCGTGATCCTCGGCTTTTTCCGTGCGGCGAGCGCGCTGCTGGCGGAGATCGAACGGCAGACCCCGGTGCTGCTCGAGCAGATCACGGTGATCGACTTCAATCCCAATGTGTACCAGACCCTGCTTTCGCGCGGCCTGCACGTGATCTATGGCGACATCAGCAGCGCCGACACGCTGCTCCATGCCGGGATCGGCAAGTCCGAGATGATCATCCTCAGCGTGCCGGACGCGCTCCTGAAGGGCGCCAGCAACGAGAAGCTGGTTCGCCACGTCCGCACGCTCAACCCCAACGCCCTGATCGTGGCCACGGCCGATCTCCTGTCCGACGTCGGCGAGCTCTACGCGGCCGGCGCCAGCTATGTCACCGTGACCCGGCTTAGCGACGCCCATGAATTGTTTACGGTGATTGAGGCCGCCCAGGCTGGGCTGTTGGCCGACAAGCGCGCCGAGTTCGATGCGCGGCTCGGCGAGCGGCGCGAAGTGCTGCCCTGAGACCGGTGCGGCCGGCTTCCGTCCGGGCCAAGCGCGCCTATATCGCTGGTATCTTCGGTGCAAGCCTGAAGCCCCTCAACGGGCCCGCAGCCCGGAATATCCGGTTGCATCCAGGACACTAGCGCTGGAGCCCAAGTCCGGCTAAGGCGTCCGGCTAAGCCTTCGGCCCACAACCGATAGAGATTGGGACATGCCCGATACCGTTCAGGAAGTTTTGCAGGCCTTTGCCCGGGGCGAACTCGTCGTCGTGACCGACGACGACGATCGCGAGGGTGAGGGTGATTTGATCGTCGCCGCCTCGTTCTGCACAGCGGAAAAGATGGCCTTCATCATCCGTCACACCTCCGGCATCGTCTGCGCGCCGATCACCACCGAGGACGCGCGCCGGCTGCGGCTCGATCCGATGGTCGCCCACAACGATTCCGCCCACACCACAGCCTTCACGGTCTCGATCGACTACAAGCCCGACGGCGGCACCGGTATCTCGGCCGAGGAGCGCGCCTCCTGCTGCCGTGCGCTGTCCAATCCCAATGCCGGCGCCAACGACTTCGCTCGTCCGGGCCACATCTTCCCGCTGATCGCCAAGGATGGCGGCGTGCTCCTGCGCTCGGGCCATACCGAGGCCGCGGTCGATCTCTGCAAGCTCTCGGGCCTGCCGCCGGTCGGCGTCATCAGCGAATTGATGAACGACGACGGCAGCGTGATGAAGGGCGAGCAGGTCGCCCGTTTCGCCGCGCAGCACAAGTTGAAGCATGTCACCATCGCCGACATGATCGCCTATCGCCAGGCCCGCGAGAAGCTGATCGAGCGGGTCTCGACCTTCACGACCGAAAGCCCGATAGGGCCGCTCCAGGGCTATGCTTACCGCTCGCCGTTCGATTCCATCGCTCATGTCGCCTTCGTCTATAACGGCGTCGGCGACGGCAAGGACGTGCTGACGCGCTTCCACAAGCCGAACATCGTCAAGGACACCTTTACCGGCCACAAGCGCATGGCGGCCGTGCTCGATCACTTCAAGAAGTCAGGTCGCGGCGTGCTGGTTTATCTGCGCGACGGCGCGGCTGGCGTCCCCGTGGCCCCACTTCCTGATGAGAGCGCGACGGAAGCCGACCGCAATCGCCAGTGGCGTGAAGTCGGCGTCGGCGCGCAGATTTTGCGCGATCTCGGCGTCACCTCGATCCGCCATCTCACCTCGTCGGTGCACGACTACAAGGGCCTCTCGGGCTTCGGCATCGAGATCGTCGCCAACGAGCAGCTTGAAAGCTAGCGCTGTCATTCCGGGACGCGCGACGAGCATCCCCGGGATTCACGCAGATCAGGACATCTGCAACGCAATTGCACTTGTTGCGCCGGCGCTTTACTTTGTCGGGCAAATTTTGACGGAACCAGACGAAAGGACGTTTCATGAGCGTGCGCCCTCAGGCCAAGGACAAGCCGACTTCGGCTTCTTTCCAGTGGGACGATCCGTTCCTGCTCGACGAGCAGCTGACCGAAGACGAGCGCATGGTGCGCGACACGGCGCGCGCCTACGCCCAGGACAAGCTGCAGCCACGTGTCACCAAGGCCTATCTTGAAGAGAATACTGATCGCGAGATCTTCAACGAGATGGGCGAGCTCGGCCTGATCGGTATCACGCTGCCGGAGGAATATGGCTGCGCCAACGCGAGCTACGTGGCTTACGGCCTCGTCGCGCGCGAGATCGAGCGGGTCGATTCCGGCTATCGTTCGATGAATTCGGTGCAGTCCTCGCTCGTGATGTACCCGATCTACGCCTATGGCGACGAGAACCAGCGCAAGAAGTACCTGCCGAAGCTCGCGAGCGGCGAGTGGGTGGGCTGCTTTGGCCTGACCGAGCCCGACGCCGGCTCTGACCCGGCAGGGATGAAGACCCGCGCAGAGAAGGTCTCGGACGGCTATCGCCTGACCGGCAGCAAGATGTGGATATCGAACGCGCCGATCGCCGACGTATTCGTGGTCTGGGCCAAGTCGGCCGAGCACGACAACCAGATCCGCGGCTTCGTGCTCGAAAAGGGCATGAAGGGCCTCTCCGCGCCGAAGATCGGCGGCAAGCTGTCGCTTCGTGCCTCGATCACCGGCGAGGTCGTGATGGACGGCGTCGTGGTTCCGGAAGACGCGCTGCTGCCCAACGTCTCCGGCCTCAAGGGCCCGTTCGGCTGTCTCAACCGCGCCCGCTACGGCATCTCCTGGGGTGCGCTCGGTGCCGCCGAGGATTGCATGCACCGCGCCCGGCAATACACGCTCGACCGCAAGCAGTTCGGCAAGCCGCTCGCCGCGACCCAGCTCGTGCAGAAGAAGCTCGCCGACATGGAGACTGAGATCGCGCTCGGCCTTCAGGGCTCGTTGCGTGTCGGCCGCCTGATGGACGAGGGCAAGTTCGCCCCCGAGATGATCTCGATCATGAAGCGCAACAATTGCGGCAAGGCGCTCGACATCGCCCGTGTCGCGCGCGACATGCACGGCGGCAACGGCATCTCGGCCGAGTATCATGTGATGCGCCACGTCCACAACCTCGAGACGGTCAACACCTACGAGGGCACCCACGACGTCCACGCCCTGATCCTGGGCCGCGCGATCACGGGCATTCAGGCGTTTTTCTGAGAGCCACGGATTCCGTGGTCGTTGTTCTGCTGAACTGTCATCGCCCGCCTTGTGCGCAGTGCGCACTGGGGCGGACGATCCAGTATTCCAGAGACCTCGCCTTTATCTCGGACGCCGCGGCGTACTGGATACCCCGCCTTCGCGGGGTATGACGGCAGAGAGTGTGGCGGTACGTACAGGAAGTCCAATGTCCGAAAACGACGACGTCCCGTTCAACCGCAATTTTCCGCTCAAAGCACGTGTCGTCGAGGAGGTCCGCCCCGGCGTGCGGCGTGTGCTCTGTAACAATCCGAGCCCGTTCACCTTCACGGGCACCGTCAGCTACATCGTAGGCACCGGTAACGTCGCGATCATCGATCCCGGCCCGGACGATGCGGCTCATGCGGCCGCGCTGCTCGACGCCGTGCGTGGCGAGACAGTGAGCCATATCTTCGTCACGCATACCCATCGCGACCACTCGCCCAATACACCGCGCATCAAGCAGGCGACCGGGGCGCCCGTCTATGCCGAGGGCCCGCACCGCGCGTCGCGACCGCGCTTCGAGAGCGAGAAGCACAATCCGGAATCCGGCGCCGACCGCGACTTCACGCCTGACGTCCGGATCGCCCATGGTGACGTCGTCGAAGGTGCCGGCTGGCGGCTCGAGGCCGTGGCGACGCCCGGCCACACCGCCAACCATCTCGCGCTCGCCTGGCCCGAGCGAAAGTTCAACTTCGTCGGCGATCACGTCATGGGCTGGTCGACCTCCATCGTGGCACCGCCCGACGGCTCGATGACCGACTACATGGAGTCGCTCGACCGGCTCGCGGCGCGCGAGGAGGATCTGTATTTCTCCGGCCACGGTCCCGAAATCCCGGACGGTCCGCGCTTCGTGCGCTTCCTGATCCGTCACCGCAAGGCGCGCGAGGCCTCGATCCTGCACCGCCTCGCCAAGGGCGAGACCGACATTCCGACCATGGTGCGCGCAATTTATATCGGCATCGATCCCAGGCTGACCACGGCCGCCGGCTATTCCGTGCTGGCGCATCTGGAAGACCTCGTCGCACGCGGCGTTGTCGCGACGGATGGCGATCCTGTGATCGGCGGGACGTACCGGATGGCTTGAGGGCGAATAGCGAATGGTCAGTAGCGAACGGGGGAGGGGCCTTCTATTCGCCACTCGCTACTCCCCACTCGACCCCTTTATTTCTTCACCGTCTTCGCCGGCGCCTTCGGCGGCGCGACCGGTGTCTTCTTCACCGGCTTGAGCGCATCCGCGTCGGCTGCGGTGTTGAGATCGTCGATGAATTTGGTCACGCGCGCGGCGTTGCTGCCGAGATCGCTCTCGAAATAGCGCGAGGCGGAGCGGATATCGACGCGGGAATCATCGCCGTCAGGCAGGACCCTGATCGAGATGTCCTCGCGAAAGCCCATGATCGGCGTGCGCGCCACCGCCTCGATGCGGCCCATGCGGCGCGGCGGCTGTGGCTCGCGTTCGTCGATGACGGTCCATTTGCGCTTGATGACGAGCTGGCGTGCGATGGCATAGGCGCGGTCGACGGGGATCTCGAGCTCGATCGGCTCGATGTCGGGATAGAAATGGCGTTGCTGCTCGGCCGAATAGAGACCGGCATAAACGGCGGTGTTGGTGCCGTCGCCGGTGCGCAGGCGCGAGAGCGCGTCGAAGCGCGGCGGGTCGATCGGGTCAGTGGTGATGTCGTGGATCGGCGGTAGCTTGCGATAGAGCAGAGCTTGATAAGCGGGATAGGCGAGGATCGCCCCGTCGATCAGGAAGGCGAGCAGGATGAGCGCCATGCCGCGCGAGCCGTTCTGCCAGATCGCAGCAAAGCCGGCGAGGCCGAACAGGATGGACAGTCCGGCAATCGCGAGCCCGCCGAAGAAGGTGGCCAACGCCGGCTTCATCTCCAGGAAGTCGAAACGGACGATGATGGTCGACACCACGACGGCCACTACCGCAAACACGGCCAGATTGCGCGCCCAGCTCGCGAGGCTGGACACGGGCTCCGACTGATAGGGAGCGGAAAACCTGCGGGCCATGCTGTTCCATCACCGATGTGAGTCGCCGCTTGAGGACAGGGACGACGGGAGGCAAACTGACCTAGCGCATTTTCCGCGGCGCTGTGAAGCGGTTTATCCCCGGTTCTGAACCGGTGAAAAACCGGGGCCGTAGCGATCGAACCAAGGGCCCGCGACGCGCCACATACGAGTGTATGGTGGTTCGCGGGAGGGGCCATGGGGAAGCAGGGCAATGCGGAGGATGGCGGTGTGGCTCTGCCGCGGCGTCTGTTTTTGCTGCGGCTGACGATCCTTGTCCCATTTTGCACCGGGTTGGTGATGTCCCCGGGGCTATGGACGGGGCCGCGGTCTTATCCAAAGGTGCCGGTCTGGTCGCTTTTGCCACCGATCGGGGACGCCGTTGCGGCTGTACTCTATGGGGCGCTTTTCGTGCTGGCGGGGCTTGCCATGATCGTTCCTCGCGCTCGCTGGCCGATCGCGGGCCTCCTTGCCATTATTGTCACGTTCTGCCTTGCGGACCAGACGCGGTGGCAGCCCTGGGTGTTTCAATACGGCTTCCTGCTCGCGGTCGTAGGGCTCGCGGGCGGCGGCGACACCGCGCCGGTCGACGATCTCCAGACGCTGAACCTCGCCCGCCTGGTGATCGTCTTCACCTACGTCTTCTCCGGGCTCCAGAAGATCAACCTCAACTTCATGGAGAATGAGTTTTCCTGGATTATCACGCCGATCACCAGCCTGCTTCCGTCGATGGCCATTGCTCTCGATGCCTTCGGCTTTTTGGTCCCCTTCGTTCAGGTGGCGTTCGGCGTCGGTCTGTTGACCCGGCGCTTCCGTCGCGCCTCGCTCGCCGCCGCGGTTGGCATGCACATCTTCGTTCTGGCGATGTTCGGTCCTCTGGGGTTGAACTGGAACGACATCGTCTGGCCATGGACCGCGGCCATGGCGGTGTTCGACGTACTGCTGTTTTCAGGCCCCGCTGAGTTCGCCTGGCGCGACATCGTGTGGAACGTGCGCGACCTTCGCCATGGCGCCGCAGTGGCGCTGCCAGCGCTGAGTTTCTTCAATCTCTGGGATTCCTACCTGTCCTCGGCGCTCTACTCCGGCAATCTCACCGAGGCGCAGATCTATCTCAGCGATCTCGGCGCGGCCGCGACGACGGGCAACGTCCGCCCGTATCTGGTCCGCATCTCGGAGAATACCAACGTGCTCAATCTCCAGCGCTGGGCGATCGAAGACCTCAACGTGACGCCCTATGCGGAGACGCGCGTGTTCAAGACCATCGCGAAAGACGTGTGCGGCACGTTGCGCAATCGCGATCAGCTCGTGCTTGTCGTGAAGGAGCAGCGGATGTTCTTCAGTCGGCCGGAGGCGGGCTTCCGCTGTTCGCAGCTTTGAAAAAAGACGAAGAGGCGCGCCAGCTGGCGCGCCTCTCTTTCACCGCCGAGTTTGGACCAGTCTTCAGTGCGTGACCAGCGGGCAGGCCGAGTCGGACAGCTTTCCGAACGCCTCCTCGCCCGACATGGTCTGAACCAGCTTGTAGTAGTCCCAGGGATATTTGGACTCCTCGGGCTTTTTGACCTGCATGATGTACATCTCATGTTCCATCAGTCCGTCGGCGCGGATCTTGCCGTTGCTGGTGAACATGTCGTCGATCTTCATCTTCTTGAGCTCGGCCATCACCTTGTCGGAGTTGGCGGTACCGGCGGACTTGACCGCGTTGAGATAGGTCATGGTCGCCGAATAGTACCCCGCCTGATTCATGGTGGGCTCGCGCTTGGTCTTCTCATAGTAACGCTTGGCGAAGGCGCGGGTCTTGTCGTTGAGATCCCAGTACCAGCCGGTGGTGAGAAAAAGGCCCTGCGAGGTCTTGAGCCCAAGGCTATGGATGTCGCTGATGAAGGCAAGCAGCGCCGCCGGCTTCATCGTCTTGGCGATGCCGAATTCGTCGGCAGCCTTGATCGAGTTGGTGAAGTCATTGCCGGCATTGGCGAGGCCGAGCACCTGCGCACCCGAGTTCTGGGCCTGGAGCAGATAGCTGGAGAAGTCAGAGGTCGAGAGTGGGACGCGCACGGCGCCAACGACCTTGCCGCCATTGGCCTCGACGACTTTCGACGCGGATTCCTGCAACTGCGTGCCGAAGGCGTAGTCGGCAGTAAGGAAGAACCACGACTTGCCGCCCTGCTTCACCATGGTCTTGGCGGTGCCATTGCCGAGCGCGGTGGTGTCGTAGACGTAGTGGATGGTGTAGGGCGTGCAGTCCTTGCCGGTCAGCGACGCGCCGGCGGCGCCGATCGCGATGAACGGAATCTTCTTCTCCTTGGCGACATTGTTCATCGCCAGGCTGACGCCGGTGTTCGATCCGCCCAGTATCATCGTCACGCCGTCACGGTCGGCCCATTCGCGGAACTTCTGGGCACCGAGGTCGGGCTTGTTCTGGTGGTCGGACACCACGAACTCGATCTTGTTGCCCAGCACGCTGCCGCCAAAATCGTCGATCGCCATCTTCGCCGCCTCGACGCCGCCTGGCCCGATCACGTCCGCGTAGAGGCCGGACATATCGTCGATATCGCCGATCACAACCTTGTTGTCAGCCGCGTGAGCTGCCGTAGCCGTCATGGCGGCAGCAACCAGCCAAGGGATCGTCCGTACTGCTTTCATCCTGAGCGTTCCTCTTATTGTCCTTAAGTGCGGCGCAAACTTAGGGAGCCGGGCTCCCGGCTCCAATTCGTCTTTGGTCGCGTCGCCCAGACAAAAATCCGGCCCCAAAGCAGGAATCGTGGGGGCCGGAACACGAGGTCTTGGTTGGGGCTACTTAAGGCGCCGCGTTCGGGAAGCGATATTCCTTGAACTGGTCGCGCAGCGCGGTCTTCAGGATCTTGCCGGTCGCGGTATGCGGAATGCCGTCGACGAAGGCGACGTCGTCGGGCATCCACCATTTGGCGATCTTGCCGTCCATGTATTTCAGGATGTCGTCGCGCGTGGCCTGCTGGCCCTGCTTGAGCTGCACGATCAGCAGCGGCCGCTCGTCCCATTTGGGGTGGAAGACGCCGATCACGGCGGCCTCCGCCACGGCCGGATGGCCGACCGCGAGGTTTTCGAGGTCGATCGAGGAGATCCACTCACCGCCGGACTTGATCACGTCCTTGGAGCGATCGGTGATGTGCATATAGCCGTCCTCGTCGATGGTCGCGACGTCTCCAGTGTCGAAGAAGCCGTCCTCGTCGAGGATGTTGGCGTCGAGACGGAAATAGGCCTTGGCCACCGCGGGGCCGGAGACTTTGAGGCGGCCGAACGTCTTGCCGTCCCAGGGCAGCTCCTTGCCGGAATCGTCGGTGATCTTCATCTCCACGGCGAACGGCGCATAGCCTTGCATCTGCAGCACGTCGAGCCGCTTCTCGCCGGTCGCGTTCTGGAACGGCGGCTTCAGCGCCGAGACGCTGCCGATCGGGCTCATCTCGGTCATGCCCCAGGCGTGGCGGACGTTCGAGCCCATGTCGAGGAAGGCCTTGATCATGGAACGCGGCATCGCAGAGCCGCCACAGATCACCATCTTCAGCTCCGGCAGTTTCAGATTATTGGCTGCCATGTGCTGGAGCAGCATCAGCCACACCGTCGGGACGCCGGCGGTGTGCGTCACTTTTTCGGTGGAGAGCAGCTCGTAGACCGAGGCGCCGTCGAGCTTGGGCCCGGGCATCACCAGCTTGGTGCCCTGTGACGGCGCGGAGAAGGCGATGCCCCAGCTGTTGGCATGGAACAGCGGAACCACCGGCAGCATCGTCTCGGCGGCACTGGTGCCGAGCGCGTCGACATTGTTGGCCATCAGCGCGTGCAGCACGTTGGAGCGATGCGAATACAGCACACCCTTCGGGTCGCCCGTGGTGCCGGACGTGTAGCACATCGCCGCCGCCGTGTTCTCGTCAAAGTCCTTCCATTTGAATTTGCCGTCGGCCTCCGCGATCCAGTCCTCGTAGGCCACGACGTTCTTCAACGTGGTCTGCGGCATATGCGCCTTGTCGGTGAGGATGACGTACCGTTCGACGCTTGGCAGCTTGTCGGCGAGCTTTTCCAGCACGGGGACGAAGGTGAGGTCGACCATCACGATGCGATCCTGCGCATGGTTGATGATCCAGGCGATCTGCTCGGGGAAAAGGCGGGGATTGACGGTATGGCAGATGGCACCGATACCCATGATGCCGTACCAGACCTCGAGATGGCGCCAGGTGTTCCAGGCGATCGTGGCGATGCGGTCGCCGAGCTTGATGCCGTCGCGCTCCAGCATCTGCGAGACCTTGAGCGCGCGTTTGTGGATATCGGCGTAGGTGGTGCGATGGATCGGTCCTTCGACCGATCGCGTGACAACCTCCTGCTTGCCATGAATCTTGGCGGCGTGTTCGATGATCCGGTGGCAGAGCAGGGGCCAATCTTGCATCAAACCGAGCATTCAGACGTTCCTCCGAGAAGTCGCTGGGCGCGTTGTCGCTCTCAGCGCAGGGCCAAAGAATTGTCATGAGTTTTAGCCTGCCGGACTTTCGCCGCAAATGGTCTTGTCGCGGCAATATGTCCGCCCGCGCGGCAATGGTTACCGTGACGCTGGGGCTGTCTCTTGTGCTGTCTGAGCCCGCGCATACGCGAAACTATGCTGCGCCGCTCGATATCTTTGGTCTTGGTACACCACGGCCGCGCGGGAGCGCTCATTCCGCCAGGGTATCGACCAAGATACCGCTACCAAAACCGCGCCCTGAGGAGGCTCCCAAAGCAACGGACGAGGCAGTGCCGGAAGCCGACGGCAAGCCTTCTCCTGATAAACCCGGCGCCAGCAAGCCGGCCGAGGCGGCGCCGCCTCCCGAGAAACAGCTCTCGGCCTGCCGTCTTGCGCTGAGCGAGGAGATCGCGGTCGCGCCGTCCATTCCCGATATCGATGGCCCCGGCGCGTGCGGCGGCGAAGATCTGGTGCGGCTGGAAGCGATCGTGCTGCCAGACAAGCGCAAGGTCGCACTTAAGCCGGCGGCGATCCTCCGCTGCACCATGGCATCAGCGGTCGCCGATTGGGTCCGCACCGACATGGTGCCGTTGGCCACCAGCCTCGGCTCGACCATCACCGACCTCGACAATTTCGACAGCTTCGAGTGCCGCGGCCGCAACCGCGTTGTCGGCGCGATGCTGTCCGAGCATGGCAAGGCCAACGCGCTCGACGTGCGCTCGCTCAAGCTTGCCAACGGCCAGTCGATCGGCCTGACCGACCGCACCCTGTCGCGCGACGTGCGCGAGCGCGTGCTGCATTCGGTCTGCTCGCGCTTTTCCACGGTGCTCGGCCCGGGCTCGGACTGGTACCACGAGGACCACATCCACCTCGATCTCGCGCAGCGGCGCAACGGCTACCGGATCTGCCAGTGGAACGTCTGGGACCCCTTGCCCCATGTCGCTCCCCTGTTGCCAGCCGACCGCCCCGAGGAGGCACCGCCACGCGAGGTCGCGGCCAAGTCGGTGGGCGTCAAGGATCGGGCTAACGATGGGGCTAACGATCAGGAGAGCGCGAAACCCGCCGCGGCGCCGGTCAAGCCGGCAGCCGACTCCGGCAAGAGCAAGCCGGCAACAAAAAAGCGCCGGTGAGACCGGCGCTTTTCAGGAGCCTCGGGCAAGGCTTGATCTGTAAGATTCGGCCCGTTCAGTAAGAACTGGTACTAGAACCGCCGCCCTGGAGGGCGAGGCGCGAGTTGTAGGGCGAGTCGCCGTGCTTCGGCTCGAGCACCACCACAATGGTGCCGACCTTGACGCGGCTATAGAGATCGATCGCGTCCTCGTTGGTCAGGCGGATACAACCCGACGAGATCGAAGCGCCGATATATTCAGGCTGGTTGGTGCCGTGAATGCGGAACAGCGTGTCCTTGCCGCCCGAGTACAGATACATCGCGCGCGAGCCCATCGGATTGTCCGGACCGGGGGCGACAAAGGTCGGCACGCCCAGGCGCGAGATCTCGCCGGGGGTCGGATGCCACGCCGGCCATTCCGTCATGCTGCCGACCTTGGCGATACCGGACCAGGCCATGGCCTCTTCGCCGACGGTGATGCCGTAGCGGATCGCCTTGCCACCATCCATCACGTAGTAGAGGTAATGATTGTCGGAATCGACCACGATCGAGCCGGGCGATTCCTTGCGATGATAGTCGACGATGGCACGGCGGAATGGCTCTGCTACCGGAGTATTCTCGTACCGGATCTTGGCAAGGAGCTCCTTGTCCTTCGGCTTGAAATTCTGGGTGTTGGTGGCCTCGAAGTGCGTGGCCTGCATGCAGCCCGACAGCATGAAGCCGGCAGCCAAAATTCCCAACATAATTTTCAGCGACGACATGGTTTGGTTCCAATCAAAACAACACCGCGCAGGTCCTGAGCGTAGCACCCAAGCCCTTCGACTCCGTTGATTTCATTATCGTTGAAATCTGCCACAATTCCAGCGTTTAGAGGCTTTTCCCGCGCTGCGAGACCCAACCTGTGGCTTTTTTGCCGCAAGTTTTGCAGCCTTGTGCTGATTTTTGGGCAAGAGATGCCAAAGTGTCGATTCCGTGCCACGGTTGCGCCACGGAGCGGCCACAAATGCAAACGCGCCGCTAATGTGCTTGTCATCATGAACTTGTCAGAATCGCGCTAAGGGCTGTCATTCTGTCGCAGGCTGTCCGCTGGAGTTGTTCATGTTTTCTGTGTTTGTTCCGACCGACTCCTCCCTGAAGAAGGCTGTTGTCGACGATCTCGCGGCAGTGCCGGAGCACGCGGTGTGGATCGACCTGGTCAACCCGACCGCGGCCGAGGACAAGGCCGTGGAACGGCTTTCAGGCATCGCGATCCCGACCCGGGAGGACATGCAGGAGATCGAGATCTCCAGCCGTCTCTATATCGAGAACAGCGCGCGCTACATGACCGCGACCCTGATGTGCCAGTCCGATACTGACATGCCCCGGACCACGGCGGTGACCTTCATCCTTGGCGACCACCGACTGGTGACGGTGCGCTACGATCAGCCCAAGCCGTTCGCGCTGGTCGAGGCCAAGCTGGCCCGTTCCTGCGCCCCCGCGATCACCGGCGAGATGGTGCTGATGGAACTCCTGGATGCCGTGATCGATCGCTGTGCCGACATTCTGGAACGCTGCGGCATGGAGATCGACCAGGTCTCGCACGACATTTTCGAGCCCGAGAGCGAGCGCCACGGCCACGCCAAGCAATACTCGCAGATCCTGATCTCGATCGGCCGCAAAGGCGATTTGACCTCCAAGGTTCGCGAGAGCCTGGTGTCGATCGGGCGCGTCGTCGCTTTCCTCTCGGCCGTGGTCGAGGGCGTGAAATGGTCGAAGGACATGCGCGAGCAGCTCAAGACCATGCAGCGTGACGTCGTCTCATTGACCGACCACGCTTCCTATCTCTCCAGCAAGATCACCTTCGTTCTCGACGCCATGCTCGGCGTCGTCAATCTCGAGCAGAACAACATCATCAAGCTGTTTTCGGTCATGGCCGTTGTCCTGATGCCGCCGACACTGATCGCATCGATCTACGGCATGAACTTCAAGGCGATGCCGGAACTCGAATGGGCGCACGGTTATCCGTATGCGCTGGTGCTGATGCTGATCGCAGCCATCGTTCCGTACTGGATCTTCAAGTTCAAGAAGTGGCTGTAATAGCTACCGAGACCTTACGTCGGCCGCAGAGACAGGGCTGATGGTGTCGCAGAATAGAGCGTCATTGCGGCTGCGCGGTGATGTGTGCGCGCCGCCCCAATTCCTCCGGTAAAATTTGAGCGGTGGGCTGAACGTTTGCGCGAAACTTGTCTGCGATAAGCAGCATGTTAGCCGCGAGGAACAACCATGGTTGAAAAACACATAACGACGCCCCGCAACGTCATCGACCTGACGAGCTATCGTCAGGTCCTGGCAAGCGGCAAGGCGCCGTCGTTGTCGGCACGCATGTGCCGGCACTGTGGTGCTCCGCTGCTCGATGGCGAGAACGATGACGACTGCTCGACTGCATTCAACGCTGCCGCTCCAAATGCTGCAACTTTGAGGCTGCGCGAACGGTCGCGTCGAATTCGAGTCGATTGAGGATCGGAAGGAAGGGCGGGCGATCCAGGTCTTGCGGCGGCGTTGTCTGGATCGCCTTGCTTCCGTCCTGTAGCCCTTCCCAGACGTGCAGCGTGTGATTTGGGGCGTAGCGGCCCCTCCAAACACTTCTTATCTCTATTGGCGTTCGTGGCGGAGCCGAGTAGGCTTGCGCCTTGTAACATCGGAGACGCCGATGGGTGTTGGAATCAAAGAGCCTACTAAGGCCGGGCAGATGTCCGGCCAGCGCTTCCGTACGTTCCAGGAAGGTCGTCCGGACCATGAACGGTGGGAGCTCATCGCAGGTGTCCCGATGATGATGACCCCGCCTACCATCGCACACAATCGCATCGCCGGAAATCTCGAGCGTCTGTTGAACGATGCACTCGCCGGTCACGACCGGAGCCGTATCGCGATGCAGCGTCCCGGCATCGAACTCGGCTCGGGTGAATTCCGGCCGGAGCCGGACGTCGCCATCATCGATGCCGAGTACGAGCCGGACCAGAGGTTCGTGGACCGGGCCTATCTGCTGGCTGAGATCGTCTCCGCTACCGACGGCACACGCGTACCCGACACCGAGACAAAGTGGATCGACGTCAAGCGAACCATCTACCTTGCTCATGCTCCTTGCGAGGCGGTGCTCATCATCGAACAGGATCGGATGGAAGTGCGTCTAGACACCAGGACACAGAACGGTTGGACCTGGCAGACGCTCGGTCCGGCTCATGATCTGAACCTGCCTGCATTCGGGCTGCAATGCGCGGTGGCTGAGCTTTATGAGGGGACACCGTTGCAGCCGCGGCGCGAACGAAGGCGCTCTGCTTAGCTTCGGTTGTGATTCCGGGGCGGATCTTGACCATGCTGGAATGACGACGATCGTTACACGTGCTGGCCACCGTTGATGTGGATCTCGGCGCCGTTGACGTAGGATGAGGTGTCCGTGCACAGCACGTAAATGATCTTGGCGACCTCGTCCGGCGTGCCGAGACGGTGCATCGGAATCTGCTGGTCGACGATCTTCTCGGTGCCCGGCGACAGGATCGAGGTATCGATCTCGCCCGGCGCGATGGCGTTGACGCGTACGCCGACGCGGCCGAAGTCGGAGGCCATCTCGCGCGTCAGGGATGCGAGCGCCGCCTTCGAGGTGGCGTAGGCGGCGCCTGCGAAGGGATGCACGCGCGAGCCCGCGATCGAGGTGACGTTCACGACCGAGCCCTTGGCCGCCTTCAATTCCTGGATCAAGCCGCGCGCGATCATGATCGGTGCGAAGAAGTTGACGTGGAAGACGTGCGTCCAGGTCTCGAGTTCGGTGTCGACCGAGCCGAGCCGGGAGCCGCCGGGACCTTTCGGCGAGATCGCGGCGTTGTTGACCAGCGCGTGCAGCATGCCGCCTTCGAGCCGGTTGCGGATGTCGGAGATCGCGCGCGCAGTGTCCTGGGGATTGCCGAGATCGACCTGGATGTGATCCTCAGGGCCTGCGTCCCACGGGCAGTCCTCGGGGAAGGGGTGCCGCGAACAGGTGATGACACGCCATCCCGCCGACGAGAAGCGGATCACGGTGGCGTGGCCGATACCGCGGCTTGCTCCGGTCAGGAGCAGCGTGCGGCGCGGCGCATTGGACGAATGCGGCATGGACATCTTTCAGGTCGGCCCAAAGATCGAGACAAGGCTCAAGGGTACATCCGCGTCTTGGACCATGGCTGGCCGGCCGCGTCACGACGAAATTCGATGCGGTCGTGCAGACGGAATGGGCGGTCGTGCCAGAACTCGATGCGCACCGGCGTGATGCGCCAGCCGCTCCAGCCCGGCGGCCGCGGCACGTCGCCCATGACATGTTTGGCCGCGACCTTTGCGATGGCCTGCTCGAAGGCGAAGCGGCTCTCGAGCTCCTGCGATTGCTTGCTCGCCCAGGCGCCGATCTGCGCCTGCTTCGGTCGCGTCGCGAAATAGGCGTCGGCCTCGGCATCGGTCACCGGCGTCACGTTGCCGCGGATGCGGACCTGACGACGCAGCGACTTCCAGTGAAAAAGTAAAGCCGCCTTAGGATTTGCGGCCAGTTCGCGGCCCTTTTGGCTTGCGATGTGGCTGTAGAAGACAAAGCCCTCGGTATCGAAGCCCTTCATCAGCACCATGCGCACGTCGGGCAGGCCGTCGGGATCGACGGTTGCGAGCGCCATGGCGTTGGGATCGTTCGGCTCGCTCTTGATCGCCTCGTTCAGCCAGGCCTCGAACAGCGCGAAAGGCTCGTCGGCGGCGGTGAAATCACCGGATGTTAAGGGTGTCTGGTGTTTCATCGAGGTCGTGTCGGTCATGTCTGGAGTCCGAATTGCGTCCCGCGGCCCAAAGCGCGCTGTTGTCTGCTACTGCCCTATATAGGGCATGGGGACGCGTTGGCCTATCGGCGATGCGGCCGCCTGGCCTTGTGGTGACGTTGATTTTGATCGGGCTCGGCGCCGGCGGCTGCAGTCTGTCCCGTCCTGACGTCAATGCCTACGCCAAGGCCGACGACAACGACCTCACCGGCTCGATCGCAGGGCCGGAGAATGACGCTCATCCGACCGAGACCGATCTCGCCTTCGCCCGCAATGCCGCCTCCGACGTGTTGAGCAAGGGCGACAAGGACGCCAGCCAGCACTGGGAGAATCCTGAAACCGGCGCGCGCGGCTCGGTGACGCCGATCGCGCAATCCTACGCCGCCGAGGATGGCCGCAAGTGCCGCGATTTCCTGGCGAGCTACGTCAACGGGACGACCGAAAGTTGGCTCCAGGGCGCCGGCTGCCAAAGCAGCCGTGGCCGTTGGGAGATTCATACGCTAAAGCCGTGGCGGAGCTGAGCATGATCCGGACCCGAAGGGCCGCGTTCGCGCAAAGTGGAGGCCGGTTTTCCGATAGGATCATGCTCCAAACGCAGAGAATCGGCTCGATCGACTAGTTGCAAAAATACCACTCCCACCCCACATGGATCACAGGTGGGGCGGGGGAGCCCTTTGAATAATTCGATTCCTGAAGGAGACGTGACGGATGCGCGACCCCTATGAGGTCTTGGGGGTGCCGCGGAGCGCTAACGCTGCCGCGATCAAGAGCGCCTATCGCAAGCTGGCCAAGAAGCATCATCCCGACAGCAACAAGGATGATCCCAAGGCCGCCGAGCGCTTCTCCGAGATCAATTCGGCCAACGAGATCATCGGCGACGAGGACAAGCGCAAGCAGTTCGACCGCGGCGAGATCGATGCCGAGGGCAAGCCGCGCTTCCAGGGCTTTCCGGGGGGCGGCGGGTCGCGCGGTCGCGCGGGTCCCGGCGGGTTCGAGAGCTACAACTTCCGTGGCGGTGGGGCAGGCCCCGGCCAGGGCGCCGGCGCGTTCGAAGACATTCTCAACAGCATGTTCGGCGGCGGCGTGCGCGGTGCGCGGCCCGGGGCCGGCCGCGGTGCCCAGTTCGAATTCGACACCGGCGGGGTCGGGCTCGATCTCGACGTCAACGTCGCGATGTCCGTCTCGCTGGAAGAATCGGTCCAGGGTGGCGAGAAGCGCGTCCGGCTGCCGAACGGCAAGGAACTCAACGTCAAGATTCCGGCGGGCGTCGTCGAGGGTCAGCAGATCCGGCTGCGCGGCCAGGGCGAGACCGCCCAAGGCCATCCGCCCGGCGATCTCCTGATCACCATCAGCATTGCGCCTCACTCCTTCTTCAAGATTGAAGGCGCCGACCTGCGGATCGACCTGCCGGTCACGCTCTACGAAGCTGTGCTGGGCGGCAAGGTCCGCGTGCCCACGCTCGGCAATGCCGTGGAGTTGTCAGTCCCGAAAAACACCTCCAGCGGCCGGACCTTCCGCCTCAAAGGTAAGGGCTTGCCGAAATCTGGTGGAATCGGAGATCTCTTCGTTACCATCAGGATTATGCTACCGGACGGGAACGACGCCGAGCTTGAAGCATTGATGGAAAAGTGGCGGGACCAACATCCCTACAATCCACGTAGCGGGCTTGGTTAGGGCGGCGAGATCGGAACTGAAGGGGGTCTCCTAAAGGTCAAGGGCATCTTCCAGCAGATGATGCTCATCAAACGCCGGAGGCGTGGTAACGCTTCTCGGTTCGTATGCTCGACGTGTCGGATGTCCGGCGGGGCAGCCGATAAAAAGGTGCGGCCTCGAGAGGGGGACCAGCGCGGTACCAAAAACCCCAATCGAGGCCGCCCGCGTCGATCGGCGGATCGAACGCCGCTCATATTCGCGTGAGCACCCGGTGCGATAATGAGACGCACACATGTCTTGATTCCAAATTTTCAATGTCGGAATCGAGGCACCACACTTGTGCAGTTGCTTAGCCGCCGTTTTTCCCGGCCTGGTCGTACACCGCCTGCGCCACCTTGGTCAGGCGATCGCGGTCGGCGCCGCCGCCACTGACGACGTAGCCCACGCCGCGCTCGGCCCAGAACAGCGCCCCATCCTTGTCCGCCTTGGCGTAGCGCATCTGCGTCTCGCCGGTTTCGGTCTTGGCGGTGTAGATCGTATAGCGTTCGCCCGAAGCGCCCTCATACATCAGGAAGGATGCCGGCCCGTTCGGCCCCGGCAGCAGCCGGCCGCCGACGAGCTTGAGCCCGCTCGCCTCCAGATTGGGTGCGAACACGGTCCAGCCGCAGCGTCGGGTCAGCCAGGCCTGGAGGTGGTCGCGCTCGTTGCCGCCGACCTCGACGGGATGGCGGACCTCGACGACATAGAGGCGGTAGGCGTCGAGCGCGTCCGCCGTAAAGCTCTGGAAGGTCGAGGGTGCGTTGGCGGCGCCACGCGCCACCCAGCCGGCCGTGCCGCCGGCAATGAAGGCAACCAGTGTGGCCGCAACCGCACCGTAGAGCCATTGCCGCGGACGGCGCTCCAGCCGCTCGAGCTCCAGCCGGGCCGGCACCGGCTCCTGGGCGACGCTGTCGTAGCGGGCGTGCAGCATCTCGGCCATGGCACGCCAGGACTGCACCCGCTCGGCATCCTCGGGATGTGCGGCAAGCCAGGCTTCGACGTCGGCGCGGCGCTCGGTCGGCAGCTCGCCATCGACAAAGGCGTGCAGCTCATCTTCGGTCACGGGAATATTGCGGTCGTTCATATCGGTCGTCTCTGGCTCTGCGGCCCAAAATATCTTACGCGGTTCAACTGTGCTGCTTCTCTCTCCGTGCAGCGGACGCGGCCTACGCGATGCATCAACCCCGCCATCATTTCACCCGTCTGAGCGCCGGGCGCTCACCCTCCAGCGACGCCTTAACGTGTGCGCGGGCGCGCGCCAGGCGGGACATGACGGTGCCGATCGGCACGCCCTGGATGTCGGCGACCTCGCGATAGCTCATGCCTTCCAGCATCACCAGCAGCAGCACCGATCGTTGCTCCTCGACGAGTGTCGAGAGTGCCCGTTCGATGTCGCGTCCTTCGGCCTCCGTCCCGCTGGCATCCGGGTTGTTGTCCGTCAGCTGCATGAATTGCGGGCGCCTTGCCAGCGAGCGCCGACGGTTCTTGTTGAGGTTGGTCAGGATCGTGTAGAGCCAGCTCCTGACGTCGCCTCCGAGAAACAATCGCTCCGAGCGCAACGCACGCACCAGCGTGTCCTGTACCAGATCGTCGGCCGCATCCGCGTCGCGCGTGAGCGCGCGGGCGTAGCGGCGCAACGCCGGGATCATGGCTTCTACGCTCTGGCGAAACGCACTCATGCCGTCTTGATGTCCTGCCGTTCGGCGCAAGCGCCACAATCATCATAACACCCGAACGGAACGGCTATTCCGGCACTGGAAACAGCGTTAACGCCGCGGATTAGGACTGTACCGCAGGGGAGGGCTGGTGTACCTCCAGACCTTAACCCAGTTCGACGGGACGTTGAGAAAATGGCGCAGAATTCAGCTCTGATGCAAGGACTGATGCAAGGCAAGCGCGGGGTGATCCTCGGCGTTGCCAATAACCGCTCGATCGCCTGGGGCATCGCCAAGGCATGCCGCGCCGCCGGTGCCGAGCTCGCCTTCACCTATCAGGGCGATGCGCTGAAGAAGCGGGTCGAGCCGCTCGCCGCCGAGCTCGGCGCGCTCGTGCTCGGCCATTGCGACGTCACGGATGCCGCGACCATCGATGCAGCCTTCGATGTCCTCAAGGACAAATGGGGAAAGATCGACTTCGTCGTGCACGCGATCGCCTATGGCGAGCAGCTGGATGGCCGCTACGTCGATACCACGCCGGAAAATTTCTCCAAGTCGATGCTGATCTCCTGCTACTCGCTCACCGCACTCGCGCAGCGCGCCGAGAAGCTGATGACCGATGGCGGCTCGATCGTCACGCTGTCTTATTACGGCGCCGAGAAGTGGATGCCGCGGTACAACGTGATGGGCGTGGCGAAGGCCGCGCTGGAAGCCAGCGTGCGCTATCTCGCTGCCGATCTCGGTGTGAAGGCGATCCGCGTCAACGCGATCTCGGCCGGTCCGATCAAGACGCTGGCGTTTGCCGGCATTGCCGATTCACGCCTCCTTTTGAAATATAACGAGGTCAACGCGCCGCTGCGGCGCAATGTGACGATCGAGGAGGTCGGCGATAGCGCGGTCTATTTCCTGTCCGACATGTCGCGCGGCGTCACCGGCGAGGTCCACCATGTCGATTCCGGCTATAACGTGCTGGGTATGATGCGGCCTGAAGCATCGGACACGTCGAAGGACTGATCGCCGCCCGACAATGCCCGTGCCTACAATCTATTATCTTCGCCACGGCGAAACCGAGTGGAATGCGCTTGGCAGGCTCCAGGGCACCAGGGACATTCCGTTGAATGCGCGCGGCCGCGGCCAGGCGGCGCAGGCAGGCCTGATCCTGGCCGATCTCCTCAAGCGCGATGGCCGCGACAAGGCGGCACTCCCCTATGTGTCGAGCCCGCTCGGTCGTGCGCGCCAGACCATGGAACTGGCGCGCGGCAAGCTCGAATTGCCGGCCGCGGATTATGCGTTGGACGATCGCCTGCGCGAGATCGGTTATGGCGTCTGGGAAGGGCTGACGCTGGCCGAGAGTGAAGCGAAAGATCCCGACATCTATGCCAGGCGCCTCGCCGACAAATGGATGGTGGGGCCTGCGGGCGCGGAGACCTACGCCGATGTGCAAATTCGCGTGCGCGCCTGGTACGACGCGCTTCGGACCGACACGGTCGCGGTCGCCCATGGCGGCACCTGCCGGGCCCTGATGGTTTCGCTCGGCCTGGAGACGCCGGCGAGCGCCGCCGAGCTCTATATCGAGCAGGGCGCCGTCTACGTGTTCCGCGACGGCCGGTTGGAAAAGTATAGTTAAGCCAACGCGCAGGTCATTCCAGGCCCCCTTGCGCGTTTGACCCCCGGCCGCTCGCGCGTTACCACACGCCGGACCCAGCCAGCGAGCAGCGATGTCCTTCAACACCTTCGGCCACATGTTCCGCGTCACCACCTTTGGCGAGAGCCACGGGGTGGCGATCGGCTGCGTGGTCGACGGCTGCCCGCCGATGATCCCGCTCACCGAGGCCGACATCCAGCAGGACCTCGATCGCCGCAAGCCGGGCCAGTCGCGCTTCACGACCCAGCGCCAGGAGCCGGACCAGGTGAAGATCCTGTCCGGCGTGATGGCGCACCCGGAGACCGGCGTGCAGGTGACGACGGGTACGCCGATTGGGCTCCTGATCGAGAACACCGACCAGCGCTCGAAGGACTATTCGGAGATCAAGGACAAGTTTCGTCCGGGCCATGCCGACTTCACCTATGAAGCGAAGTACGGCCTGCGCGACTATCGCGGCGGTGGCCGCTCCTCCGCGCGCGAGACCGCGATGCGCGTCGCCGCCGGTGCGATCGCGCGAAAGGTGCTGCCGGACGTGAAGGTGCGTGGTGCGCTGGTGCAGATCGGGCCGCACAAGATCGATCGCGAGAAGTGGGATTGGGACGAGATCGCCAAAAATCCGTTCTTCTGTCCGGACAAGGACAAGGCCGCGGTCTTCGAGACCTATCTCGACGGCATCCGCAAGAGCGGCTCCTCGATCGGCGCGGTGCTCGAAATCGTTGCCGAGGGCGTGCCGGCAGGACTTGGCGCACCGATCTATGCCAAGCTCGATTCCGATCTGGCGGGCGCGATGATGACCATCAATGCGGTGAAGGGCGTCGAGATCGGTGCCGGCTTTGGCGCCGCCGAGCTCACCGGCGAAGAGAACGCCGACGAGATGCGCACCGGCAATGACGGCACGCGCTTCCTGTCCAATCACGCCGGCGGCGTTCTGGGCGGCATCTCCACGGGACAGCCGATCGTGGTGCGTTTCGCGGTGAAGCCGACCTCGTCGATCCTGCAACCGCGCCTGACCGTCGATCGCAAGGGCGCCGACACCGAGATTTTTACGAAAGGCCGTCACGACCCCTGCGTCGGCATCCGCGCCGTCCCCGTCGGCGAGGCCATGATGGCTTGCGTGCTCGCCGACCATTTCCTGCGTGACCGCGGGCAGGTGGGGCGGTAGCGCATGATCCGGAAAAGCGTGAAGCCGTTTTCCGACAAGATCATGCGCCAATTATAATGTCGCGGTACTAGCCCACCGCGCGGCTTGACGATTCCACAACTTCGTCCGCAAATGCGCCCATGGAAAGCTCCGGGCTCCAGCGTGTCCTGAACTGGCTGATCGACGGCGCGAGGTCCTCGGGGACTTCGGCCGACATGATCGCTGCCGTCTGCGAGCATCTGGTCGATGCCGGCCTGCCGCTGTGGCGGTTCGGCATCTTCATCCGCACCCTCCATCCGGAAATCTTCGGCCGTAACTTCATCTGGCGGCAGGGCCAGAAGGTCGAAATGGGCACCGTCGATTTCGATATCCTGGATTCACCCGAATTCGCCCAGAGCCCGCTCCGCATCGTGTTCGAGCAGGGGGTGGAGGTCAGGGGCCGGGTCGACGATCCCGACAGCGCACGGTTTCCGATCATCAGCGACATGCGCGCCGAAGGTGTGACCGATTATATCGCGGTGCCGATGCCGTTTCTCGACGGCTCCGTCCACGCCACGAGCTGGGTCACGCGGCAATCCGGCGGCTTCAGCGATGACGACATCGCGGTGATCCGGATGATCATGGCGCCGCTCGCGCGCGTCAGCGAGATCGTCACACTCCGTCGCACTGCCGAGACGCTGCTCGATACCTATGTCGGCAACCGTGCCGGCGCGCGCATCCTCGGCGGCCAGATCCGCCGCGGCCACAACGACACCATGCAGGCCGCGATCTGGCTGTCTGATCTGCGCGGTTTCACCGCGCTGTCGGATCGGCTGCCGGCCGAAATCGTGGTCGAGATCCTCAACCATTACTTCGACTGCCAGGTCGCCGCGATCCGCGGTCACGGCGGCGAAGTGCTGAAATTCATGGGCGACGGATTGCTCGCGGTGTTTCCGATCGACGAATATGTCGGCGACGCCGCACACGTCTGCACGCGCGTGCTCGAAGCCGCACGCGAATCCCGCGCCAGCGTCGAGGCGCTTGCCTTCCCGGTCGGCGATGTCGTCGAGCGCTTCCGCTTCGGCGTCGCGCTGCATGTCGGCAACATCCTCTACGGCAATATCGGCGGCGGCAACCGGCTCGACTTCACCTGCATCGGGCCCGCCGTCAATCTCGCCGCACGGCTGGAGAAGATCGCGGGCCGGCTGGGGCGAACCGTGGTCGTCTCGGAAGTGTTCGCGAATGCCTGCCGGCACGACTGGCGCCAGCTCGGCGAGTTTCCGATCGCGGGATTTTCCAAGGCGCAGCGCGTGTACGGGCTCGCGGAGGAGACGCCGGTGGTGATGGCGTGAGGCAGCCGGACCGCGCCTCAAGGATCAGGCACGAGCGGCCTATTCCTCCGGCTCGGTCGTGAACAGCAGCGGATAACCTTTCGTGCGGGCGGCATCGGTCGCACGCGTCGCCTTGGTCTCGGCGACGTCCCTGGTGAACACGGCGACCACGCAGGCGCCGAGCTTGTGCGCGGTGATCATGACCTTGTAGGCCTGATCCTCGGTCATGCGGAATTCCGCCTTGAGGATCATGGTGACGAATTCACGCGGCGTGAAGTCGTCGTTGATCAGGATGACCTTGTGCAGCTTCGGTCGCTCGACCTTGGTCTTGGCCCTGGTCTTTGGCTTGGTAACGGTGTCGTTCATTCCGCCTCCCGGAAACGGCGGGCCTGGGTTCCTGCCGGCGATCAGCGCGCGGCCTTCTCACCATATTGCAGAACCTGCACCTTCTCCAAGGTGATCAGCCCGCTCGACATCATGCCATCCAGGATGGGCAGGAATGCGTTGATGTTGTCCTCGCTGTCGACGATCTCGATCAGCAGCGGCAGATCCTCCGACAGCCGCAGGATCTTCGAGGTATGCAGACGGCTCGACTTGCCGAAGCCCATGGGGCCCCGCAATACGGTGGCGCCTGCAAGATGCAGCTCGCGCGCCTTCAGCACGATTGCTTCATAGAGCGGCTTGCCGTCGCAACGGTCGCTCTCGCCGATGAAGATGCGGAGCGAAACGGCCTGACTGGGAATTTGCATGATCAGCTCCCTTTCAATCGATTGTAGCGGCTCGCCATCATATGGCCGAGCCACACCGACACCAGCCAGCAGACGACGGACGCCGCGACATAGGCGAACGCAGTCAATTTCATGCCGCCATGGAGCAGGCGGAAGGTTTCCAGGCTGAAGGTCGAGAACGTAGTGTAGCCGCCGCAGAATCCGGTCATGACGAACTGCCGGTGTTCGGGCCGCGCCAGTACGCGGCCGTCCGGACCGCTCAGCGTTGCATAAAAGCCGATGATCAGAGATCCCGTGGCGTTGATGAACAGCGTCGCAAAGGGAAAACCCGGACCGGTGTCAAGCGCAATCCCGACCAGATAGCGTGTCAGGCCACCGATAATGCTGCCGGCGGAAACCCAGGCATATAGCATCACGCCGGGCCAGCGGTCGCTGAAAGAAGGCAATTTCATCCGCCTCTAGCCTCCAAAGCCATCGACGAGGAAGAAGCCGCAGCTGACGGCGAAGAGGCACAGCCCGACCGAGAACGCGACGTTGCCGAGCGCAGAGAGCGGCTCCCCGTTGCGGGCCAAGGTCAGCGTTTGCAGACTGAACGAGGAGACCGTGGTGTAGCAGCCGAGGAAGCCCGTGACCGCGAACAGCCACGGGTTGGGCGAGGCGAAGGCCGAGCCGGGATGCGTCGCCAACGCGCCAAAGATGCCGATCAGGAAGGCGCCGCTGACATTGATGGTCATGGTGCCCCAGGGAAACGTTTCGCCCAGCCGCCGCGCGATCGCGCCGGAGACGAAATAGCGCGCGCAGCCGCCGAGGATGCTGCCAATCACGATCGCGATCACTCCACTCACCACGATAAATTGCCTCCCGTCATCACTTGCGCTCCGCTGCCAGCCCGTTGCCGATCATGAGTAACCCCACCAGCGCAGCCAGCGCGAAGCCGAGCCCGGCGAGGAACGTGCCGGCCGGGCCGTAAACGTCCCACAGCGCGCCGGCGATCACGCTCGCGGCCAGCAGCGCAAGGCCGGTGAACAGGTTGAAATAGCCGAATGCGGTGCCGCGCAAGTTTTGGGGTGCAGTATCGGCGACGAGGGCCGAGAGCAAGCCTTGCGTCAACCCCATATGCAGACCCCACAGCACGACGCCGAGCGCGAGCCCGGGCAGACTCGGCAGCAGCGCCAGTGCGAGGTCGGCGCCGGCGAGAAAGACGAGGCCGAGCGCGAGCAGGGCGGTCCGGTTGATCCGGTCCGACAGCACCCCGGCCGGATAGGCCGAGAGCGCGTAGGCGATGTTCATCAGCACCAGCACCGCCGGCACCCACATCGCATTGAGCCCTATGTTCTGGGCGCGCAGGATCAGAAAGGCCTCGCTGAAACGCGCCAGCGTGAACACGACGCCGACCGCGACGACGCGCCAGTACACGGGCCCAAGCTGCCGCATGGCAGCGGTGTTGAGCGGGTTCTTCGCAGGCTCTCGGCTTGGGTCCGGCTCCGGCTCGTCGACCGCAAACGCGATCAGGCCGAAGGACAAAAACGCCGGCAGCACGGCCACCCAGAACACGGCGGCAAAATGATCCGCCGTCCACCACATCAGGCCGATCGCAACGAGCGGCCCGACGAAAGCGCCGATCGTGTCGAGCGACTGCCGCAGGCCGAAGCTCGCGCCGCGCAGGCCGGCCGGCGCGATATCGGCGATCAGCGCATCGCGGGGCGCGCCGCGAATACCCTTGCCGACGCGATCGATGAAGCGCGCCGCGACCAGCCAGCCGACGCTCGGGGCGAGCGGGAACAACGGTTTGGTCAGGGCGGCGAGACCATAGCCAAGGGCGGCGAGCAGCTTGCGTCGGCCGAGCCAGTCCGACAGTGCGCCGGAAAAGATCTTCGTGATGGAGGCGGTTGCCTCCGCGACGCCCTCGATGAAACCGACGGTGAGCGTGGAAGCGCCGAGCACGGTGACAAGATAGACCGGCAGCAGCGCGTGGATCATCTCCGAGGAGATGTCCATCAGCATCGAGACGAAGCCGAGCAGCCAGATCTCCCTGGGCAGCTTGGTGCGCGCAGCATTCGGTGTAGTCGTCGTCACGTCCTGACCTTCGTTTTCAGGCAACAAAAAACCCGCCAGCGGCGGGCTTGTCCATGCTCCCGCCAAAGGCAGAGGCTGATTGCCTCACCTCGAGCAGGAGTCATCAGCCCATTACGATCGTTCGACCGCCGGGCGGTTGTCGGGGGACTCCATCCCCATCTGTGTCACCAACCTAGCATGGAAATTGCGTCGGACAAATGGGCTGGGCGCTCTGTCCCGTGGCGCGAACGCGTGGCGGCGCAAGCGTGGCGACATGGCGGCGGTTTCGCGCAACACGAAAACTCCGACGCGCAAATCCCCAACCTGCAAACCTCTAACCTGCAGATCTCTAACCTGCAGATCTCTAACTTGAATGTGAAGCACAAGCGATCTTCGCGCTTTCCGGCAAGCCGTTTGCATGTCACCATCACGTCATACGACGGGAGACTGCGATGCGGTTGCTGTTCTCGATCGGGGCTGTGCTGGTGGCCGGCTTGCTTGCCGGAGGGGACGTCGCTGGCATCGCGGCACCAGGACCCAAGTTTGAACCGTCAAGACATCAGCGGCAGGCGGCCGACGGTGATGCGCAGTCGGTCGATGTCGAACTGATCCTCGCGGTCGACGTCTCCTACTCCATGGACATGGACGAGCTCGCGATCCAGCGCGAAGGCTACGCGCAGGCGATCCAGTCCAGGGAGTTTTTGCAGGCGCTGAAGGCCGGCCCCAACGGCAGGATCGCGGTGACCTATTTCGAATGGGCCGCGTCCTCTGACCAGAAGATCATCATCCCCTGGCGGCTCATCGACGGACCGGAGACGGCGGATGCGGTTGCCACCGAGATCATGAAGACGCCGATCCGGCGCGCCTCGCGCACCTCGATCTCCGGTGCGATCGGATTTGCGATGCCGCTGTTCGACGAGGATCCCTATCGCGGGCTTCGTCGCGTCATCGACATCTCCGGCGACGGTCCCAACAACAATGGCGGCCCCGTCACCGTGGCGCGCGATGCTGCGCTCGAGAAGGGCATCGTCATCAACGGTCTGCCGATCATGGTGAAGGAGCCGTCCTATTCGACCATGGATATCGACAATCTCGACTACTACTACGAGGACTGCGTCGTCGGCGGTCCCGGCTCCTTCGTGATCGCGATCAAGGATCGCGAGAAGTTCAAGGAGGCGATCCGCACCAAGCTTTTGATGGAGGTCGCCGGCCGCACGCCCGAACGTCCGGTGGTGCACGTCGCGGGCAAAGACAAGGAGCCGCGCGTGAGCTGCATGATCGGTGAGAAGATCTGGTCGGATCGCTGGGGCCGCTAGGTCCCTCCCGATGAGACCATTTGTCTCGCTGCGCCCAGGGTCGAGATTAATTGTTCATTAATCACCGCATGGCCTAGTCGAAGCGTTTCTGAATGTTTCTGGCGCCGCCAGCTCGAAAGCAGGCGAGTTTGCCGGTGCCATTCAACGAGCACGCCCATGGCCATCGTCACGCAAAGCACCAGCCAGATCTCGCCCGCGAATGAGCGGATGTATCACCAGAGCGCTCTGCTCGGTGAATGGAAGGGCAACTGGGCGGGCAACAACCAGCCCGTCGGCTTCAAGGTCGTGAACATCCGCGGCGCTCGGGCGCAGGTCGAATACACTCACAACGGGCACACTGAGCGCGGTTTTGGCCAGATCAGCGGCTCGCTCATTACTTTCGGTTCGGTGACGGTCGGCACCAAGGACGGCAAGAACCTCGTGCTCCTGTTCTCCGCAGGCGGTGCCGGCAAGCAGACCGCTTCGCTTGCGAAGCAGGCGCCACCGGCCTCCGACAGCCGTTTGATGGGAAGCTGGGGCGGCTATTCCAGCGACAACGGCAAGAGCGCGAGCTTTCGGGTGCTCGGCGTCAACGGCAACGAAGCGCAGGTCAGCGTCACCACCGACGGCATCACCCGCCAGGGCACCGGCATCGTCTACAAGAACGTCATCATGTTCGGGCAGGCGCAGATCGCGACCGACGACGGTCAGAATGGCAAGATCATCTACCAGGTCGGCAACAAGTCCTTCATGGTGCCGGTGACGAAATATCCGCCGGCCGATTCATCGTCCTCGGTCGATGTGACCGCGTAGCCGCTCAACGCTTCGCGTCGGTCTCTCCCTCGTCATTGCGAGCGCAGCGAAGCAATCCAGAGTCTCTCCGCAGCCGCAGTCTGGATTGCGTCCGGTGAAGGTCAGATCCGTGCCTCCAGGATCAGGTTGAAGGGGGTCTCTGCCGCGCGTCGGAAGCGCGACAGGCCGCCTTCGCTTGCGACCTTGCGCAGCCTTGCCTCGCCGGCTTGCGCGCCGAGCGCGAGGCCTACCTCCTGATCGAGCGAGGCTGGCGTGCAGATCATGGTCGACGCCGCATAGTACACTCTCCCGACCGGGTTGAGATTGTCTTCGAGGCGGTCGCCTGCGAACGGTTCGACCAGCATGCAGGTGCCGTCCTTCGCCATGGTTTGGCGCACGTGGCTGATGGCGCCGACGGGATCGCCCATGTCGTGCAGACAATCGAAGAAGCAGACGAGATCGTAATCTTCGGCTGGATACGTCTTGGCCGAGTGAACCGCAAAGCTCACGCGATCGGCGAGCTTGGCCTCTGCTGTCGCCTTTCGCGCAGCGTCGATCGAGCCCTCGTGATAGTCGAAGCCATAGAAGCGCGAATTGGGAAAGGCCTCCGCCATCAACCGTGTCGAGACGCCGTGTCCGCAACCGACATCGGCGACCTTGGCGCCGCGCTTGAGTTTGTCCACGACACCGTCGAGCGAGGGCAGCCACTCCTGCACGAGGTGATGCATGTAGCCAGTGCGGAAGAAGCGGGCCGTGCCGCAGAACAGGCATTCGCTGCGCCGGTTCCAACCGACGCCCTTACCTGACTTGAATGCGTCCGAAATCTTTGGCTCATCGAGAAACGCCGATGCGATGACGTTGCCGAACGCGCCGAGGAAGACCGGACTGTCCTCGTCGGCGAGTGCCATCGCTTGCTCCGGCAGCATCGAGAATTTTCCCGAAATGGCATCGTATTCGATGTAGCCGGATGCCGCCTGGCTCGACAACCATTCGCGGACATAGCGTTCCGCCGTTCCGGTGGCGCTCGCGAGTTCGGACGAGTTCATCGGCCCCTTGGCGGCGAGGGTACGGTAGAGACCAAGCTTGTCCCCGAGCAGGACCAGCGATGCGTTCATCGCCGCACCGAACTCAGTGACCATCTTGCCCATAAAGACATTCAACCTGTCGGGATTCACTTCCATGACAGCCTCCATGACTTGTCGGGCATTTTCAAAAGCGTGCGAAATATGCACATTGCGGGACGACGCCTGGGCATTCACGATCAGGGTGACGGCTCGAACGCGCATCCTTAATGTGGGTCCATCCGGCACAAGCAAAGTTCAACGGCTCGCGATCACGTCATTTTGGAACCGGATGGCGCGGCCAGCGGCATCGCATCGCTGGTATTGAGGCGAGCTCCGGCGTATAATTTATGTACCCTTCTGACGGTCACCTGAATGCCCAAGTTTGCACGTTCCTGCGGTCTCGCAACTCTCTTCGCGGTGCTCTGCTTCAGTGGGGTACCGGCTCATGCGCAGGTCGCACCCCTGCAGTATTGGATTCCGGGCGGGGCTTTTGGCTTTGGGGACAGCGCCGACAGCTACGGCAATTATCCAAGCTTCAATGCCGGCGATGCCAACGGTGGCTATGGCTTTCGCCCCGGTTTCTTTGTCGGAAGCCAAAGCGGCAATCTTGGTCTGAACGGTTTCAGCCAGGCAGGTCTGGCCGGCAATGTCAGCGCGCTGTCCTATGACAGCTCGCAGTTCGGCTACAACATGAAGACCACGGGCGGCATGCCCGTGACGTTCTTTGCCGGCTTCGACACGCTGAAATATGGCAACGGCATCGGCAGCTCGGTTGCGCCGCTGACCTCCGCCGCCGCACCCGGTTACGGCGCATTTGGTGGTATCGAGTTCAAACCGACGTCGAACCTCAGCCTGTCGTTCGGGGCCGGTTTCACCCAGCGAGACTCGGGCCGCATGGACAGCGATATTAAGTCGGACATGCTGCCCGGCGAGTCGCCGGCGCTCGGCCAACTACGACGCTAGAACTTCATCGCGTAAACCGCGCGACCAACTCTACATGCGGCGTGTGACGGAACTGGTCGACCGGCACTACCGCGTCGATCTTGTAACCACAGTCAATCAGCAGCCGTGCGTCGCGAGCGAAGGTGGCGACGTTGCAGGACACCGCAATCACGACGGGTACCTTGCTCGCGGCGAGCTTTAGCGCCTGCGCCTGCGCGCCCTGGCGCGGCGGATCGAACACCACGGCATCGAAGTCGCGCAGCTCTGGCGGCACCAGCGGACGGCGGAACAGGTCGCGTGGCTCGGCCTTGATCGGCTTGAGCCCCGGCGTGCGCGCGGCTTTCGCGAGCGCGGCGATGGCGCCGGCGTCGTTGTCATAGGCGGTAACGCGGGCCCTCTCGGCGAGTCGCAATGCGAACGGGCCGACGCCGCAGAAGAGGTCGAGAACCTCCTTCGCCTTGCCAACACGCTCGGCAACGAGTGCGGCGAGCGTCTCTTCTCCCACCACCGTTGCCTGCAGAAACGAGCCAGGTGGCAGCGACACTTCAGCGCGGCCCACCTGTACCGTCGGCGGCAGGCGCTGCAGCACCAGTTCGCCATGCCGCGTCAGCCGCGCCAGACGATGCTGCTCGGCGACGCGCGACAGCGCCGTGACCAGCGGCGTCGGCAGCGGGCCGGAGCCGCGCACGTCGACATCGAGACCGTTGGCTGTCGCGGTGACCTGGATATCGAGCGGCTTCGTCACCGGCATTTTTGACGTCAGCGGTTCGGCGAGCGCCCAGGCGGCATCGAGTGCACCCTCGAGCGCGGGATCGAGGATCGGGCAGCGATGAATTGGAATGACATCGTGCGAGCTTGCAGCCGAGAAGCCGACCTTGAGCACGTCATGTGTCCCGAACCTTCCGTGCAGCGTGACGCGCCGGCGGCCGGCGCCATGAGCATCGACCAGTGGCGTCACCTCGCACGCGATGCCAGCCTGCGCCAGCGTCTCGACCACGATGTTGCGCTTCCAGGCATGATAGGGAGTTGCCGCCCAGTGCTGGATCGCGCAGCCGCCGCAGATGCCGAAGTGCGGACAGAACGGTGCGATGCGATCGGGGCTTGCGATGTCGACAGCCAATAGTTTACGGCGGTCGGGATGGTGGCCGGCGACATGATCGACCTCGACGCTTTCGCCGCCAAGCGTGTAAGGCACGTAGACTGCATCGCCCGTCGTGAGCGAGACGCCATCGCCGCGATGGCCGACATGATCGATTGTGACGCGTTCAACCACGGCGCGCGCCCAGAAAGAATTCGATGTTGCCGTCGCCGCCCGTGATCGAGGAGGGAAACACCTCGATGTCGGTGCAGCCGAGCGAAGCAGCAAAGGCCGCGATGTCGTCGCAGATCTCCTGATGCACGGCGGCGTCGCGGATGATGCCCTTCTTGTTGTGCTTCCTGTCAGCCTCGAATTGAGGCTTGATCAGGGCCAGCAGACTCATGGGCGCTGCGGCCAGCGACAGGGCTACCGGCAGCACCGTCTTGAGCGAAATGAAACTGACGTCGATGACGACCACATCGGGTCGTGCCGGCAGGCGCTTGCCCTCATAGCTGCGAATGTCGGTCTCCTCCATCGACACGATCTTGGGATGACGACGCAGCGAGGCATGCAGCTGGCTGGTGCCGACATCGATGGCGAACACCAGGCTTGCACCGTTGGCCAGCAGCACTTCGGTGAAGCCGCCGGTGGAAGCGCCGACATCGAGGCAGACATGGTCCTCGATCTCGATTGGATAGCGCTCGAGTGCGCCGGCGAGCTTGACCCCGCCGCGCGAGACATAGGGATGCGCAGGCTCGGCCTGGATCACCGCGTCCTCGGCGATGCTCTCCGACGGTTTGGCGACCTGCTTGTCGTCAGCGGTAACAAGCCCGGCCTCGATCGCCGCGCGCGCCCGCGCCCGGCTCTCGAACAGGCCGCGCTCGACCAGCAGAACATCCGCGCGCTTGCGGGCAGGGGACATGATTTCTCCGAAGGCGACTGAAGCGCTTATGGTGCGATCAATCGCGCAGCCGCCATCCGGACGCAAGCCTCGAACGCGGTGAGGTCGTGCCAGACGTCGACCGGCGGTTCCGCCGGCGCCACCAGCGGACAGCCGTGCAGCTCCAGCGCGTGGATCATCATGAGATTGTCGACGAGGCCAAAATCCTCGACCGTCAGCCCCTGCGCATCGACCAGCCGCCCGTCCTCGGAGGTGACGCGCATGAAGCGGCCAAGACGGTCGGCATAGGTGGCGGGATCGTTGGAATAGGCCAGACAAAACCTGCGGCGGCCGGCCATGTAGCCGAGCTCGTAGACGGTGCCGGGATCGGCACCAGCGCCGCGAAACGGGGTGAGATTGGCGATGATGGCATCGGCCGCATCCATCATCGCCTCGTTGCCGCAGAATATCTGCCGCGACGCGTCGGGCGCGGCGATGTCGATGGCGTTGTCGAGGGGATAGAGGCCGGTGAGCCCGTGAGCCGCGCAGATCGCGGCCTTCTGCCGGCCGATCCCAACGGCATCCGGCAGGAACACGTCGGGACCTGCCAGATAGATTTTCATGAAAGTCGCGCTGCTTCGACTGAGGACGAAGCTCGCCCTCAGGCGAGCTTGACCGTCTCGGTCTTGACGTCCTTGCCGAGCGCTTCGAACACCTTGGCCACGATGCCCTTGGCGTCGAGACCGGCGCGGCCGTACATCGCGTTCGGCGTATCGTGGTCCTGGAATACGTCGGGCAGGACCATCGTGCGGAACCTGACCATGCCGGTGTCGAGCACGCCCTGATCGGTCAGGAATTGCGCGACATGGGAGCCGAAGCCGCCGACCGAGCCTTCCTCGACCGTGATCAGGACGTCGTGGTCACGGGCGAGCTTGAGCACCAGCTCGGTGTCGAGCGGCTTCATGAAGCGCGCATCCGCAATCGAGGTTGAGAGGCCGTGGGCGGCGAGTTCGTCGGCCGCCTTCTCGCATTCGGCGAGACGCGTGCCGAAGGAGAGCAGGGCGATCTTGCTGCCCTGGCGGATCATGCGGCCTTTGCCGATCTCGAGGGGAACGCCGACATCGGGCATTTCGATGCCGCGGCCTTCGCCGCGCGGATAGCGCAGCGCGCTCGGGCGGTCGTTGATCGCGACCTGGGTTGCCACCATGTGCACCATGTCGGCTTCGTCCGCCGCCGCCATGATCACCATGTTCGGCAGACAGCCGAGATAGGCGTTGTCGAACGAGCCGGCATGCGTCGCGCCGTCGGCGCCGACGAGGCCGGCGCGGTCGATGGCGAAGCGCACGGGCAGGTTCTGGATCGCGACGTCATGCACGATCTGGTCGTAGCCGCGCTGCAGGAAGGTCGAGTAGATCGCGCAGAACGGCTTGTAGCCTTCGGTCGCAAGACCGGCGGCGAAGGTCACCGCGTGCTGCTCGGCGATACCGACGTCGAAGGTGCGGTCCGGGAACGCCTTGTTGAAGATGTCGACGCCGGTGCCTGACGGCATCGCCGCGGTGATGGCGACGATCTTGTCGTCCTTCTGCGCTTCCTTGACGAGGCTCTGGCCGAACACGTTCTGATAGGCCGGCGCATTCGGCTTGGCCTTGGCTTGCGTGCCGGTCGCGACGTCGAACTTGACGACGGCATGGTACTTGTCGGCGGAAGCTTCCGCCGGGCCGTAGCCCTTGCCCTTCTGCGTCACGACGTGGACCAGGATCGGGCCGGTCTCCATGTCGCGCACGTTCTTCAGAACGGGCAGGAGATGGTCGAGGTTATGGCCGTCGATCGGGCCGACGTAATAGAAGCCGAGCTCCTCGAACAGCGTGCCGCCGTCCATCATGAAGCCGCGGGAATATTCCTCGACGCGGTTGGCGCGGTTGGCGAGGATCTTTGGCAGACGCTTGTTGATCTGCTTGGCCGCATCGCGCAACGTGCGATAGGTCTTGCCCGAGTAGAGGCGCGACAGATAAGCGCTCATGGCGCCGACCGGCGGCGCAATCGACATGTCGTTGTCGTTGAGGATCACGATCAGGCGCGAGTTCATGGCGCCCGCGTTGTTCATGGCCTCATAGGCCATGCCCGCCGACATCGCACCGTCACCGATCACGGCGATAACGTTGTTCTTGCCGCCGGCGAGGTCGCGCGCGACCGCCATGCCGAGGCCGGCGGAGATCGAGGTCGAGGAATGCGCGGCGCCGAACGGATCGTAATCGCTCTCGCTGCGCTTGGTGAAGCCGGACAGGCCGCCGCCGGTGCGCAGCGTGCGGATGCGGTCACGCCGGCCGGTAAGGATCTTGTGCGGATAGGCCTGATGGCCGACGTCCCAGATCAGCCGGTCACGCGGCGTATCGAAGACGTAGTGGATCGCGGTGGTGAGCTCGACCACGCCGAGACCCGCGCCGAAGTGACCACCGGTCACCGAGACGGCATCGATGGTCTCCTGACGCAACTCGTCGGCGACCTGACGAACCTGCTCGACCTTGAGCTTGCGCAGGTCGTCCGGTGTCCGGATAGTGTCGAGAAGCGGCGTTTTACTGTATGCGTTCACGGCGATTTCCAATTTGTCAGCGCCGGAAAAGTCGTTCCGGTGCGCGATGGGTTTGCACAATGTCGGCGCAGCGCGAGTCCTTAAACCATCGGAGCCACCTGCATGGGGCAAAGCCCCGTCTTCAAGCTTAGGTGAGCTTAGGTTCGCTCCGGTTCAGTCTCTGTGATCCATGTCACGTAGATCGGCTTCGTCCGTCCCAGCTAATTTCATTAGCGATTTGAAGCGCTTGTTGTCGGTATTCAGTCCCCACGACAAGGCTAACAAAAAGCCACGCTCCGGGCAGCTTTACACCAAAGCTTGGGCCAAAGCCAACCCGCTGGGCCGATTACGGGCATGCACCTGCAACCGGCGGGCCAGAGTGGTTAACCGTGGCGCCAGCGGAAGAGTTCCAGTCTTGCCCGGTTCCGCGGCAGGATTTTGGGCGAGACCAAGGCCTTTCTGGACGGATTCAGGAGGACAAGAGGTCCTCAAGACAGAGTTCCAGGACTCTCGTGCCCCACCATCCGGCTTCAGGTGCCGGATGAGCAACGTGCGATCATGAAAAAATGCAGACGGCCAATGCGTAGGGCACCAGCGGTTTTGGCCAGCGCTCTTACTGCACGTCGAGGGGCGCGGTGCCGGTGGCCTGGCCGCTGGCATCGATGGTGATCTTGTCGACGCGTGCTTCCGCCTGGCGCAAAAGCTCCTCGCAGCGCCGCTTCAGGGCTTCGCCGCGCTCGTAGATCGTAACGGACTCCTCGAGCGGCACCTTGCCGTCCTCGAGCCGCTTCACGATCGTTTCGAGTTCCTCGATCGCGCGCTCGAAGGTGAGCCGGGCGACGTCGACTTGGGTATTTTCGGCCATATCCGTTTCCGATTGCCCGATTCGCTTCTCGTGGAAAACACCAGAGTTTTGCGGGCTTAATGTGGCGGGGCTGTCTAAGCGCCCATCAGGGCGCCGACATGCGCCGTAACAGATTCTTTCAGCCCTTGCAGATCGTAGCCGCCTTCGAGCACAGAAACAACGCGGCCCCCGGCGGACTTGTCGGCAAGGTCCATCAGCTTGCGCGTGACCCAGGTGTAGTCCTCCGCACGCAAATTCAGCGAGGCCAGCGGATCGCGGTAATGCGCATCGAAGCCCGCGGAGATGACGAGCAACTCGGGACTGAATTTTTCGAGTTGCGGCAGGATCAGGTTCTCGAATGCCGAGCGAAATTCCGGCCCGCCGTCTTCGGAAGCGAGCGGCGCATTGACGATCGTATCGTGGTCGCCGCGCTCGCCCTTGGCGCCGGTGCCCGGAAACAGCGGCATTTGATGCGTCGAGCAGTACATCACGGTCGGGTCCGACCAGAAGATGTCCTGGGTGCCGTTGCCGTGATGCACGTCGAAATCGACGATGGCGACGCGCTCGATGCCGTATTTGCGCTGCGCGTGACGCGCGGCGATCGCGACATTGTCGAAGAAGCAGAAGCCCATCGGCTTGCCGATCTCGGCGTGATGGCCGGGCGGGCGCACCGCGACGAAGGCGTTGCGGTGTTCGCCGTTCATCACCGCTTCGGTCGCCGCGACCGCGCCGCCGACGCCGCGCATCACCGCTTCCCACGTGCCTGGCGACATCGAGGTATCGCCGTCGAGATAGACCTGGCCGCTGGTCGGCGCGATGTGGCGGAGCTCGGTGACGTAATCCTCGTTGTGGCACAGCGTGACGAGATCGAGATCGCCCTCCGGCGCCAGGTCGCGCGCCAGGAACTGGAAGCGCTCAACGGACAGCGCTTCCTCCACCGCGCGCAGGCGGTCGGGTCTTTCAGGGTGTCCCGGTGGCGTGACGTGGTCGAGGCAGGCCTTGTGGGAAAGGAGAAGCGTGCTCATCAGGTCGGCCTCACTGGGAACGAACTCTCGACGTCGCTTGGCGCATCCGCAGCCAAAACGCAATGCAAAATCCAATCTATGCGTTCCATCGCGAATGGCAAAGGCTGTCCCGTTCCGGCCCGTTTAATCCGGATCAATTCACGCGGAGGATGCGGGTCGGCGGCAGCGGCCCGATCGGACCATGCGCCCTAAAGAAGGCAAACAGCGCGTCGGCGTCGTAGCCGCCATATTGCGGCGAAGTGCCCTGTTTCGCGACCGTAAAACCGTCGCCGCCGACGGCGAGATAGTCGTTGACGGTGACGCGGTAGCCGGGGCCCGGCTCGATCGGCTTGCCATTGAGCGTCATCTTGTCGGCCAGGATGCGCTCGCCGAGCGGCTTCGATGCGTCCCAAATGTAGCTGAACCCGATCGACACCTGGAGGATCCGCGGTCGCTTCGGATCGAGCCATTGCTGCTCCAGCATGTCCTTGAGCTGGCTGCCGGTGAGCGTCATGGTGACAAGGCGATTGCGGAATGGCTGGCTCGCGAACAGCTCGCCATACGACACAGCGCCGTTTTCCTTCGGGATGATGTCGGTGCGGATGCCGCCGGGATTGGTGAGCGCGATGACTGCGCCGCCATCCTTTGCGTCGCTGGTGGCTGCGAGCTGTGCGTCGGCGATGACGTCGCCGAGTGCGCTCTCGCCGGCGTCGTTCGGAACGCGCGACAGCGTCTGCGTCACCGATCCGGCCGGCCGGTTGGCAATCGGCGCCGAGAGCTTGTCATAGGCGTCGATCAGCGCGGTTTGCTCGGGATCCCTGGCGAGCGAGGCGTTGGCGACGATGGCGTTCTCGGCCTTGGCACTGACGATGTCGCGTGTTGCCGGATCGAGCTTGAGGTCGATCGCGGTGACCAGCGTGCCGTATTTGTCGCCGCTGGTGACGAGCCGCCCGTCGATTTGGCAAACATAGGCGCGGTGGGTGTGGCCGCTGACCACGACGTCGACCGCACGGTCGAGTTTTTTCACGATATCGACGATGGGTCCCGTGATGGCGGGGCATTCATTGTAGTCGCCGGTTGGCTCGCCGCCCTGGTGGATCAGCACCACGATCGCCTCGACGCCGCGCGCCTTCAACTGCGGCACCAGCGCGTTCACGGTCTCCGCTTCGTCGCGGAATTCGAGTCCTGCGACGCCCTTTGGCGAGACGATGCCGGCGGTCTCCTTCAAGGTCAGTCCGATGAAAGCGACGGGGATGCCGTCGAATTCCCTGATCTCGTAGGGCGGTAAAATGCTCTTGCCGGTCGCGATCTCGATGGTGGACGCTGCAAGATAGTGGAATTTCGCACCGGTGAAGGGATGTGGTCCCTGGCAGCCGTCCTCCGGATGACAGCCGCCGTTCTGCATCCTGAGCAGCTCGGTCTTGCCCTCGTCGAATTCGTGATTGCCGACGGAGGCGATCGCAAGCCCCATCATCGAAAGCGACTCGACGGAGGGCTCGTCGTGAAACATCGCCGACAGAAAGGGACTCGCGCCGATCAAATCGCCGGCGGCGACGAAGATCGTGTTCTTGTGCCCGTCGCGCAATTGCTTCACCAGCGTCGCCATGTACTCGGCGCCGCCCGCTGCGACCATCACCTTCTTGCTCTTGTCCTCGGGATCATTGATGCGGATGCCGCCCGGCGGCGGACGGAGATTGCCGTGGAAATCGTTGATCGCGAGAATGCGCAGCTCGACGGGCGCTGCGGTCTGGGCCGTGGCGGGCAGGGCGCAGAGGGTGAGCGAAAGCGTGGCAAGGATGGATTGGTATCGCATGGAACCAGCCTAGACGTTCCAGGCGAAGATTTCACGAAGCTTCTCGCTGCCTAACGCTTCTTCCTGTTCGTGAACGCATTGAACGCGGCAATCGCCTCGTCCGATTTCAACTTCTCGCCGAACAGATGGCCTTCCTGGTCGATGCGGCGGGTGAGCTCTTCTGGCGGGGCACGCAGCAGCTTGCGCGAGGTTGCGACGGCCTCGGCCGGCAGCCGGCAGATCTCGCGCGCCACCTTGCGGGCCTCGACCTCGGTATGGCCCGGCGACACCACGGTGTTGACGAAGCCGGCCGCGTGAGCCTCGGCGGCGGTGAAGGTCCGGCCCATCACCAGCATCGCGAAGGCGCGCTGATAACCCATCGTGCTCGGCATCAGCAGGCTGGCGGCGCCGACCGGAACGAGCCCGAGATTGATGTAAGGCGCCGAGAAGGTCGCGGCGTTGGAGGCGAGCACGTAGTCGCAGTGAAACAGCATCACGGTGCCCATGCCGATCGAGGCGCCATCCACAGCTGCGATGATCGGCTTGATGTTGAGGGCCAGCGAATAGAGGAATTTGGTGCCGTCCGACAGCGTCTCGGGACGCGACGCGTCGGCTTTCATGAAATCGTCGATGTCGTCGCCGGCCGTGAACACGCCGGAGCCGCCGGTGATGATCATGCACCGGATGTCGGGATTGTTCTGCGCGGTGTCGATCGCGCGGCTCATCTCGCGGTACATGTCCTGCGTGATCGCGTTCTTCTTGCCCGGGCGGCGCAGGGTGATCACGCGGGTGGCGCGATCCTCCGTGACGATGATGTTGCCGTTCGGCATGAAGGCTCCCTGCGGCCGCCGCGGCGCCTGCCGTCGGCGAGTCGTGGCTCAGCTCAGCCTACATGATCCGGCAGGCGTGCCAATCCTGCGGCGCGACCATTTCGGCGGCGATACCACACCGCCCGATGGTTGCGTCGTCCGGGGAACCGTGACGGGAAACCGCGGCATCGCGTGTCCTGCGGTGTTTTGCGCATTGCAACAATCGGCTACAATGTTTCAATTGAAAAACCGAGGGTTGTACGACACGATCAGCCGTCTCGTTCCATTAGGCCGATGCTTGATCGATGAATGCCGCAACGGGCGTTGACGAATCCTCGATTCATTACCGCGGCTGGCGCGTGGTGCTGGCCTGCTTCCTGATGGCGTTCTTCATGTTCGGCTTCGGTCTCTATGGCCAGGGCGTCTATCTCGCCGAGGTCCAGCGCGCCCACGGCTGGCCTGGCACGCTGGTATCGGCGGCCAGCACATTCTCGTTCCTGCTGACCTCCGTCCTCGTCATCTTCACCGACGATCTGCTCGCCCGCATCGGGCTGCGGGCGCTGATCCTGTGCGGGCTGACGGCGCTTGGCGCATCGACCGCGCTGCTGGGACTGATGCAGGCGCCCTGGCAGCTCTATCTTGCCTATGCGCTGATGTCGGTCGGCTGGACCGGCATGGGCTCGGTGGTGATCGCGACCGTGCTGAACGCGTGGTTCGCGCGGCGCCGCGGACTCGCGCTCAGCCTCGCCTTCAACGGCGCCACCTTCGGCGGCATCGTCCTCGTTCCGGTTCTGCTGGCATTGAGCGACAGCATCGGCTTCCGCTCAGCCATGCTGGGGGCAACGATGGTGATGGTGGTGCTGGTGCTGCCGGTGGTCGTCGTCTTCACCAGCTGGCCGGTCGACGCGTCGTCGAATGCAGCAGGTGTCTCCGGGGGCAGGGCCGCGCGTCATTCGAGGAAGGAGCTGCTCGCCAACGCGTCATTCTGGACCATGGTGCTGCCGATCGCGATCGCGCTGTTGGCGCAGATGGGATTCATCATCCACCAGGTGACGTTCCTCGAACCGTTGGTCGGCCGCGCCAGTGCGGGCCTCGCGGTGACCATCATGGCGGCGATGGCGGTGGTTGGCCGGCTGTCGCTCGGCCTGTTCGTCGACCGGCTCGATCCGCGGCTTGCCTGCGCGGCGTCGATGACCAGCCAGGCGGCCGCGCTGCTCGTTCTCCTGCAAAGCCAGAGCCCGACGGTGCTGCTGATCTGCTGCGCGGTCTACGGCTTTTCGATCGGCAACATGATCACGTTTCCGCCCCTGATCATCCAGCGCGAGATCGGCAGCACGGCCTTCGCGGCGGCGATGGGGCTGGGGACATCGATCAGCGGCATCGTCAGCGCGTTCGGGCCCGGCATCGTCGGCCTCGTGCGCAGCATGACCGGCGATTACACGATGGCCTTTGCGATCTGCGTCGTGCTCGATGTCGTTGCAGCCGGCATCGTGCTGTGGCGGCCAGGGAAAAGAGCCGAGGTCGCAGCTTCGTAGCCCGAATGGAGCGCAGCGTAATCCGGGCAACTCGCGCCTCGACTACGCCAGCAACACCGCATCTGCCGCCGCGACCGACTCCGCGCTCTCCGTCACGGTGCGCTCGAGCGCGCCGGCTTGCACGGTGATGTTCTCGGCAAAGAAGCGCGCGAGCGAAACGTAGCGCGCCGCCTCGGTGTTGGCCTCGGCCTTGGCGGCGAGCGCCTCGGAGGCCAGCATGCAGCCGCCGAGCGTGGCGCCGAATTGCTGGAGATAGGGCGTTGCGCCGGCGAGCGCCTCGTTCGGCGCAGAGGTGACACGCTCCAGCAGCCATTTGCTCGTTCGCGTCAGCGCCTCCAGACCCTCACGCAATTTCACGCCTGTGGTGCCGAAGGCGGGATCGTTGGAGGCCTCGACCTGCTTGACGGTGGCGGACAGCTCGTCGAGCAACCTCCACACCGACGCGCCGCCATTGGCCGCGAGCTTGCGCGTGACGAGGTCGATGGCCTGGATGCCGTTGGTGCCCTCATAGATCGTGGTGATGCGGGCATCGCGATAATGCTGTGCGGCGCCGGTCTCCTCGATGAAGCCCATGCCGCCATGCACCTGCACGCCGAGATAGGCGACCTCGTTGCCGATATCGGTGGAATAGCCCTTTGCCATTGGCGTCAGCAGCGCAGCGCGCGCGGCGGCATCGGCGCGCACCTTCGGGTCCTTTGCGCGCAGGGAAACGTCGAGGGCGACCGCGGTCGCATAGCAGATGGTGCGTGCGGCGGCGGTCTGCGCCCGCATCCGCATCAGCATGCGCTTGACGTCGGGATGCACGAAGATCGCATCAGACCCGTCGCCCTTCTTGCCGATGGCGCGGCCCTGCTTGCGCTCCTGAGCGTAGGCAAGGGCCAGCTGATAGGCGCGATCGGCGACGCCGACGCCCTCTAAGCCGACGCCGAGGCGGGCCTGGTTCATCATCGTGAACATGCAGCGCATGCCCTGGTTCTCTTCGCCGATCAGGAAGCCGATCGCACCGCCGTGGTCGCCCATGGTCATGGTGCAGGTGGGCGAGGCATGCATGCCGAGCTTGTGCTCGACCCCCGAGGCAAAAATATCGTTGCGTGCGCCGAGCGAGCCGTCAGCGTTGACCATGAACTTCGGCACGAGGAACAGCGAGATTCCTTTGGTGCCGGCCGGCGCATCGGGCAGTCGCGCCAGCACGAAATGCACGATGTTGTCGGTCATGTCGTGCTCGCCATAGGTGATGAAGATCTTCGTCCCCTTGATGCGATAGGTGCCGTCGGCCTGCTTTTCGGCGCGGGTGCGCAGCGCGCCGACGTCGGAGCCGGCCTGCGGCTCGGTGAGCTGCATCGTGCCGGTCCATTCACCGGAGACGAGCTTTTCGAGGTAGATCGTCTTGAGCTCGTCGCTGCCATGAGCATCGAGCGCCTCCATCGCGGATGCCGTCAGCAGCGGGCAGAGGCCGAAGGCGACGTTGGAGGCACTCCAGATCTCGGTGCAGGCGGCGTTGATCGCGAGCGGCAGGCCCTGGCCGCCGAAATCCTCAGGCCCCGACACCGCGTTCCAGCCGCCTTCCGTCCAGCGCTTGTAGGCGTCCGGCCATCCGGGCGCGGTCGTGACCTTGCCGTCGTCGAGCTTGATGCCGTGCTCGTCGCCGACCTTGTTGAGCGGCGCCAGCACGTCGGTTGCGAACTTGCCGGCTTCCTCCAGCACCGCGGTGACGATATCGCCGTCGAAATCGCCGTAGTGGCCGGCTTCCACGGCGGCCTTGAGGCCGGCGCCATGGTTGAGCGACAGCAGCATGTCAGAGATCGGCGCGCGGTAGGTCATGGCTCACTCCCGAGGACAGGTTTGGCGCCGTATTCCCATGAAACGCCTATCGTCTCAATGGCCGGGAGGGACGGGGCGGAAACAGGCGTATAATATAGAGTGTCGCCCGGCCGGCCCCGGACCTGTGGCATTTCACCCCTCCAGGCGGTTGAAATGCCGCGCCGCTCCCTATAGACCGGCTGCGACCAGAGGGAATCTGCCGGTGCCAATTCTTGCGCCGTTCCCTTTGTCGCCTGATGGGGCGTAGCCAAGCGGTAAGGCAGCGGATTTTGATTCCGCCATTCGGAGGTTCGATCCCTCCCGCCCCAGCCAATTGATGTTGCTCGTCTAAATCGCCTTTTGATTGCTTCATCTGGAAATGGCGCAATCCGCTGCCGGTTTGAAGATATGAGGGGATCGGTGGCCGGCCAATTTTCGCCGCTTCGCCGTTATGCGAGATCGGAGACCTCGCCATTCAGGCCGGCCTCGCGTAACCAGTCGAGGAAGTGTTCGCGGTCGATAGGATTTCTATATCTGGCGGCGCGCAGCCGGGCGAGTTCGAGCATGTTGACCGGCACCGCTTTACCAAGCTCGCTCAATTCCAGACATCTCTCTCGAATGAATGCGCGCACTTCGACGTTCGCTTCGCTCAGCCGATTGGTTTGCGCGTAGCACGCCGCAAGGAGCGCGTGGGACCAGCGGTCACTCGATCGTGCTTCCCTGAGCACATTGATCGCCTGTTCGTACTCGCGCGCCGAATAAAGCGCCAACGCGTGATACCAATGGTAAATGTTGGGTGGAAACGGGTTGAGCTGTTTGGCCGATCTGATCCATGTGAGCGCTTCCTGCCAATGTCCCCAGTAGACCAGGATGTTGGCAAAAGCCGCGGCGACGTCAGCATCGTTCGGGTTGAGAGCTAGAGCATGCTCGAAGTGAGTTTCGGCCTCTTGGTCGCGATCCTGCAGGAAAAGAAGCTGGGCGAAGACGCCGTGCGACCAGGCATCATTCTCATCAAGATCGAGGGCGATCTCGATCTCGCGACGAGCATCATCCAGTGGAGGGGCTGCGGGTGATTCCAGAAACGCGGCGCAGACGATCGTCCAAGCCACATTGGCGTGAGCGCGAGCATAAGCTGGATCGAGACCCACGGCCTTCTTGAAGCAGCCTTGCGCCTCCTCCATGCTCCTGACGGTCAACTGACGCCATTTCTCGTTCCCCAGCAGGACGAGATCATAGGCCGTGATGTTCGAGGTCTGCTTGCCTCTTGCGATCTCACGGCCTGCGTCCTCAAGCCGGCCGGGCAGAGCTGAAACGATCTTGCCGACGATCTCGTCCTGGATGGCGAATATATCTTCGAGTTCGCGGTCGTAGCGCTCCGTCCAGAGGTTGAAGCTGCTCGCGGCATCCAGAAGCTGGACTGTCACCCGCACCCGTTTCCCAATCCTGCGCGCGCTCCCTTCCACCACATATCGTACGCCGAGGTGGCGGCCGACCTCTCTGATGTCGGACGACCTGGTCCGGCAAGCGAAGCTGGAATGGCTGGCGACGACGAAGAGCGACCGGAAACGCGATAATTCCGTAATGATGTCTTCCGTGATCCCGTCGGAAAAGTAGTCCTGCGCGGAATCGCCGCTCAAATTCAAGAATGGCAGTACGGCGATCGATGGTTTGTCGAAGGTCGCGGACGGGAACCATGTCTGTCGGCTGCCATCGGACAAGGTAGCGGCCGGCGGGCCGACATAACGGTAACCGCGACGCGGTAGCGTCTCGATCCAGGTACTGCCCCCTTCGACAGCTGCAAACACACGGCGCAGAGCCGCCACCTGCACGGTCAGATTGCTCTCCTCGATGGCCAGCCCCGGCCAGGCCGCCTGCATCAAAGCGTCCTTGGCAACCGGCTTACCCGCCTTTTCCAGAAGCAGCCGAAGTAGCGCAACCGCTCGCCCTCCGAGAGCAACCGGCTCGGCGCCGCGAAACAGTATGTCGGCGTCTGCCTCGAGACGAAATGGACCGAACTCGTAGATCGTCGCCATCGCCTAGAGACACCATTTTTGGCGAAATTTGCAACTTTTTCCGATCGGATTCAGGAAACGGATTGGCGCTCCGTGAGACGGTGGCAAGTGCATTCGTGGCGAGGAGCAAATCTGATGGAGCAGCGGCAGTCATATGACGACCTGATGGGCAAATCGCATTCCGAAGCTCGGCCCAGCCCACAGCTACGGCTCAAGGGCCACGTGGTCCTCGACGGGAACGCCGATTACGACGAGGCGCGCAAGGTCTGGAATGGCGCCATCGACAAGCGGCCGGCCATGATCGTCTATTGTGCCGGTGCCGAGGACGTCGCTCGGGCCGTCGCATTCGCAAGATCTCATCACATCTGTATCGCGGTCCGCAGCGGCGGCCACAATATCGCCGGCCTGTCGGTCTGCGACGCCGGCATGGTCATCGACCTGTCGCACATGAAACAGATCGAGGTCGATCCGGTCCGCCGGATCGCGCGCGCGGAGGCCGGCCTCAATCTGGGCGAGTTCGACAGGGCGACGCAGGAGCACGGTCTGGCGACCACCATGGGCGTCAACAGCGATACCGGTATCGCCGGGCTCACGCTTGGCGGCGGCTTTGGCAAGCTTGGACGCAAATACGGACTGACTTGCGATAATCTGATTTCCGCCGAGGTTGTGACAGCCGAAGGAAGCATATTGAGGGCCAGTGCGACAGAACACCCCGACCTATTCTGGGGCCTGCGGGGTGGCGGCGGCAATTTTGGCATCGTGACCGCGTTCGAATACGCGCTTCATTCCATCGGCACTTCACTGCTCGTCGCGTCAGCACTGCATCGATATGATCAGGCGCGCGAGGCCATGCGTTTCTATGATGAATTCGCCCGCCGCGCCCCTGACGAAGCGGACGTCGATGCAGCTCTGGTAACGCTGCCGTCGGGCGAACGATTCTTCAGTATCTCCGGCTGCTATGTCGGCTCGCATCATGACGGTGAGCGCGCCCTTTCACCGATCATCAAATTCGGCTCGCCCGTTGAGACGCGCCTTGCAACTGTTCCTTATCTCGAGATTCAGTCGGGCGGCGATGCCCTGTTCCCACGTGGCCGCCGCTACTACTGGAAGGCTCAGTTCCTGCGCGAGATCAGCACTGGTGCGATCGACGCGCTGCTCGACGCCTATGCGAGAGCGCCCAACACCTCGTCGTTACTGGTTTTCCAGCACGTCGGCGGCGCAATCGCCAGGGTTCCAGCACCCGACTCGCCGTACGCAAACCGCGGTGCAGTGTTTGACTGCTTTCCTGTCGCGATATGGGACGATTCGGCCGACGACGACGCGAACATGCGTTGGGCGCGCGATCTGTGGAGCGCGGTCAGGCCCTATTCGACCGGCGGCGTCTACGCGAACAATCTCGGCGATGAGGGCGAGGATCGTGTCCGCGACGCCTATGGCGAGAACTATGCGCGGCTGGCCGCGCTCAAAACCAAATACGATCCGACCAATCTCTTCCGCATGAACCAGAATATCAAGCCGACGGCATAGTTCATGGCATCGGGAAAAACCACATGCGAAGCCGCTGGACCATTCTTGCTGCCCTGTTCGTCGCTCGTGCCGCCATCGCCTTTCAGTTTCAGAGCGTCGCGGCCATCGCGCCACAGCTCAGCCAGAGTCTCGGCGCGAGCCTGGCCGATATCGGTATTCTGATCGGACTCTATTTTGCGCCGGGCGCCGTGCTTGCCTTGCCTGGCGGTGCGATCGGTCGCCGCTATGGCGACAAGGTGACGGTCCTTGCCGGACTCCTGATGATGCTGGCAGGCGAACTTCTGATGACCACGTCAACGTCCTGGAGCGTGCAGATCGTGGGCCGACCGACTGCCGGCATCGGCGGTGTTCTCCTGAACGTTCTGATGACCAAGATGGTCGCGGACTGGTTTGCTGGCCGGGAAATCGCGACCGCGATGGCCATTTTCATCAACTCATGGCCGGTCGGCATCGCAGTCGCTCTCATGCTGTTGCCGGCAGTCGGAGCCACGCTTGGCCTCCATGCCGTCAATCTTGCCGTCGCAGGAATGATCCTGATCGGCCTTGGTCTCATCGCTTTGGTTTATCGCGCGCCAGATGCGACCGTCGCGGTTGAAGGCGAGCGCGGCAGCCTGACCGCCGACACGATCTGTGCCGTGATTGCCGCCGGCTTGATCTGGTGCCTCTACAACATCGGCTTTGCGATGATCTTCAGTTTCGGCCCGTCGATGCTTGTTGAGCACGGCTGGTCCAGTGCCGCGGCGGGATCAACCATCAGTATCGTGCTCTGGATCGCCGCCCTTTCGGTTCCGTTCGGCGGCTTCCTCGCAGATCGGACCAGGCGCGGCGAGGCCATCCTCGTGACAGGCTGCGTCGCCTTCGCCCTCCTGACGCTTCTCCTGTCGCGGAGCGGCACGGTGCTTCCCATCGTCGTTGCTCTTGGAATCCTTTGCGGCCTGCCCGCCGGGGCGATCATGAGCCTGCCTGCGCGAGTGCTCGATCAGAAGATGCGGCCGATCGGAATGGGACTATTCTACACGGTCTTCTACGCCGGCATGCTGGCCGGACCAGCAATCGGCGGAAAGCTCTCCACGTCGTTCCGCTCCGCGAGCACCGCGCTCGACTTCGGCGCCGTCGCGCTCCTGGCTTGCCCCGATCGTCCTGTGGCTCTTTCGCCATATCGTTGCCAGCCGGCATCGGCCGGCCGTTTCAGTCACCTCGTAGCCACGCCGGCATTTCACGAACGCGGCGATTCCGGGGTTGCGCTCGGCCGGGAAGTTCCGAGCTTGACACTGTCGAACGAAAAGAACAGAAGTCGAACATGAGCGCCAGTGAATCAGGGGTGGCCGGTATCTCCGCCGCCCGCGCAAATTTGACCAGAGCGGGATTCGGCTGCGCCGCGTCGAGGGCGAAGCGCGGATGACGCTGCCTGTCCTGCCGGTCTATTACTACCACGACCATTTCACGGAGATGCTGAGCTTCGTTTGCGAGACCTACGGTCCCGTGCTGACCGAAGGGCATCACGCCTTTGTCGCTCACTTCTCGTCGCTGTCCAAAGACGCCCAGTGCCTGTTCATCCGGATGGTCAACCGGAACGGCACGGTCTTCAATCCCTCCACGTTCAAATACACCGAGATCGCCGACCTTTTCGGCGCGCTGGGGGAGCTTGCCGGTGCCGGTTACGTCCGAGGCCTGATCGAGAAGGACTACGCTGCGTTCGTGGCGTGTCTTGCGAAGCCTGTGCTGTTCGATGGCGCAAAGGCGGCCGGCATGAGCGATGTCCGGGCCTCATGGCCCAAGGGCAAGCTGAGAGAGCATTGTCTCGCCAATTTGTCGTTCGGTGCTGCGTTCCAGCACTGCGGTGGCGAGACCTTCATCGCGCTCGGTGATACCGAGCCGCTGGAGTTTCTGCTTTATCTCTATTTCGGCAAGACTGAGAACAACCTCAAAAACTTTGCGTTGCGCGACCTCGGCATCTTGCGCACCAACGATCAGGCGGATTTCAGCGCCCGGTTTGCCGACGCGGATGAGGCGAGGGCCTGCTTCCACTACGCGCACCTGCTGCGCCACCTCGACACCAAATCGGACGAGGTCTATCGCAGGTCCGTCGCCGCCATTCTCGGCGGGCCTGTCTGCCCCACGGACTACGCGATCGATCTGCGGAGCCGCGCGGCACACAAGGCGGGTCTGCATTTTGAGAAGAAGGGAGAGGCCGCGCTCGCGGTTCAGCTCTACCGTGCCGGCTCGTCGGCCGAATGCCACGAGCGCCTCGCTCGTCTGCTCTATGCGGAAGGCAACAAGGACGCCGCTGAGCAACTGCTGCGCCGCATGATCGACGATCCCGCCAGCGACGACGAATTCGTCTTTGCGAGCGATTTCTATGCCCGGAAGTTCGATGGACGCCGGACGGGACACTGCACCGAAATGCTGCGGGCGGGGCGAACGCTCCGGGTCGACGATTCCTGGCGCGGCAATCCGGAAGCAGGAGTTGCCGGGGTCTTGCGCCGGCAGGGCCTCGAGGTCTTCTACGCCGAAAACACGCTCTGGCATTGCCTGTTCGGATTGCTGTTCTGGGATGAGCTGTTCGACTCCGGGCAGCTGCACAGCGGCTTCGACTGGATGCCGCATTGCCTGAAGGACCGGACCTTTGCGCGATTGTTCGCCTCCCAGATCGAGACGAAGCTGGAAGCCGTCGCGTCGAGCTCCGCGCTCCCCCAGATATTGCGGATCGTCGCTGCGAAATGGGGAAAACCGAACGGCGTGTTCGCCTGGGACCATGTCGATATCGATGCACTCCGCGCGCTGCTTGCTGGCACGTGTGCGACCGGCCTCGCCACGATCCTTCGCCTGATGTGCGAAGACTATCGCGCGATGCGCGATGGCTTTCCCGATCTCATGCTCGTGGCCAACGGCACCGTTTCGTTCGTGGAGGTGAAGGCCGAGGGCGACGTCATCAGGCGCAACCAGCTCACGCGGCTTCGCCAGCTCGGCAACGCCGGCATTCCCGCAGAAATCGGCCGCGCCGATTTTCGTTTCGATCCGGACCAGGATTATGTCGTCGTGGACATCGAGACCACCGGCGGCTGGACCGGCGGGGATCGCATCACCGAGATCGGCGCCGTCGGGATCCGCAATCATGAGGTCGTGGCGGAGTGGCATTCGCTGCTCAACCCGCAGCGGTCGATCCCGGCCAGGATCGTCGCGTTGACCGGCATCACCAACGAGATGGTGCGGAATGCGCCGTTGTTCGCAGAAATCGCGGACAGCTTCATGCAGTTCATGGGCGACGGCGTTTTCGTCGCCCACAACGTCAACTTCGACTACGGCTTCATCGCCGCGGAATACGAGCGCCTCGAACGCCGTTTCCGCTTTCCAAAACTCTGCACCTGTGCCGGCATGCGCCGGCACTACCCGGGTCACAAATCTTACGGATTAGGTAAGCTCACGCGTGCCTACAATATCGAACTGAAAGACCACCACCGCGCTCTCAGCGACGCCCGCGCGGCCGCGCATCTCCTCAACCTGATCAATGCAAAGCGCGATGGGGACGGGAGCGGGAGGGAAGAGATTGCGGCCTGATCCGGCTGTCTCGATTGAGACCCGTTGATTGGCTGGGCGCTACGTGCAGCCACCCGTCGCGCAGACTCCGTCTTGCCCCGACACAAGTGTCGCATCCGGTGGCAGCCCCTCGCAGACAAGCGCCATGATCTCGGCGCCGAGCTGCAAGTCCTGGATATGGCCAAACACGTGCCGGCGAAGCTGACCGTCACGATCGAACAGCAGCATCGTTGGTGTTCCCTGAAATCCGTAAGTGCGCATGGTCCGCGGGAAATCGGTGCCATCAGGCGCGTCGATGGCGACGGGAAAAGCAATCTTGTATTCGTGCAGGAAGACGCGAAGCGCGTTCGGTCCCATGGCATCGTGGTGCTCGAACACGCTGTGCAGGCCGATCACGGCGACGTCAGATGATTTGAATGTCGCTGCGACACGCTGAGCCTGTGGAAGGCTGTTGGTGACGCATCCTGGACAAAGCATCTGAAAGGCGGTCAGCAACACGATCCGGCCACGCAATGCGGCGAGCGACAGTGGTTCGGGCGTATTGAACCACTCCGTGGTTTGCCATTCCTGGGCCGGTTCGGCGGTCGCCATATGATCCGTCCTCGTCATCAGTCCCATGAAAGGCACGCTCCCGCCGATGTAGCATGATTTGGGCGGTTCGGATCAGATGCCGAAGGTCAGTTGCGGCTCCGCATCGTCTCCGAGCTGGAGGGACGACAGCGATACACCCAGGAGCCTCACGCGTTTGGGCAGCGGAATCTCGACTTCGAGCAGGCCGCAGGCGAGGCGCTCCAATTCGTTCCGGCCTGCGACCTGCACGAGCAGGGATCGGCTGCGCGTGATGATCTCGAAGTCGGCAAACTTGATCTTCAAGGTGACGGTGCGGCCCCGGTTGCCGGTCGTCTCGCAATGGCGCCAGACCTTGTCGACGAGGGGGCGAAGCTCGGCGACCAGCGTGTCGAAATCGGCGAGATCGGTCGAGAACGTGGTCTCCGCGCCGATCGACTTGCGGATCCGGTTGGCCCGCACCGGCCGTTCGTCGACGCCGCGCGAGATCCAGTAGTAATAGGCGCCGGACTTGCCGAAGTTCGCGTTCATGAAGTCGAGCGTCTGGTTGCGGATATCGAGACCGGTAAACAGGCCGAGCGCATTCATCTTCGCGCCCGTTGCCGGTCCGATTCCGTGGAACTTGCCGACAGGCAGCGTCTCTACGAAGGCGGGTCCCATCTCGGGGGGAATCACGAACTGGCCGTTGGGCTTACGGTGATCGGAGGCGAGCTTGGCCAGGAACTTGTTGTAGGAAATGCCGGCCGAAGCGTTGAGGCCGGTCTCGGCCTTGATCTTCTCGCGGATCCGCAGCGCAATATCGCGGGCGAGCGGGATGCCTTGCAGGTTCTCCGTCACGTCGAGATAGGCCTCGTCGAGGGACAAGGGCTCGATGATATCGGTGTGCTCGGCAAAAATGTCGCGAATCTGCCGGCTGATCGCCTTGTAGATTTCGAAGCGCGGCTTCACGAAGATCAGGTCGGGACATTGCCGCTTCGCGGTGACCGACGCCATCGCGGACCGAACGCCGAACTTGCGCGCTTCATAGCTCGCTGCGGCGACCACGCCGCGCTCGGCTGAACCACCGACAGCGACGGGTTTGCCGCGCAGCTCCGGATTGTCGCGCTGTTCCACCGATGCGTAGAAGGCATCCATGTCGATATGGATGATCTTGCGAACGCGTGTTGCGTCGCCTTCCACAGTGTCGGATTCTCTCATGCGCGGATGATACAACCAGGCTGTGAGAATCGCGAGGTGGCGTATGCTTCAACCGTCGTTCTTGGTTGTCGTCTGGCGTTTGAACTGAGGCGGCGGCTCACCGCGCTCAGCCTCCCGTCGTCGCATCACGGACGAGTGCGATGACCTCGTCGGCTTCCTGTTCGGAGCTGTCGAAGCGGGTCACGAACCGGATGACGTCCTGGCCCCGTCGCGCGAATGGCAAGCCGGTTGCAGCGAGCCGGTTGATGGCCGGCACAGGGAGGCTGGCAAACACCAGATTTGCTTCCACGGGTGCAACGAGGCGGACGCCGGGCAGCGCGGCCAGTCCTGCGCCAAGACGGGCGGCCACCGTATTGGCCTTGGTCGCGAGACGCAGATAAAGGCCATCCTCGACGTAAGCGAGCAGTTGCGCGGACAGATAGCGCATCTTCAACCAGGTCAGGCCGGCGCGACGAAGTCGATAGGACAGGGATTCGACGAGGCCCTGGTCGAAGACGACGATGGCATCGGCCGACATGGCGCCGTTCTTGGTTGCGCCAAAGGACAGGATGTCGACGCCGGCCCGCCAGGTCATGTCGGCCGGACTGCAGCCGAGCCGCGCCAGTGCATTGGCGAAGCGGGCGCCGTCCATGTGCACCGACAGGTTCCGCTCATGCGCAATGGCTCCGATCTCGGCGATCGCGGCGAGTGGGTAGACGGTGCCATATTCACTGGCCTGGGTGATCGACACGGCGTCGGGCTGAGCGCGATTGCGGATGCCCCAGCCGGCCGCGGCCAGCGCCTCGCGCAGCATTGGCGGCTCGAGCCGAAAATGCTGACCCGGCATGGCGAGGAGCTTTGCGCCGCCGGTGAAGGCTTCCGTGGCAGCGCCTTCGGCCGTGTGGATGTGCGCCTCTTCGTGGCAGTAGACGGCGCCATAGGGCCGCACGCAGCTCGCAAGCGACAAGGCATTGGCCGCGGTGCCGGTCGGGACCGGAAACACGGAGACGTCAGTCTCGAACAGCGCCGAGAAGCGCCGGTTCAGCAACGCCGAATAGTCGTCGTCGCCATAGGAGGCGGCCGCTCCGCGATTGACGTCGGCGATCGCCTGGAGGATCTCAGGCGCGACCGGCGCGACATTGTCGCTGCGAAAGTTCGGGAGCGTCCGGGTTGCTTCGGGCACAGCGTCCTGTCCTGCCGTCATATGACGGTCGTTTCCTGCTTGTTGACGCGCCGGTTGATGAGAAGCAACGGGATCGCGGTGACGAGAATGAGGACCGCGGCCGCGGCGGCGGCCAAGCCTGCGCCGGTGCCTTCGATCGCGTGGTACATGACGACGGTCGTCGTCACCCAACGGCTCGAATAGAGCACGACTGTCGCGCTCAGCTCCGATGCGGCCGTGATCCAGACGAGGACCAGGCCGCCGACGAGACCGCTTGCCATCAGCGGCACTGTCAGGGTCGCAAATGTCCTGCTTGGCGAGACCCCGAGATTGATCGAGGCTTCCTCGAGGGAAGGATCAAGCTGATGCACGATCGCCGAGGATGACCGGATCGCGAAAGGCAGCTTGCGGACGACATAGGCGATCACCAGGATCAGCCAGCCGCCGGTCAGGACGAGAGGTCCGCTGTTGAAGGCAACAATCAGACCGATCGCCAGGATCGTGCCCGAGACCGCAAATGGCACCATGCCGACGAAGTCGAGCAGCCCCGACAGACGGGAGCGATGCCTGGCGACGACATAACCGATCGGCGCACCGATCAGCATCGTTGCGACGGCGGCGGCGCTGGCAAGCGTCAGCGTGTTCAGCAGCGGCCGATAGGAGCCGGAGAGCAGCGTGGCGTAATTGTCCAGTCCCAGCTCCCAGGTCAGGACGGGGCCGCGGAAGCGCAGGACCGAGACCATCAGCACGGCCGCGAACGGCAGCAGCGAGACGATCACGATGCCCCAGCTCATGATCGTCGCGGCGAGCTGCAATCCCGGCGTCAGCGATAGTTTTGCGGGCGCGCTGCGCGCACTGGTCGAGAAACGGCGTTTGCCGAGATAGTGCCGTTGAACGAGAAGCGCGAGTGCGGTGCAGGCGATCAGGAGCACGCTGAGAGCGCCGGCTGCGGCCGGGTTTGCGTCGGACTCGCCGGCGAACAGCTTGAAGATGTCGACGGCCAAAAATGGCCGGTCTTCAGCCAGCACCGCCGGCACGCCGAAATTCTCCAGCGCCTCGATGAAGACCAGCAGTCCGCCGGCCAGGATCGCCGGCATCACGATCGGCAGCAGGACCGTGCGGACGACAAAGGACTGCGAGCCACCGAGATTGCGCCCTGCCTCCTCCATCGAGGCGTCGACGGCCTGAAAGCCCGCCAGCACAGGCATCACCACATACGGATAGAGCGTCAACGTGAAGACGATCACGATGCCGGGCATGCCGTAGATCGAGCCGATCGGGATACCGATCCCCCGCAGCGCCGTGGTGACGACGCCGGCATGGCCGAACAAGAGGACCAAAGCGTAGGCGCTGACGAACGAGGGGAGCACCAGCGGCAGCGACGCCAGCGTCAGCAGCAGCGCGCGGCCCGGCACTTCAACCCGGGCGAGGCAGAAGGCGAGCGGAATGCCGATCGCGCATGCGAGGCCGGTTGCGAGTCCTGCTGCGAGCAGACTGTTGCCGATGGAGCCGAGGTAATAGCGGCTCTTCACGATCGCCGCGTAGTTGGCGAAGGTGAAGGCCCCCGTGCCGTCGATCCGGATGCTCGCATCGAGCACCAGCGCCAACGGGTAAAGCAGAAAAACCGCGAGCAGCACCAGGGCCATGAGGGCTACGATGGTGGCGAAGCGCTTCATGGCGCAGGGAACGCAATGATCTGGGCGGGATCATAGGCAAGAACAAGCGGCGCGCCGGGCAAGGCATCGAACGCCGCGCCACCGAGCGCCGAGACCCGAAGCCGAGTGCCATCCGGCAGCGTCGCGTGGAGACGCTGCACCGGGCCGAGAAATTCGCGCAACGCCAGCCGAGCTTGAACGCGGGGACCGTCGGAGCCATCGGCGAGACGCAAGGCCTCCGGCCTCAGCGACAGCAGGACTGGTGCGCCCGGCGCGGCGATCTCGCCCCGAACCGTGAACTCCGTGCCGGCTGCGGCGACCTGGGTGTTGCGGCCGTCAAAGGCTTTTGCGATGCCCGGCACCATATTGGTCGAGCCGAGGAACTCGGCCACGAAGGCGGTCTGTGGCATCCGATAGATGCGTTCGGGCGTGTCGACCTGCTCGACCTTGCCGTGCCGCAAGACAGCGATGCGATCGGAGATGGCGAGCGCCTCCTCCTGATCATGCGTCACATAGATCGCCGTCAGACCGAGCGCCTGCTGCAATTGACGGATCTCGATGCGCATCTCGGTTCGCAGCTGCGCGTCGAGATTGGACAGCGGCTCGTCGAACAGGAGAACCGCGGGTTCGATGACGAGCGCACGCGCAATGGCCACGCGTTGGAGCTGGCCGCCCGAGAGCTGGTGTGGTGAGCGCGGACCATAACCGGCGAGGCGTACCCGCTCGAGCGCCTTGTCGACGCGCGACTGGATGTCGGCCGCCGGAACTTTTCTCGCCTTCAGTCCGTAGGCGACGTTTTCGGCCACGCTATGGTTCGGAAAGATCGCGTAGTTCTGAAACACCATGCCGGTGTCGCGGTGATGCGCGGGCAGGCTGTCGATGCGCCGGTCGCCGAAGGAAATCGATCCGGATTCGACCTCGACGAAGCCGGCGATCATGCGCAGCAACGTGGTCTTGCCACAGCCTGATGGCCCGAGCAGCGTGAACAGCTCGCCATGCGCGATGACGAGCGAGATGTTGTCCACCGCGCGCACCGGGCCGAAGGTGCGGGTCAGGCTTTCGATCCGGATCGTCGTCATGGACTTTAGCGCGTATCCTGGATCGTCGTCTTCAGCCGCGCGAGGGTATCGCGCCGCGCCGCTTCCCATTTGGCATCGTCGTAGGGCAGTACCTTGATCGCCGAGAAGGGCAGCATGCCGGGCGCAACGGCGCCGAGCTCGATATCCTGACGCGCAGGCCGCCGGAACGTCGCCTTCAGCAACATCTCCTGAACATCCTTGCTGGCGAGATAGTCGATGAGCTGCTTGGCCGCTTCGGTGTTCGGTCCGCCTTTCAGGATGGCCGCGCCTTCGACGACCGCGTGCGTGCCCTCGGCCGGATAAACGACGTTCACCGGGGCACCGTTGTGGGCCCACAGGAAGCCGGCATATTCGAGGGTGATGCCGAGCGGATATTCCCCGCTGCCAACGCCTTCAAAAACCTGCGTCGAGCGATTGAGGACCTTCGCGTTCGCAAGCAGCTGGCTCATCTTGGCCCAGGCCGCATCTCCTTCTCCCCATTGCGAGAGAAGCAAGGTGGCGGCCGCATATGAGAATCCGGAGTTGCTTGGGTCGGTGAAGGCGAGCTTGCCCTTCCATTTGGGGTCAAGGAGATCAGCCCAGGATTTCGGCCCGCTCGCCTTGTCGATCGCCTTGGTGTTCTGTCCGATCACGACGACCTGGATGTTCGTGCCAAGCCAAAGGTTTTTCGGATCGCGAAACTGCGCCGGCACGGCTTCGCGGTCCTTGGCCGGGTAGGCCTGAAGGTAGGGGCTCGCCAGCCGCAGGATCGTCGCGCTGACGCCCCAGATCACGTCGCCTTGCGGATTGGCGGCCTCGGATGTGACCCGGCGGACAAGCACGCCCGATCCGGTCGACACCACGTCGACCTTGATTCCGGTCGCCTTGGCGAAGCCATCGGCGACAAGCTTGTTCACGGTGTCGTCGTTGGCCGAATAGAGCACGACATGCTGCTCGGCGGAGGCCGATCCGGCCGCAAGGAGCGAGACCGCGAGCGCGATGCCGCGGGCGAGGATTGAGGCTGGATATCTCATCGTGTTCGCCTTCTTCCGTTCTGCTGTTGCTTATGTGGTTGTGGCGAGATGCTTGGTGGCCGCCTTGAGCCCGGCACCGGGTTCGACGGGGAGGCCAAGCTTGGTCAAGACGTCTTCGAGATGAAGCAGGTCGGTCAGGATGGTTGCGGCGCTGAAGGCGCCCATCGTGCCGAACCGGATGACGCGGCCGGAGAGACGGTTGCGCGCACCCGCGATCACCGTGCGATGATCCCCGTAGAGCCGCCGCACGATCGTTCCGCCCTCGAGCCCGTCAGGGACTTTGAAAACGACGACCGTGTTCGAGCGCGGTCCGCGCTCGCAAAAATCCGCAAGACCGAGTGCGGCGCCGCCGGCGCGCAGCGCGCCGGACAGCTGCGCATGGCGGGCGAGCACGTTCGGGAGGCCTTCCTCGTGCATCATCGTCAGGGACTCACGCAGGCCGTAGAGAAGGCTGACCGGCGCGGTGAACGGGGTTTCGCTCTGCTCGATGGACTTCAGCGCCCGGCGGAAATCCCAGAAGAAGACGGATCGTCCCTCGTCCTGCTCGATCACGCGCCACGCCTTGGCACTCACGCTGGCAAGGGCGAGGCCCGGCGGGCACATCAGCGCCTTCTGTGAGGCCGAGACGACGATATCGACGCCCCATTCGTCCTGTCGCATCGCGATGCCGCCGAGACCGCTCACCGAGTCTCCGATGAGCAGCGTGGGCCGGTCGCGCACCAGCGCGCCGAGGGCCGCAAGATCGGCCACCATTCCGGTCGAGCTCTCGTTGTGGACGACAACAATGGCGCGATAGCTGCGCTCGCGTAATCGAGCCTCCACCGCGGCAACGTCAATGGCTTGGCCCCACTCCGTCGCAACAGTGTCGACCGTAATGTTCATGGCCTTGGCGATTGACGTGAAGCGCTCGCCGAACTGGCCATGCTCGATCACGAGGATCTGGCTCCCTGGGCCGACCACGTTGACGAGGGCAGCTTCCATGACGCCTGTTCCGGAGCTCGCAAAGAACATGACGCGGTTTGTCGTGCCGAGGACCGGACGAATCATCTCCTCGGTCTCGCCGATCGCGGTTTTGCACTCGGGACCGCGATGGTTGACGATCATTCGTGCCGTCGCCTGTCGTACCCGTTCGGGCACTTCAGTAGGGCCGGGAAGCCGAAGACGATATCCGGTCGAGGGAAAAGCGGATGGCGTGTCTGTGGTCGTCATAGCCTGAAGTCACCGTTCTGACGCATGTAGGGAACGAGGCCGCCGGCACTGAGGATCGCCTTCATGATCGCCGGGAGAGGCTCCGGCCTCAGCGTATCGCCGCTGCGCTCGTTGCGGATTGCGCCTGTCACATCGGAGGTCAGGATGTCGCCGTCCTGAATGAGGCTGGTATCGCAGATCAGAGGCAGCAGGCCGTTGTTGATCGCGTTGCGGTAGTAGGTACGCGAGAAGCTTCGCGCGATCACGGCGGGAATGCCGGCCCCGAGAACCGTCGTGACGGCGACTTCCATGGCCGAGCCGCAACCGAAATTCTTTCCCGCCACCAGAATGTCGCCTGATAGCACCGAGGCTGCGAAATCGGGATCGACGTGCTCGAACAGGAACTGCTTGAGCACAGCGGGGTCGAGGCTCTCGCGCTTGCGGGTCGAGCTGATGATCGCGTCGGTGTTGACGTCGTCACCGACGAGTCGCGCGCGTCCCCGCAAAACCGTCATCGCGACACCTTGCCGGGATCGGTGACGACACCGCGTGTCGCGGCGGCTGCGCATGCGGCGGGGGAGGCGAGGTAGATCGACGCCTTGGCGTTACCCATGCGCCCCCTGAAATTGCGGTTGGCGGTTGAGATCACCGAGACCCCGTCGCCGGGGATCACGCCGCAGGTGCCACAGCAGGAGCCGCAACCCGGTTCGACGACGGTCGCGCCGAAGCCGACCAGCGCATCCAGCGTCCCGTCGGCCGCCATGGCGTCGCGAACCTCGCGCGATGCGGGCGTGACCACGAGCTGCACGCCGGGTGCAACGCCTCCGCCTGCTCGCAGGACGTCGAGGGCCTGGTGAAAATCGCGCAGCCTGCCGCCCGTACAGGTGCCGAGATAGACCATCTGGATCGGCGTGCCGCTTGCGTCCGCGAGGGGAACGACCCGGTCCACCAGATGCGGCAACGCGATTTGCGGTGTGAGTTCGTCGAGCGCGATCTCCACGGTTCGGCTGTAGCTTGCATCCGGATCCGGCGCGACCGGTTCGAAGGCTTGGTCGGTGCGCCCCTGCAAATAAGCGGTTGTTTCCGCATCGGCCGGAAAGATTCCGTTCTTCGCGCCCATCTCGACCGCGAGATTGCTCAGGACCAGGCGGTCCTCCAGCGCCAGCGTGGCGACGCCCGGTCCTGCAAATTCGAGCGCCTGGTAGGCGGCCCCGTCCGCGCCGAGCCGACCCGCAAGCGCCAATGCGATATCCTTGGCGTAGACGTCGCTCGGCAGTTCTCCCGTCAGCACGACGCGGATCGTTTCAGGCACGCGCAGCCAGATCCGGCCGCACAGCATGATGGCGGCAAGATCAGACGAGCCGATCCCGGTTGCAAAGCAATTCAGCGCGCCGTAGGTGACTGCATGGCTGTCGGCTCCGACAACCAATCCGCCCGGCAGGGCGCGACCGGTTTCGACGATGAGCTGATGACCGATGCCCGCACCGGCCTCATGCAGCATGATGCCGTGCCGGTCGGCAAAGTCGCGCATGACGCGATGCAGACCGATGGTCTGCGTGCTCGTCGGTGGAACGTAATGGTCGAGTGCAAAGACCAGTCGGCCGGGATCGCACAAGCGCTCGCCGCCCATCGCCTTGAAATAATCGAGCGCCATCGGGACCGAGCCGTCGGTGCCAAGCGCGCAATCGACCTCGCAGACGACGAGATCGCCTGCGCGCACAGGCTGCCCTGACTTTCGAGCGAGGATCTTTTCGGAGATCGTACGCCCGGCCATCGCTAACCCTCCGACAGCACGCAGCCGGCGCGACCCGCATCCGCAAAGGCACGCGCCCATTCGTCCGCGCGGACATGTCTGCGGGAAAGGATCCTGAAGCCCTCGGCCATGCAGAACCTCATTGAAAATGGAACGCCGTTCCGTCTAGTGTAATGGGGAGGAGGCCGAGGTCAATCGAAATCGGCAGAGGAAATCGACAAGACAGGAAAGTCGATGCTCAAGACGCAAGGCGTCGCCACCGTGCAGCGCGCGCTGGCGATCCTCGATAGCTTCATCGGGTCCGGCACCAGAAGCCTGGCCGACATTGCCAGGGTGACGGGCCTGGCCAAGCCGACCGTGATGCGATCGCTGGTGTCGCTCGACGAAGCGGGCTACGTCGTCCGCCTCAGCGACGGTCGTTACGCGCTCGGTGCCAAGACGTTTCAGCTCGGCACCACCTATCGGGCGAACTTCAATCTCGAACATCATGTGCTGCCGGTCCTTCAGCAGCTCAGCCAGCAAACGCTCGAAAGCAGTGCGTTTCACGTGCGCGAACGCGACAGCCGGCTATGCCTGTTTCGGGTGGACTCACCTCAGCTCGTGCGCGATGTCGCGCGTCCCACCAATCTCGCGCCGCTCGATTTGACGTCGACAGGCCAGGTGCTGAGCACAGCACGCTGGACCGACCGAATGGATGACGGCGCACAAATCTTCGTCAGTTCGGGAGTCTACGACACCGTCACGGCCTCGCTTTCGACCGCTGTCTTCGGCCACGAGGGAGCACTGGTCGGCGCGATGACCGTCAGCGGCCCGATCGAACGCATCCGTCAGGCCGACCTCGAGGCGTTGGCGTCCCGACTGACCGATGCCTCGCATCGGCTCTCGCTTGTGCTGGGCGCGCCGCTGCCTCGCGAAACCGGTGCGCTGCGGATCATCAGCCTGCCGTCGGCAGAAACCGCGACCGGGTGACCGCCGTCACAGCAGCTCCCGATTTGGTCGCGGGACTCCTACCCCTCATATTGATCCGGCCCCATCGCCCACGACGCCTGATCATGGCTATACGCGTAGTTGCGGTTGTTGACGACGGGATTGCGATTGACCATTGGCCGCATGAACATCGGATGCGTCGCGCTGCGCACCTCGTGCTCGACCGTGAAGAGATGCTTGCCGCTGTCGAGATCGACGATGTCGCAGAAACGGTACTGGTACTGATTGTCCTCGCGGGAGACCAGGTCGCGCGCCAGCAGCTTGCGGTAGGGGCCGGAGAAATCGGTGATGTACATCTGCACATGGTGGCCGTCATAGTCGGGCTGCGGCCGATCGGTCTCGCGGAACAGCAGATGCTGGTCGCGGCCGGTCTTCACCGCGGCAACCTTGCCGTCACCGTTGCGCAAGGCCGCCGGCATGCCCATGATCTCCGGATAGAAGGCGCAGATTGCCTGCGCGGATCCGACCGGCACATCAAACTCGACATAGGGGATGCCGAGCGTGATGCGCCCGAAGCGTGCTGCATCCGGTTCATGGACGCGGATGCGGTTGCCCCAGGGACAGGTCGCTTCGACATAATCATTGTGCTCGGCATAGGCGAAGGCCGTGCCTTCGAGCTTCTTGGCAACCGACGCCAATCGCACCAGCAGCGCCTCGCGTCCCTCGATGACGAGCCCGGTATGGCCGCGCAGCACCTGCGCGTTGCCGCTCGGCAGATGAAACTGGCTGCGGCCGGCATTGATCCACATGTTGGTGTCGGACACCATCAGATAGGGATCGCGGGTCAACCCAAGGCCCGTGACGTAGAACAGCGTGGCGAGGCGCTGGTCCGGGACCTGGATGTTGACGTGCTCGAAATGGACGGCGTTGCCGAGATCTTCTGCGGATCGATCGAATTGTTGCGGCATGGATGTGGGCTTCTCGCTGGAGGGACGGACCGGTGCATACTAGAGCAGAATTTCCGCCAGCCGAAACGGTTGGATGATCACAACTTGAGGCAAGGTTCTTGAGGACGTGGCATCCTGTGCGCCGCCACCTTGCCGTGGTACCCATTCCCTGTAATCTGACTGGAAATACGCAAGGAAAGAGATCGATGGGGGGAGTTCTGGAAGGCGTGCGCGTCCTCGATTTCGGGCGCTATATCGCGGGGCCGTATTGCGCGACATTGCTGGCCGAATTCGGCGCCGAGGTCATTCGCGTCGAAAAGCGCGAGGGCAGCGAGGATCGCTTCGTGGCACCGGTCGGCGAAGGCGGCGAGGGCGCCCTGTTCCTCCAGGTCAACCGCAACAAGAAGTGCATCACGCTCGATCCGATGACGGCGGAGGGCCAGGAGGTGATGCGCCGGCTGGTGGCGACCGCCGATGTCGTCGTCGCCAATCTGCCGCCGCAGACCTTGCGCGCAATGAAGCTCGATTACGACACGCTTAGGGCGATCAAGCCGGACATCATCCTGACGACCGCAACCGCGTTTGGCGGGCCGGGCCCCTGGTCCGACCGCGTCGGCTTCGATGGCGTTGGCCAGGTCATGTCCGGCTCGGTCTACATGACCGGCGCCGGCAATCCGCCGTATCGTGCCGCGGTGAACTGGGTCGATTTCGGCACCGCGCTTCACTGCGCCTTCGGGACGCTCGCCGCGCTGATCGAGCGCGGCAAATCCGGGCGCGGGCAGATCGTCGAGGGCGCATTGCTGGCGACCGCTTTGTCCTTCACCAATGCGACGCTGATCGAGCAGGCCGTCATCAACGTCAATCGCGTCCCATCAGGAAATCTCGGCCAGACCGCGGCGCCGGCAGACATCTACCGCACCAAAGATGGCTGGGTGCTGTGCCAGGTCACCGGCCATCCGCTGTTCAAGCGCTGGGCCAGGCTGATGGGCGAGGAGGAGCAATGGCTCAACGATCCGCGCTTTGCCGACGACATCAGCCGTGGCAACAACGGTCCCGTCATCAGCGAGCGGATGGCGCGCTGGTGCGCCGAGCGCACCACGCAAGAGGCTGTCGACACTCTCGGCAAGGCGATGATTCCGACCGGGCCCGTGTTGAGCCCCCAGCAAGCGCTCGATCATCCGCACATTCGCGCCGCAGGTTTCCTGCAGGATGTCGATTATCCCGGCTTGCCGAAGCAGGCACCGGTTGCCCGCGCCGCCGTCCGGCTGTCGGAAACGCCGGGCGAGATCGCGGCGCGTCCGCCGACGCTTGGTGAACATACCGATTCTGTGTTGGCGGAACTCGGCTACGACAAGGCTGCGATTGCAGCGCTTCGAGAGAGCGGCATCATTTAGTCGTTGCGTCGAGACGAGAGTGGAAATCGGCCCGCGCGTCTGCTAGACGACGGGCGGCTTGTCCTCGCGTGTTTGCGTTTGCCGGCGACCTCGCGTCGTATGAGGATTTAGGGGAGGCGGGCGCTGGCACGCCCCGTCTCATATGCATGACCATTCGCAACCGAATCGACCTGACCTCGGTAGCGCGTGGCCATTGACGACTGCTTACGACGAGAAACGGATTCACGTGCGTCATTCCAAGAAAGTGCGGCCAGCAGCCAGGAACTCGTCAGTCAAGAGTTCGCCAAAGAAGCGCTCGCCGGCAAAGAGTTCGACAAGCAGACGCTCGCCAGGCAAGGCTTCGCCGAAGGCGAGCAAAGGCTCGCAGCGCGCCACGATCGCGTCGTCGTCACCGCTGGGCATGATGGCGCTGCATCTGCTGGCGCAGTGGAAGGAGTCCGGGCGCGGCGGTCTGGTGTTCCTCGCCGAGAGCGAGAACAGGGCGGAGCGGCTCGGCAGCGTTATTCACGCACTCGATCAGTCCTGCGAAGTGCTGGTGTTTCCGCGGCTGAATACCCTGCCGTTCGATCAGTTGGAACCATCGCGCGAGATCGCAGGCCGTCGCGCCTCGGTGCTGCGGCGCCTCGCAAAATCCAGGCAGCCGATCTTTCTCGTCTCGACGGCGGAAGCCGTGATGGAGCGCTTGCCGGCGCCGGCGAGCCTGTTGCGTCTGAACACCGCTTTGAAGGTCGGCGGCAATTTCTCCGAGAGCGAGCTCCGCGTCCGGCTCGAAGACCTGGGCTATGATCTCGACGACGAGCCGGATTATCCGGGCGGCGCCCTGTTTCACGGCCAGACCTTTGAGATATTTCCCGCAGGCGCGCTGGGACCGTTCCGTGTGGAACATTCCGGGCGCGCCATCCGTCGGATCGTGGCGTTCGACCCGAAAGAGCACGACATCATCTTCGAGACCAAGGAGCTGCTCGTCGATCCCATGTCGGAGCGGCTTGCCCTTGCCGGCGCGCGGGCCAAGCGCGCGACGCTGTTCGACTATTGCGGCAAGGCCAAGTGGATCGCGGATGCCGGCGTGTCGGTGCATGCCGATGCCTGGTTGAGCACGATCGAGGAGGCCGCGGGCCGCGCTGACAGGGAGCGCGAATATCTGGGACGCCCCGACTGGAAGCAGGCGACCCGTGGCATGAAAGTGCTGCCGCGCAGCGCGCCGTTCCAGCCGACGCCGGAATTCTCCAAGCTGACATCCGCCCGAAAAGCCCTTCGCGCCTTCGTCGAAGAGACGCGCGATGCCGGTTCGCGCCTGATCCTCGTCGCGGCGCAGGAGGAAGACCTGCGCGCGATGGAGCGGATGAGTGGCGTGCGGGCGGAACGCGTCGCGGATTGGGACGAGGCCGAGGGCGCGCGCCATCGCGACGTGGCGCTGCTGGCCGATCTCGACGCCGGCTTTGTCATTCCAGGTAAAAAACCTGCCGTCGTTCTGACGGCGACCGACGTGCTCGGCAGCCGCGCGCATCATCCGCAGCCGATGGCGCGAAGCTGGAGCGCGGCCTTCGATCATGCCGATGTGCCGGAGCAGGGCACGGTGGTCGTGCATCTGCAACGTGGCATCGGCGTGCTCGACGGCCTGCAGACCGTGAACACCGGCGGCGGCGCGTTGCGCGAGATGGTCAGGCTGTCGTTTGCGGGCGACAACGCGGTTCTGGTGCCGCCGCCCGACCTGGCTCTGATGTGGCCCTACTCAACCGAGCGCGGCAAGCTCACGCTCGACAAGGCGGATGGCAGCACATGGTGGGCCCGCCGTAGCGAGGCCGAGCGGGAGATTCAAACCGCCGGCAAGGTGCTTGCCAAGCACATCAGCCAGCGCCGCCGCCGAAAGGCAGCAAAGCTGGTCCCTCCGGGATCGGCCTACGAAAAGTTCGTGGCGCGCTTCCCCTATTTCACCACGATCGACCAGGCCAAGGCGATCAATGACGTGCTGGATGATCTGGCGTCCGGCCATCCGATGGACCGGGTGATCTGCGGTGACGTCGGGTTCGGCAAGACCGAGGTGGCGCTGCGGGCGGCCGCCGCCGTGGTGTTGTCCGGCAAGCAGGTGGCGGTCGCGGTACCGACGACCGTACTGGCCCGGCAGCACGTTGCGACCTTCCGCAAGCGTTTTGCTCCGTTCGATATCGAGGTCGGAAGCCTGTCGCGCGCCACGTCCGGCGCAGAGTTGCGGGAGACCAAGGAAGGCCTGCGCAGCGGCCGCGTGAAAGTCGTGGTTGGCACGCAGGCACTCGCCGGCAAAGACGTGAAGTTCGATGATCTCGGTCTCGTCATCATCGACGAGGAGCAGCATTTCGGCGCAGCCGAGAAAGCAAAACTCTCCGGGCTCGCCAGGAATGTCCATACGCTCTGGATGAGCGCCACGCCGATCCCGCGCACGCTTGCCGCCGGTCTTGCCGGCTTCAGGGATCTGAGCCTGATTGCATCGCCGCCGGTGCACCGGCTTCCGGTCGCGACCAAGATCGCGCCGCTGTCGGATGCCGCGATTGCCTCGGCCCTGCTGCGCGAGCAGCGGCGGCACGGGCAGAGTTTCCTGATCTGCCCGCGCATCCAGGATCTGGAGCCGATGCTGGCGCGCGTGCAGGCGGTGGCGCCCGATCTCAAGATCGTCTGCCTGCACGGAAAATTGCCGGCCGATGAGATCGACGACCGCATGATGACCTTCGTCGAGGGCAAGGCCGACGTTTTGCTCGCGACGAATATCGTGGAGAGCGGCCTCGACATCCCGCGCGCCAATACCATCGTGGTGTGCTGGCCCGAGAATTTCGGTCTGGCCCAGTTACATCAGCTGCGCGGACGCGTCGGTCGCGGCGGCATCCGCGCTTTCGCGTTTCTGCTGACGGAGTCGGCCTCGGCCCAGTCCGAGAAGCGGCTCGCCGTGCTGGAGGAGTTCAGCCGGCCAGGCGCGGGCTTTGCCATCAGCGAGCGCGACCTGGATCTCCGGGGTGCGGGCGATCTGTTCTCGGAGCAGCAATCCGGCCACGTCCAGGTCTTCGGACCCGTGCTTTACAGTCACCTTCTGAAGATGGCCTCGGAGAAGGTCGATGACGGCAGGTCCGTGGTGTGGGTACCCGATCTCAATCTGCCGGTCGCCGACATGCTTCCCGGGAGCTACGTGCAATCCGCTCCGGTGCGGCTGGAGCTCTATGCCCGCGCCGCACGCTGCGCCAGCGAAGATGAGCTCGACGATCTCGAGGAGGAAACCTCGCGCCGCTTCGGACCATTGCCGCAGGCCGCCCGCGATTTCTTTGCGGTTACGCGGCTGAGGCTGGACTGCAAGCGCCGAGGCATCGTCCGCCTCGACGTCGGGCAAAGTGCGGTGGCCGCGACGTTCCTGCCGGGACGGCTGCGGAAATCCAAAGGGAAGTCGTTGCAACGCGACGGCGATCGCGTCGTCTACCACAGCCCAACGCGCGATGCCCCGATCGACATGGTCGAGGAATTGTTCGAGCTGCTCGACGACGCGTAAGCTAGGTCGTGAACCCATAAAGTGGGAAGGGCCCGCACTGTAGGATGACAATATGCGCCAAGCCTTGAGTGCATTATGCGCCATCGATAGTCCGTTGCGCGACTGGCTTACCTCCGCGAGTTGGTACATCTAGCCCAATCCAGGAACGCTTAACTATGCTCACCGTCTATGGCGAAGGTCGTGGCTTCCGTGTTGTTTGGCTGCTCGAGGAATTGGGATTGGCTTATCGGCTGCGCCCGGTCGACCTGCTCGCAGTCGAGAATGATCGCGATTTCCTCGCGATCAACCCCGCCGGCTTCATTCCCGCGCTGCAGGACGGCGAGACGGTCATGGTCGAATCGATCGCGATTCTTGAGTACCTGCTCGCGCGCCACGGCTCAGGTTCACTAGCCGTTGCCCCGGACGATCCCGCCTTCGCTTCCTATCTGCAATTTCTCCACTTGGGTGAGGCCGGGCTGGCCGGGCCGATGAACGCCGTCTTTGTCGGTCGCGAACTGGCGCCCGAAGCCGAGCGAAATGCCCGGGTTACGCGCTGGGCGCTCGAGACCTTCGAGAGCCGGCTGGCGTTGGTTATCCGCCGCCTCGCGGATTGCCCCTATCTCGCCGGCGACCGATTCACTGCTGCCGATATCTCGGTGAGCTACGCCCTCCTGCTCGGCGTGCGAACTGGCAACTACGTCCCGGGTTCTACCGAGCGGGACTATCTTGCCCGCACGACGGCACGCCCTGCCTACGTTCGGGCGATGGAAAGCTGCCAGGCCACCAAGGCTTGGGCGGCGAGATCACCGGGATTGTAGTGCTCGCTTCATCGGAGCGGCTAAGCCGTCGGGCAAAAGCGGGCTTACAACACCGCGTCCCGCGCCGATGTTCGGAATGCAAACATTTGTTGTTGAGAGAGTTTAGACCTGCCCCCGCGCCGTGCGTCAAGCGCACGCGCGCGAGCTCGCGGGCCAGTGCGTCCCGCGATCCGCATTGCCGCTACCTGTTCAGATGGTTGCCGGACGGAACCTGTCGCGCTGAAATTGCGCGATCGCGTCCGGCCGCAGCGCCGCGCTGTCCCGGTCAGTTCGCCGACAGCGCCGTCTTGGCGACTTCGGCCATCCAGCTGGATGCGACGGGGAGGATCGCGTCGTTGAAATTGTAGCGCGGGCCGTGCAGCTCGGCGCCGTCACGCAATTCGCCGTTGCCGATCCAGACAAAGGCGCCGGGGCGGTGGTGGAGGTAGAACGCAAAATCTTCGCCGGCCATGCTCGGCGCAAGATTGCGCCGCACCGGCGCCCGCACCTTGTCCGCGGCCATGCGCGCGAAGCCGGCTTCTTCCGGCGTGTTGGTGGTTACACCGACGCCCATGACGATGTCGGGCGTGACCTTGACGTCGAAGCTGGTGGCGATGCCGGCGCAGATCTCCCCGATCCGCGCCAGGATGATGTCCTTCACGTCATTGCGGTGATGCCGCAGCGTGCCGCGGATCACGACCTTGCCCGCGATTTGGTTGGGCGCGGTGCCGCCTTCGATCATGCACAGCGAGAGCACGGCGGTGTCGAGCGGATCGACGCCGCGCGACACGATCGATTGCAGCGCGACGATCAGATGGCCGGCCGCCATCACCGGATCGCGCGTCAGATGCGGCATGCCGGCGTGCCCCGCATGGCCCTCGATGGTGATGGTGACGCGTCCGCCGGAGGCCATCACCACGCCGTCATGGACCGCGATGGTGCCGGCCTCGAGGCCCGGCCAGTTGTGAAAGCCGAACACCCGGTCCATCGGGAAGCGCTCGAACAGCCCGGCCGCGACCATCGCGCGCGAGCCGCCAAAGCCCTCCTCGGCCGGCTGGAAGATGAAATCGACGGTGCCGCACCAGTCGGTATCCGCCGCCAGCAGCGCCGCCGCGCCGAGCAGCGAGGCGGTGTGCCCGTCATGTCCGCAGGCATGCATCACGCCGGGATTTTTCGAGGCGTAGCTAAGCCCGGTATCCTCGGTGATCGGCAGCGCGTCCATGTCGGCGCGCAGGCCGACGCGGCTTTGCGCAGACCCGCGCGTCAGCGTCGCGACCACGCCGTGGCCGCCGATGCCTGACACGAAGGGAATGCCGAGCTCGGTGAGTTTTTCCTGCACGAAGGCGGCAGTCGCGTTTTCCTGCAAGGAGAGCTCGGGGTGGGTATGCAGATGCTGGCGCCACGCGGTCAGTTTCTGGTGCAGCTCGGGGGTCAAGGCGCGGCTCTCTCGAATGATGATGGCTGCGGGCAGCATAACTGAATATTTGCTGCCTGCATCCAATGCCTTGGAATGCCTCGCGTGCATCAACGCGTTCGATGATTGCTGGGGCAGACCAACCGAGCCGCGCGCTCCGCTTCACCTCTCCCGCTTGCGGGAGAGGCCGGGAGAGGGCTCGATCGTCATTGGGGGTCTCACTGTGGAGACACCCTCTCCCCAACCCTCTCCCGCAAGCGGGAGAGGGGGGGCGCACCTGCGGCCGCGCCCTTCTACCCCGCGAGCTTCGCCAGCCCGTTCCAGTCAAAACTGATGCCGTGGCCCGGGCGGTCCGGCGCCAGCGCCTTGCCGTCCTCGAGCACCAGCGGATGCTCGATATATGTATCGAGCCCGAAGCCGTGGGCTTCCAGATAGGAGCGGTTGGGGCAGGCCGCGAGCAGATGCACGGTGATGTCGTGCGCGCCGTGGCTGGTGACGGGCAGATTGAAGGCCTCCGCCAGCCGCGCGATCTTCATGAAGCTCGACACGCCGCCGCAATTGGTGACGTCGGGCTCGGGATAGGACACCGCGCCTGATACGATGTAGTTCTTGAACTCCCACAGCGAGCGCAGATTCTCGCCCGCCGCGATCGGCACACCACCGGCCTGCAGGATGCGCGCATGGCCCGCGACGTCGTCGGGAATGATCGGTTCTTCCAGCCAGGTCAGGTCGGAGGGCACGAACGCGCGGGCGGCGCGGATCGCTTCTTCCACCGTCCATTTCATGTTGGCATCCGCCATCAGCGGAAAGCCGTCGCCGAGATGCTGCCGCATCGCCGCGACGCGTGCGACGTCGGATTTGAGATCGGGCCGGCCGACCTTCATCTTGATGGCGCGAAAGCCCTTGGCGAGATTGCCGTCGGTCTGCTTGAGCAACGCCTCGACCGAGAGATCGAGGTCGATGCCGCCGGCATAGCACGGCACGCGCGCATCGAAGCCGCCGAGCAGCCGGTACAGCGGCAATTTCGCGCGCCGCGCCTTCAGGTCCCACAGCGCAATATCGAGCGCGGACAGCGCCAGCACCGCAGGCCCGCCGCGCCCGCCATAATGCAGGCCCCACCAGACGTGATGCCAGACCGCCTCAGTGTCGTCAGCCTCGCGTCCCTCAACCAGCGGCGGAATCTCGCGCTTGAGGATATCGGCGGTCGCGCCGCCATTGCGCCCGACAGTATAGGTGTAGCCGACGCCCTCGGCGCCATCTGCATCGCGGATGCGGCAGGTGATCAGCTCGAACGCCGCGATCTCGCCGTGGGTCGAGTCGGACAGCGTGACGGGGAGGGGGATCCGGTAGAGTGCGGATTCGACGGTTGAAATGCGCGGCATGTAGCCTCCCTGTGTTTTCTTTGCAGGCTAGGTCGACGGACGCCGTCAGGCAACCGTCGGCCGCGCAAGGCAGCTCACCGCATCGTCGCGAGCTGCAGCGCCAGCGCGCAGGCACGATCGTATTCGTCGAGATTGATCCACTCGTCGATCGTGTGCGCCTCGTTCTGGCCGGCACCAAACGTCACGGTCGGAACGCCGTGCCGCACCATCCAGTTCGCGTCGAGGCCGCCATTGGCGGTGCGGACGTTCGGGGTGCCGCCGACCGCGGACACCGCTTCCACCGCGCGCTTGATGACGGGCTGGCTGTCCTTCATGCGGAACGGATAATAGTCGGTCTCGGCCTTGAACTTGATCTTGCCGGACTTGCCCTGCGCATTCGTCACCTTCTTGGCGGCCTTCTCGAATGCGGCCTTGTAGGCCTTGGTGATCTCCTTGAAGAACTTTCCGTCATGGCTGCGGCTTTCGCCGCGCACATGGACGTAGTCGGTGACGACATTGGTGGCGTCGCCCGCGGGGCGGCCTTCGCCGCCGGTGACGGGGCCGACATTGCTGGTGCCTTGGCTCTTGCCCTTCACCACCTTGCCGAACCAGCCGCCGGCCTTCACCTCGGCAAGCGCGAGCGCCATGATCATGGTCGAGGAGATGCCGCGCTCGGGCGCCACGCCGGCATGCGAGGCGCGGCCAAAAATCTCGACGTTCCAGCGATCCGCACCGACGGCGCCGATCACGACGTTGGAGGCCGAGCCGCCATCATAGTTGAAGGCCATCGTGGGCGAGCCGAGCTCGTCGAGCTTGACGTGGCGCGCGCCGTAGAGCCCGCTCTCCTCGCGCACGCAGAACAGCAGCGTAATCGGCGGATGGTCGAGCTTCTGCTTGGCGAGTTCAGCGGCCAGCGTCACCAGCACGCCGCAGCCGCAGCGATTGTCGCCGCCGAGCGCGGTCTTGGCGGAGTTGACGATTTTGCGGCCGGATTTCTTCGGCTTGGCGCCGGCGCAGAGCGGCACGGTGTCCATGTGGGTCATGAACATGATGCGCGGCTGGTTGTGCAGCGCGCCGCGGCCGGGCAGGTCGACGATGAGGTTGCCGGTCTCGGTCGGCACGGGAATGCGGGTGTTGGCGTCGTCGAGCCGGATTGCCTTGGCCGGCACGCTGCTCTCCTTCAGCGCCGCGGTGAGCTCACGCCCGATCGCCGCCTCCTGTCCGGTGACGCCTTCGACGGCGAGGAAGCGCATGAGGCGGTCGGTGGCGGCTTTGGTGTCGACAGGCATGGAGTTCTTTCCTTCACGCGTAGGATGGGTAGAGCGCAGCGAAACCCATCACTTCCCGGCAAGAACGATGGGTTTCGCTTCGCTCTACCCATCCTACGAATTCGTCGAGGTGTAAGTCAAAAAGATCATCACCCCCACGAGCAGTGCAGCCGCCATGAACAGCAGCACCGCCGGCAGCCCTGCGAACGCCGCCACCGCACCCGTGATCGACTGCATCAGGGCGGTGCCGAGGAAGAAGGCGAGGTTCACCGCCGCCAGCGCCTTGCCCGCGGTCTGCGCGTCGACCAGCTGCCGGCACATGCCGAACAGCAGCGGCTGGGCCGACGTCGCAAGCCCGATCAGCACGAACAGCACGAGGTCATATTGCGGCGGCATCACCGGCACGCCGAACAGCCATGCGACTGCATAATGAGGCGCGCCGAGCGCCATCAGCACCACCAGCAGTGCCGAGACCGCATGCGCGCCGGCGACCAATTCGCGGCGGCGGCCGACCTTGCGGTCGATCATGCCCATCAGCAGCGGGCCCGCGATCATTGCCAGCGTATAGGCGCCGAGCTGGTTGCCGGCCTCGACCCGCGTCAATCCCTTGACGTCCATCAGCCACGGCCCGCCCCACAATCCGCGCAGCACGAGCGAGGTCGCCAGCGACACCATCGCCAGTGCGATCAGCCCGCGCAGCGGCCGTGACAGGCCGAGCCTGACCACCTCGATCATCTGCGACAGCGGCGAAGACTCGTCCTTGTGCTCCGCCTGCTGGTTCGGCACCAGCGCGAGCACCGCGAGCGCCACCACGACGCCGCCGGCTGCTGCGATCCAGAAGCCGGCGCGCCAGCCGTATTGATCGACCACGAAGGCGAGCGGGCTCGACGACAGCAGCATGCCGATGTTGCCGATCGAGAGGATCGCGCCCGACCACAGCCCGAAGCGCGCCGCCGATAATTGCTTGGCTGCGAGCGTCATCGGGCACATCAGCATGCCCGAAGTGGCGATGCCCAGCAGCAACTGGCCGAAGACAAAACTCTCAGGCCCCGTCGCAAAGCCCGACGCGATCGCGCCGACGATGGTGCCTGCAAGCAGGCTCAGCGACACCGGCCGCACGCCAAAGCGATCCATCGCCGCGCCGACCGGGATCTGCGAGGCCGCGAAAGCAAAATGATAGACCGAGGTCAGGCTCGCCAGCGCCTGCGGCTGCACGTGGAAATCCGCTGCCATCAGATCGAGGCTGAGCGCAGGGATCGTACGCAGCAAGGTCGACAGCATGTGCCCGCAGGCCAGCGCGACCAGCGCAAAGATCAGCGCGCGGGTGCCATGTCCCGCCTCATCATTGGCAACCGCACTCATCAGCGTCCCGTCCCGGCAAGGATTTTAGCAAGGGTTTTGGCCGGGTTACACGATTGAGGGGAGGGTGCCAATGGCGGGAGGGCCAGCGATCGTGCATGGCCTGTCGGACGTGGTGGCACAGCGCCGCCTCTTCCGTTCCCTACGAGATCTGGTTTTGGGCCGGTAGCGGGCAGCGCCTCTGGTTTGGCATACCCGCGATGGAATAATCGGTGATAAGCATGGGGCGGGCCTATCAAGCCGATCGGGGAGCGCAAAATGATCGCAAAGCTCGGACAGATCATTCTTCTTGGTGCATTCGGGCTGTTCTCCGCGCTTGGCTCCGCCCACGCGGCAACCGTGGTGGCCCTTGGAGCCAGCAACACTTTTGGCAAGGGCGTATCGCGTAGCCAGTCCTATCCCGCACAGCTTGAAACGCTTCTCCGTGCGAAGGGTCTTGACGTCCGTGTCATCAATGCCGGCGTCAATGGTGACACGACGGGGGGCATGCTGGGCCGATTGGATCGAGTGGTTCCGAAGGGAACGAGCGTTGTGATCCTTCAACCCGGCGGAAACGACCGGAGAAAGCTGGCCGCTGACAACACGCCTGCCATCCAGAGCAGGCTGGGCGCGATGGGAATCAAGGTTGTCATGCTTTCGAATGGGATGCTGCACGGACTCCCGCATCAACCCGATGGGCAGCATCTCACGCCAGAGGGCTATCACATGCTGGCGGAGGAGCTGGTCGGCCAGGTCGCCGCGGCACTCGGCAAATAGCGTCGTACCGTCTCTTGGGCCGCCGCGCGAAACCAGGTCAGAAGGAATCATTCGATGAAGATGATCAAGGGACCGGCGATTTTCCTCGCTCAGTTCGCAGCCGACGCTGCGCCGTTCAATTCCTTCGATTCGATCTGCAAATGGGCCGCCTCGCTCGGCTACAAGGGCGTCCAGATACCCAGCTGGGATGGGCGGTTGTTCGATCTCAAGAAGGCGGCAGACTCGCAGGATTACGTCGATGAGGTGAAGGGCGTCGCCGCCGGTCATGGTCTCGCGATCACAGAGCTTTCGACCCATCTCCAGGGCCAGCTCGTCGCCGTTCATCCGGCCTACGACGCCGTGTTCGACGGCTTCGCCGCGCCTGAAGTGCGAGGCAATCCGAAAGCGCGCACCGAATGGGCCGTTGACCAGGTCAAGTGCGCGATCCGCGCCTCAAAGCGCCTTGGGCTCACGGCGCACGCGACCTTCTCGGGCGCACTCGCCTGGCCCTATATCTATCCGTGGCCGCAACGTCCACCCGGCCTCGTCGAGGAGGCCTTCGACGAACTTGCCAGGCGATGGCGGCCGATCCTCGACGATGCGGACGAGCACGGCGTCGATCTCGCCTACGAGATTCACCCCGGCGAAGATCTCCACGACGGCGTCTCCTACGAGATGTTCCTCGAAAGGGTGAACAATCATCGGCGCGCGAACCTGCTCTACGACCCCTCGCACTTCGTGTTGCAGCAGCTCGACTATCTCGACTACATCGACATCTACCACGATCGTATCAAGGCCTTCCACGTCAAGGACGCCGAGTTCAACCCGACCGGCCGACAGGGCGTCTATGGCGGGTTCCAGAGCTGGGTGAATCGGGCCGGTCGCTTTCGCTCACCGGGGGACGGGCAAATCGATTTCGGTGCGGTGTTCTCGAAGCTGACGCAGTATGATTACGACAGTTGGGCGGTGCTCGAATGGGAATGCGCGCTGAAGCATCCGGAGGACGGTGCGCGCGAGGGTGCCGAGTTCATCAGAAGCCATATCATCCGGGTCACCGAAAAGGCCTTCGACGATTTCGCCGGCGTCGGCACCGACGCCAAGATGAACCGCAAGATGCTGGGCATCTCCTGAGCGAGGCAACATGGCAATCGAAGCAGGCAATGAGACCGGGGGGCACCGCCGTATCCGGCTCGGCATGGTCGGCGGCGGCCAGGGGGCTTTCATCGGCGGGGTCCATCGCATCGCGGCCCGGATCGATGACCAGTTCGAACTCGTGGCTGGTGCGCTCGCTTCGGAGCCTGCTCGCGCCATGGCTTCAGCGAAGGAGCTCGGAATCGCGGCGGACCGCGCGTATGGCGGCTACGAAGAGATGGCAAGAGCGGAAGCCGCCCGTGCCGACGGCATCGAGGCGGTCTCGATCGTCACCCCCAATCACATGCATGGTCCGGTGGCAAAGGCCTTCCTCGAAGCCGGCATCCATGTGATCTGTGACAAGCCGCTGACGACGACTGTCACGGAAGCTGAGGAACTGGCGGCGCTGGTGAAGAAGACCGGCAAGGTCTTCGTCGTCACGCATAACTATGCGGGCTATCCGATGATCCGCCAGGCCCGTGCCATGGTGGCAAACGGCGATCTCGGCGAGATCAGGCTTGTCCAGGCCGAATATCTACAGGACTGGTTGACGGAGCGGCTGGAGGCCACAGGCCAGAAACAGGCAGCGTGGCGGACCGATCCGGCCCGCTCCGGCGCCGGCGGCTGCATCGGCGACATTGGAACCCATGCATATCATCTCGCCTGCTTCGTCAGCGGGCTCGAGCTCGACGAGCTGCTCGCCCAGCTGTCGACGTTCGTGCCGGGTCGGCTGCTTGACGACGATGTCCAGATCCTTCTGAGGTGGAAGGGTGGCGCCAAGGGCATGCTGTGGGCGAGCCAGGTCGCGGTTGGCAATGAGAATGGATTGAAGCTGCGCGTCCACGGCACCAGGGGCGGCCTCGAATGGGCACAGTGCGATCCAAACTATCTCTGGTTCACGCCCTACGGCCAGCCGAAACAGCTGCTGACCCGCGGAGGCGCCGGTGCGTTACCGGACGCCGGCCGCGTCAGCCGCGTACCATCAGGTCATCCCGAAGGCTACCTCGAAGGATTTGCGACCATCTATGCCGAAGCAGCACGCGCGATTCGCGCCGCCACAGCCGGCGTCAAACCCGATCCGGCGGTGATCTACCCAACTGTGCATGATGGGCTCGCCGGCATGAAGTTCATTGACGCTGCGGTGAGATCATCCGCGGCGAATGGCGCTTGGGTTCCCCTCGATCGATGAACTCCAGGCTCCAGGTTTGCAGACAATCCGAGCCCGCGATTGACCCGAGGCGGACATTCAAGGACCAAATTTTGCTGTGACGCTCAAGTCGTTGCCGCTGTGATCTGCAATCGAGGTTCATTTCACAACGGGGGCAATTGGCCTGGGTGGCTCGTCGGGTTTCACGCCCGCCTGGTAAATCATCGGGTCGTTGCAAGGGAGATGGCCCATGCAATCGAAGTCGCTGCGAGCGCAGATCGGAGTGCTGATCCTTGCGACGAGCATCATACAGCTCGCCAACGGGTTCTTCGGCACATTCATATCTTTGCGTGTCGCCATGGCGGACTTCGGGGCGACCACATCTGGTCTGGTGCTCAGCAGCTATTTTGCCGGCTTCACATTGGGCGCATTGCGCTGCGAACGGATTATCGGACGGGTCGGACACATTCGCGCCTATGCCGCTTTCGCAGGAATGGTCGTCGCTGCGACCGCGACAATGCCGCTGCTGCCTGAGCCGCTGGCTTGGTTGGTCCTGCGGGCGATCATCGGTTTTGGCTGCTCTGGCCTTTTCATCACCACAGAGAGTTGGCTCAACGCGAAGGCGGATCCAAGAGAGCGCGGGCGGATATTCTCGGTCTACATGCTGGGCACGTTCCTCGCTCTTGCGCTGGGGCAGCTCCTCATCGGCAAGGCCAAGGTTGAAACGGCGGAACCCTTCAATGGGATCGCCGTCCTGTTCGCCGTGGCGCTCGTCATCGTGAGCACGACACGGGCCGAACCGCCCCGCGCGGCCGCCGCCACATCCCTGCCGTTCGGCCGATTGCCGCGTGCGGCGCCCGTCGCTGTAGTCGGCTGCATCGTGAGCGGGCTCGTCAGCGCCAGTTTCTATTCGCTTGTTCCTGCGTGGATGCAGGATGAGGACATCGCACGCGAGACGATTGCGATCTTCATGCTCATCGCCGTGCTCGGCGGGCTTGCGTTCCAGGTCCCGATCGGCAGGTTCTCGGATCGGTTCGATCGGCGCGTCGTGTTATCGATGCTGAGCCTCGGCTTTGCGGCCACCGCAATCGCGGTGGTCAATTTGCCGCACTCTCGTCCGGTGATCTTGACCGCCGCCGCCCTGCTCGGCGGTTTCATGTCGACCCTTTACCCGGTCTGCGTCGCCAACGCACATGACCAAATGCCAGCCGATCAGGTTGTTGCAGTGAGCGGGCAGCTCATATTGGTCAGCGGGTTGGGCTCGGTCCTTGGTCCGTTGATCGGCACAATTGTGATGGCGTACTTTGGCATCAATGGCCTGTTCTATTTTATGGCTGCCGTCAGTCTATTGCTGTTTTTCATGGCCATCGCCCGTCGCTTGCTGGCGACGCCGCCAATACACCAGGAACGAACATTCGAGATCCTGACGCCGCAGGCATCGCCGCTCGCGCACGATCCGCTTGGCCCTGCCGTACCTGCCCCACTTCGCAAAGAACGCGAGCAAAGCCCGCTTCTATAAAGCAACGCTGACGTACGCGTTGCGACCCGGGCATGTCCCCTTCTGGCCCCCAGCCGAAGAGCGCCGTTACCTTTGTCATGCCTGGGCGAAGGGCAAGGTTGACACCCGTTGTCGGGCTTACAAGGCCTCGTTCGTCCTCTGGGTGGGCGCTGCCGAGTTGGGTCCAGGCCGGTTTCGCTGGCGGCGCCGGTCAAGCCCAATGAGACGGAGGACGCCATGACTCACGGAATTTTCGTTTGGAATGAGCTCTACACGCGGGATGTCGAGGCGGCCAAGGCATTCTATGCCGCGACAGTCGGCTGGACGTTCGAGGGCATGCCGATGCCGGACCGGGACCGCACCTACTGGATCGCCAAGGCGGAGGGCAAGCCGGTCGCGGGCATCCTCGACATGCGCGGAATCGTTCCCGACGGCGATCCGCCGCACTGGTTGAGCTATCTCGAAGTCGACGATGTCGACCGGCGCATTGCCGAGATCGAGAGAAATGCACGCGTGGCTGATGACTGTCGTTACGGCAATTACCGCCGCCGCCACTACGATGCCAGCAAGGACATCGACCAGACAGTGACCTCCGCCCAACGGGGTTGCGATGATCATCACGGCGTTCCAAGGAACGGCGACCAGTCTAACCCATCGCAACGGCCAGAAGGACCACATGTAGAGGATTGCAGAAGCCGCATGGAAGCTCGGAAAAGTAAGCACGCCCACGAGCCGCTGCAAATGCAATTCCTGGAGAATGCCGGAGCGGATCAGCGGTGCGTCGCGCAAGGTGTCGTAGTAGCTGGTAGGTTCGAAGTGGGGAAAATCTGAGGCCTGCAGACCAAGCGCATGGTAGACGCCGATAGCCGGGACAAAGGCCGAGATACACGTCGTTGCGAAGAGAGCAAGAATGTACGCGCATACTGCCTCCGCACCTCGCCGATAGCACCCGGTCAAGGGGAGCAAAAGCACCACCAGGATCATCTGCAGGGTGATTGAGGTGTATGACCGAGCGAGGACGGGTATCAGTTCCGAGTGACCGTTTATGAAATCGAGAAAGCTTCTGAAATCGAACCCAAGTGCACGGTCCCAGCCCAGCAATCGTGCATCTTGCAGCGGAAAGCAGATGGAGGTCGCCACATAGGTCAACGTCAGCAGGACTGGAACGGCAAACGTCGTCTGCGCCAGCGCGATAAGAGAGAGAAACACTCTTGGGTTTGCTTGCGTCCGGGACCGGGCGTTTCGCACTCCAACCCACCAGTAAAGCGCAGCCAGTGCGAAAGCGGCGATGTATCCCGATGGCTCGATATAGAATCGCGTAGCGAGGAGCCAAGCCACCACGACGCCGGCGATGCTCGCCAAAAGCCGCCAGTTAAATTCAAGCAACGCCCATGCCGTCGCAACTTCATCATCGCCAGAGTGCAGTAGCGGTTCCAACCGCGCAGAGGAAATGTCTGCTGCCTGCGCACGACGTAGAGAATTGGTGATGCCTGCTTGTTGATCGAGCTGATGGCCGCGGCCGCCCTCAAAAACAGGTGTTAGCGCAACAGGCACTCTTGCGGGACGCATAGTCGAATTTCCAATTTACACCCGCAGAACTACCCCCACACTAGTTAAGGTTGCATAAACTAGTGCGGGAACAATATTACTATGCACGTATAAGCCGTACCGCATACGCCACGAATACGCGAACGCTCGTCTGTCAAAAGCCAAAGATCCCTCTCAACTTGTGAGGGACTTTCGCATCAGGGCTGCGGCAGAACGACGCGCCCTGTTCAGCGAGATGCGGCAGCAGCATTTTCGTTTGCGATCCGCATTGCAGCGGCAGCGCATCGCTTGAGGCGCGTTTCTTCTACGAAAACCCCCCTCCGCGAACAGATTCCGACTGCATCAACCCGCAATAGAGGGTTCCATTCGCAGCGAGAGCGGAACCCCGACTTCAATTAAAGATAGATTCGCCCTACCGGTGCGAATGGACGCAAAGCTTCTTTTAAGTTGTTCCACTCTAACAACGCTCCACAACAAAAACAGTGGAAGCAAATGTCCGTCGAGCCTGCAATTCGCGAAGATGCTTTTCGCCTTTATCGACTTAATTGGATCGCCCTCGCAGTACTTGCACTCTTCGATGGCGTAATCCATCCCATAGCCGGCTTCTCCTTAGAACTCGATCAGGCGGCATGGGGCGGGTTGTCGTTTTCTGCGGCTCTGGTCGCAGCCGGTCACTTCTTGCTCTGGCGAAATTGTTTTCGGCTTGCATTCATCGCCCTGTCCGTAGCTCAGCTAGGCTTCCTGGCGTTGCTTGGAGCTATGCTGACCTACATTGCAGCGTCGGTGAATTTGCCGCTGCAAGACCAAGCGCTCGACCATTGGGATAAAATGCTCGGAATGGACTGGGCCGCCTACTACAGATTCATGGTATCCCGGCCAGAGCTCCTGCCATACTTTTATCTGGCTTATCTGGCGCTCGCACTCCCTCCCTTCGGTGTTCCGATAGTTCTTGGTCTCACCAAGAACTATGTGCGGCTTCAAAGCTTCACGCTGGCGACCCTTATCACGATTTTCGTTGTCTCTTTCTTATCCGCACTCATGCCCGCTATCGGCACGTATCAGCTGTACAATTTACCAACGGAGTTCGCGGGTTTCAAAGCGAGTGGCTATTTGATCCAGCTTGAGCGCTTGCCCCTCATCAGGAGTGGCTCAACCTGCATGTCCTCAACATCTCGCAGATTGGCGGAGTCGTTACATTCCCCAGTTTCCACGCCGCAGCAGCTGTCCTCGCCTTATGGGCATGGTGGGGCGTTTGGTGGATGCGCCCCTGGGCGTTCATGATGAGCGCAACGATGTTGATCGCTACGCCTTTGGTCGGAGGGCACTATTTCGTGGACACATTTGCTGGAATAGCTATCGCGAGTGTGGCAATTATCTTGGTGTCATCGATCGCGGCGCAACCGTTCTCCGTCCCATCGAAGGCGGGAGCCCTTTCGCCAATCACGAGCGCATGAATCATTAGCCGTTGGCCCATCGCTTCCGTTCAAGCGGTGCAGCCACATGTCGGTGCAGAGGGATAGACCGCCAGTTTGCAGTCGAGCGCAAGACCGACGCTCCTGGCCCTGAGCGACCGTTGACGCGATGCCGCTACATGTCGGTCCAGAGGGGTAGACCGGAGGTTTGCAGCGGAGCAATGGACCCACGCTATTGGTGCTGAGCAGACGCCCCCCGCCCTGGAGCGGCGTCGGCTCTCGGCTCCGGTGATCGGTTTCTTCGCTCGCAGTTTGAGATGAAGCGAAGTCGCGGCCGCATCACGTTCCCGCCCCGGAATGTTTGCGGCCGACCAGCACATGCGCGCCGTCGGCCTCGATCCGGCGGCGCCTGAGCAAGCGCCTCGTCCTTCGAGACGCCCGCTCTGCGGTCTCCTCAGGATGAGGCTTAGCGGGATTTCTGCCAACAGAAATTGCTGCCGCGCACTTTGTCCTCATCCTGAGGAGCCCGCCAAAGCGGGCGTCTCGAAGGATGGCCGCGGGGAAGCCGCTCCCAAATGCGATCGCCCAACAAACCTCGACTAATGCGCCGCTTCCCTGAGCAGCTCCGTCGGGTAGACCGGCTAGATGAAGAACGTTGCGCCAGCCGGCAGCGGACGGGGAAGCGGGCGACCCGAGATCACGATGATCCGCACATTGGCGTTTTGCTGACGGGCGAAGTGAGCGAGATCGACGCCATCCATTTTCCCAACCAGATTGATATCGGTGACCATCAGGGACGGATGCCGTGCTTTCAGTGCCAGAGCCGCGGTCTCCGCATCCTCGCACTGCAGAACCTCGAAATTGCGCTCTTCGAGCAGCAGCGCGAGCATCTCGTGTTGAATGTCGTCATCCTCGACGACGATTGCGGTCGGGCGATGCGGCTTCGACTGGCCCATGGTTGCACCTCATTTCGTATCATTTGTTAAGTGCGAAGGGGCGAGTCCGTTCCCGGCGTGGTGCGTTGGGTTCCGCTCTCGCATGGGTTGCCGATTGCTTATGGAATCTGCAGGCAACTGGCGCAGCAGATTCTCAGCTTCAATCAGCACGGCGCGAACAAACTGTCGCTCGTCGACCGCCTCCCTGGTGAAGAATCCGTTCTTGATGGCATTACCGTTCCCGAATGGCGCGCCGGATCCCCATGCGCCCCCGTGCATGCGGCAGCGCGTCTTTCCACGCAGCGCCGGCGCACGACATGTTCCATCGTTGCGCGTTTGCGCGCCGCAGCGCGCGCTCGCTTTCATCGGGCCGGTGTTGCGGGCGTGGCTCAAGGCTGCGCAGCGACCAGATTCGCATGCTGCGTGAAATGGCCGACGACGGCCTTGCCGCCATCCTGCACCGACAGATTCTGCACCGTGATCGCGCACGCGCCGTTGCTGCGATGACGGTTCAGTGCCTCCATCTGGGCTGCGTAGGTGCGGGCCAGCCGGGTCAGGGCGCGTGTGAGGCTCTCCTGCTGCGGCACGTCGTCCGTGCAGGCGAGACGGCAGGCGCAGCGCATCGATGCGACGTGGATGCTCACCATCTGCGTCGCCAGCATGGATTCGAGCGAATCCTTTGGCGCAATGCTCTTCAGCATCGAGACCATGAAGGAGAGATTGCCCTGGTCCGGCCTCAGAGCAACTACGCTGGCTTTCACCAGCTGGCTCAAGATGCCATGCAGCGCGTCGCGGTCGACGGCGCCAAGCGCCTCGGCCAGCAGCAGCTCGCCGGTTTTGGGGTCGGGATGGTCGATCACGATGCGCCGGCGGCGGAGTTTGACTTTCGGGCTTGCGATGATGGGGGCACAATCGGTCGGCGCGATGGGCATCGTCTCGGTTAGTGTCGGAAGTGTCGTCATGCGATGTGTCCTTTGCCGGCGCAGGCGCGAGAGTTCGCGGCGCGCGAATCCGATCGCGTGCCTGCTGCGCGGCGGTTGAGATTTTTCAGATGTTGATGAGGCGTTTTCGCGTGGCCAGGGATCGAGCGCACCCATGATCGGGCGAGGCTTGAACACGGGCCGAAATCGCGATGATGCCATCGTGCTCCTGTTTTGCCCGACGTGTCAAACGTAATTTCGGGATTACGGAAGTCGTCTCTCCGCAAGGCGTTGTTCCGACCGGGGCCGGCTACTGTGCATGGGGTTGTTTTCGCAATTTTTATGTGGATGGTGGCGTTCACCTGAGACGGAGTAGGATCTACAGCCAGAGGATCTGCTTGCGATAGCCGAGATCGTTCAGGAGCGGCGCCGCCGGTCCCTGGTGGAACACGGCGCCGCGCTCCAGCGCGAAGGCGCGGTCGGCAAGCGCCAGCACGAGATCGAGATTGTGCTCGACGATCACGATCGACATGTCGCGGCGGAGCTGGTCGAATACCCTGAACAGCTCCAGCGTCACCGCCGGCGCGAGCCCTTCGAACGGCTCGTCGAGCAGCAGCAGGCGTACATTGCCGGACATGGCGCGGGCCACCGCGACCATCTGCTGCTCGCCGCCGGAGAGATAGTCGGCCGCGACGGTCATCCGCTCCTTCAGGCGCGGGAAGTATTGCAGGATCTGCTCCTCGTGCCAGACCACGCCGTCGCTGCCGTCGGTCTTGCGGGCAAGCCGCCCGAGCGCGAGGTTTTCGCGCACCGTCATGCCGGCGAACAGCCCGCGGCCCTGCGGCACATAGCCGATGCCGCGGCGCGCGATGTCGGGCGCGGGCAGGCCTGCGATATCATCGCCGCGATAGGCGATGCTGCCTGAGGCTGCCGGCACGAGACCCGCGATGGTCTTCAGCAGCGTCGACTTGCCCGCGCCGTTGCGCCCAAGCAGCGCAACGATCTCGCCCTCACGCACATCGAGCGCCGCGTCGTTGAGGATGTGGCTCTTGCCGTAGAACGTGTTGACGCCGTCGAGCCGCAGCACAGTTTCGTGCGCACCGGATGCCTCGTCACTGCGCCGGTGCTCGACGGCGGGAATGCCCTTGCCAGTATAGATCTCCTGCACCCGCAAATCGGCCCGCACGGCGCCGGGGCAGTCGGACATCAGCACCTCGCCCTGGTTCATCACGGTGACCACCTGTGAGAATCCGAGCACGCGGTCGATGTCGTGCTCGACGATCAGCACGGGAATGTTGCTCGCGATGTTCTTGACCAGGTTCGACACCCGCTCGCGTTCGGCCGCGGCAAGGCCGGCGAGCGGCTCGTCGAGCAGCAGCACCTGCGGTTTCGATCCCAGCGCGATGCCGAGATCGACCAGCCGCTGCCCGCCATAGGAGAGCTCGCCGCCCTGGATTTCCTCGATGCCTTCGAGCCCGAGAAATTTGACCAGCGCGGCCGTCTCGGTGTGGATCTCATTGTACGCGTCGATGTCGTTCCAGATGTTGAAGCGCATGGCCCGCCGCGCTTGCAGCGACAGGCGCAAATTCTCGTAGATCGTGAGCCCGCGGAACAGATTGGTGATCTGGAACGAACGCGCCAGCCCCTGATGGCAGATCAGGTTGGCGGGCACACCTGCGATGTCGCGCCCTCGAAGACGGATCGTGCCCTGGTCTGGCGCGTAGAGGCCGGAGACCAGATTGAACATGGTGGTCTTGCCGGCGCCGTTCGGCCCGATCAGCGCGTGGATCTCGCCGGCGGCGACTTTGAGGCTCGCATTCTCCACCGCGCGGATACCGCCGAACTTTCGAGAGACGGCACTGACTTCCAGCACCGTGCCGCTCAACGCCTCCGGCCGCAAAAAGTCCGGCAGTGGCAAGCGGTCATAGATCTTGCGCCGGCTCATCGCCGCCGTCTCTTCCGCGGGCGGACGCAGGCGCCGCATGACCAGCGAACCGATGCCGACGAGGCCGCCGGGCGAATACATCACGAAGGCCACGAAGGTGAGGCCGAACCAGAACAGCCAGTCCGACGTCCAGATCGAGAACAGCTCGCGGAACAGGATGAAGAAGACGGCACCGAGCGCGGGGCCGAGCAGGCTGCGCATGCCGCCGATCACGACCATCGCCCGCAGCTCGCCGGCGAACGGCACCGAGACGGCTTCGGCCGAGACGAGATAATTCAGGAACGCGATCAGCGCGCCGGCAAGGCCGGTGACGACGGCGGAGATCACGAACACAGCGAGCTTGTAGCGCTCGACCGGATAGCCCTGGAAGCTTGCGCGCAGCTGGTTTTCGCGGATCGCCACCAGCACATGCCCGAACGGCGAGCGCACCAGACGCATCAGCACATAGAGGACGGCAAGCCCGATCGCCGCGACCGCGATGTAGTAATTGAGAGCACCGTCGAAGTTCACGGGGCCGATGCCACCGCGCTTCAGTCCGCCAAGTCCGTCCTCGCCGCCGGTCAGGTTCGTCCAGCGGAAGGCGGTGGTGTAGACGAGGGCTGCCAGCGCCAGCGTCAGCAGCGAGAAGTACACGCCGCGCCGGCGCAGGATCAGAATGCCGATGACGGCCGATGCGATCGCGACGACGGCCATCGATCCCAGCAGCGGCACCCAGATCTCGCCGGGAAAGAAGCGCAGCTGGATCAGCCCCGCCGCGTAGGCGCCGATGCCAAACCAGGCGCTGTGGCCGAACGAGACGAGGCCGGTGTAACCGATGCAGAGGTTGAGCCCCATCGCCGCGATGGCTAGTCCAAGCATCCAGGTGCCGGTATTGAGCGACAGGCCCAGCGCGCGCAGCAGGCAGGGCAATGCGATGACCGCCACGCCTGCGATCAGCAGGGGCCTCAGCCGGTCGATGGTCGAGGCGTTCCTCATTCGAATTTCTCGATGCGTTCGCCGAGCAGGCCACGCGGGCGTACCAGCAGCACCACGAACATCAGGATGTAGATCGAGGCCTCGCCGGCGGCGGGCTCGAAGTGAATGGCGATGCCACGCACGACACCGACGAGGAGGGCGGCGATGACCACGCCCCAGAAACTGCCGAGCCGACTTCCCCTCCACCGTGCGAACGATGTGCAAGAAGGTGTTCCAGCCGACGCGCGGCGAGATGGTGCCGCTCGCGGTGCGGCAGGCCTGGAAGACCATGGTCACCGGAAGGCCGGGGCCTGTTGTGATCGATGTGCCGTTCGACGTCTTCATGGAATCGGCGGCCGAAGAAGCACCAAAGGCGATCGAGTGGAGCGCCAATATTTCCAGCCGCTGTGGTGCCGATCCCGAGGGCGTCGAGAAGGCGGTCGACATGCTGCTCGCGGCCGAGCGGCCGGTGATGCTGGTCGGGCAGGGCGTGCGCTATGGCGGCGCAGCGGAGGAGCTGCGCAAGCTTGCTGAACGGCTTCAGATTCCCGTGGCCGCGTCCGCGAGCGGCCTCGGCGCGCTCGACGTCAATCATCCGCTGGCGCTCGGCCTCGTCGCGCGCGCCGGGCACTATCAAGCCAATCACGCAACGCGTCAGGCCGATGTCCTGCTTGCGCTCGGCGTCCGTTTCGACGACCGCACCTCGAGTTCTTGGATCCCCGGCTATTCCTTCACGATCCCGCCGACGAGATTGATCCACGTCGACATCGACCCCGAGGAGATCGGTCGCAACTATCCGGTCGCACTCGGATTGATGGCCGATGTTCGCACTTTCCTGCGCCAGGTGCATGCCGAGCTCGATCGCCGCGACAACCTCTTCAAGAAATCGGATGCCCGCAAAAAATGGTTGGCGCAGATCGATGGCTATCGCAAGGAGTGGGACAAGTTCGTGGCGCCCGGCTTCTCCGACGACACCACGCCGATCAACCCGCAGCGCGCAGCCGCCGAAATCGATAAGGCGCTGCCGGAGGATGCGATCCTCGTCTCCGACATCGGCGTGCACCACAACTGGCTGCTCGGCTTCTGCAAGCCGAAGCGGCCGGATTCGCTGATAGGCTCGATGGGTTTTGGTCCGATGGGCTTTGGCGTCGCCGGCGTGATGGGCGCGAAGTTCGCCGCGCCTGATCGCCCTTGCGTGTCGGTCTGCGGTGACGGCGCCTTCTTCATGCATGCCAACGTGCTGGGGACGGCGGTCGAGTATAATCTGCCCGTGGTCTGGGTGGTCTGGAATAATTACGCCTATGCCTCGATCCGCGGGCTTCAGCGCGGCTATCTCGGCGGGCGCGAGCTTGCGACCGACTTCAAGCATCCGGAGACGGGCCAGCGCTACAACCCCGACTTCGCGGCGATGGCGCGGTCCTGCGGCGTCGAGGGCGTGCGGGTCGACCGCGCTGGCGATCTTGGCGAGGCGATCCGTAAGGGCATCGCCGCCAACAAGCCCTATCTGATCGATGTCGATATCGCCGCGGACGTCAATCCCACCGGCGCCGGCGTCTGGGAGCTGCCGGGCCTTGGCCAGAGCAAGGCCGGCATCGGAACGCGCTTCCAGCCGGGCTGATCGTGGTTCGCAAAAGCAATCAACACAATATCGGGAGATGGGAATGACGCTCGCAGGCAAGAAGGTCGTCGTGATCGGCGGCTCCTCAGGCATCGGCCTCGCCACGGCGGAGCTTGCAAAATCACAGGGCGCGAATGTCGTCATCGCCTCGCGCAGTGCCGCGAAGCTCGATCCGGTCGCCGATCGGTTAAGGATGACGGCAATCCCGACCGACGTCACCAGCGATCAGAGCGTGGCCGAGCTGTTCAAGCGGACCGGCCCAGTCGATTACGTCGTGCTGACGGCCGCGCAGCTTCGCACCGGTCCGTTCAAGACCGTCGCGATGGAGGATGTACGGGCCACGATGGAGGGAAAATTCTGGGGCGCCTGGCGTGTCGCGCGTGAGGCCGAGATCCGGCCCGGTGGCTCGCTGACGCCGGTGACCGGCTTCCTCAGCGTCCGGCCAAGGCCGAACTCGGCGATCATCAGTGCGGCCAATGGTGCGCTGGAATCGCTCGCCCGCGCGCTGGCGCTCGAGCTTGCGCCGGTGCGGGTGAATGCAGTGTCGCCGGGTGTGATCGATACGCCGATCCGGGCTGCGATGCCGGAGGCTGCGCGGAAGGAGATGCTGGCCAAGACGGCGGCCGCGCTGCCGCTCGGGCGCGTCGGCATGGCGGAGGACATCGCCCAGCAGATCGCGAGCTTCATGAACAACGGTTTTGCTACGGGCTCGATCGTCTATGTCGATGGCGGCGCGCTGGTGAACTAGGGAGCATTGGCATGACCGAGGAAAGCAACGGCGCCTTCATCCGCAACATTGCGGAAGTGCCCTGGCGCGAGTTCCCCAACCATTTTGGTGGCGCGCTGTCGAAGCCGCTGGTGATGCCGGAGACCGCGGGGTCGCGCCGCATCGACTACCGCATCTCGATGTACCAGCCGATGGCCCATGTAGCGCGGCATCATCACAAGGTGCAGGAGCAGGTCTATCACGTGCTCGATGGCGAAGGATTGATGGAGATCGCCGGCAAGAACCATGTCGTGCGGAAGCACGACGTGATCTTCCTGCCGCCCGGTGTCGAGCACGCAATCTCGAATTCGGGCCTGACCGATCTTGTCTTCCTGGTGGTGACATCGCCGGTCACCGACGACGAGAAGCCAGTCTAAGCTAGCCCGAGGAACGCTCGCGCGTCGCGACACGGATGACGCGAGCTTTCGGCCCTTTCGCGCGAGCCGCGATCATGCTGCGGGCCTTGCTGCGGGCCACAGCGCCCTTGCGGAGCAGGGACACGAGGTGCTTGCGGGCACGGTTTGCCGAGAGCTGCGCTGCCAATTGCTCGGCCTTGCGGATGATGGTGGCGGTCGATGGCGTGAGATTGACCGGCACCCAGGCGACGTCCTTGATCTTGGATAGGCTGCCGACACCCTCGCAAGGCGCTTCGCGCGGCAGATCGACCCGGATCGCCAGCGCTTCCGATCGCTCGGTCCAGTCTTCCGCTTTGGTGCCGGTGATGATGCGGACATAGTCGCGCGTCTCGCGCGGCAGCTCGCTCTCCTTGGCGAGCCATTTCTGGATGCGGCCGGGGCCTGCGTTGTAGGCGGCCGCGGCCAGGCCGAGATTGCCGAAATCGTCGCGGAGCTTGCGCAGGAATCTTGCCGACGCAGGCAGCGCCTTCATGGCATCGAAGGGATCATCGAGCCCGACCTCGGCGGCCGTCTCCGGCATGAATTGCGCAACGCCTTGGGCGCCGGCCTGGCTGACCTCGTTGGAACGAAAACGGCTCTCCTGCCAGAGCAGGCGGGCGAAGAACGGCACCGGAATGCCGCTCTCCTCGGCCGCTTCCTTGAGCGCGCGGCAGAATTGTTCAGTCGGTGAGGCCGGAGTCTGCACGGCAGTTTCGACCGCGGACGCCGGCTCGATCGTCTCTTCGTACGATGCGCGCGCATTGGCGAGCTCGATGGTCTGCACGCTGGCAAGAAAGAGTTCAACGAGGGGAACCAGTGAGGGCGCGCGATCGGCCCTGGGCGTTGCGTTGTCGGAGCTAGAAGCTTGCCAGGTCGGCGGCGTGCTGACGTCGCACATCAGAATCAGGAATGCGGCGCAAGCCGCGACGAGAAATCGCATCTCGGTAAAAGTCCTCGAACTGTGGGGAACGACCAGCGGCGCGCCGGTGACAAGGACTTCTTAACCGTAATTGCGGCGAAGCTGCGATTCCGCGAGACGGCCGGTGTTAGTACGGTGTTCCCTCGCAGGAACGCGGCGTTGGTCCCGCGGTCCTACTGGAACAGCAGGGAAAGCGCAGGACTGCAAATGGTATTGCGGCGGGTAGGCGGCGCTTACGTCTTGGGAAAATCCCTGCGCATCGCGATCTCGGCGGCATCACCGGGCGACAACACGGTCTGTTCGAAGGCTGCTTGCGGCTTCGTCATGATGTCATAGAGCGAGATGCCTTTGACGGGCTTGCCCATGAGCTCACGGACGCAATCCGCCAACGTGCCGTTGTAGACGAGATAGGGAGGACCTCGGTCCCTCCGCCTCTCGCCCTTCAGCGACGGCCACTTCTTCAGTTCGGCCGGCGCTTCGTAAGCGATCGGCGATCCCTCTTTGAACATGCGCGTGGCCCCAAGGCGGTTTTGATTGCCGGGAATCCTAGAGCCGCCCGGTAAACGCGCGTTAAAGAATTGGTTCAAATCAGCCGGCAATGAAGGCGAGCAGGGTGCCGTTGCCTTTGGCTGGAGGCACGACGATCGCGGCTCCGCTGCGGACAGCGGCCGCGCCGAGGGCCTGCTCCGTCGCCGCGAGATCGCCGCTGACGAGCACCAGCGCTGCGCCGCCGCGCTCGGAGAGGCCTGCGAGCGGCACGCCGGGATAGCGGTTGCCGAGCTGCTCCAGCGTCAGATAGACGAAGTCGGCGCGGTCGCCGCCCGATGTCACCGCCACCGCGCCGTCGGCCTCTTCCTTCGGCTCGCGATCGATCAGCCGTGCCAGATGTCCTGCTTCCTTCGCGGGCTCAGGCGTTGCGATCAGCACCTCACTGATCCGCTTCGCCGCATTGGCGTGTGTCATCAGTTCGGGAAGCCACACCGTCTCACGGGTCTTGTGCTGACAGGCGAAGATGCGCACGCCGCCTGGCGCTTCCGCGGTCGGCCACATGAAAGTGCGGAATTTGGCGGCCGAGACTGTGCCGTTCGGCAGCGTCACCGGCCGCTCGAAGTCGGTTGGACCGATCGGCGTGAGGCCGCGCGCGCGGATCTCCTCGGCACCGGCCGCGGAATCGACCGCGGTGAAAGCGATGCGCTCGATGCCTTCGCCGCGTTTGTCGAGGAAGGCGCGGGCCGGCGCATTGTGCTCGGTCGCAGCGAGCACGCCGAGCAGCTCCATATAGTCCGGGTCAAACATGATGGTATAATTGCCGGTGCCCATGTGCGCACTGTGGGTGCCGCGCGGCGAGAGGGTGAAGCCGAGCTGCCTGTAGTTTTCGGCGGCCTTGTCGAGGTCCTGCACCATGACGACGGCGTGGTCGATCCCGATGACGTTCTTGAGGGCCACTGTGATTTCCCCGAATGCAAATTGACTGGACGGCTTGAGCGACCGCGTTCCTGTCTACGATGAATAGGCGATCAAGTCATTTTCAAATCGGCGGGAGATGCGGAATATCATTCTGGGAAAGTGCTCTATCGACGCATAGCGGTCAATGGCTTCAGCGATCCTGCTCGCCGATATAGGCGGCGAGGATGGCGCGCTCCTCGCTGGTCATTTCGGTGAGGTTGCCCGGCGGCATCGCGTTGGACCATGCAGCCACTCGGCCGATCAGGCGGATGTTGCGATGGATGTGCTCGGGAGCATCGAGCAGGATGCCCTTCGGCGCGGTGACAATGCCGGCCCAGACCGGCTCGGCCGCATGGCACATGCTGCAGCGGGACATCACGATGTCTTCGACATTGGCGAGTGTCGGCTGCGCCGACAATGCGCCCGTCCTGGCTTCGCGCGGTCCGGCCGCGGAGAGGAAGAGGATCGCGATCGCACCGGCCGCAGCCACGCCCCATACCCACCACGGCGATTTGCGCCCGGCATGGCCCTCGTTGAAGAAGTGGCGGATCACCGGCCCCAGCGCCAGCACGATCGCGACGATGATCCAGTTGAAGCGCGTGGCGTAGAGCAGGGGATAGTGGTTGCTGATCATCAGCACGACGACCGGCAGCGTCAGATAGTTGTTGTGGACCGAGCGCTCCTTGCTGGTCTTGCCGAGTTTCGGGTCGGGCGCCTGGCCCGCGATCAGGCTGACGACGATCTTCTTCTGGTTCGGGATGATCACCGCAAAGACGTTGGCCACCATGATGGTGCCGATGATCGCGCCGATCTGATTAAAGGCGCCGCGCCCGCTCAGCACGTGGGTGAAGGCGTAGGTCAGCGCGACCAGGAACAGATAGCCGCCGATGGCAAAGGGCAGCTCGCGCTGCGCGAGCCCGGTGCGGCAGGCGGCCTCATAGAGCAGCCAGGCCAGCGCAAGACTACAGAAGCTGAACAATCCGGCCTGGAATGGTGTGAGGTCGAGGATCGACTTGTCGACGAGGAACAGGTCAGCGTCGAGATAGTACACCACGACCATCAGCGCGAATCCGGACAGCCATGTGGTGTAGGCCTCCCATTTGAACCAGGTGAGCTCGTCCGGCATCTGGGTCGGCGCCACCAGATATTTCATGATCCGGTAGAAGCCGCCGCCATGGACTTGCCAGGCCTCGCCCTGCACGCCATCAGGCAGGTTGCTCTTGGGTTTGAGGCCGAGGTCGAGGGCGATGAAATAGAAGGAGCTGCCGATCCAGGCGATCGCGGCCACCACGTGCAGCCCACGCAGCAGCAAGCTCGCCCATTCTGATATTATCGATCCCCACATGATCACCCCATCAATCGCGACGTTGATGCCGCAGCTTTGATGACCGCAACCGGCGGCCGTGCCCTTACAATGTGTTGCACCGATCCGCGCCATTTTCCAGTACGATGGGTCGCACCCAATGCACATCGTGCGGGCATGAGCTGACGTGGAATTTGGCAGATGAATCCCGGAAGGAAGATGACGTGAAGATTCATGTTTCGCACATGATGGTGTCTGTATGGCTGCTGGTGACCTGCGCCGGTGCGCAAGCCGAGCCCGTGCTGCAAGGCAAGGACGCCTATGGCAGCTGGCAGGCCGACAAGCCCGGCACCGGCAGGCTGATCCGCCCGCAGGATTTGGCAAAGCCCGGCGCCTCGCCGTCGGTCTCGAACGCCACGCGCGTGACGGCGCGCGGAAGCGTCACGCCGCTCGTGCCGGAGGGATTCAAGATCGAGCTTTTGGCCGACGGCCTGTCCGACGCGCGCGTGCTGCGGGTCGCGCCGAATGGCGACATCTTCGTTGCCGAGACCGGGCCGGGGCGTATTCGCGTGCTGCGTCTGGGCGAGGGTGGCAAGGTTGCGACGAATGAGGTCTTTGCCAGCGGGCTCAATCGCCCTTTTGGCATTGCGTTCTTCCCCAACGGCGACAATCCGCAATGGGTTTATATCGCCAACGCAGGCAGCGTCGTTCGGTTTCCTTATCGGGTCGGCGATCTCAAGGCATCCGCCAAGGTGGAGACGGTGGTAGCGAGCCTGCCCGCCGGATCCGCTCACACCACTCGCGATATCGTTTTCACGCCGGACGGCAAGCGCATGCTGGTGTCCGTCGGCTCCGCCAGCAATGTCGCCGAAGGCATGGGGCGCCCGCCCGGCGGGCTCGAGGCCTGGTCGCGCACCCAAGCCGTCGGCGCGTCCTGGGGCTATGAGACCGAGCGTGCAGCCGTGCTCGCCTTCGATCCCGAAGGTAAGGATCGCAAGCTCTATGCCACCGGCATCCGCAATTGTGTCGGCCTTGCGATCCAGCCGCAGACCGGCTTGCCGTGGTGCTCGACCAACGAGCGCGACGGCCTCGGCGACGATCTCGTGCCCGACTACGTCACCAGCGTGAAGGAGGGCGCCTTTTACGGTTGGCCGTGGTTCTACATCGGCAATAATGAAGATCCGCGACATGCCGGCGCGCGGCCGGACCTCAAGGACAAGGTGACGGTGCCGGACGTGCTGGTGCAGCCGCATTCGGCCTCGCTCGGCATGACCTTCTACCAGGGCACGCAGTTTCCATCCGAATATCGGGGTGACGCCTTCGCCGCCGAGCACGGCTCCTGGAATCGGTCGAAGCGCACCGGCTACAAGGTGATCCGCATCAAGATGAAGGACAGCAAGCCGACCGGGGAATACGAGGACTTTGTCACGGGCTTCGTCGTGAACGACAGCCAGGTGTGGGGACGGCCGGTCGGCATCGCGGTGGCGAAGGATGGCGCGCTGCTGGTGTCGGAGGACACGGGCGGCACGATCTGGCGGGTGACGCACTGATTTGGCTTTTCTCTCTCCCAGCTTGCGAGGAGAGAGAGAGGATCTACCCCCGTCTCACGCTGGCCCCGCCATCCACGGGCAGCGTCACACCCGTGATGAAATTCGCCTCGTCCGACGCCAGGAACAGCGCGGCATTGGCAACATCCCATCCGGTGCCCATCTTCTTGCGTAGTGGCACCTTGCTGTCGCGTTCGGCTTCAACTTCGGCGCGGGTCTTGTGCCATTCGCGGGCGCGGGTGTCGACGGCCATCGGCGTGTTCATCAGGCCGGGGAGGATGACGTTGGCGCGAATGCCGTATTCGGCGTTTTGGTAGGCGAGCTGTTCGGTGAAGGCGATCATCGCCGATTTCGTCGCCTTGTAGGCGACGTAAGGATAGGTGGTGATCGCGGCCATCGAGGAGATATTGATGATGGCGCCGCTGTTCTGCGCGCGCATGATCGGGATCACTTCCTTGGCCGCCAGAATGCAGCTCTTCAGATTGATGGCGACGACGCGGTCGAACGCCTCTTCGGTGATTTGAAGCAGCTCGGCATCGCCGCCGGACAGGCTGACGCCGACATTGTTGTGCAGCACGTCGATCCGGCCCCAGCGCGATTGGGCGTCGGCGACCATCGCCTTGATGTCGGCCGAACTGGTCACGTTGGCCTTGAAGGCCGCGGCGGTGCCTTGCTTCGCGGCGATCAGATCGACGGTCTCCTGCGCCGACTCCAGATGATGGTCCACACACAGCACCTTTGCGCCCTCGCGCGCGAAGGTGAGTGCGGTGGCCCGGCCGTTGCCCATGCCTTCACCGGGGCTCTGGCCGGCGCCGACGACGATCGCAATCTTGTCCTTCAATCGCATCTCACTTCACTCCCGGGATCGGGTACTGCTGGAGCACCTCTTTGTAATACGGTTCGTTGTCGATCTTCATGGTGGCGAGCACGCGCACCACTCCGCAATAGAAGGCGATGGTGAGCACGAGGTCGACCATGTGCTCGTCAGAGAGATGTGTCTTGATCTCGGCGAACGTCGCGTCCGACATCGCAAGCTCGCGCACCATCTCGCGGGCGCCTTTCAGGATCGTCCTGGCGAGCGGCTCCAGATTCGACGGCTTGCCCTCGGTCTCCGCCATCAGGCCGGCGATGTCCCCGTCGGTGACGCCGAATTCCTTGCCGATCTTCACATGATGGGTGAATTCGTATTCCGACTTCTCCATCCAGCCGACCTGGAGAATCGCAAGCTCGCGCAGCCGCGGATCGAGCTTGCTCTTGAAACGGATGTAGCCGCCAATGCCGTTGAAGGCGCGTGCCATGTCCGGCGAATTGACCAGCAGCTTGTGCAGATTGGTGTTGCGCTTGAGCATGTCGCGATATTCGGGTGCGACCTGATCGGGCTCGAGATAGGGCAGGCGGGCCATTGCTGTGTTTCCTTTAGTGTTCTTGCGACTCGCGTTCGGGGGCTTGCAGCGTCACGCCGCCGTCGACCACCAATACCTGGCCGGTGATGTAGCGTGCAAAATTGCTGAGCAGGAATTTGACGGCGTGGCCGACGTCCCAGCCGGTACCTTCGGTCTTGAGCACGGAGGCCCTGGCACGCTGGGCGCGCGCCTGCTCGCTCATGCCGCGGGCATAGACCATCGGCGTGTACATCGGTCCGGGGCAGATGCAGTTGACGCGGATGTTGTCGCGGCCGTGATCGACCGCCATCGCGCGCGTGAGCCCGATGATGGCGGCCTTCGAGGTCGTGTAGGTCGTGAGCCCGCGTGGCCGCAGCGCCGAGATCGAGGAGATGTTGACGATCGCGCCGCCCTTGGCGGTTTTGATCATGGCGGGGATCGCGTACTTGGACAGCAGGAACATCGTCTCGACATTGACCTGCATGACGCGGCGGTATTGCTCGGGCGTCTCGTCGACCACGCTGCCGCGGCTGCCGATGCCGACGTTGTTGTCGAGGAAGTCGAGCCGGCCCCAGCGGTCGAGGGCGGCTTCGACGAGTTTCTTGCAATCGCCCTCGCTGGTCACATCGCCGCCATGAGCCGCGGCAGTACCGCCTTCGCCCGTGATCATCTCCGCCGTACGTTCGGCGAGCTTGAGGTCACGATCGGCCACCAGCACCTTCGCGCCGGCGCGTGCCAGCAGAATTGCTGCAGCGCGGCCGTTGCCGATGCCGTCGCCCGCAGCGCCGCCACCACTGATCAATGCCACCTTGCCGGCGAAGCCGGCATCGTCCTCTGGACCCTGCATCTCGTTCCATCCCGCGTTTTCGCTGACGATAGCAACGGCGTGCGGGGGTGAGAAGGTCGGCCGTCCCGCGCGGATGTCATTGACATCGCACGGAATTGCATGCCGCCACGCGAGATTGCACACGCTTGAGCGAGCGTCTGGAGGAACCGACCTCACGCGATCGCGTTTGTCGCGGAGCCTTTCCCGCGTTAGGCTCTCTCCCGGGGACTCCCAACCGCCAGTGGCTTGCCGATGAATTTGCTTGATCCACAAGGGCCCGTGGCTGCGGCCAACAGTACCATTTTGGTCGATTCCGTCTTCATCATGCTCGCGATCGTGGTTCCGACCATCATCGCGATCCTGGCATTTGCGTTCTGGTTTCGCGCGTCCAACACGAAAGCACACTACCAGCCGGACTTCGTCTATTCCGGTCGCGTCGAAATGGTGGTGTGGGCGATCCCCGCACTCACCGTGATCCTGCTTGGCGGCGTCGCGTGGATCGGTTCGCACCAGCTCGATCCCGCGGCGCCCGTGCCGGGTACGGGCAGCCCGTTGCGCATCCAGGCCGTCTCACTCGACTGGAAATGGCTCTTCATCTATCCGGACCAGCGCATCGCCACGGTCAACTCGCTGACTGTACCGGCCGGCGCCGAGCTGAATTTCCAACTAACATCGTCGAGCGTGATGAACACGTTCTTTATCCCGCAGCTCGGCAGCATGATCTACACCATGAACGGCATGGTGACGAGGCTGAACCTGCGTGCCGACAATGAAGGCAAGCTCAAGGGGATATCGGCACATTTCTCCGGCGACGGTTTTCCCGACATGATGTTCGACGTCAACGTGATCTCGCCGCTCGCCTTTCCGGACTGGGTCGCGACCACCGCGAAGACCGACGCCGTGCTGAACGAAGACAGTTACACGAAGCTGAAGCAGCAGGGCATCGAGAGAGGCAGGCCGACCTATCGTCTGGAAGACCCGCGCCTGTTCGACCTGATCGCAACCCAGCACATTCCGCCGGGACCCGGGCCGGAGCTCGTCTCCGATGCCGGCCGCCCGCACAGTGGAGGCCACGATGCTCGGTAAGCTCGACTGGTCGGCCATTCCGTTCGATCAGCCCATTCCGCTCGTCGCAGGCGCGATCGTGCTGGTCGGAATCCTCGCCGTGCTCGCCTGGGTCGTGGTCAAGGGACATCTGCCCTATCTCTGGCACGAATGGATTACCAGCGTCGATCACAAGCGCATCGGCGTGATGTACATCCTGCTGGCGTCCGTGATGCTGCTCCGCGGTGGCAGCGACGCCGTCATGATGCGGATCCAGCAGGCCGTTGCCTTTCAGTCGCAGGGCTATCTGCCGCCGGAGCACTACAACCAGATATTTTCGGCGCACGGCACCATCATGATCTTCTTCGTCGCGATGCCGTTCGTGATCGGCTTGATGAACCTGGTCGTGCCGTTGCAGCTCGGCGTGCGCGATGTGGCGTTTCCGACGCTCAACTCGGTCGGCTTCTGGCTGACCGCGACGGGCGCGCTGCTGGTCAATTTATCGCTCGTGATCGGAGAGTTCGCGCGGACCGGTTGGCTCGCCTTTCCGCCGCTATCGGAGCTGTCCTACTCGCCCGGCGTCGGCGTCGACTACTACGCCTGGTCGCTCCAGATCTCCGGCGTCGGCACGCTGGTCGCCGGTATCAACCTCGTCACGACGGTGCTGAAGCTGCGAACCAAGGGCATGAACTATCTGCGCATGCCGATGTTCTGCTGGACCACGCTGGCCTCGAACCTCCTGATCGTCGCGGCGTTTCCGATCCTCACCGCGACTCTCGCGATGCTGCTGCTCGATCGTTACCTCGGCTTCCACTTCTTCACCAATGAAGCCGGCGGCAACGTCATGATGTTCATGAATTTGATCTGGGCCTGGGGACATCCGGAGGTCTACATCCTGGTGCTGCCGGCCTTCGGTATCTTCTCCGAGGTGGTCTCGACCTTCTCCGGCAAGGCGCTGTTCGGCTATCGCTCGATGGTGCTCGCGACCATGGCGATCTGCATCATCTCCTTCATGGTCTGGCTGCACCATTTCTTCACGATGGGCGCCGGCCCCGACGTCAACGCCATCTTCGGCATCGCCAGCATGATCATCGCGATACCGACCGGGGTGAAGATCTACAACTGGCTGTTCACGATGTATGGCGGACGCATCCGCTTCGAGACGCCGATGCTGTGGTCGATAGGCTTCATGGTCACCTTCATCATCGGCGGCTTGACGGGTGTGCTGGTCGCGGTGCCGCCGGCCGACTTCATGCTCCACAACAGCATGTTTCTGGTCGCGCACTTCCACAACGTCATCATCGGCGGCGTGCTGTTCGGCGCCTTCGCCGGTTTCGAATACTGGTTTCCAAAAGCGTTCGGCTTCCGGCTCGACGCGCGCTGGGGCAAGCTTGCGTTTTGGTTTACGTTTCTCGGCTTCTACGTCACCTTCGTGCCGCTCTACGTGGCCGGCATGCTCGGCATGACGCGGCGCATGCAGCACTATAATGTCGCGGAGTGGCGGCCCTGGATGATCGTGGCAGCGGTCGGGATGGCGGTCCTGTCGATCGGCGTCATCTGCCAGATCATGCAGATCATCGTCAGCATCCGCAACCGCGAGGCGTTGCGCGACCGCACCGGCGATCCCTGGGACGGCCGCTCGCTGGAATGGGCGACCTCATCGCCGCCGCCGGTGTTCAATTTCGCCTTCCATCCCGATGTGCGCGGCGAGGACGCCTATTGGGATATGAAGAGCCGCGCCCAGCAGCAATCACTCGAGCACGAAGAGCCTGAGTATCACGACATCGAGATGCCCAGGAACTCGCCGACAGGCTTTGTCTGCGCGTTCTTCGCCACCATCATGGGCTTCGCGCTGATCTGGCACATCTGGTGGATGGTGATCCTGGGCGGCATCGGCGCGTTCGCGACCTTCGTCGTCTTCGCCTGGCGCGACCATGACGAATACGTCATTCCGGCCGATGAGGTCGCAGCGATAGATCGCGTCAACCTCGAAGAACGGCGCAGTCTCGTCAGCATGGCGGGGACAGTCTGATGTCGATGACCGCGGCCGCCGGCCACGCGCATGCCGATCCCCATCACATCGGGCTCGTCGTCGAGCATCCTGGGCCTGCGCCGAAGCGCACAGTCACCGCCTACGGCTTCTGGGTGTTCCTGCTCTCCGACATCGTGATGTTCTCCTGCTTCTTCGCGGCCTATGCGGTGCTGGCCGACCAGACTGCCGGCGGCCCCAAGGGGTCGGAGATCTTCGAGCAGCGCAACGTCGCGATCGAGACGGTCTGCCTGCTGCTGTCGAGTTTTACCTGCGGTATGGCCAGCATCGCGGCCGACGTTCGCAACCGGTTCTGGTTCTATCTCGGCATGGCCGTGACCTGTGTGCTCGGCCTCATCTTCCTGGCCATCGAGTTCCGAGAGTTCGCCGATCTCGTCTCCCGCGGCTATGGCCCGTCGCGCAGCGCCTTCCTGAGTGCGTTCTTCTCGCTGGTCGGGTGCCACGGCCTACATGTCTCGGCCGGCGTCTTGTGGCTGCTCACCATGATGGCCCAGGTTTTCGCAAAGGGCTTTCGCGCCGACGTCCTGCGCCGAATGATGTGTTTTGCGCTGTTCTGGCATGCGCTCGACATCATCTGGGTCGGGGTGTTTTCCGTCGTATACTTGCTTGGGAGTGGCGTATGAGCGATCAGACGCACATGCATGTCGAGCACGACATCGCGCCTGGCGATGAAGAGCAACACAGCGTCGGCGAGCGTATCGTCGGCTATGTCGTCGGTCTGGGTCTCGCGCTGTTGCTCACCGCGACCTCGTTCTTTGTCGCTGGTACCGATCTGGTCTGGCAGCCGTCGATCCCCGTTGCGCTGATCGTGCTGGCGATTGCCCAGATGGGTGTGCATCTGGTGTTCTTCCTGCACATCACCACGGGCCCGGACAACACCAACAACGTGCTGGCACTGGCCTTCGGTCTTCTGGTTGTCTTCCTGGTGGTTGGGGGAACCGTCTGGATCATGTCCCATCTCAACCAGAACATGCCGCCGATGGATCAGTTCATTCAGATGCACAGCTAGTGCTGCGCAAAAAAGAAGAGCCGCTTGTTGTGACAAGCGGCCCAAGTCTAGGGAGGAAACGCCCGAGCAAAGACAATCCGGTGAGGATCGCCTGCCAAGGAAACGCTCGCGCAAAGCGCTTGCGTACATATATAAGTGTAACAACTCGCGACGGGAGTTCAATTCCGGATCAATACTGTCTCGGTTTACCACTCACGGCTGCGTGAACCACTTTTCACTTTGGCCGGCGGCAATTGTAGGCCTTGCGGAAGCCCGAGGCCTGAGCGTCGTCCTCCGAGCAGAACCAGCGATCCGGCTTGGTGGTCGCGGCGTAGCTCGGGCAACCCCGCAAATGATAGATGCCGACATTGCCGGTGACGCGCGCGCGCACCGCGAGCTTGCCCTTGATGGCGCAGCTCGGCGGCGCCGTCAGGTTCTCCGGAAACAGCGCCGCGCGAATCTCCTTGTCGCGGTCGGAGCGGCAGGCGGCGCCGAGCAAGGAGCCGTCCTTCTTGCCCGTGCGGAATTCTTGCGGTGCAACAAAGCAGCCCTTCCAGATGCCGGCCGACGCCGTCCTGGCCTCGGCCGCCGCGGGCTTGACGTTGGCCTTGAGGGGCTCGCGCGCGATGGCAAAGCCCAGTTTGAGCAGCTGCTCGTTCAGCGAGACCTTGTCGGCCTCGACCGTGCAGATCGCGCGATGGCGCTTGCCAAAGTTCTTCTCGGGACCGACATCGTCGCAACGAACGGGCTTTCCGCCGATGAGCTTGGTGAGCTGGTCGCGGGCCTCGATGCCACAGGTCCAGGGATCGGCGTGATCGTCGATGCAGACCTGGTCCAGCTCGGGCGCGTCGACGCCGTCCAGCCGGTAGGTGACGTCGCCGAGCTGGATCGAATTGGCATCCCGGACCGTTGCAGCCGCAGTCACCGCGGCGGCGGGGTTGGACGTCCCCAGAAATCCGGACAGAGCGAGAAACAAAACCAGCGCGAAGGCGCGGGTAGCGGCAAATGAATTCCTCGAGGACATAACTTCTCGCTATCGATTGCTCTTGCTCCTCGTTCCTAGCATCCGGACGGGATGATACCAATGGTCTGCGCTGTGCGAAGTGCGACATTCGCGCGCCAGCCTTTACTCGCCGGCCGGTCTGCCCTTATCGTTCGACGCTGTACATTAAGGCAGCAACGGCCGAATCGCCCTTGAAGCGGCGAGGGCGGGAGGAAGACGTTTTGATGAAAGACCCCGTGGACGTCCTGATCATCGGCGCCGGCGCTTCGGGCGCGGCGATGGCGTGGTCGCTGGCCGAGACCAAGATGCACATTCTCTGCCTGGAACAGGGCGGCTGGATGAACCCGGCGGAATATCCGAGCACGGGCCGGGATTGGGAGGCCAAGTTCTACGGGGAGTGGTCGTCGAGCCCCAACATTCGCGGCCGGTCCGAGGACTATCCGATCAACGACGACAATTCGCCGATCAAAGTCGTCAACTACAACGCCGTCGGTGGCTCAACGGTGATGTACACCGCGCATTGGCCGCGGCTGCATCCCTCGGACTTCAAGGTCAAAACGCTCGACGGCGTCGCCGACGACTGGCCAATCGACTACGACGCGCTGACGCCCTTTTTCGAAGAGAACGACAAGATGATGGGGACGTCGGGCCTGTCGGGTGATCCGCTCTCGCCCCTGACGCATCCGCCGATGCCGCAGCAGCCGATGGGATTGTCAGGCGCGATCATCGGCAAGGCCATGAACAAGCTCGGCTGGCACTGGTGGCCGTCGGATACGACGGTCGCGACCACAGACTATGAGGGCCGCGCGCGCTGCATCAATCTCGGCCATTGTACGCCGGCGTGCGCGCAAGGTGCGAAATCTTCCACCGACATCACCTATTGGCCGCATGCGATCCGCGCCGGCGTCGAGCTGCGCACCCATTGTCGGGTGCGTGAGATCACGACCGACGAGAATGGCATGGCCACCGGCGTGATCTACTACGACAAGGACGGCGTGGAACAGTTCCAGCCGGCGCATGTCGTCATCATCGCCTGCAACGGTGTCGGTACGCCGCGGCTGCTGCTGAACTCAAAATCTGACCGCTTTCCGAACGGCCTTGCCAATTCGTCGGGGCTTGTCGGCAAGAATTTGATGTTCCATCCCTATGCGCAGATCTACGGCTATGTGAAACAACCGACCGACAGCAACCGTGCGCCGCCGACTTGCTTGTGGAGCAAGGAGTGGTACGACACAGACCTCTCGCGCGGCTTCGTGCGCGGCTATGGCGTCCAGTTCGTGCGCGGGGCGGGGCCGGTGTTCGAGGCCGTCGTCAGCGAGCAGAAGGGCATTCTGCCGTGGGGCGCGGATCATCACCGTGTGTTCCGCAAGCTCAATGGACATCGGCTGGGTTTCTCCGCAATCTGCGAGGACCTGCCGGAAGAGCACAACCAGGTTACGCTCGATCCCGTGCTGAAGGACAGCCACGGCATTCCCGCACCGAAAATCAACTACACGATCTCTGAGAACAGCCAGAAGATGATGGACCACGCGCTCGCCCGCGGCCGGGAGATCCTCGAGACAGCGGGGGCGACCGACATCTGCGTCAACTCGCCGATCCCGTGGGGCGGCTGGCACTTGCTCGGTACTGCGCGGATGGGCACCGATCCCAAAAAATCCGTCGTCAACGACTGGGGCCGCACGCACGACGTGAAAAACCTCTTCATCGTCGACGGCAGCATCTTCGTCACCTCGGGCGGCGTGAACCCGACCTCCACCATCCAGGCCCTCGCGCTCTACATCGCCGACCAGATGAAGCAGCGCCTTGCCAACTTGTTCGACTGAGAATGATGATATTCAAACGTAGCGGCGCGCTCGGTGCACCGCTCCCGCTTGCGGGAGAGGTCGGCACGAAGTGCCGGGTTCTCTCCTCTTGGGGAGTCTCTATGTGGATGCACCCTCTCCCCAACCCTCTCCCGCAAGCGGGGGAGGGAGCAGACCTTCGTCGCGGCGCGAGCGCCAGAAGAGGACACAATGCCTGATCAACTCTCCCTCTCGCCTCGGCAGCGCGACGACCTCCGCACCATCGCCGCGATGATCGTTCCTGCCAGCGACGAGTACAATATGCCCGGCGCTGACGATGCCGCGATCCAGGCCGATATCCTTGCGACGCTCGGCCGCGACACCAAATTGGTGACGGCAGCGCTGGAACATCTGGCGCGGCTCGCAGGAGGGCCGCTTGCAGAGCTGGATGCCACGAAGCGCGATGCGGTAGCGCAGGAGTTTCGCAAGCACGGCGGTGCGGCCGCGGCAACGCTCGTTCGCGTCGTGCTGCAATGCTACTACCGCGATGATCGCGTGCTGCGCTCGCTCGGGCTCGAGCTGCGCGCGCCGTTCCCCAAGGGCTACGTGCTCCCGGATGGCGACTGGTCGCTGCTCGATCCGGTCAAGGCCAGGTCCGGTACGCTGCGGCGAGCGCCCTAGCCACCCGGGCAGTCCAGCTTTGCACCCCGGGCAGGCACTTGCGCCTGACGGAACTGGCCACCATCTGTGTGAGCCTCAAGGACTTTTGCCATGCTGGATTTCACTTCAGATATCGTCGATGACGCCGCGTCATCGCGAACGAGAGGCTCTGCCGCGGTCGATGACCGGGCCTTGCTGGACGCCTATTCCAATGCTGTGATCGACGTGACCGACCGCGTCGGCCCCGCCGTCGTGCGTGTCGAGACCGGGCCAAAAGTGCCGAACGGCCGCGAGCGCGGCGGGCTCGGCTCCGGCATCGTGATCTCGCCGGACGGGCTTGTGCTCACCAACAGTCACGTGGTCGGTTCCTCCAAGGAGATCCGGCTGCGCGATGTCGAAGGCAACGTGGGTGATGCAAGGGTGCTCGGCGTCGACCCCGACACCGATCTGGCGCTGCTGCGCGCCGACGGCGTGCGCGATCTGCCCTATGCGGCGCTTGGCAATTCCAAGACGTTGCGGCGCGGTCAGGTCGTGATCGCGATCGGCAATCCGCTCGGTTTTGAATCGACTGTCACCGCCGGTGTGGTCTCGGCACTCGGGCGCTCGATCCGCTCCGTCAGCGGTCGCACGATCGAAGACGTGATCCAGACCGATGCTGCGCTCAATCCCGGCAATTCCGGCGGACCACTGGTATCGTCGAATGCGGAGGTGATCGGCATCAACACCGCCATCATCAATGGCGCGCAGGGCATCTGCTTCGCGGTCGCGAGCAACACCGCGCAGTTCGTGCTGTCGGAGATCATTCGCCATGGCTACGTCCGCCGCGCCTTTATCGGTGTCGCCGGACAGACCGCGCCGGTGCCGCGGCGGCACGCGGTGCTGGCGGGCGTCGAGAACAAGATGGGCGCGCTGCTGATGCAGATCGAGCAGGACGGCCCGGCGGCGAAGGCGGGTCTGTTGCCCGGCGACGTCGTGATCAGGCTCGACGGCGTCGACATCAACGGCGTCGACGATCTGATCCGGGTGCTCGACCGCGACCGGATCGGCCGGCGGCTCGCCATGGACGTGCTGCGGCACGGGCGCCTGCGGGCGATCGACATCGATCCGATCGAGCGGAAGCCCCAGCGCTAGCTGTGAGGCCGCGGGCGGGGTATGACGGTGTCATGCCTCGCCTTCGGACCCTTGCCGCATGATGCCGGCGCATGAGACCTACGACGTCATTGTTATCGGCGCTGGCGCCGGTGGCATGACCGCGGCCGCGGTGGCCGCAGCCGAAGGCTTGCGCGTGCTCGTGATCGAGAAGACCGCCCTTGTCGGCGGCACCACCGCGTGGTCCGGCGGTATGGTCTGGATTCCCGCCAATGCCAAGATGAAAGAGGCGGCGCTGTCCGACAGCATCACCGATGCCGTCCAGTATCTGTCGAGCACGGTGCCCGAGCCCGCCAATGCGGGCCTGCGCGCCGCCTTCCTCGCGCGCGGGCCGGAGGCGATCGCCTATCTCGAAGCCAACACGGAAGTGCGCCTGCAACCGGTGAAAGCCTATCCGGACTATTATCCGGAGCGATTGGGGGCGACACCGGGCGGACGTGTGCTGGAGCCGGCCGCATTCGACGGCACGCGGCTGGGCGCGCATTTCGCGCGGCTGCGTGCGCCACTGCCGGAGTTCACGCTGTTTGGCGGGATGATGGTCAATCGGCTCGACATCCCGCATCTGCGCCGGATCGGAAAATCACTGCGCTCGACCCTGCGCGCGGCGCGGTTGGTCTTGGAGTACGCGCTGCAGCGGCTGCGCAGCCCGCGCGGCACGACATTGCATCTCGGCAATGCGCTTGCTGCGCGGCTCTATGTATCGCTGCTGGCGCGGCAGGTCGAGATCCTTTTCAGCGCGGATGTCGAGGACTTGTCGATGCAGGGCGATCGCGTCAGCGGCGTTGTCATTCGCCATGGCTCGCGCGATCGTTCGATAGCTGCGCGCCGCGGTGTGGTGCTCGCGACCGGCGGCTTCTCGCACGATCCGATTTTGCGCAAACGCTTCTTCCCCGCGGCGGCCGGCTTCGTCTCGGCCACCAACACAGCAGGCACGGGTGATGGGCTTCGGCTCGCGATGGCGGCCAGTGCCGCGCTCAACACGGACGCGACCAGTCCGGCCTATTGGGTGCCGGCCTCGCTGTTCCGCCGCGCCGACGGCAGCCGCGGCGTGTTCCCCCATACCGTGACCGATCGCGCCAAACCCGGCGTGATCGTCGTCAACGCCGCGGGTCGCCGCTTCGTCAACGAGGCGCTATCCTACCACGAGTTCGTGCTCGCCATGCTGCGCGACGGCAATGGCGAGCCGGACCGGCCGTTCTATTTGATCTGCGACCGTCCGTTCCTGTGGAGCTATGGCCTCGGCCGCATCAAGCCGTTCACACGCAATGTCCGGCGTTATGTGGCGAGCGGTGAATTGATCAAGGCGCCTGATCTCGCGCAGCTCGCGACGACAATCGGCATCAAGCCGACTGTGCTTGGTGCGACCATTGCGAGGTACAATTCCGATGCGAAGGAGGGCCGCGATCGCGAATTCGGCCGGGGCAGCACCATCTACCAGCGGCACCTCGGCGATATCAGCCACAAGCCCAACCCTTGTGTCGCGCCGATCCTCCGCGCGCCGTTCTTCGCGATGCGGATCTATCCGGCCGATCTCGGCACCGCCATCGGCATGAAGGTCGATGCGCAGGCGCGTGTGCTGCGCGAGGACGGCACAGCGATCGCGGGCCTCTACGCCTGCGGTAACGATATGGGCTCGATCATGAACGGGAATTATCCCGGGCCGGGCATCACGCTGGGACCGGCGCTCACGTTCGGGTATATTGCGGGGCGGCATTTGGGGGAAGGGGCGACGATGGCGCCGATCGCCGCAAAGGCATCTGTCTGATTGTCGCGTCCACTATATCCGCGTCATTGCGAGCGTAGCGAAGAAATCCAGAATGCCTCCGCGGGAAGACTCTGGATTGCTTCGTCGCTTCGCTCCTCGCAATGACGTGTAGAGAGAGCGCGCGACCTAACAGTTACTCCGCCGCCGCTACAAACCGGCTGTTCTCGAGCTCCGCCTCCAACCGTGCCTTCTCGGCCCTCGCCAGCTTGACGTTGGATTCCTTGACGTGTCCGAATCCGCGGATCGTCTCCGGCACGCGCGCGAGCCGCGCCAGCAACGGGATCTGCTCCGCCTTCAGCCCGGCCATCCGCTGATCGATCATCGCCAGATAATCCTCGACCAGCTTCCGCTCGGTCCGGCGCTCCTCTGTACGGCCGAACGGATCGAACACGCCGCCGCGCAGGAATTTCAGCTTGGCCAGCACGCGGAAGGCGTGGAGCATCCAACCGCCGAACTCCTGCTTCTGGAGATGTCCGCTCGTCTTGTCCCGCTTCGCGAGAACCGGCGGTGCCAGGTGGTACTTCAGCGTGAAGTCGCCGTCGAACTTCTCCGACACCTTCTGCGCAAAGCTGCCGTCGGTGTAGAGACGCGCGACTTCGTACTCGTCCTTGTAGGACATCAGCTTGAACAGGTTTTTTGCGACTGCCTCACTTAACTCCGTGGAGGCGGGCGAGACACCGCTCTCTGCTTTCCGCACCTTGGCGACAGCCCCGAGATAGCGGTCGGCGTAGGCCTTGTCCTGATAGCCGATCAGGAACTCCGCACGGGTCGCGATGATGTCGTCGAGCGACTTCGTCGGCGCGGAGGCCCGGCTCTTGAACTGGAGCACGCTGCGCACCCGCGACATGTCATGGGCCGCCAGACGTCCCCAGGTGAAGGCGAGCTTGTTCATCTCGATCGCCGCGCCGTTGATCTCGATGGCGCGGAGCAGCGCCTCCAGCGACAGCGGGATCGCGCCCTTCTGGAAGGCGAAGCCAAGCATGAAGGGATTGGTCGCGATGCTGTCGCCCATCAGTGCGGCTGCCATGCCCGTCGCGTCGATGATATCGAGGTTCTTGTCGCCGACGGCGTCTCGCAGCACGGTCTGCATCGTGCCCATCTCAAAATCGAGATCGGGGTTTTGTACAAAGCTCGCGGTCGGCTGCAGGTCGGCGTTGATATAGGCCTTGGTTACCCCGCGCTCGGCGCGGCTGAGTGCGCTGGGGCCGGCCGAGACGATCATGTCGCAACCGAGGATGACGTCGGCGCCGCCGGTGGTGATGCGGACCGCCGAGATGTCCTCCGGCCTCTGCGCGATGCGCACATGGCTCATCACGGCACCGTTCTTCTGCGAGAGGCCGGTGAAGTCGAGCGCCGAGCAGCCGCGGCCGTCGACATGGGCGGCCATGCCGAGCAGGGCGCCGATGGTGATGACGCCGGTGCCGCCGATACCGGTGACGAGGATGTTGTAGGGAGCGTCGAGCTCGCGCGTGGGAGGCAGCGGCAAATCGACGAACAGCTGGCCTGAGTCGACCGCCGAGGTCTTCATGCGCTTGAGCGAACCGCCATGCACGGTGACAAAACTCGGGCAAAAGCCTTCGACGCAGGAAAAGTCCTTGTTGCAGTTGGACTGGTCGATCTGGCGCTTGCGGCCAAATTCCGTTTCCAGGGGCTGCACCGAGACGCAGTTGGAGGCCTGCGAACAATCGCCGCAGCCTTCGCAGACGAGTTCGTTGATGAAGGCGCGTTTTGCCGGATCCGGATACAGACCGCGCTTGCGGCGGCGGCGCTTTTCCGCGGCGCAGGTCTGGTCGTAGATCACGACCGTGAGACCCTTGATGTCACGCAGCTCGCGCTGCACGGCATCGAGCTCGCGGCGATGGTGGATGGTCGCGCCCTGCGGGAAATAGTTGCCGTCGGGATATTTGCCCGGATCGTCCGAGACGATCGCAAGCCGCTTCACGCCCTCGGCCCAGACCTGGTGCGCGATCTGCGCGACGTTAAAGGCGCCCTCGGCCGGCTGGCCGCCGGTCATCGCGACGGCATCGTTGTAGAGGATCTTGTAGGTGATGCTGATGCCGGCGGCGGACGCCGCACGAAGAGCAAGAAGCCCGGAGTGCGTGTAGGTGCCGTCGCCGAGGTTCTGGAAGATGTGTTTCTCGGTGGTGAACGGCGACTGCCCGATCCAGTTTACACCCTCGGCGCCCATGTGCGAGATCAGATCGGTGCGGCGGGTCGGCATGCTCAGGGCCATGCCGTGACAGCCGATGCCGGCCATGGCGCGGCTTCCCTCAGGCACGCGCGTCGAGGTGTTGTGCGGGCAGCCCGAGCAGAAGAACGGCGTGCGCGCGAGCTTGATCTGCGTGGTGGCGGCGACGGGATTGTCGAAGGCCTCGAGCCGGGCGAGGCGCTGCTCCAGCACCGGGCTGTGGTGACCGAGCTTGCGCAAGCGCGCCACCAGAGCGCCCGCGACGATGGTCGGTGTCAGCTCGCCCTCGCTTGGCAGCAGCGGCGCGTCGCTCTCGTCGCGTTTGCCCGTGACCGTCGGGCGTCTGGACGCGTCGATATTGTAGAGGATGCGCATCAGCTGGTCTTCGATGAAGCCGCGCTTTTCTTCGACGACCAGCACGTCCTGCAGGCCTTCGGCGAAGCGCTTGGCGCCGCTTTCCTCCAGCGGCCAAGTCAGTGCAACCTTGTAGATGCGCAGGCCCAGATCCTGCGCGTCCTTGTCGGTGATGCCCAAGTCGGCGAGCGCCTGGCGCAGATCGAGATAGGCCTTGCCGGTCGCGACGATGCCGAGCCGTGCGGGTTTGGAATCGAGCACGATGCGGTCGAGCCGGTTGGCGCGGGCAAAGGCCTGCACCGCGGCCATCTTCGGCCCAAACAGCCGCCGCTCGGCTTCCAGCGGCGGATCGGGCCAGCGAATGTTGAGGCCGCCGGGCGGCATCTCGAAATCGTCGGGGAGTATGATCTTGATGCGCTCGGGATCGCTGTCAATCGAGGCCGAGCTCTCGACGGTTTCGCTGATCGCCTTGAAGCCGACCCAGCAGCCGGAGAAGCGCGACAGCGCGAAACCATAGAGGCCGAGGTCGAGATAATCCTGCAGCGTCGCCGGATTGATTACGGGGATCAGCGCCGCCGCGAACACTTGCTCGCTCTGGTGCGCCAGCGTCGAGGACTGGCAGCCATGGTCGTCACCGGCAAGCGCGAGGACGCCGCCATTGAGCGAGGTGCCGGCCGCATTGGCGTGCTTGAGCGCATCGACGGAGCGGTCGACGCCGGGGCCCTTGCCGTACCAGATGCCGAACACGCCATCGACCTTGGCGCCGGGAAACAGGCCGACCTGCTGGCTGCCCCAGACAGCGGTCGCCGCGAGATCCTCGTTCAGGCCGGGGACAAAGGCGATGTCGTGCTGCTGGAGGTGCGACTTCGCGCGCCAGAGTGCATGGTCGTACATGCCGAGAGGGGAGCCGCGATAGCCCGAGATGAAGCCGCCGGTGTTGAGCCCTTGGAGCCGGTCGCGTTCGCGCTGCAACATGGGCAGACGGACCAGGGCCTGGGTGCCGGACAGGAAGATCCGCTTCGATTCGAGCCGGTATTTGTCGTCCAGCTCGACCTGCATCAGCGTCATTTCGGAAGTCCTCGTCTCTTACTCGGCGGGGTTTGCGCTGCGGGAGGGGTTTGCGGCTGCGCGACGCGAATTATGACAGTCAAGGGCATGGCCCTGTGAAGTCAATACGGCTAGCCGCATCCGTGGCGCTCCTGCTAGTCATGGCTGCTTGTGGAGAACACCATGGCTGCAAACGCATTCGCCACCGAGATCACTGAGACAGCAGAAGCCCTGATCGGGCCGTGGCGCCAGCCGCGCCAGATGCTGCACGCGCAGCTTTATGACGCGCATGCCTCCATCCACGACGATGCCACTGCGCAGAAACTCGGCTTCAAGGGTGGGACCATCGAGGGACCGACCCATTTCAGCCAGTTTGCCCCGCTCGGCGCACGGCTGTGGGGACAGGCGTGGTTCGAGAGCGGCTGTCTCTCCGCCCATTATCGCAATGCCTGCTTCGAGGGTGAGGAGGTGCAGGCAATTCTGTCGAAGCCGTTGCCGGGTACGAGCCAGTGCCAGATTCAGATGGTGAAGCGCGACGGCACCGAGGTGCTGCGCGGCTCGGCTTCGGTCGGCGATCCCCGCGCTGCGACCGCGCTCGAGACGCGCCTGACCGAGCTCAGGCCGCTCGCCGATCCCGTGATCCTGCGCGATGTGAAGGTGGCGCAGACGAGCAAGCGGCAGGCGGTGCGGATGGCATTTGACCAGAACATGGGCGACCTTTATCCGTTCTCGCTGCGGCAGAAGCTCGCAGTCATCACCGAGAACTCTCCTTACTATTCCGGCGCGGACAATCCGTGGGGCAGAGCCATCATCCCGATGGAGATGTTGAGCGTGCTGTTTCAACACCGTTCCAAGGACGATCCGTTGCCGGCGAAGGGGCCGGCCGTCGGCCTGTTCGCCGATCAGGAAATCCGGTTGGTGAAGGGGCCGCTCTTCGTTGACGAGGCGTACGAGGTCGAACGCGAAGTGGTCGCGCTGTCCGGCAGCCGCCGCACCGAGAGTGCCTGGGTGAAGACGCGCGTGTTCGACGGGACGGGCACGCTGGTGGCGGCGATGTTGCTCAACATGGCGACGCTAAAGGATTCCTATGCGCCGTATGAGAATGAGCATCAGAGGCTGTACGGGACTGCACACTAGAGGCCAATCTGGCCGCTCATCCTTTAAGCAAATGCACGTCGCAAAGCCGTCGCACAGGGAATAAGCAGCCGTCAGTGGCTGACTTAACCTTTTGACTGCGCAGCAAATTCCCGTGCCGTTCGCGCCCCGCTACAATTGTACACAATGGCACGGCGCTTGCAGAACTCGTGACAAAGAGAGTTCTCGCGGGGGCGTCATGTTGAACTCAACCAAGCCGACACTGGGCGTCATCAGCGCCGAGCCCGAGCCGATCAAGCTCGACCGGGCGAGCACAGCGCTCGTCATCATCGACATGCAGCGCGATTTCATGGAGCCCGGCGGCTTCGGCGAGACGCTCGGCAATGATGTCAGCCAGCTCGCACGCGCGGTGAAGCCCATCAGTGCCGTGCTGAAGGCCGCGCGCGACACCGGCATGTTGGTGATCCACACCCGCGAAGGACATTTGCCCGATCTCTCCGACGCACCGCCGGCGAAAGTCGAGCGCGGCGCGCCGTCCTTGCGCATCGGCGATCCCGGTCCGATGGGCCGCATTCTCATCCGCGGTGAAGCCGGCCACGACATCATCCCCGAGCTCTATCCGCTCGACAGCGAGGTCGTGATCGACAAGCCCGGCAAAGGCGCTTTCTACGCCACCGAGCTGACCGATGTGCTGGAGAAATACGGCATCGAGAACCTTCTGGTGTGCGGCGTCACCACCGAGGTGTGCGTCAACACCACCGTGCGCGAGGCCAATGACCGCGGCTATCGCTGCGTCGTCATCTCGGACGGCTGCGCATCCTACTTCCCCGAGTTCCACGAGATGGGCCTGAAGATGATCAAGGCCCAGGGCGGCATCTTCGGCTGGGTCGCAGACTCGGCCGCGGTTCTGGAGGCGATGAGGGCCACAGACTAGACGTGACTACCCGCCCTTGACCGCACCCGCGGTGAGCCCGGCCACGATCTGCCGCTGAGCAAACACCGTGAGCAGCAGCACCGGAAGCGTGACGATCAGCGCCGCAGCGGCCAGCGGGCCCCAACTGAGCTGGTCGAACGAGATCATGTTGTAGACAGCGACGGGCAGGGTGCGCGTCTCGCGTCCCGCCAGCACGATGCCGAACACAAAATTGTTCCAGGAGAAGATCACTGCGAGGATGAAGGCGACCGCGATGCCAGGCTTGGCGATCGGCAGCGCGACGTGGCGAAACACCTGCCAGCGCGTAGCGCCGTCGATCAGGGCAGCTTCCTCCAGCTCCAGCGGCGTCGTCTCGAAATAGCCGATCATGATCCAGATCACGATCGGTACCGTCACCACGAGGTGAATGATGACCTGCGGCACCAGCGTGCCGAGCAGTCCCAGCCACTGGAACAGCAGGAACAGGGGAATCAAATACGACAGGCCGGGCGTGATGCGGGCGATCAGGATCACAATCGCAGATTTATGGGCGGCCATGCGCGCAATGCCGTAGCCGGCGGGGACGCCGACGATCAGCGCGAGCGCCGTCGCGCCCCCGGTCACGATCAGGCTGTTGAAGAAATAGGTCACGAATCGATTGGAGGCGACCACGTCGGCATAGTTCTTCCAGGCGAAATGCTCGGGGATGAAGACCGGCGGGTAGGCGGCGTTGTCGACTTCGAATTTCAGCGAGAGTGACACCATCCAGAGGAAGAACAGGATTGCCGGCGACACGATGACGAGCACCGCGAACCACAGGCTGATCTTGCCGATGATTTGCTTCGGGGTCATGCGTCGCTCGCGATCTCAGTCCACAGCATGCGTTGGCGGGCGTAGAGCATCACCGCCGCAAGCAGGACAATCAGCAGGAAGAACACGACCGCGATCGCCGAGCCGTAGCCGAGGTCGTAATAGGAGAAGGCGACGCTGTAGAGATAGATGTTGATCGTCTCCGACGCCGAGCCCGGTCCGCCCTGCGTGATCGCGAAGATGATGTCAAAGCTCTTCACCGCATCGATCATGCGGATCATGCCGGCAATGAACAGGAACGGCATGATCAGCGGCAGGGTGATGAAGCGGAACACCTGCCAGAGATTGGCGCCGTCGATCTGCGCGCTCTCGTAGGGCTCGCTCGGGATCGCGGCGAGGCCGCCGAGCACGATCAGCATGACGAGCGGCGTCCATTGCCAGGTTTCGACCAGCACCAGCGAAGGAATCACCGTTGCCGGATGAAAGACCCAGAGTTGCGGAGGAATGCCGACCAGCGACAGCAGGTAATTGAGCACGCCGAGCTGCGGGTGGAACATCATGGTCCAGACCAGCGCGATCGCCACCGGTGTCGCCATCATCGGCATGATGAAGATGCCGCGCAGGAAGCCGCGGCCGGCGAATTTCTGGTGGAACACCACGGCTGCGAATGTGCCGAACACGAGCGGCAGCACCACGGAGAGCACGGTGTAAACCAGCGTATGTCCGATCGCCTCGATAAAGCGAGGATCGCTGGTCAGACGCAGATAGTTGGAGAACCCGACGAAGGTGGTCGACGAGCCGACCTTCCATTCGTTCAGGCTCATCCAAATTGTGAAGACCCACGGGAAGATGATGATGGCGATCACGACGACCAGCGCCGGCACCACAAACGGCCAATAGGAGGGCGGCCGCAATTCCTTCTCCGGCGCGGCATCAGACTGTGCCGCGCCCGGAGTCGATTGTGTCAACGCACTCACGCCTTTTCGCTACGCTCCAGGATCGGTCGGAACTGATCGTTGGCCTTCTTCAGTTCCGCTGCGGGGTCGGCGCCGGACAGGGTCGCGGTGACCGCCGCGCCGACGATATCGCGGAATTCGGCGACCGGGATCACGACGGGAAGGCCAAGCTTGCTGATCTTGCCGGAATCGATCACCGACTGCAGCCACTCCTTGGTCTTCACGCCCTTCTGGACCTCGGCATCGCCAAGGATCGAGTTGCGGAACGGGACACCGCCGCCGGCCTGCAGCAGCCGCGCGCCTTGCGTCTTCGAAACCACCCACTGGCAGAGCAGATACGCGGCTTCCTTGTTCTTGCTCGCCGCGGCAATGCCGATGCCGTCGCCATAGGTCGAGGAATATTGTCCCTTGGGACCGGCGGGCACCACGGTGTAACCGACCTTGCCGACCACGCGCGAGGCGGCCGGGTCCTCCAGCGGGGGCGCCCAGCCGACGCCGTCGATCCACATCGCGGCCCGTCCTTGGGTGAAGGAGGCCATCGATTCCATCCAGTTGAAGCCGGCGACGCCTGGAGGTGCCGACTTGGTCAGCAGCGTCTGATAAAGCTTGGTTGCGGCAATGGCTTCCGGACCGTCGGTCAGGATGTTGCCCTTGGCATCGAGGAATTCGCCGCCGTAATCGAGGAAGAAGTTGCTCCACATCGCCATGTTGGCATTGCGCAGGCCGCGCCCGACAAAACCGTAGATCCCTTCCTTGGGATCGGTGAGCTTCTCGGCGGCCGCAGCCATCTCGTCGAGGGTCTTGGGGACGGCGATGCCCTTCTTCGCGAACAGCTCCTTGTTGTAATAGAGAATGAAATAGTCGACCGACCAGGGCAGTGACAGCATCTGGCCCTTGTCGTTCTTGGCGTATTGCAGGCCTGCGGCCGAGAAGTCGCTCTCGACGAGGTCGGGCGCGGTCAGCGCCGGATCCTTCATGTAGGGCGTCATGTCGGCGAGCCAGCCGGCCTTCTCAAACTGTCGCTTCTGCACGTGATAGCTGAGATGGACGACGTCGAAGCTCGGCCGTCCCGACGTCAGCTCGATCACGACCTTCTGGCGCTGCTGCTGCTCGGGAATCTGCTCGGATTCGACCTGGATGCCGGTGAGCTCGGTGAATTCCTTGACGTATTTCTGCAGATTGTCGCCGCGCGGTCCCTTGGCGAGGATCACCTCCAGCTTGGTCCCGGCATATTTCTTCCAGTTGACCTCGGCGCGCGCCGGCAATCCCGTCAGGCTGAGCGCGCCCGCTGCGGCAGTGCCAGTCAAAAGCGTACGGCGCGAGATTTTGTAGTCAGCCACTTTAGTTCCTCCCTATGACTCAATTTGGGGGGATACTAGCGACCGTTCCACGCCTGCCTAGCCCTAATTTGGGCGTTACGGTCGCACCGCCGGCGTTTCCATCGGCATTCCGCGCGCCCGCGACATCAGATAAAGCTCGAGGGCGACCAACTCGGGCGCGCCGTAGTCATAGGCTTGGGCGCGGATGCCGGTCATGCAGCTGCGCAAGCGCCGCTCCAGCGATCCCAGCGTCTGCCACTCCAGCCGATAGAGCGGATAGCCGGTCGGCTGCGCCTGCGTGATCGGCGAGCCCGCGAGGCGCTTCTCAAAGTTGTCGTCATGGCAATTGGTGCAGGCGAGGTTGAGTTGCCCTTCGCGCTGCATGAAGAGATGGCGGCCCTGTTCGACGAAAGGCTTAAGCTGTGGATCGTCGCCCACCGTGATTGCGACGCCGCGTGATTGGTGGGCAACGAAGGCGGACAGCGCGAGGATGTCACGGCTCTCGTAAGGCAGTGGACTCGCCCGCTGATGATTGGCGCGGCAGAGGTTGATGCGCTGGTCGAGTGTGACGGGACGCGCCAGCGCCTTGTCGAACGCGGGATAGCGCGCCGCGACGCCCTTCATGCTGCGTCGTGCATCGCCATGGCAGTCCGCGCACGCCTTGTCGGCGCTGCCCGTCTTCTTCGTCCACAGCGCCTCGCCGTCGAGCACGAACAGCATGCCCGGATTCGATGTATCGTCATCCTGCATGGCGCGCGTATCGGGGCCCATGAAGGAATAGCCGGAACGGCGCCCATCGGGCGGGATTTCACCGGCGAGCAGGGCAGGGGCCGTGGCGACAAGCGCCGCCAGCACTATCGCGCGACAAAAATTCATTCGACCGTGATCGATGCCGATGCGGCGGACGAATAGCCGTTGTCGCCGATCCATTCGAACTCGAGCTTGCCACTCTCATTGGCGACCGTGAAGAACGACAAATACGGATTGGCGGCGATGGCCGGAAACAGATCGGCGCGGAAGATCTCGGCGCCGTTGTAGCGGCAGGTGAAGCTCGTGATGATATCGCGCGGCACCAGCGCACCGTCCATGGTGTGGCGGAAGCCGGTTTCCATGATGTGCGACGTCAGCGTGCGGATCTCGATGATGTCGCCGCGTTTGGCCTTCGCCGGGACGTTGATGAGGGCGGCCATCAGTTCATCTCCTCGGTGCAGGCGGCCAGAGTGACGACCACGTCGGCGGCGACTTGCCAGAAGCTGTCGTCGGAGAGGCGGGCGATCGCGACCACCTTCTGGGTGTCGGCGAGCCGGATTCTCGTCGAGACCTGGGCGCGGCCGGAAGAAGGATTCAGATAGAAGTTGCCGATGTTCGGTTGCGGGTTCTTCTCGTTGAAGACGTGGATGCTCTTGACGTAGTCGTCCGCCGTCATCGGGCTCGCCACGTTCACCGTCATCGGCACCGTGTTGCCGTTCTCGACCAGCGGCGGAATGTCGAGCTTGACCTTGCCGGTGTGAATTGGGGCTTCGCCGACGACGCTGCGGATGGCGGTGTTGAGCATCGCGGGCGTCGCTTCGACCGGTCGTAGCGTGACAATCGGAATCGTTCCAACAACCGTCACGCTTCCGGCGAAGCTCAAGAACTGTCGACGCGTCGTTGGCATGAATGGTCCTAGTCCCGAAGCGTTGCAAGAAAGGCCACGATGTCCTCGATCTCCGCAGCCGATAATATCGGTTTGCCGGCAAAATTGCGCCCAACGCGGACGAGACCTTCGTTGCGGTAATAGGACGGCATGATGGTGTCCGGGTTGAAGCGCGAAGCGTCAACCATCCGAAGCCGCAACTGGCTCACTGTCCAGCGGTTCCCCGCGCCGGTGAGATCAGGCGCGAGGTCGCCCTGGAACCGCGTTTCCGGGAACGGACCGGAATGGCACAGGATACAGGTCGTCGTGCGTGCCAGCACCAGAGCGCGTCCGCGCGCGGCGTCGCCGGGGGCGCCTGTCAGCGAATCCGCGATGCCGTCGCCGGTGAATTTATAGGGCGCAAGCCCTTCTGCGCGTGCATTGGAGACGAGCGCGAGACCGGCAAACAGCGCAGCGATGTAGATGCTCGATCTAGCCAAAGGTGTCCGCCGTGATGGTTTGAAACCAGCGTTCCGCCTCGGCCGCCTCGCGGGCGCGCAGTTCGCGCGGTGCATCGACCGGGCTCGTCGCGCCGCCTTCGACCTCGGCAAAGATGTCGCCCTTGGGTTGGTAATTTCCCGCGAGCGAAAAGCCGTAACCGGGTGCCACGGTGTTGTAGCAGACGCCGGTCAGCCGCGGCGCCTCCGGCGCGCGGCCGGCGAGCAGGTTGACGATGGCGGCAGCGCAAGCTTTGCCTTGTGCGCTTGCGGCCGATGCCGATTTGGGGATGCCGCCGCCGAGGCAGGCGTCGCCGATGACGTGGATGTTTTTGACGAGCTTTGACTCGAAGGTGACAGGATCGATCGGGCACCAGCCGGTGGCGTCGGTTGCGCCAGCGATCTCGGCAATGTGCCCGGCGCGCTGCGGCGGGATGACGTTGGCGACATCAGGGGTGTAGTTGCCGAACTCAGTAATGATGGTTCGGGTCGCGGGATCGACCGAGGTGACGCGGCCGCCTTGGGACAGCCCGATGCGCTCGATCATGTCGCCGTAGAGCTCCTTCCATGCCTTCTCGAACAGCCGCTGCTGCGAGAAATTATCCTTGGCATCGAGGACCAACACTTTCGAGCGCGGCTTCTTCGTCTTCAGGTAATGCGCGATCAGGCTGGCGCGTTCGTAGGGCGCGGGCGGACAGCGCGAGGGATTGGCGGGGATCGCAATGGCGACCGTGCCACCATCGTCCATCGCCTCCAGTTGCCTGCGCAGCAGCAGCGTCTGCGCGCCGGCCTTCCAGGCGTGTGGCATCTTTTCCGATGCGGCCTCGTCATAGCCGGGTAGTGCATCGAAGTGAAAATCGATGCCGGGTGAGAGCACGAGGCGATCATAGGGTAGCGCGACGCCATCGGCTGTCAGGACGCTGCGCTGTTGCGGTTCAATTGTAGTCACGGTCTGACCGATCACGGTGACGCCGTCGGCGGCGAGTTTGTCATAGTCAAACTGCTGCACTTCGATGTCGCGCAGGCCCGCGATCACCTCGTTGCTCAGGGGGCAGCAGGTGAAGACCGCATTGGGTTCGATCAGGATGACTTGCGAGTCTCCTTGCGCGCGCTTGAGCGCGCGGGCGCAGGCAGCGCCGCCAAAACCGCCACCGACCACGACGACACGGCTTGTCGATTGCGCGCGCGAGATCGAGGGCCACGCCAACGTCGCGGCCGTCGCGGTGATGCCGAACACGGCATCTCGCCGTGTCACCCGGCGCGTGTTCATCAGGATCATCCAGGCAGAATGCCGCGGCGGCCGTTATGGCCGCCGCGGCATTTCTTTAAGCGAAGGTGATGTTCTGGTCGCGCAGCGGCACCGAGCGGATGCGTTTGCCCGTCGCCGCGAAATAGGCGTTGAGCACCGCTGGCGCCGCAACGCCGATGGTCGGCTCGCCGACACCGCCCCAGAACCCGCCGCTCGGCACCATCACCGATTCCACCTTCGGCATCTCGTTGATGCGCATCGAGTTGAAGGTGTCGAAGTTGGTTTGCTCGATACGGCCGTCCTTGACGGTGCAGCCGCCGTAGAACAACGCCGAGAGGCCATAGACGAAGGAGCCGGCGATCTGCCGCTCCACCTGCGCTGGATTGACGATGTAGCCGGGGTCGGTGGAGGCGACGATACGAAGCACCTTGATCTTGCTGCCGTCGGTCACCGAGATTTCGGCAGCGCCGGCAACATAACTGCCATAGCCCATGACCTGCGCGATGCCGCGATAGACGCCCTGCGGCGCCGGCTTGTCCCAGCCGACCTTCTCGGCCACGGCATTGAGCACCGCCAGATGCTTGGGGTGATTGCCCATCAGCTTGCGGCGGAATTCGAGCGGGTCCTGGCCTGCGGCATGGGCGAGCTCGTCCATGAAGCATTCCATGTAGATCGCGTTGTGATTGACGTTCACGCCGCGCCAGAAGCCGGGCGGAACGTGCGGGTTGCGCATCGAATGCTCGACCAGGAGGTTCGGCACCGAGTAGCCGATCGCGGCTTCGCCGGATTGGGCGACCCCCTGGAATGCCGCCGGATCCATGCCGTTCTGCAGGGCTTCAGGACGCACCGAGAACAGGATGGACTGACCGGACAGGCGGTAGTGCAGCGCGACCAGATTGTTGCTGGCATCGAACGCGCCGGTCATCTTGCACTGGGTGATCGGGTGATACCGGCCGTGCGTCATGTCCTCTTCGCGCGACCACAACAGCTTGATCGGCGTGCCCGGCATCTCCTTGGCGATCGCGACGGCCTGGCGGACATAGTCCGTCATGCCCCGCCGGCCGAAGCCGCCGCCAAGCATCACCTTGTGGACATCGCACTTCTCCGCCGGCAGGCCCGAAGCCTCCAGCACTGCCGCGAAAGCCGCCTCGCCATTCTGCGTGCCGCACCAGACCTCGCATTTGTCCGCGGTGTAGAGCGCGGTGGCGTTCATCGGCTCCATCGTGGCGTGGTTCTGGTAGGGGTAGTTGTAGACGGCCTCGACCTTCTTCGCGGCGCCGGCAATTGCCGCCTTCACGTCACCGTTCTTGTTGCCGACATAGGCCGGCTGCGCATCGTCTAGGCCCTCGGCCAGCCACTTCGCAATCGTCTCGCTCGAGACTTTTGCGTTGTCCCCTTCGTCCCAGACGATCGGCAGAGCTTCCAGCGCCGTCTTGGCGTGCCACCAGGTATCGGCAACGACCGCGACCGCGGAATCGCCGACCTTGACGACCTTTTTTACGCCCTTCATGCCCGTGACCTTGGCTTCGTCAAAGCTCTTCACCTTGCCGCCGAACACTGGACAATCCTTGATCGCGGCGTTCAGCATGCCCGGCAGTTTGATGTCGATGCCGTAGACCATCGTGCCGGTGGTCTTGTCGGCGGTGTCGAGCCGTAGCAAGCCCTTGCCAGCAATGGTCCAGTCCTTGGGATCCTTGAGTTTGACCTCGGCTGGCGGCGTCAGCTTCGCCGCGGCCTCGGCGACCTTGCCGTAGGTCGTTGTCTTGCCCGATGCCTTATGGGTGATGACGCCCTTGGCGACGGTGCATTCGGAGGCCGGCACCTTCCACTCGTCGGCGGCGGCCTGGATCAGCATCACGCGCGCGGTGGCGCCGCCCTTGCGGACATAGTCCTGCGAGCTGCGGATGCCGCGGCTGCCGCCGGTCGAGAAATCGCCCCAGACGCGCTTGCGGGCGACGCTCTGGCCGGGGGTTGGATATTCGGTCGTGACCTTCGACCAGTCGCACTCGAGTTCTTCGGCGACGAGCTGGGCGAGGCCGGTGAGCGAACCCTGGCCCATCTCGGAGCGAGCGATGCGGATCACCACGGTGTCGTCGGGCCTGACCACGACCCAGGCGTTGACCTCGGGCGAGCCGTCGGCTGCGCGGACCACGGCGGGGCCGCCGAAGGGCAGGTCGAGGCCGATGGCGAGGCCCGTGCCGACAGCGGCCGTGCCGATGACGAAGGCGCGGCGGTTCATCTTGGGAGAAACGTGCTTGTTCATGTGCCGGCTCCTTAGGCGCTTGCGATCGTGTGGATCGCTTCGCGCACCTGCTGGAAGGTGCCGCAGCGGCAGATATTCGTGATGGCCTCGTCGATGTCGGCATCGGTCGGCTTCGGCTTCTCGGTCAGGAGCGCGGCCACGGCCATGATCATCCCGCTCTGGCAATAGCCGCACTGCGGAACGTCCTTTGCAATCCAGGCCTGCTGCACTTTGTGCAGGCTGTTGCCGGACGCGAGCCCCTCGATCGTGGTGATTGTCTTGCCCTCGGCCTCAGCGACCGAGATTCCGCAGGAGCGGGTGGCGACACCGTCCATGTGAACGGTGCAGGCGCCGCATTGTGCAATGCCGCAGCCATATTTGGTGCCGGTCAGCCCGGCATTCTCGCGGATCGCCCACAGCAGCGGCGTGTCCGGTTCGACGTCGAGCGTGAAGGTTTTTCCATTGATTGTTAGGTTTGCCATCGCAAGTCCCCTGATTGGCCCATCCACCGATGGGCTCAGGGGCGCAATGTGTCCGGCGAACTGGAACTGTTCAAATCAATAGTCCGAGGGGCAGCTACCGAAGATTCTGATGGCTGCGGGAAGATTATCGACCAGGCGGTGTTGTGGGCGTTTTGAGAAGGCCCGGCCGGGGCCGGATCGCGCCATCTCCCTGAACGCCAGTGCATGGCCTGAAGCGACGTCGGCGCCCAATGGCTCCGCGACAGCTTGTCCCTTTTGCCGGGGTGCAAGACCACGCTGCTTTGCTACACTGCGCCAAAGCATTTGAGAGTTCCGTGAGAGGTCTTGGGAGTTCCGCGAACGTGCCGCACCCCTGCAACGTGCTGATGCTCTATCCGCTGTTCACCGCCGAGTCCTTCTGGAGTTTTGGCGAGTCCTGCAAGCTGATGGGTGTCCGGCGGCCGGCCGCTCCCCTCGGCCTGATCACCGTTGCGGCAATGTTGCCGGAGAGCTGGACGGTCCGGCTTATCGATTGCAACACGCAAGCTTTGGGCGACGACGATCTCGCCTGGGCCGATGTCGTCTTCACCGGCGGCATGTTGCCGCAGCAGGCCGATACGCTGCGCCTGATCGACAAGTGTCGCGCTGCGGGCAAGCCGGTGGTGGTCGGTGGGCCCGATCCGACGTCGAGCCCGCACGTCTACGATAATGCGGACTTCCAGGTCCTCGGCGAGGCCGAGGGCGTGATCGAGGAGTTCATCGCGGCCTGGGATGGCGGCGCGCGCGCCGGCGTTTTCACGGCGCCGAAATTCCAGGCCGACGTCACCACGACGCCGGTGCCGCGGTTCGATCTGCTGAAGTTCGAGGACTATCTCTATCTCGGTGTGCAATATTCGCGCGGCTGCCCGTTCACTTGCGAGTTCTGCGACATCATCGAGCTCTACGGTCGCGTGCCGCGGACCAAGACGATCGAGCAGATGTTTGTCGAGCTCGAGCGGCTCTATCAGATGGGCTACCGCGGCCATCTCGACTTCGTCGACGACAATTTCATCGGCAACAAGAAGTCGCTGCGCCAGTTCCTGCCGCAGCTCGCCGAATGGCAGCGCGCGCACGGCTATCCTTTTGAATTGTCGACCGAGGCTTCGGTCAATCTCGCCGACGATCCTGAGCTGCTGGAGCTGATGGGCGCAGCGAATTTCTTCGCCATCTTCGTCGGCATCGAGAGCCCGGATCCCGCGACCCTGGTCGCGATGCGGAAGAAGCAGAACACGCGACGCAACATCGCCGAGAGCATCCACAAGATCTACGGCGCCGGTATGCTCGTCACCGCCGGCTTCATCGTGGGCTTCGACAACGAGAAGGTCTCGATGGCGGAGGCCATGGTCGATTTCATCGAGGAGGCTGCCATTCCGGTCGCGATGATCGGTCTGCTCTATGCATTGCCGAACACGCAGCTGACGCGGCGGCTCGCGAAAGAGGGCCGGTTGCACGCGGACCACGATCTGGCATCGACGACGGGGGGCGACCAGTGTACCGGCGGCATCAATTTCGATCCGGTGCGCCCGCTGCGCGACATCCTGATGGACTACAAGACGGTGCTGGAGCGCGTCTACAGCCCGGCCGCCTATGCGGGCCGTATCGACAAATTGATGACGCTGCTCGACCGTTCTCGGCAGCGCCACGAGCTCGCAGACGGCGACATCCGTGCGCGGGTCGGGGCGATGGAAACCGTGCATCGCGTGGTCACCGCGATCCCCGAGGCGCGCGGGCCGCTGTGGCAGACCTTCATGAATTGCGCCAAGCGCGACACCTCGTCGGCGCGGATCGCCGTGCAGATGATCGCGGCCTATGCGCATCTCGGGCCGTTCTCGCGCAAGGTCATCGATGCCATCGACGCGCGCCTGGCCGCGCTGGATGAGCAAATGCCGGTCCCGGTCGTCGCTGACGGCGCGACAGTGGCGCAAAATCTGGCCTGACAGCGAAAAGGGGGATGCCCTCGCCGGGAGGCGGATTGGGTTGAGTTGATAGGTCACGGGCGCCGCGGTCGAATTTGGGCGGCAAGTGTGAGCCTGTCGCTTGACAGCGAAACAACCTGGAGCTGACCGTGATCCGGATGACACCGGGCGAGGTGCGGCATGTCCAGGAAGCTGATCGGCTGGTCTGTCGCGGCGATTGCCGCGATCGCGTTGACACTCACGTATCTGCCTTCGTTTGTCGCCGACTCCGTCTACAAGAACGTCGACGATCTGACCGATGGGGAAATGCCCGCCACCGTCACCGCCTTTCAATCGGGACCGGATATCGTCAGCACCCTCGGTGGCAGCGGCGAGGGATTGAACTGCAGCCTTCCGGCATGGGCCAACATCCTGTTCGACGGCAGCAGCGATTCGAAAGGCAGGCGCCATCTCGTCTTGCAACGCTTCAGGCAGGCATGCGTGTTTCACGATGTCTGCTATCGCCATGGTCTCGCAACATACGGCTATAACCAGAATGATTGTGATCGGATCCTGCAAAACGCAGCCTTTCGACTGTGCCTCTACATTCGGAACGACGACAAGGGCAGCAGGGCCGATCGCTGTCAGACCGACTCGAAGATGGTCCTCGCGGGGGTGAGCTTCGGAGGATACAACGCCTTTCGCGACTGGGGCCGGTCGAGTTATTTCGAGTTCGATCCAGACCCGTCACGTTCGAACGGATTTCTCGTCAGCCGGGTGGTGGACCATCCGTTCAAGACGGTTGTCCCCGCCAAGTACGGCAGCGAGCCGGATCAGGTCATCCTGGCGTTCGAGAACGTCCGATCCAACATCGCTGTCACGTGCATCACATGCACAGACAAGGGTGCGATCGGGTTCACACGTAATCCGGGTGAGGTCAGCGCCGAACTGCGTTCGCTTGGTGTCCTCTGGCTGCCGGAGGTGCTGCTCGAGCGCGATCCGAAACTGTCGGAGACGGCGCCGGTCTGGCTGCCGCCGCGCCGCCGTCACGCGGCACCGCATCTGCTCGTCGATGCGCAAGGCTAGAACCATCTGATCTGGATGAGCCGGAACAATCCGCAGAACACCATAACCTGTATCGTGCTGGCGGACGCGGCGCGATTGCTCACCAATACCCTGCCGAAGCTGGACCTCTGCTCGACGGTCGATGCGAAGTCGTCTCTGACCATGGTGGAGATCGACATGTTTGCGACCTCTCCGCTTCCGATGGAGATCCCCGGAGCTTTGGATCCGATCTACGCGACGGCCATCAGCCCCCAGGTGACGGGCGATAGCGATCTTAGCTTCTGTGCACGTTCTGCATCCAGGGACGTCGACAGGTTGGAGAAGGACGACGATCAGTCCAAGTGCACCACATTCTCCGACGAACGCGTCAAGAAGGGAGCGGCATTAGGTGCATTCCAGGACTTTGCGGTGGTTCGTCCCGGGCAGCAGCTCATTTTCGCACGCGATGTCGAGCAGCGGACGGACTCGGCGCTGACGGCGATCCGGCAACGTGTGTTCGGTGACGCCTATTCGCCCCGCGGCGCCTTGCTCGTGATCGATGTCAAGCCGCCGCTCGCCGCCACAGACGCAGTCCGGGCCGAGCTGAAGAAGTTTGTCCGCTTTGACATCGACGATCGCTTCGATCCGATGATGCCGATCACGCGCAAAGTGGACGACCTTCGCTTCCTGAGCCTCGAGGCATCGCAGTCGAGCGTATACCTTCGTATGATCGACTTCGCCAAGGACAATCCCGCCGTCGGCAATGTGCGGCTGACCATGGGTGGCGCTGACTTGGACCTCGATCGCTCGTGGGCCGAGAGGCCCATGCTGGTGTTGGAAACCAGGGATGCTCAACCCAAGACCAAGCTGATGTTCTCGCGCGCGAAACTGGCAAACGAAAAGGGCGAGATATCCAGCGCGACGACCGACGCGCTGACATTGCAGGCGCTGGTTTTCGAGCGCGATGTCGCGGCGGCTTCGGATGCGCCATTCGTGAAATCGGCTGGAGCGACTTGCGAGATTGTCTACGACTTCGCACCGAACCGCACGGAGTGGGAGTGCTATCGTCCGTTCGATCCCACCCGCTCAATGCGCTCATCGCCGGCCGCCAGGATGCGGGCATCCCAGATGCTGGTCGGACGATTCTCGCCGAGCGGCAGACACGCTATCGCATTTCCCGATTTCTGCCTGAAGTCGGAGCCGATCATCCTGGAGCCGGAAGGAGACACGTTTGCGCCTCCGCTCAAGCCCGCGGGTTGGCCGGATGGGGAAAGGCTGCAACGGAAGATCAAATGCGCCCCGCTCGATGCGGCGACAATTGTGAGCCGGCCCATCGCATCGAAAGTCCCGGACAAGCCGGCCGGCTGAACGGTGACGAGCAGGCTGGTGTCTACTTCACCGCCAGTCGCAAGAAGCTCATCACACTGCCGAGCGCGGCAAAGCCGGCACCTAGCGCCAGCGCGACGGTGGCGCCGTTGTGACCGGCGAGCGCAAAGCACGCCGCGGCAAGTGCTGCACCGGTGGTCTGTCCGGTCAGGCGCGCGGTGGCGACGATGCCCGAGGCGCTGCCGCCGCGGTGTGGTGGCGCGCTTCCCATGATCGCCTTCATGTTCGGCGCCTGGAAGAAGCCGAACCCCATGCCGCAGATCATGATCCGCCAGACGATATCAGGAATGCTCGGGCTCGCTGGAAGCAGTGCGAGCAGCGCCATGCCGAGGCCGAGCAGGATAAGGCCGATGCCGCCCAGGAGGCCGACCGGATGGCGATCGGAGAGGCGGCCGGCAATCGGCGCCATGATGCCGACCACCAGCGGCCACGGCGTCATGAAGAAACCGGTCTCGACCTGCGAGCGGCCGAGCACGTCCTCGAAATAGAACGGCAGCGAGACGAAGGCGAGGCCCTGCACCGCGAAGGAGCAGACCGCGGTCGCCGCCGACAGCGCGAACATCGGCCGGCTGAACAGATCGATCGGCAGCATCGGCGCGGGATGGTCGGCGTGACGGCGCGTCAGGATGAAGCCGAGTGCGAGCGCCGTGACCAGCTCGACCGCCACGATGACCGGCGACAGATTATGCGCGGCGCTGCCGATGCCCGTGATGAACAGCCCGAGGCAGGCGGAGGCGAGAGCCGCACCGATAAAATCAAAACCGTGGTCGGCGCGCGGCGTCTTCGGCAGCATTGCAAAGCCGATGCCGGTTGCGACGAGGCCGAACGGAATATTCACCGCGAACAGCCATGGCCACGGGCCGACCGCGAGAATGGCGGAGGCGATCGACGGCCCGAAGGTGAAGGCAGTTGCGACCACGAGCGCATTGTGGCCGAAGCCGCGGCCCTGCATCCGGCCGGGATAGACGAAGCGCACCAGTGCGGTGTTGACGCTCATGATGCCGCTGGCGCCGAGGCCTTGCAGCGTGCGCGCGACCAGCAAACTGTCCAGCGACCAGGCGACCGCGCAGAACAGCGAGGCGATGGTGAACAGCACGAGGCCGCCGAGATAGATGCGCTGGTGTCCGACGATCTCGCCGAGCGCGCCGAGCGGCAGCAGCGTCGCCACCAGCGCGATCTGGTAGACATTGACCACCCAGACCGACTGTTCCGGGCTGACATGCAGATCGGCGGCAATGGCGGGCAGCGCGATGTTGGCGATCGCGGTGTCGAGCGAGGCCATCGCCAGCGCCGTGAAGATCGCGGCAATCGCCCAGCGGCGCTGCTCGGCCGGCAGGCCATCGGCAATGGGACGATCGGGCTCACGCGCGGCGGCAGGTAATGTGATTGTCATTGCCTTGCGCGTTCTCCGACAGCCTGGCTCAAATGGTGTTCCGCATGTACTACGGCCGGGCCTGCTTCCACAGGCATATGCTTGCATGCATTGTATGCGCGAAGGTCAGGCGATGAGCGCGCGCGCTGGCGTATGATCGCGCCAACTGCCGCTCTGACAGGGGATCACTATGCAAATCGTCGCTCTGCCGGGAGACGGCATCGGACCGGAGATCACGGCCGCCACAACGGGCGTGCTGCGCGCGGCGTCCGAGCGCTTCCAGCTCAATTTGCGGCTGGAGGAGCATGCGGTCGGGCATGCGAGCCTGAAACAGTTCGGCACCACGGTGCGCCCCGAGCTGCTCGACACCGTCCGCGCGGCCGATGGACTGATCCTGGGGCCGACCGCGACCTTCGACTTCAAGGACGAGGCGCGTGGCGAGATCAATCCGTCGCGCCACTTCCGCAAGAGCCTCGACCTCTACGCCAACATCAGGCCCGCGCGCACCTATGCCGGGCGGCCCGGTCGCCTCGGCGATTTCGATCTCGTCGTGGTCCGCGAGAACACCGAAGGGCTTTATGCCGACCGCAACATGGAGCAGGGCAGTGGGAGATGCTGGTCACGCCCGACGTCGTGATCTCGCTGCGGCGGATCACGCGGCTCTGCTGTGAGCGCATCGCGCATGCCGCCTGTCGTCTGGCGATGAAGCGGCGAAAGCATCTGACCATCGTGCACAAGGCCAATGTGCTCAAGATCGGCGACGGCATGTTTCTCGACATCTGCCGGGCGGCGGCGAAGGCCTATCCCGGCCTCGCGGTCGACGACATCCTGGTCGACGCCATGATGGCGCACGTGGTGCGCAACCCCGACCGCTTCGACGTCATCGTCGCCACCAACATGTTCGGCGACATCCTGTCCGATCTCACCGCGGAGCTCTCGGGCAGCCTCGGCCTCGGCGGCTCGCTGAATGTCGGCGACAGCTACGCGATGGCGCAGGCCGCGCACGGCTCGGCGCCCGACATCGCAGGGCAGGACGTCGCCAACCCGGTCTCGCTGATCCTGTCGACCGCGCTGCTGCTCGGCTGGCACGGCGAAAGGAGCGGCGCGGTCCGTTACGAGGAGGCCGCGCGTGCGATCGAGGCGGCGGTGGCGACGGCGATCGGCGCGGGCAGGGCGACGCGCGATGTCGGCGGCAAGCTCGGCACCATCGCGGCGGGCGCTGCGATCGCGGAGATTTTGCAAGCGGAGTGAGCTTTCGCCTTCTTTTTCTTCATGGCTCGAAGCCAAAGGCCGAAAACAACCCCATGCACAGTAGAAGGCCCCTTGATGGGCAAGGGGTTTTTCGTTCGGTTCCGCAAGAGACCCGAAGCGCTGCCAGGCTACGCTGACTCCGATATCTTAACAGACGTCGCCTTCTCCTCCTTTGGTCCCGACGAGCTGACGAAGTGACGTAAGCGATCCTTCAGGTCGAAAAGCTCATCCAAAGGCATATTCAGGAAGCAGTAGAACTCGCCGAGCATTTGTTCGGTTCTCTGGCGTAGCGACACTCCCTTTGGAGTCAAGTCGACAAGTACCCGCCGCTCATCGTCTGGCTGCCGTCGTCGTGTCACCAGTCCCTTGGCCTCGAGACGTTTGAGCATCGGCGAGAGCGAGCCGAGATCCATTTGCAGCGCCGAGGCCAAGTCTCCGACGCCCCCCGCCCCGCGTTCCCAGAGCACGACCAGAACCAGATATTGCGGATAGGTGACGCCGAGCTTCTTGAGGAACGGTACGAACAGGCGCGTCATGTGGTTGCTTGCGGAATAGAGCGCAAAGCAAAGATGATTATCGAGCCCGGGCATCTCGACCGGTGCGATGGATTGCTGGCTGGCTCGATTCCCAGGAGCGCGTCGCGTGTTCAATGTCTGTGTCTTCATTCTCGCTCGACCGTCTGCAGAACAAATCATTCCTTGAGCCAAATCCTAGCGTTAGCCGTCGCTCGAGCCAAGCTGCTCGACCGCAATTTTCTGCTGTAACAATGTATATGATGCCGTTTATTTGACTCTTAATATTTTGTGTTCAAACTATTGGTACCTCATGAAATGAGGAAGATCTGGCCGCCGAGCATTCGGCTGCCGGATTTGCAAATGAAAACAAAACAGAGGGGAGGAATAGCCATGTTGGACATGGATCGCCGTGCGTTCGTGGGAGCCGCCGCCATCGGCGGCATGGCGGCTGCCGTTCTCTCCGCTTCATCGGCGGAGGCCGCCGGACAGAGCGGCTACTTTGTGATCGCGGAAATCGTATCGAAGAAGGACAAGGCGGACGAGCTCCGCGCGCTCATGGTTCCTTTCGCCGAAGTGGCGGCGAAAGAGCCTGGTTGTCTGACCTATACGTTGATGGAGGTCATCGGCGAGCCAGGCCGCTTCCTGACTTTCGAACGCTGGAAGGACAAAGCGGCGCTCGACGCTCATATGGTCACGCCCGATATCAAGGCGATCGTACCAAAGCTCGACCCAGTTCTGGCAAAGCCGTTCACGCAACTCTTCCTGGATGCACGAACCGGCGGCTGAACCGAAGCCCATTACACACGACCGGCGGGTCGCTGCCTGGCAGCGACCCAGGGCAGCGTTCGATTTGCGACTTGAATCCAGAACAGATCAATCGGGAGGAAGAGATGCGTGGTTCAGTTTGTGCTGCGGCGTTACTGATTGCGGTCGCCACCACCGTTCCAGCGTGCGCCGGTGAAATCTATGTCATCGAGAACGGACAAGGAAAAAAGGCAGTCGCGGTGAAGAAGGAAGCCGCGGCACTCGCGGCTGTGCCGGCCATGCCCGACGGCAAGCCGAACCAGGGCTTCAACTATGCAAAGCTTTACGAGCTGCCGGGCGCAAATACCCATGTGATGCGCGGACACGTAGACGCCAAAGGCTCGATCGCCGTTCACGAAGGGCCTCTGCCTTACATTCTCTACGTCATTGGCGGTAGCGGAAAGCTGTCCTTGAACGACACCGGCGGAGCGCAGATCGGCGAGATCACCTACAAGCCGGACGATGTGATCGTTTTCCAGCCCAATACCCCACACGGCTGGACCAATGGCGACTCTGCATTCGAGTTTCTCGGCGTGGAGCTACCCGCACCCCAGAAGTAGGCCCATCAGGTGAAATCCAGGAGAGAACGCATGTCGGAGATCATTCTGCATCACTACCAGCTTTCGCCTTACTCGGAGAAGATTCGGCTGGCTCTCGGCCTGAAGGGCCAGAGCTGGCGCTCGGTCGAGATCCCGGTCTGGACACCGCGTCCCAAACTCACGCCGATGACGGGCGGTTACCGGCGCACGCCGATCCTCCAGATCGGGGCAGAGTTCTATTGCGATACGCTTCTCATTCTCCGTGTCATCGAGACGCTGGGCGGCTCGGGCGCGCTTTATCCCAAAGGAAAGGAGGGACTCGCCAAGGCCTTCGGGTGGTGGATCGAGAAAGGCTCCTTCATGAACGCCGTCTGTCTGACGATTGGCAACATGGACGGAAAAATCCCCCAGGAACTCGTCGAGGAGCGCCGGCCTCTTTTCCGCGTCAATCTGGACCCACAGGTCTTGCTTCCGAGGCGCGCACTCTACCTGCAGCGGCTCAAAGCGCATCTCACCTGGCTCAGCGAAGTTCTCTCTGACGGCCGCAACTTCGTCCTGGGACAGAACCCCTCCGCGGCCGACCTGTCGGCCTATCACCCGATCTGGTTTGCACGGCAAAATGGCGGGCCGGAGATTGTGGACCTCATCGCTTTCGCGGAAGTGGTTGATGCCTGGTACGCGCGAGTCGCGGCCCTTGGGCACGGCAAACACACTGAAATGACGCCTGATGAGGCGATCGAGGTTGCTCGGGTCAATCAGCCGGGCGAACCCGGTGGCGGGTCATCGGAAGCACACAGCGTTGGAATTCGGCGTGGCGACTGGGTCAGCGTGACACCCGACGATTATGGCAATCCCGTCCATGGAACCCTTCTCGCATGGACAGCCGATGAGATTGTGATCCGGCACGACGATCCTTCGGTCGGCAAAGTGAATCTTCACTTTCCAACGGTCGGCTTCGATTTGGCTCACGCTGAAAAGGAAGCGGCCTAGACAAATCGGAATGTGTGCCTCCGGCACCCAGCGGAAAGGCATCGCTGGCGACCGCGACATGGCCGACCGATGGGAACGGCATATGCGTGGCCACCATTATGCTCGTCCTGCTTTTGTCACCACGCGATGCAATACGTCGGTTACACGCGGCGAAGTGGCTGAGCCGGCGTAGGCGCAACCGCTCCGCATGAGGGACTTCACTTTCCCACCGCGGCTATCAAAGCTTTTTGCTCTGGAGCCAGGTGCGGATAGCGTCGATGTGTTCTGCCTTGCGTTCCAGCGGCAGCCAATGCCCGGCGGGCAGGCTCGTCACGGTAAGGTCTGGGTAGGCCGCGCGCATGGGGTCACCTTGGCGATTTCCGGTGATGCTGCAGATCTGATCAAAGTCGCCGTTGACGAACAGCACTGGCTGCGACAGGCGGCCGCCACTGGGGGCCTTGCGAGCGTAGGCGATGTTGGCGTCATCGTTCAGGTACCACGCGCAGGATGGACGGAAGCCGTGAGCCCTGAACGACTGCACCAGCATGTCGAAGTCCGCCGGCGGCCAGAGAGCCGGATCAGGTTCAGTCGGCGGTGCGCGGTGCGCGGCGCCAAACCGCCCTCCGTTGCGCGTAACCATCGCATTCGGCGAAACCTTGTCGATGCCGGCGGGGTTGCCTGGCCGAAAGATCGACGCCAGCGATGCTGCCAGGTCCGCATCGAGGTCGGCGACCGCCGCCTTGAAATGCGTTGTGTAGTAGCGGTAGTAGTCCCATTGGCCATCCGGATACTTGTCAGCGGGATAAATCGTTCGGTCGACCAGCGGGACGATTGTGCGCAGGGCGTGCCCGTCGGGTTGATACGCCAGCGAGGTCAGCACGACGCCACGGCTGCGCTTCGGCTCATGCGCGACCAACTCACCGACCACAACACAACCCCAGTCGTGGCCAACCCAGATCGCAGGCTTGCCGCCAAGGCGGTCATGGAGTTCCGCCATGTCTGTCACGACTTCCTCGATGGCGTAGGCGTCGTTGGCTGCAGGCGTGGAAGAGCCGCCGTAACCGCGCAGATCGGGAGCGACGCATTGCCAACCGTCGGCGGCGAACGCGTCCATCTGAGCGCGCCACATCAGACTGATGCACGGCCAGCCATGGACGAAGATCATCAACGGTCCGTCGGCCGGCCCGCAGGCGATGTAGTGCGTCGTCTGACGAGGCGAGCTGAAAGTGCGTTGGTTGAGCGTTAGTCCGGCTCCAGAGCTGGTCGGTTGAAGTGGGTCTGTCATGGTCGAATGCTCCGGTTGAGTTCCGATGGTTCTTGAACGTGACGCGGACAACGTGAAACGACGCGTCGTTTGCGTTCACCGTCATGTGTTCGATATCGAGGGGCCATGCCGTCAGTGGCTAAAGTCAATTGCCTAGAAAACGGTGCAGAGCATTCGATCGCGCTCGGACTGATGATTCATTAGCATTGCGTGCGTCGGAAGTCGCATTCCGAGTTCGGCGGATCCGGCGTGCCATTGATGATGTTCAATATCGGCGTGTATGATTTGGATGCGCGGACGGCAGCCATCAAGAGCGGAACGCCGCTTGCCGGCAACCATTCCGCGCTGTTTGCATCGGTGCCGAAGCCGACCATTCAGACCGGCATCATCGCGATGACGGTCGCTGTGCTGAATGCGTTCAACCAGAGGGCCAAGGCGCCGTAACGACACATACGTGCCGTTTAAGGGCTGCTATTCCGACTCAATGGCAGATAGAATGTCCGCGCAAACGGGAGGGCTGGATGATGCTTTCGCGGATTGCCTGCTCGGATGTGCTCCGGCGACATTGCCGATCGCTTTAGCTCAGACACAGGATCGCAACAATGCCAGAGCGCCAAGGCGAATTTTGTCCACCGAAGCCCGTACAGAAGTGCGGGCTTCGGTGTAATGAGCCATCAATGCGTCGTCTTTCAAGGCGGCGAATTGCGCTGCGCCAATCCGCTCTCCTCTCTTCAGGCTTCAGCTTTCCTCACCGCCGGAATCTTCCACGATCCATTGATGATCGAGGGGTTCTTCTCGCTCGGCCAATACAGCCGCATCATCAGGACGAAATCGCCGGATGGTGCCGGAAGCCAGTTGGATTCCTTGTCCTTCCCCGGGGAATCCTTCTGGATGTAGAGATCGGTGGACCCGTCCGGATTCGATTTCAGATGCTCGCGCGCGCTGATCGAGTAGCGGTTGATCGGATTGCTCACGAAGAAGTAGCTGGCGTCGTACATCGTCAGCGACCAGAAGCCTTGTGCCGGCGGCAGCTGCCCCTTGGGGAATCGCACCACGTATTTGTTGGCGCCGCTGTATTTCCGGCCCTCGGCGTCCTTTTGCGATGTCGGATACACGGCGTCCTGCGGACGATTGGCGCCAAGGCCAATGGCGGTGACTAGCGCCCGCATCAGATAGTCCGTGCCGTAGATGCCGGTCTTGGTCGTGAAGCCCCAGCCGTTCTCGTCCTTCATGTCCTTGTTGACCTTGAACTGGAGCATGATCCGGTCATTGGCGATTTCCGGAACGCGCTTGACGAAGTCCGCCTTGAGCTTGCTCGCATCGAAATCCTGTCCCGGCACGATTCCAATCCTGGCGAACTTGGCGAGCTGCGGCGCATCCGCCGCGGCGGGCGGATTGTCTTTCATGAGCTTGCACAGCAGCGTGAAATACGCCGCGGCATCCATCTTGTTCACCTGTTCGCGCACAGCCGTCTTCATGTCGACCGATGGATCAACAGTGCCCGGAGGCGGTGTATAGGGCTTGCCGTGCGCACTCAGCGGCACCAGTGCGCATTGGTCCTGAAGCTTGTGAACCTCGGCGTAATCATCGGGTGTGCCGGTGCAATAGATGCGGCCGAGCAGCCATACGATGTTGGTCGGCGATTTGAGCTCCTTGACTCCCGTCGGCAGCGTGCCCTTCCATCCCGGACCCGTGATCGCATAGGTCTGCGCGCCGGTGCCGGTCGTTCGCTTGCCTGGCACCTGGAACACGGTGGTCCAGCCGTCCAGCATCGGAAAAAGGGCGTAACGTCCCTTCATGTCGGGGATGCTCAATACCCACGGCTCCTTGCCGACGTCGAAAAACGACGTCGTATAGAGCGTGTCGGCATTGGGGGCTGTGACGTCGCGGAAACTCGCATCCGGATACTTGCGCAGCTTGATGATCTGACCCATCGGCCCGCGGGTTCCGACTGGCGCGGCGACATTGGTAACGACACGTCGCGTCATTTCCATCGTCACCAGCGGATAGCCGAAGATGTAGGCGTCGGTAGCGAGCGCGAAATCCTCAAATCCTTCGCCAATGCCGAGGAGTTCACCAAGCTCGGCACGGCTCATGGTGCTCATCGAGGCACTGGCAAGCAGGCTCATGCCGCCAATCGTCACGTTGCGACGGGTGAAAATCATGGAACGATCTCCCTTACATTTGCTTGTGGAAACAATTCTGCCGGGAACGATAGTCCCGGTATCGCGCGGGCACTGCGACGCAGCGCCTGCCTCAACGTTCCCTCTCAATAACAGGGCGGATACGGATAGTAGCCGCAGGCCGGACGCGCGTAGTAAGGCGCTGCATATGCTGCCGCTCCGACCGCACCGGCATACAGCTAAAGCACTCTCGTTCAGAGCGAGAGGTCGTCCATCGAAGCGTGCAACATCGGCTGCAGTTAACGCCGCATGGCGTCCACAAAAGCAAAAACGCGGCTGGAATTAAACGTGATGGGCTTATGGGCTTACAGCACTTCAAAAAAGGGTGATGCTACCTCCACGGGTATTACAATAGCACAAGAGAACGAGGGCCAGCCATGATTTTATTCTGTGCCTCTATCTCGTTGCGCTATGGGTCGTGTTTTCAAAATTCAGAATCGCGCGGTGGAGCTGGTTGTCGGGGACGATTTCACTGTTGTTCGGCGGATTTATCCTCGCGACGCTTCCTGCGCTTTTTAATTATCTCGCGCCGTCGGGTCGCGTGACGGTGACCGGCTGCGTCGCGGAAATGACGCGGAACGTGACGGGACAAATTGTCGCGATCCCGGTCGAGCAGAACGTGCGCCGCAGCAATCGGCTGCGCGGGCGGCCCAGCAAAGCTCAAAGTTTGCGCTGGATTCGGAGATTGGCGGTGTCAAAACCCTCGGTTGTAGCGAAAGTTTGCAGCACGCTTTATAAAAGCCGCGTGTACACGCTTCTCGGTCATTCAAGCTTTATCGATCGTCCGCGTAGTTGGGAGGCCTTATGATGCATCGCAATGTTGTCACGCCTGTTCATCTGTTTGCAGGCATTGTTCTCTTCGCCGCGTTGTTGCCGACCGAAAGCAGATATCATACCGACCTGATGATATCCGCCGCGCAAGCCGCGGACGAAACGCCGAAGGGCACGCTCGCTGCGCAGATCCGCACGCAAGGCTTTGCCTGTGATCGACCGCTCCGTGCGACAAGAGATGCCAAGCGCTCCAGGCCGGACTATGCGGTCTGGGTCCTGAAATGCGGCAACGCGACCTACAGGGTCAGCCGCGCTCCAGATATGGCGGCGAAGGTGCTGCCATTGGAGTAGCCATATCAGCGATGTCGTGCAGCGAACGCGATCGTCGATCGAACAACGCGAAATGAGTGAACCCATACTGGCACACGTCGAGGCGGGAGTAATTCCGCTCCCGAGTCAATGCATAGCGCCCGACGCACTGCGTCTAGCCCGAGCCGCAGACCAGTTGCGAAGGGGGCGGTCCAACGTCTCGATGCAGGAACAACGTCACTCCAGAGCAGCAGAGCGCGAACTCACGTGTTCGGTGAGCCCGCGCTCCGATTGCTTTCGCTCAATTGCGATCAGTAATCCCAGAACACCGGCACCCAGCGGAAGGCGTCGCCGGCGACCGCGACATGGCCGACGGACGGGAATGGCATGTGCGTGGCCACCAGCAGTTCGCCCGTCTTCGCGAGCTCTCGCAAAAGACGGATACGAACGCGCGCTGCTTCCTCGGGATCGTGCTCGAAGCCGTTGTGCCACTCGGGCTGCTCAAACCCGACAGCAAACACGGCGTCGCCGGCGAATGTCAGTGCGTCGCCGCCGGACGCCACGCGAACCACGCTGTGTCCCGGCGTGTGACCGCCGGTGCGACGGACGACGACGCCAGGTGCAACCTCGTGCTGCTCGTCGAACGGCCGGATCTGACTGCCGTATTCCTTCACGAACCGCTTGGCGGTCGCCCGAAGCGCGTCCGGGAATCCGGGCGGCATGGCGACACGCGAGAAATCGGGCGCCTCCCAGAACTTGACCTCGGCGGCCGCCACGTGGATGCGCAGATCCTTGCGCAGCCGCTCCTTGACACCGTCGACGAGTAGCCCGCCGACATGGTCCATGTGCATATGGGTCAGCACCAGATCGGTCACCGACTCCAGATCGATCCCGGCGGCCTCCAGTCGCTTGATCAACTGACCGGCCCGCGGCAGGTGCAGGTCCGGGTCGGAGCCCAGTCCGGCGTCGATGAGGATGGTCTTGTCGCCGCTGCGCACCATCACCGCATTCAGCGCCCAGTCGAATGCGTCGGGCGGCAGGAACATGTCGTTCAGCCAATTTGCCCGATCGGCCGGGGCGGCGTTGTGCGCCAGCATGGTGGTCGGGAGCGGCAGTACGCCGTCGCTGACCACCAGAACGTCGATCTCGCCGATACGCACGGCGTAGCGTGACGGGACGAGCTCTTCGGGTTTCGATGTCGCGGGGTAGGACTTGTTGTGCAGATTCATGTTGGTCTCCTGTTGAAGTTTACGAGTGGTGGGCAGTTTAGAGAGCGGTGACGCGCTCCGGATCGGCCGAGGCGAGGGCTGCGGCGCGCTCGGCTTGGGGCGGATAGATCCAGACCGTGTTGATTTCCTGCTTGGTCTTCTTGGCGACGTCGCCGACCATTTCGACTGTGCGCTCCCAGCCGCGGGTGAACACCGCGCCGGCTTCGCCGAGGTCGAGGCAGGTCACGTAGGCTTTCTGGTGATAAGGCCTGGTCGCAACGCCGAGCAGCTCGGCGGCGGCGTTGTTGCCGGCAAACGCGCCCATCCGGGTCGCATGCTGACACGACATCAGCGCGTAGTTGCCGACATCGTCACATGCGGCCCGTGCGGCATCGCCGGTCGCAAAGACGCCATTTACCGACGGCACGCGGAGTTCACGGTCGACCAGCAGCCGGCCGAATTGGTCGCGCTCGGCAGGGATCTGAGCCGTCAACGGAGCCGCGCGCATGCCAGCGGCCCAGATCGCTGTTTCGCATTCGATATGCTCGCCGCTGGAGAGCGTGACGCCGGATTTGTCGAGCGATGCGACGCCGACACCGAGCCGGGTCTCGACGCCGAGCTTGCGCAACGCATCTTCGATGATGGGGCGGGGGCCTGCGCCCATGTCGGGGGCGATCGCCTGGTTGCGGTCGACAATGATCACGCGCAACTCCGCGTCCTTGCCGAGAATCTGGCGCAGGCGCGATGGCACCTCGGTTGCGGCCTCGATGCCGGTGAAGCCGCCGCCTGCCACCACAACGGTATTGCGTGCCTTCGTGGCTGGGCGGCTCGACAGGCCACGCAGGTGACGATCGAGCGCGATGGCGTCGTCGAGCTGGTCGACGCTGAAGCCGTGCTCGGCAAGGCCGGGAACGTTTGGGCGGAACAACCGACTGCCGGTGGCGACGACCAGCCGGTCATAGGACAGCTTCTTCCTGGTGCCTTGTGCGGCAGCGATCTCGACGATCCCCGATTTGGTATCGATCGCCTCGGCACTGCCCTTGATATAGACGACGTCGATCGCTTTCAGCACGTCCTGCAACGGTGCTGTGAGCGTTTCGGGTTTCGGTTCGTAGAGCCGCGGGCGAACCACCAGCGTCGGCTCGGGCGCAACGAGTGCGATCTCGAGTTTTTCTGGCGATACACCCTGGATGTCGCGAAGGCGGGCGGCGGAAAGCGCGGCATACATGCCGGCGAAGCCGGCGCCAATGATGACGATGCGCATGTCGATTGTTCCTTGGTTGAGATGATTGCGATGAAAGCGCGGGTTACGCCGTCACGAATTTGAGCAAGTCGGCGTTGACGATATCGGGATGTGTCGTGCAGACGCCGTGCGGCAGCAGGTCGTAGATCTTCAGCGTGCTGTGCTTCAGAAGGCGGGCCGACAGCGGCGCCGAGTCGGCAACGGGGACGATCTGGTCGTCGCTGCCGTGCAGGACCAGCGTCGGCACGGTGATGGCTTTCAGATCCTGAGTGAAGTCGGTCTCGGAGAAGGCCTTGATGCCCTCGTAATGGGCCTTGGCGCTGCCCATCATGCCTTGACGCCACCAGTTCCAGATCGCGGCCTGCGACGGCTCGGCGCCGGGACGATTGTAGCCATAGAAAGGACCGCTCGCGAATTCGAGGTAGAACTGCGACCTGTTGGCGGCAAGTTGCCGGCGCAAGCCATCGAACACCTCGAGCGGTAATCCGCCGGGATTGGACTCGGTCTTGAGCATCAAGGGTGGCACGGCACCGATGAGCACCAGTTTGGCCACACGATCCCCGCCATGACGCGCGACGTAGCGCGTTGCCTCGCCGCCACCTGTCGAGTGGCCGATGTGGATGGCGTTGCGAAGATCGAGATGTTGGACGAGGGCGGCGACGTCGGCCGCATAATGATCCATGTCGTGCCCGTCGCTGACCTGGCTCGAGCGGCCATGGCCGCGGCGATCATGCGCGATCACGCGAAAGCCCTTGCCGAGGAAGAAGAGCATCTGGGCATCCCAGTCGTCGGCGCTGAGCGGCCAGCCGTGATGGAAGACGATCGGCTGCGCGGACTGCGGTCCCCAATCCTTGTAGAAGATTTTTACGCCGTCGCTGGTCGTGACTGACGTCGCAACGTCGTTCTTCCCGGTCGAGAGGGCTGCGGCTTTCATGTCGCTGCCCGCGGCCGAGGTGGAGCGGACGGTCACCGACGCCGCGTACATGAGCGTCGTTGCGAGAATTTTTCGTCGTGAGGTGGTGGCGAGCCGGCTGACAGAACTGATCAAAGCCATTTGCAATTTCCATTTCAGTGGTAGGGGCACCATGAGTTCTACTGAACTGCATCGGCTGATGCCCCAGCGGGATTGACGCGATTGAAGCGCGATTGCTGCTAACGCGCGCGGCGGCGCCAATCGCTCGGCGATTCCCCGGTCAGCTTTCGAAACGCGGCGGCAAAGGCGGTCTGCGAGGAGTAGCCGAGCGTGGCCGCGACCGAGACGACGGACGCGTCGCTATCGCGCAGCATGTTCATGGCCTGCTCGAGCCGGTGCTGGCGCAGCCAGGCATGCGGGGAAAGCCCGGTGCTGTCCTTGAATGCGCGGCAAAAGTGAAAGCGCGACAGACCGGCCTCGGCGGCGAGCGCCGCGAGCGAGACGTCGGCATCGCTGTCCGAGCGCAGCCGCTCGATGGCGCGAAGCAGCGTCTTCGGCGCCAGGCCACCTCTTGTCGGTGCGATCATGTTCGGCGAGCCGCTGTGTGCAGCGAGAAGGCGCGTCGCCAGCAAATCCATGAGCTGCTGCCTGAACAGCGTGTCCAGCGCCTCGTTACCTTCCAGAACATCCGCCGCACTCAGGAGCAATCGCGACGTCACGGGATCGGGATGCGCGGTTCGCTCCAGGAGATCGGCCGGCGAGCTGGCTTCGGCCTCGTCCGCAACGCGCTTCAGCGTGGCCTGTGGAAGATAGAGCTGAACGACGTCGACGGGTTTCGGAATGTCCCACCGGGAGCTCGATCCTTCCGGAATGATGATCACGGCGCCCGGGCGAAACGTCCCGATCGCGACAGATCGTCCGGACCGCCGCTCCATGCGCTGGACCGAGCCGTTGTAGGCCATGATGACGTGGTGGCTCATGGGCTCGACGACGTCGTGCAACGGCTCGTGCTTCCAGTGGGCAATCCCGGCGCCGGAGGGGTCCAGTGCCATGCGAAAAGGCACCGTTCCGAGCACGCGGGCCATCTCCACATCGGCAACGGGCCGGTCGCCGGTCGGGGCGACGTCGCGCTGCGCTTGAGACGCGGCGGGGATTTCATTCGAGGACTCGCGCAGGACGACGTTGCTCATGGACTTCTGCTCGTGTGAGGGCATCGGGTAGTAGGCTGCGCGAAAATCCGCGTCTTGCCTGATGCTGCCCTGCGTTGCCTGATCCTGCTCCGCGGACGCCTCACACGCGCGCCTCGCGTGCGTTTGTGAAAAGTCGTGATGTCCACGCTCGGTTCGACGACACCCTCCGGTCGTCGCGGCATGAGCCAGATCGTTTTGAAATGATTGCCGAATTTTGATGTGAGTCTGGTCCGGGGCGAAGCGGCAGGCCCTGTCGGGTGCGACGTCGTCGGTCGTGGCCAGCAATGGGCGAATACCCGATATACCGGTCTCGAAATGGCGGGTTGCTGTGACCTGCTCTCGAACCTTCACAGAAGAGACCGACGATGACCAGGACAGGCGCTTACGGTGAACGGCTCGGAGAGTTTCTCCGCCTCGAGCAAGCGCCGCCCACGCTGGTGACCCGTTCGCTGCGCAGCACCGAGATCGCGGTCACGGAAACGCGCAACGACAATCCCGTGCCGGGTCTTTCCGGCTCGTTTGCCGCGGAAGATGCCTATCTCATCGGTCTGAAGCTGCGCGACTATCCGGAGTGCGAGATCTGGGGGGAGGGCCGTCACATCAAGAAGACGGACGTCTACTCCGGCACGACCTATCTGTACGATCTCAAGACCGACCCGCGCTACGTGATCGACAAGCCGCTTCACTCGCTGCATTTCTACGTGCCGCGTTCGGCGTTCGACGGTCTCGCCGATCAATCGGGGGCGCGACGCATCGATACGCTGGATTGCCGGCTTGTCGGGCACGATGATGCCATCGTCCGCCATATCGGCGCTTGCTTGCGCGAAGGACTGCGCCGGCCGAATGAGGCCAACCAGCTCTTCATCGACCACATGATGCTGGGGCTCACCGCCCACGTCGCTCAGGCCTATGGAGGCTTTCGGCAAAAGGCCGAGACCAGCCGGGGTGCGCTTGCGCCATGGCAGCTGGCGCGTGCCTGCGACAAGCTCGAAGCGGATCTCGGCGGCAAGCTGCCGTTGCAGGCCATCGCGGCCGAGCTCGGACTGTCGGTTAGCCATTTCTCGCGCGCGTTTCGCGCCTCGACCGGCCTGCCGCCTTATCGCTGGCTTCTTCATCATCGCGTGAGAACGGCCAAGCTCTTGATGAGCGTGCGTGGTCTGTCGCTCTCCGAGGTTGCGATCTCGGCGGGCTTTGCCAACCAGAGCCACTTCACGCGGGTCTTCTCCGCGATCGCGGGTGTCAGCCCGGGTGCATGGCGGCGCGATGCGCTGGGAACAGCGGGCCACGAGGGGTGATCTGCATTCGCGGCCGATGACAACCCTCCTGATCTCGGGCATGACTTTGCTCAAAGGCAAAAATGCCTGACGATCGGGAGGATCTTTATGGGCTACCAGCACATCATCGTCGATGACCCGCGTCCGCGCGTCCGGCGCATCACGCTGAACCGGCCGGAGAAGCGCAACGCGCTGAACAATCTTCTGCGCAGCGAAATTTTCGAGGTGCTCGAAGAGGCCGATCGCGATGGCGGCGTCTCGATCACGATCCTGCGCGGCGCGGGGCCGTGCTTTTCAGCCGGCTACGATCTCTCCGCCGACAACCGCGTCGACCAGCCTTATCACTCGGCGTCCGGACCGGGGCAATGGTCGCGCCACGTGGTCGAGGGCTGGTTCCGGATCTGGGATCTTGCCAAGCCCGTGATCGCGCAGGTGCACGGTTATTGTCTTGCGGGCGGTACCGAGCTCGCGACCGCCTGCGATGTCGTCTATGTCGCCGACGATGCGCAGATCGGCTATCCGCCGGTGCGGCTGATGAGTCCGCCCGACATGCAATATCACCCCTGGCTGGTCGGCATGCGCCGCGCCATGGAATTGATGCTGACGGGCGATGCGATGTCCGGCCGCGAAGCCGCCGACTGGGGTTATGCGACGCGGTCCTTCCCGCTCGCCGAGCTGGACGAGAAGACGCTCGATTTCGCCGAGCGCGCCGCGAAAGTGCCGGTCGAGCTGCAACAGCTCAACAAGCGGAGTGTGCACCGCGCGATGGAAATCATGGGCGCCCGCGCCGCCATCCGCGCGGGCACCGAGATCCAGGCTTTGGCCTTCACCACCGAGGCGAGCAAGGCCTACATGGGCAGCTTTCGCCGCGATGGCAGCAGCGTGAAGGCCCAGCTCGACCAGCGCGACACCGCGTTCGGGGATTACCGGACGAAGAAAGAATAGGTGTTGCGCGCTTGACCTGGTCGATGATGTCAGCGCCGTTCGCCTTCAGGCATACAGCCGCATTTCGAAGTCTTGTGGCAAGGCGCTATTCGAAGCGATTGCGCGCGGCATCACGTCTCATTCGATGGTCGCAGCATCGAGTTAATTAGCTGCTTGACTAACATCATCGACCGTTCTCATATCGAAAAAAATGGGCGCAGCGCGCATGGGACGGAAATGCTCGATTTCACGCAGCAAGTCATTAGCGGCGTCGCGCTGGGGTGCGTCTATGGGCTGATCGCCCTTGGGTTCGTGCTGATCTACAAGGCGACAGAGGTGGTGAATTTCGCGCAGGGCGAGATCATGATGCTTGGCGCCTTCATGTCGGTCACCTTCATCACGACGCTCGGGCTGAATTACTGGCTCTCATTCCTGCTGTGCGTGATCGCGATGGCCATTCTCGGCGCGATCATGGAGCGGCTCGTGCTCCGCCCCATCCTCGGCTATCCGCAATTCTCGATCGTGATGGCGACGATCGGCCTCGGGCTCGTGATCCGCGCGCTGGTCGGCATCATCTGGGGCACGGACGATCTCCGGATCGAGACGCCATTCACCGACGGCGTGTTCAAGATCGGCCAGCTTGTCATCGCTTGGGACGCGCTCTCCATCATCGTCGCGACGATCCTGCTGTGCGCGGCGCTTTATGCCTTCTTCCGCTTCACGCGGGTCGGCATCGCGATGCAGGCGACGTCGCAGAACATGCTCGCGGCCTATTACATGGGCATTCCGGTCAAGCGGATGTTCTCGCTGGTCTGGAGCCTCTCCGCGATGGTCGCGTGCGCCGCCGGGATATTGCTGGCGCCGATCACGCTGATCCACGCCAATCTCGGCTTCCTCGGCATCAAGGCGTTTCCGGCCGCGGTGCTCGGCGGCTTCGGCTCGATTCCTGGCGCGGTCGCCGGCGGCATCACGATCGGCATCGTCGAGTCGCTGTCCGGCTTCTATCTACCTGAGGGCTTCAAGGACGTCGCCGCCTATGTCGTCCTGCTCGCCGTGCTGCTGTGGAAGCCGCAGGGCCTGTTCGGCCTCAACGCCGTCAAGAAGGTGTAAGGCATGGCCCATCATGTCCGCACCGGTTACGGCGACAGCGATCCGCTTTTTCCGTCGAAGGCCGCGATGTTCTGGTATGCCGTGCTGATCGCGGGCCTGATCGCTGCGCCCTATGTGATCGAATCCTATTATCTCAGCCAACTCGTCTTCATCATGATCTACGCCATCGTCGGCGTGGCGCTGAATATCCTGTCGGGGCAGGCGGGGCAGGTCTCGATCGGCCACGCCGCCTTCCTCGCGATCGGCGCCTACTTCACGGCGGTGGCGCAGAAGCACGGTATTCCCCTGGTGCTGTATCTGCCGCTCGCCGGTGTCTTCACCGGGATTGCCGGCTATCTCGTCGGTCTGCCGGCGCTGCGCCTGCACGGGATCTATCTCGCGATCGCCACGCTCGCGTTCGCCTTCATCGTCGAGGAGATCATCGCGCGCTGGGAGAGCGTCACCAACGGCAATGAAGGCCTGATGCTGCCGCCGCCGTCACTGTTCGGGCTGAAGCTCGGCAACGAGGGCTTCTATTACCTCTGCCTGCTCGTCACCGTGCTGGTGATTCTCGCCGCCATCAACATCATCCGCTCCTCGACCGGGCGCTCCTTCATGGCGATCCGTGACTCCGAGACCGCGGCGCGCAGCATGGGCATCGACACCGCCCGCTACAAGACGACGGCCTTCGCACTGTCCGCCGGCATCACCGGGATTGCCGGCGCGCTCTATGCGCACAAGATGTCGTTTATCTCGCCGGAGATGTTCAGCCTGTCGGTCTCGATCGATTTCGTCATGATCATCATCATCGGCGGGCTGGTGAGCCTGCGCGGTGCGGTGTTCGGCGCGATCTTCATGATCATGGCCGATCCGCTGCTTATCATCCTCAAGGACAAGGTGCCGTTGTGGAGCGACGCGCTGACGCACGCCTTGTTCCTGCCCGATACCGTGACCCAGGCGATCCAGGCCGGTGTCCTGCGCGTGGTCAACGCGCCCGGCCTGAAGTCGCTGATCTTCGGCCTCATCATCATCGTCTTCATCATCCATGAGCCGATGGGCCTCGACGGCCGCTGGCAACGCGTGAAGGCCTATTTCAAGCAATTTCCGCTGGCACGCCAACGCAGCGCACGTCCACCCCGCATGTTCCTGAAGTCCGAGCGCCGATGACCTTCTTCGACGTCAAGAACCTGACGGTGAAGTTCGGCGGCCTCACGGCCGTGGACAATATCTCGTTCGGACTCAACGAGGGCGAGGTCTTCACCATCATCGGGCCGAACGGCGCGGGCAAGACCACGCTGTTCAACCTCATCAGCCGGCTCTACACGCCGAGCGCGGGCCAGATCATCTTTCGCGACGAGGACGTCACGCGGCTATCGGCGCAACAGATCGCCGGACGCGGCATCGCCCGCACGTTCCAGAACATCGAGCTGTTCGAGAGCGCGTCCACCTTGCAGAACCTCCTGGTCGGCCGCCACCGGCATTCGACCACGCGCGCCTGGCAGGATATCTTGCGTACCCGAAAGGTGCGTGACGAGGAGGTCGCCCACCGGCGCGCCGCCGAGGAGGTCATGGACGTGTTGCGGCTGCAAAGATACCGCGACACCACGATCGGCGCACTTCCCTATGGCGTCCGCAAGGTGATCGAGGTTGCGCGCGCGTTGTGCGTCGGGCCGACACTGCTGCTGCTCGACGAGCCGTCGTCCGGTCTCAATGTCGAGGAGACCAATGCGATGGCGGAATGGATCCTGGAGATCAACCGCCGTCTCCGAATCACCGTGCTGATGGTCGAGCATGACATGTCGCTCGTCAGCCGCGTCTCCAACCGCGTGCTCGCGCTGAACTACGGGAAGATGATGGCGCTCGGCACGGCTGCGGAGGTTCAGAGCCATCCCGACGTCGTCGCGGCCTATCTCGGGGCATGACGATGGACACGCAACCGATCCTCCGTCTCGCCAATGTCGAGAGCACCTACGGGCCGATCACCGCGATCCGCGGTATCAGTCTCGATTTGATGCGGGGACAGATCGTCACCGTGCTCGGCGCCAACGGCGCGGGCAAGACCAGCATCCTCAAGACCATCTCAGGCGTGCTCGATCCCGTGAAGGGAACGGTCGAGTTCGAGGGGCGGAAGATCCGCGCGATGGAGCCGGACAAGGTCGTCCGGCTCGGTATCAGCCACGTGCCGGAGGGGCGCGAAGTGTTTCCGTTCCTCAGCGTGCGCGATAACTTACGGATGGGCGCCTATATCCGCAACGACAGCAAGAGTGTCGCCAGCGACCTCGAGAAAGTGTTCGATTATTTCCCGGTGCTGCGCGAACGGCAGAACCAGATCGCGGGTCAGCTCTCCGGCGGCCAACAACAGATGCTGGCGATCAGCCGCGCCCTGATGAGCCGCCCAAAGGTGCTGCTGCTGGACGAGCCGTCGCTCGGCCTCTCGCCGCTGCTGGTGAAGGAGATTTTTGCGATCATCCGCCGTCTCAATGCGGAGGAGGGCGTCTCGATCCTGCTGGTCGAGCAGAACGCGAAGATGGCGCTGGAGACGGCGCATTACGGCTATGTGCTCGAGGTCGGCCGCGTGGTGATGCACGACACCTGCGCCAATTTGCTCCAGTCCGACCAGGTCCGCGAATTCTATCTGGGCATGCATAGTGAAGGTGGTCATGGCGGGCGCTGAAACCGAGGCTCTCTCGGCACGTCTCACTGCCGCGCTCGAGGCGCACGGCGGCGCGACGGTGATGCGCTCGAAGCGCTACGGGCTCTGGCAGCCGCTCACCGGCACGGAGACCGTGACGCGTATCGCCGCAATCGCGCGCGGCCTGCGCGTCACAGGCCTGCAAGACAAGGACGTCGCGGCCATCTGCGGCGATACCTGCGCGGACTGGGTGCTCGCCGATCTCGGCATCATGGTCGCCGGCGGCATCTCGGCAGGGCTTGACGCCGATGCTGATGCCAATGAGTTGGCGCGTCTCGTCAATCTCTTTGGCGTCACTATTCTCTTCGTCGCCGGCGATGCGCATCTGCATCGGGCGCTGGGAATCAGGGATCGCTGCCCGAAGCTACGGCTGATCGTCGTCATGCACGAGCAATGGGACGATGGCGCGCGCGTCGATCACGTGATGACGCTGGCGGAGCTGCAGGCACGAGGGGGAGGCACCGAACCGCTTCCTGCACCCGCCGCGACGTCCGTCGCCGCGATCGTGCTGACATCAGGCGTCACCGCGCCCGCGCGCGGCGCCTTGCTCACGCAGGCCGCGCTCGGCCGGCAGGCCGCGCGTGCCGCCAGTGCGCTGCAATTGGGCTCGAGCGACGAGCGCCTGTCGCTGACGCCGCTGCATCATGTGATGGAGCGCGTGGTCGGCGTCTACGCCTCGCTGCTCGCGGGCTGCATCATCAACTTCCCCGAAAGCCGCGAGACCGCGCTCAGCGATCTCAGGGAATTGCAGCCGACTGTCGTCCAGGCGCCGCCGCGCCTGTGGGCGAAGCTGAAGTCCGGTGTCGAGCTCGCCGCAGCCGAGGCAACGAAGTTTCAGCGTCGCGTGATCGCCATGGCTGTGAAGCCGGGAAGCGACGGGCCAAACCCGCTGCTCGATGCGCTGGTGCTGGCTCCCGTTCGTGATCGCATCGGCCTGTCGCGGGCACGGCTTTGCCTCACGACCGGCGCATCGGCGCGCTCCGATGTCGGAGCCTGGTTCGCCGCGATCCGTCGGCCGCTCACCGATGCCTATGGTCACGCCGAGTCCGGCGGAGCCGTAACTCTGGTCACGCATCGCGGCGCGCGCAAAGCGCTCGATGGCGTGACGCTGGAGACGCTTGCTTCAGGCGAGCTCCGGCTGCGGTCCGATACGCTGTTCGTCGGTTATGCCGGCGAGTCCGCGAATGCGATCCGCGACGGCTGGTGGCACAGTGGTGATGTCGTCCATGCCGGCCAATCGCATCCGGTCGGCCGCGTCGCGGATCTGCTCGACCGTGACGGCGGGGCCGCATGTCTGACAAACGAAGCCGATCTCGTCACGTCGCCCTACGTCGCCGATGCCTTCCTGCATCGCGACGATCAGGGGAGGGTGATCGCCGCGGTCCTGATGGACCCCGATCCCGTGATCAAGTTCGCGCAGGACAACAGCATCCCGTTCACGCACTTCCTCAGCCTGTGCCGCTCGCAGGACATTCGCGCGCTGATCGCCGGTGTGATTGCGCAGACCAATGCGCGGGCGCCGGTGAAGATCGACGACTTTACCTTGATCGAGCGCGCGCTCGGTCCCGGCGATCCCGAGATCAGCGCTATGCTCGTGCTGCGCCGCCGCTTGCTGCGCCCGCAAAACCGTTCGTTAAGCGAAAGCGCCATTTCACAGAGCGCATAACCAGAGCACAGGGAGAAATAGCAGTCATGACCTCACGTTTCCTTTTGTCAGCCGCGATCGTCGCACTCACGGGAGTGGCGGCGCAGCCCGCGCTCGCGCAGTTCAAAACCCAGGGCGTCACCGACACGGAGATCGTGATCGGCACGCATATGGATCTTTCCGGGCCGATCAAATCGTGGGGCGTTCCGGCCTCATCCGGCATGAAGCTCGCGGTCGAGCAGATCAACGCCGCGGGCGGCATCAACGGCCGCAAGATCAAGCTCATCCTGGAGGATGACAGTTACGATCCGAAGAAAGCGGTGCTGCAGACGCAGAAGCTGATCGAGCTCGACAAGGCATTCTCGATCGTCTCGGCGATGGGCTCGGCGACCACGTTGGCGCCGATGCCGCTGGTGCAGGGCGCCGGCCTGACGCATCTGTTCCCGATCACGGCTGCCGAATTCACCTTCAAGATGGATCCGGCCAAGCCCGAGGATCGGCTGAAGTTCAACATGTTCAGCCCCTATTACGACACGATGCGCCTCGGCATCAAATACGTGATGGAGCACAACAAGCTGAGCAAGCCCTGCATCGTCTATCAGGACGACGAGATGGGAAAGAATTTCACCGACGCCTATTCCGATCAGCTCAAGGATATGAAGTTGCCGGAGGCCACGCGCGTGTCCTTCAAGCGCGGAGCGACCGACTTCAACTCGCAGGTCGCGCGCATGAAGGCGGACGGTTGCGATCTCGTCGCGCTCGGCTCGGTGGTGCGCGAATCCGTCGGCATCGTCACCGCCGCCAAGAAGCTGGGCTGGACGCCGACCTATGTGGTTTCGTCACCGAGCTACGTGCCGGACCTGCATGAGCTCGGCAAGGACGCCGCTGAAGGCATCTATGGTGTCGGCCAGACCGAGATCTTCTATCCGGATACGGCGACGGGCAAGGTGAAGGAATTCATCGAGGCCTATCACAAGATGTTCGGCATCGATCCGAACCTGCAGTCGACCTCGGGCTATGACGGCGCGATGGCGTTCGCGTTCTATGCAGGCCTCGCCGGCAAGAACCTGACTACGGATTCGCTGATCGCCGCGATGGAATCCGGCAAGGTATTCGAAGACATCTTTGGCGGCGCCCCGGTGTCCTTCTCCAAGGACAACCACCTCGGCGTCTCCGCCGCAACCATCGGCCAGATCAAGAACGGCCGCTGGGTGACGATTGCGAAGAACCAGTCGTACAAGACGGAGAAGTAAGCGGAGGACGACGGCGATGCCCGATGGACAACATCGGGCGTCGGGTAGAGCACTTGCGAAACCCATCATTTTTCTCGGCGCGCTGGTGATGGGTTTCGCTGCGCTCTATCCATCCTACGGGCTAGGCAGCGCAATCCCATGCGGCGCTAAAACTGGTACCTTCGCAACCCGCCATCCACCGGGATCACCGTTCCCGTGATGTAGCGCGCTACCGGTGACGCCAAAAAGACCGCGAGCGCCGCGAGGTCCTCCGGCTCGCCCCAGTAGCCGACCGGAATTTCTTCCTCGGCAAAGCGCTCGCGATAATCCGGCGCATAGTTGCGGCGGATCTGTTCGCTCATGATGCGGCCGGGCGGGATGCAGTTGATGGTGATGCCGTGCTCGCCGATCTCGCGCGACAGGCCCTTGGCCCAGGCGTGCACAGCGGCTTTCGCGGCGAATGCCGCATTCAGCCCTTCCGGCTCGGACTTGCCGGTGATGTTGACGATGCGGCCCCATTTGCGTTCGATCATCTGCGGCAGCAGAGCATGCGCGATGCGGCGGTAGCTGGTGAAATTCAACGCGATCGCCTCGTCCCAATTGCTGTCGGGCGCATCGACGGGCAGCGGGCGGCTGCCGCCGGCATTGTTGATGAGGATGTCGACATGACCGAGCTCCCCCAGCGCGAATGCTGAGATCCTCTCCGCTGCATCCTTGGCCATCACGTCCTGCTCGAACGGCGTGATCAGCCCGCCGCCGACGTCCTTCACCAGCTCGGCCAGCAGGTCGGTGCGCCGCGCCACACCCACCACGCGCACGCCTTCGGCAGCCAAGCCTTTAGCAATGGCGCGGCCGATGCCGATGCTGGCTCCGGTGACGACAGCGGTTTTCGATTTCAACCCGAGGTCCATGATCACACGCTCTCTTGTTCGCTTTTTTGCGCTTTGCAGTTGGTTTGGTGTTCGTTTCCCGCCCTGTCCCGGGTGCGGCGATTTGCCCGACCGGGACGAGCAGTGGTAACCAAGCGCGACGGCGAAGGAAATACGAAAAAGAAAAGGCGCAGATTATGGTATGGGATCCGCAGCAATATCTGAAATTTTCGGGCCACCGGCTCCGGCCCGCGGTCGACCTGTTGATGCGGATTCCCGATGTTGGCCCGCGCACGGTCGCGGACCTTGGCGCCGGCGCCGGCAATGTCACGAAGCTGATCAAGGAGCGCTGGCCGTCCGCCGCGGTGACCGGCGTCGAGGGTTCGGCCGAGATGGTTGCCGCGGGGCGCAAAGCCGCGCCGGACGTGGAATGGTCACATGAAGACCTCGGTCATTGGCGTCCCGGCAAGCAATATGACGTCGTCTACTCCAATGCTGCGTTGCACTGGCTGCCCAATCATGCGGCGCTCTTCCCTTCGGTGATGGAAAAGGTCGCACCCGGTGGCATGCTTGCAGTGCAGATGCCACGCAACTTCCTGGCGCCATCCCATGTGCTGATCGGCGAGACCGCTCTGAACGGGCCCTGGCGGTCCAAGGTCCAGCACCTCGTGACGCCGCCGCCGGTCGAGGGGCCGGCCTTCTATCACGATCTGCTCGCGCCGTTGTCGCAAAATATCGACATCTGGGAGACCGAATATCTTCAGGTCCTCGAAGGCGAGAATCCCGTCAAGGAATGGACCAAGGGGACCTGGCTGACGCGCTATCTCGACGTGCTGCAGGGCGACGAGAAGGCCGCGTTCGAAGCGGCCTATGGCGAACGGGTCGCGAAGGCCTATCCGAAGAATGCTGCGGGGCAGACGCTGTTCCCGTTCCGGCGGCTGTTCATGGTTGCCCAGCGCAAAGGTTAATTGCGTTTCGGCGATGCGACATAAGCGCTCGCTCCCCGAGACGGGAGCGGCCGCCGGGTTGCGCATGCGACCGCCGTCAAGATAGCGTCGCTGCGGCATAGGTTCGCTGCGGCAAATTGGGCTTAGGTCTAGTTGTTCAGGGTACGGATTGCTGCCACTACTGAAACCGTAAAACAAAAAATGAACCCGGTTTCCGAGGTTGTTGGGGAGGTCTTTCATGCACAAACTGCTGTTTGTGGTCGCTGCGGCCGCGTTCGCTTTGGCTCCTGTCTTGTCTTCAGACTTGGCCCAGGCTCAGAGCCCGATCATCATCAAGTTCAGCCACGTCGTCGCCAACGATACCCCGAAGGGCAAGGGCGCGCTGAAGTTCAAGGAGCTTGCCGAGAAGTACACCGACGGCAAGGTCAAGATCGAAGTCTATCCGAACTCCTCGCTCTACAAGGACAAGGAGGAGATCGAGGCGCTCCAGCTCGGCTCGGTGCAAATGCTCGCGCCATCGACGGCGAAATTCGCGCCGCTCGGCATCAAGGAATTCGAGGCGCTCGACCTGCCCTGGCTGTTCAAGGACGAAGCGACCTATTCCGCCGCGATGAAGGGCACGGTCGGCAAATGGCTGTTCAAGAAACTCGAGACGAAAGGCATCACCGGGCTCGCCTATTGGGACAACGGCTTCCACATGGTGTCGTCGAACCGTCCGCTGATCAAGCCGGAGGACTTCAAAGGTCTGAAATTCCGTATCTCCGGATCGAAGATCGCCGACCAGTATTTCCGTATCCTTGGTGCTATCCCGCAGATCATGGCGTTCTCGGAAGTCTACCAGGCGCTGCAGACCGGCGTGGTCGACGGTTGCGAGAACACGGCGTCCAACTACCTGACGCAGAAATTCTACGAGGTGCAGAAGGACATCACCGTGTCCTATCACGCGCATCTGCAATACGCCGTCATCGTCAACTCGAAGTTCTGGTCCGGCCTGCCGCCTGATATCCGCACCCAGCTCGAGAAGGCGATGGCGGACGCGACCGAATACACCAACCAGATCGCGCACCAGGAGAACGAGGACGCGCTGGCCGAGATCAAGAAGACGGGCAAGACCCAGCTGCATTATCTGACTGACGCCGACCGCAAGGCATGGCAGGAAGCAATGCGGCCGACTTATGCGTGGGCCAAGGGCCGGGTCGGGCAGGAAGTGCTCGATCTCATCGCCAAGGAACTCGACGTCAAGATGAACTGACGCGTTTTCCGGGAGAATAATACCAACGGTCGGGAGTGTGTTCACTCCCGACCGTTTCGTATCGATAGGGGGACTTTGATTTGCTTCGCGTGCTCAACCAGGGGCTCAATCATCTCGAAGAATGGTTGATCGCGGCGCTCATTGCGGCTGCAACGGGGCTGATCTTCATCGCTGTCGTGCACCGTTACGGTGCGGGCGAATCGATCGTGTTCTCGCGATGGGCCGCGGCGCACGGGATGACCTGGCTGGCGTCGCTGTCGATGGCGGTGTTCACCTTCCTGTCCGAGCTGGATCTGTCCTGGGCGCAGGAACTCTGCATCTACATGTTCATCTGGATGGCGAAGTTCGGCGCGGCCTATGGCGTGCGCACCGGCATCCATGTCGGCGTTGATCTCCTCGTCAATCGCTTGCCCGAGCATTCGCGCAAGCATGTCATCTTGTTTTCGCTGCTCTGCGGCGCGCTGTTCACAGGCATGATCGCCGCCTTTGGCGCCTCCTTTGTCGCCGAGATGTTCAAGACCGGCCAGCAGTCCAACGATCTGGAAGCGCCGATGTGGTTCGTCTATCTGGCGATCCCGCTCGGCTCCGGCCTGATGTGCTTCCGCTTCCTCCAGGTCTCGTGGTCCTACTTCTGGACCGGCGAGCTGCCGCATCATGACGAAAGCCATGTCGAGGGCGTCGAAGCCGACGCCTCGCCGGCGCTGCATCCGCAGCCCGCCGGCGCCGCAACCAGGGCTGCCTCGCGAAAGGTTTCGCCGCTCGGCGTGATCCTGATCATGGCGCCGATCCTGATCTTCGCGATGTGCCTTGCCGAGAAGTTTGGCGTCGTCTTGTTGCCGCATTGGCTGCGCGCCGTCACCGTGTTCGCGCTGCTGATCGCGCTGATGCTGACCGGCATCCCGGTCTCGATTGCGCTCGGCCTCACCGTGATGACGTTCCTGTTCACGCTGACCACGGTGCCGATCGAAGCGGTCTCGATGAAGCTCTTCACGGGTATCGAAGGCTTCGAGATCATGGCGATCCCGTTCTTCATCCTCGCTGGCAATTTCCTCACCCATGGCGGCGTCGCGCGCCGCATGATCAATTTCGCGACCTCACTGATCGGGCACTGGCACGGCGGTCTCGGCCTTGCCGGCATCGTCGCCTGCGCGATGTTCGCGCTGGTGTGCGGCTCGAGCGTGGCGACTGTTGCCGCGATCGGCGCCATCGTGCTGCCGGAGATGGTCCGCCACGGCTATCCCATGCGCTTCGGCGCCGGCATCATCACCGTTGCCGGCTCGCTCGGCATCCTGATGCTGCCGTCGATTCCGAAGATCGTCTACGCGGTCTCGACCAACACCTCGATCGGCGCGCTGTTCGTCGCCGGCCTGTTGCCGGGCATCCTGCTGACGACGATGCTCTGCATCGTCACCTGGTGGCTCGCGCGCAGTCGCGACTATCCGCGGCTGCCGAAGGCGAGTTGGGGCGAGACTTTTCACGCCTTCCGCGAGAGCATCTGGGGCCTGATGCTGGTCGTCATCATCATCGGCGGCATCTATAGCGGCCTGTTCACCGCCACCGAAGCGGCGGCGATGGCGGCGGTGTACTCGTTCTTCATCTCGGTCTTCGTCTACAGGGCCATCGGCATGAAGGACGTGCCGAGGGTGCTGCTGCGCGCCGCCAACACCAGCGCGATGCTGCTCTACATCGTCACCAACGCGGTGCTGTTCTCATTCGTGCTGGCCAACGAGAACCTGCCGACGGTCCTGGCCGACTGGATCGCGGCGCAAAACCTTGGCTGGGTGGGCTTCCTGCTGGTCGTCAACGTGCTGTTGCTGCTCGCCGGCAATTTCATGGAGCCGAACTCGATCATCCTGATCATGGCGCCGATCCTGGCGCCGGCCGCGAAGAAGCTCGGCATCGACCTCGTCCATTTCGGCATCGTCATGGACGTCAACATGGAGGTCGGCCTCTGCCATCCGCCTGTCGGCTTGAACCTCTATGTCGCATCGATGATAGCCCGAATGCGGATCACGGATCTCGCGGGCGCGGTGATGCCGTGGCTCCTCACCATGCTCGGCTTCCTCGTCATCGTGACCTACTGGCCCGATTTGACGCTGTGGCTGCCGCGGGTGCTGGGGATGCATTAAGCGGCACGTCGTAGCCCGGATGGAGCGAAAGCGAAATCCGGGCTCTTTGGCAGTTCGACAGAAGGCCCCGGATTGCGCTGCGCTCCATCCGGGCTACGTACTCCTCCGCGCGATGGCAATCGACCACGAGATGCGGTTAGATGCCGCGGATCAGGCCGGGAGGACGCAAATGACCGACACATCCAGCAACGAGCCGAAGGACGCAACGCCGTCCGTCATTGCGCAGCAAGAGGCGATGCTGAACGCACTGCCGTTTTCCGACACGCGGGATTTCGACGACGCTGCGCGAGGCTTCCTCGGCACGATCGAGCACGCGAAGATCGCGAACCCGCAGGGGCGGACGGTCTGGAGCTTGGAGCCCTATGGCTTTCTGTCCAGCGAACAGGCGCCGCCGACGGTCAATCCCAGCCTGTGGCGGCAGTCGCGGCTCAATATGCAGCACGGCCTGTTCGAGGTCGTGCCCGGAATCTTCCAGGTGCGCGGGCTCGACATCGCCAACATGACGCTGATCGAGGGCGACAGTGGCGTCATCGTGGTCGATACCCTGACCTCGATCGAGGGCGCGCGCGCCGCGCTCGATCTGTACTACAAGCATCGCGGCCGGCGCCCGGTCGCGGCCGTGATCTTCACGCACACCCACACCGATCACTGGGGCGGCGCGCGCGGCGTGCTCGAGCAGGATGCGCTGGCGACAGGGCGCGTGCCGATCATCGCGCCGAACCTGTTCATGGAACACGCCGTCTCCGAGAACATCATCGCGGGGCCGGCGATGTTGCGTCGGGCGCAGTATCAGTTCGGGCCGTTCCTGGCCAAGGGCGTGCGGGGGCAGGTCGATTGCGGCCTCGGCAAGACCATGGCGGCGGGCGCGGTTGCGCTGCTGCGGCCGACCGATCTGATCATGGCGACCGGCGACACGCGCGTTATCGACGGCGTCGAATTCGAATTCCAGATGGCGCCGAACAGCGAAGCGCCGGCGGAGATGCATTTCTTTCTTCCGCGCTACAAGCTGCTGAACCTTGCCGAGAACTGCACGCATAACTTCCACAATCTGCTGCCGTTCCGTGGCGCGGACGTGCGCGATGCGCTGGCATGGTCGAAGTACCTCAACGAGGCGCTGCATCTGTGGGGCGGCAAGGCCGAGGCGATGTGCGGCCAGCACCACTGGCCGGTGTGGGGCCGCGAGCGCATCGACACCATGATCCGCGAGCAGCGCGACCTCTACAAATTCGCGCATGACCAGACTATCCGTTTGATGAACCACGGCCTGAATGCCGCGGAGATCGCTGAGACGATCCAGCTGCCGAAGAGTCTTGAGGGTGCCTGGCACGGCCGCGGCTATTACGGTCACATCAGGCACAATGTGAAAGCGATCTACCAGAAATATCTTGGCTGGTACGACGCCAATCCGGTCAATCTCGATCCGCTGCCGCCGGTGGAATCGGGGAAGAAGTATGTCGAATACATGGGCGGCGCCGACGCGATCCTGACGCGGGCGCGCGCGGATTTTGACAAGGGCGAATTCCGTTTCGTGGCGCAGGCGCTCGGCCATCTCGTCTTTGCCGAGCCTGATCATGCAGCGGCGCGCGCGTTGCTGGCCGACACGCTGGAGCAACTCGGCTACGCCGCCGAGAGCTCGACCTGGCGCAACGCCTATTTGTTCGGTGCCCAGGAACTGCGCCGGGGCATGCCGAAGACGCCGCCGCGTGCGCCGATGCCGCGCGAGACGCTGGCGGCGCTGCGCACCGAGCAGCTATGGGACGTGCTCGGCATCCGCCTCAACGGCCCGAAGGCGGAAGGAAAGCACATCGTGCTGAACTGGAGTTTTTCGGATACCGGCGAGACGTTTGTGCTCAATCTGGAGAACTGCGCGCTGACTTATACGGAAGGCGTGCAGGCCGAGAAAGCCGACGCCAGCTTTACGCTGGCGCGGGCGACGCTGGACGAGGTGATCGCGAAGCTCACAAGCTTTCCGGAAGCGGTCGCCGCCGGCAAGGTCAAGCTGTCAGGCAACCCGATGCGGCTCGCCGAGCTGATGGGGCTGATGGACGAATTCCCGCGGATGTTCGAGATCGTCGAGCCGAAGCGGACGGTGGTCGCGTAGGGCATCGCTGGGCTTCCGTCATTGCGAGCGTAGCTCTCCCCATCGTCATTGCGAGGAGCCCTTGCGACGAAGCAATCCAGAAACTCGCCGCGGAGGCAGTCTGGATTGCTTCGCTCCGCTCGCAATGACGCGTGGATAGAGTAGGGCGCAGACACCGTTTGTTGGTCTGCTACTCCGCGCTGCTCACCAGCTTGATCCGCGGTGCCTGCGCTTCCTGCAGGTTGCGATACGCCGCCAGATAATCCAGCGCCATTCGCCGCGCCGTAAAGCGCGTCTCGAACTGCTTGCGGATGGCGCTGCGGTCGAGCTGCGCGAGGCGGCTGACGACGCCGGCGGCGCTGAGGACGTCCTCGACCACGAAGCCGGTGAGGCCCTCGTCGATGATCTCGGGCACCGAGCCGCGGTTGAAGGCGACGACCGGCGTTCCGCAGGCCATGGCTTCGATCATGACGAGGCCGAACGGCTCCGGCCAGTCGATCGGCAACAGCAAGCCGAGCGCACCGCTCAAGAAGTCCGACTTCTCGTGATCGCCGATCTCGCCGATGAAGTCGACCAGCGGATTGTTCACGATCATGGGCTTGATCAGCTCGTCGTAATAGTCCTGATCGGCGCGGTCGACCTTGGCCGCGATCTTCAGTGGAATGCCACAATGCATCGCGATCTTGATGGCGCGGTCGACGCCTTTCTCCGGCGCAATGCGACCGAGCACGGCGAGGTATTCCTGCTTCTTGGGCTTCGGCGTCAACAGATTCTCCGGCAGGCCGTGGTGAATCGTCTTCACCCAGTTTGCCTGTGGCACCGGCCGCCGCTGCGCGTTCGAGATCGAGATCACCGGGACCTTGGAGAAGGTGTTGAACACCGGCTGATGTTCGGGAAGATCGAGCCGGCCATGCAGGGTGGTCACAAACGGTGTCGGCTGCCGGTGGAACAGCGACCACGGATAATAATCGAGATGGAAGTGGAGGAAGTCGAACTCCTCGTCGTCACATTTCTGCCGCACGCGCTCCAGGAGCACCATGTGCAGCGCATTGGGATCGCGCACGGAACCGTCGAGGCGTAGCGCCCGCGGCCATAATGCGTCCAGCTTCGCCGACGTCTGCGAATCTCCGCTGGCAAACAGGGTGACATCGTGACCGAGGGCAACCAACTCTTCCGTCAACCAATGCACCACCCGCTCGGTGCCGCCATACAGCTTGGGTGGAACAGCTTCCGTCAACGGAGCTACCTGCGCGATGCGCATCTCACCATCTCCTCTGCGATCATGAATATTGAAACCCCCAGCGTGTCAGCACCGGCAATGCCAGCCAAGGGAACGTTCCCGCAGTTGCGAAGTTCCGTTTAACAGACGTTACTTATTGGACACATCTGGCGTTTGTCTCGATGCTGCCATCACCTCTTCGCAGATCGTCCGCATCCGCATGTCGTGATGGCTTTGCCCGGAACCGAGGCGAACTGGTCGCTGTTCAATCGACCAGCAAGAACAATTGAAATCATCACGACGGGGTCGAGTGTCATATGGATCACCTTTCTGGATACGCGCGCAGACCATTTGCCTTTGTCTTGCGCTATCTTCGGATGCGTTTGGCATCGCATCTCGTGATCCTGACCGCGGTCGTTGCTGCCGTTGCCTGCTCCGTAGGCACGCAGTATGGCGTCAAATCCCTGGTCGACAGTTTGTCGGCGGGAACCTCGCACGGCGGTAGCGTATGGCTGGCATTCATTCTGCTCATGTCGCTGATCGCCGCCGACAATTTCCTGTGGCGGATCGCGAGCTGGACAGCGAGCTTCACGTTTGTGCGGGTCACGGGCGATTTACGCCGTGACATATTTCGTCATCTGACGGGACATGCACCGAGTTACTTCTCGGACCGGATGCCGGGCATGCTGACGAGCCGCATTACGGCCACATCCAATGCGGTGTTCACTGTCGAAAACATGTTCGTCTGGAATGTGTTGCCGCCCTGCGCTGCCACAATTGCGGCCATCGCGCTGATTGGAACAGTCAGTCCTTATATGGCGCTCGGCCTGATCGTGATCGCGGGCGGTATGGTGATCGCGATGTTCCGTCTGGCTGCCGCCGGCAAGCCGCTGCATGACGACTTCGCCGACAAGGCGGCCGCCGTCGATGGCGAGATGATCGACGTCATCAGCAACATGCCGCTGGTGCGCGCTTTCTGCGGTATCGGCCACGAGCATGAAAGGTTCGATGCCACCGTCAACCGTGAGGTCACTGCACGGGGTCGCAGCCTGCGGTATCTGGAGAAGCTGCGGCTCATTCACGCTGGCGTGACCGTCGTCCTGACGGTGGCGCTGATGGCCTGGGCGATCACGCTGTGGCAGCAGGGCGAGGCGACCACCGGCGACGTCGTGCTGGTCTGTACGCTCGGCCTCTCCATTCTCAATGCGACCCGCGATCTTGCGGTGGCGCTTGTGGACGTTACCCAGCATGTTGCGCGCCTGACCGAGGCGATCGCCACGCTGTTGGTGCCGCATGACTTGCGCGATCACCCCGAGGCCGAGCCGCTGGTCAAGAGTGGCGCCGCGATCGCATATAACAACGTCACCTTCGGCTATCCCGGGGGTGAGAAGATCTTTGAGCGGTTCAGCCTGCGGCTCCAGCCCGGCCAGCGTGTCGGCCTGGTGGGCCAGTCCGGCGGCGGCAAGTCGACCCTGTTCACGCTGCTGCAGCGGTTCTACGATGCCGACGAAGGCAGTGTGACGGTCGACGGCCAGGATATTTCCATGGTGACGCAGCAGAGCCTGCGCGAGGCGATCTCGGTCGTGCCGCAGGATATTTCCTTGTTCCATCGGTCGATCCGCGAGAACATCCGCTACGGCCGGCCCAACGCGACCGACGACGAGGTGCTGCGCGCGGCGATCGCGGCGCGCTGCGACTTCATCGACAGTCTTCCGGAGGGGCTCGACACCATGGTCGGCGACCGCGGTGTGAAGATGTCCGGCGGCCAGCGTCAGCGCATCGCGATCGCGCGCGCCTTCGTCAAGGACGCACCGATCCTGCTGCTCGACGAGGCCACCGCGGCGCTCGACAGCGAATCCGAGGAAGCGATCCGCGAGGCGTTGACGCGGCTGATGCGCGGCCGCACCGTGATCGCGATTGCGCATCGCCTCGCAACGCTGCGCAATTTCGACCGCGTGATCGTGCTGAAGCACGGCAAGATCATCGAGGACGGCGCACCGGACCGCCTGATGCAGAGCCACGGTCCGTACCGTGAGCTGGTGACGCAGGAAATGAGCCGGCTCTCGAAGTTCGCCGCGTAAACCCAACAGTCGCGTTTGCGTTGGTCGCGTTACGAAACAAGCCGCAGGGGAGCAGCTCATGGCAGCCGAAGCCGCAACCAAGATCATTCCGGCATCGCCGACGGTGGAGGCCGTCGCGGAGCAGGCATTCTACATTCCGATGACGGGCCCCGCCGCGCGACCGCGGCGGTCACTGAAGCACGACGACACGTTTATCGTGCTGGACAGCCATGGCGACATCGGCGCCTCGGCCGGTGGGCCGGATGGCCTCTTCAATTCTGACACGCGCTATCTGGCGCGATTGGAGCTCGTGCTCGACGATCTCCAGCCGTTGCTGCTCGGCTCGAACCTGCGTGACGACAATTCGGGATTGACGGTCGACCTGACAAATCCCGACATCTATCGTCAGGGTCGCATTGTCCTGCAAAAGGACCTGTTGCACATCGTGCGCACGATCTTCCTGTGGCGCGGCACGGCCTATCAGCGTATCGGGTTGCAGAACCATGGCGAGCAGCGCGCCAGCTTCGAGCTGACTTTGCTTTTCGACAACGATTTTGCCGATCTGTTCGAAGTCCGCGGCGAGCGGCGGCCGCGCCGTGGGACAGGCACCGGCAAGCTGCTCGGGCCGACCGACGTGCTGTTCGGATATCGCGGCCTCGACGATGTCGAGCGGACCACCGGGCTGCATTTCGATCCGCGTCCGACGCGGCTCTCTGTCAATGCCGCGACCTGGGAGCTCGAGCTGGATCCGCATGAGGCGAAATCGCTGTTCGTGGCCGTGTCCTGCAACCGGCCCATCGCGGAGAAACCGGCACGGTTCTTCCGGGGCCTGCTCGCGCATCGCCGCGAGATGCGGCAGTCCACGATCGGCGCGGCCAGCATCGAGACCTCGAACAATATCTTCAACGAGGTGCTGTGCCAGGCCATGGCCGACCTCAACATGCTGATGACCGAGACGCCGCAGGGCCGTTATCCCTATGCCGGCATTCCCTGGTACTCGACGACATTCGGCCGCGACGGCCTGATCACCGCGCTGCAGATGCTGTGGGTGGATCCGCGGGTGGCGAAAGGCGTATTGCGGCGGCTCGCGCACTTCCAGGCCAAGGCGGTTGACCCGCTCGCTGACGCCGCGCCGGGAAAGATCCTGCACGAGATGCGCGGCGGCGAAATGGCGGCGCTGCGCGAAGTGCCGTTCTCGCAATATTACGGCAGCGTGGACTCGACCGCCTTGTTCGTCATGCTCGCCGGCCGCTATTTCGAGCGCACCGGCGACGAGAAGACGTTGGTCGAGCTGTGGCCGGCGATCGAGGCGGGGCTCGCCTGGATCGACGGTCCCGGCGATCCCGACAAGGACGGCTTCGTCGAATACCAGCGCGCCACCGAAAAGGGGCTGGCCAACCAGGGCTGGAAGGACTCCTACGACGCCATCTTCCATGCCGACGGCAAGCTCGCGGAAGGCAATATCGCGCTCGCCGAGGTCCAGGGTTATGTCTACGTCGCAAAGCTGCTCGCCGCGCGATGCGCGCTGAAGCTGGGCAAACCCGATGTCGCCAAGAGGCTCGAAGCGGAGGCCAAGACGCTCGCTGAGCGCTTCGAAGAGGCGTTCTGGTGCGAGGAACTCGGAACCTACGCGGTCGCGCTCGACGGCAAGAAGCGGCGATGCGAGGTGCGCACCTCGAATGCCGGGCAGGTCCTGTTCAGCGGCATGATCCGCGAGGATCGCGCGCGCTTGGTTGCGGCCGACCTGATGGGGCCGCATTTCTTCTCCGGATGGGGCATCCGCACCGTCGCGCGCGGCGAAGTGCGCTACAATCCGATGTCGTATCACGACGGATCGATCTGGCCGCACGACAACGCGCTGATCGCGCTGGGGCTCGCGCATTACGGGCTCAAGCACTCGGTCGCGCAGGTGTTCAAGGGCCTGTTCGATGCCGCGACCTACATGGATCTGCGCCGGCTGCCGGAATTGTTCTGCGGCTTCCGTCGCGAGAAACGCCGCGGCCCGACGCTTTATCCTGTCGCCTGCGCGCCGCAGGCCTGGGCCAGCGCGACGCCGTTCACGCTGCTGGAGGCGGCGCTGGGGATCGAGTTCGACGTCGCGCGCAGCGAGATCCGCCTGCGCAATCCACATCTGCCAGCGTTCCTGAACGAGGTTGTGCTGCACGATCTGCGCCTGGGCGAGTCCAGCGTCGATCTGCGCATCAGCCGCCATGGCCACGACGTGGCGCTGGAGGTGCTGCGGACGCGCGGCCAGATTCAGGTCTCGATCGTGCTGGCGCGCTAGCGGCGCGCAAGGAGGGTTCATGCGTACCGCCGGATGGTTTGCCTTTAGCGTCGCGATCGTCGCGGGATTGACGGTTGCCGTATCGGATGCCGCGGAGGAACCGCACGCGGCTGCAACCGAGGCGAATGCGCCCCCGACGGTGCAGCCGCCGGCCTCTGTGGTGCCGGTGACGCCGAAGGACGCCGCGCCGCCGCCGTCGGTGACCATCATCGGCGCCAGCGACGCTCATGGCGTGCTCGGACGCGACGTACGCAGTGCGGCAGACGAGGACATGGGTCATATCGTCGACGTTATCGTCGATCTCACCGGCCATGTTCGCGCCGCCGTGATCGATTTCGGCGGCTTCCTCGGCGTCGGCAGCCGCAAGATCGTCGTTGACTGGAACGCGCTGCGTTTCGGCAAGATCACGAACAAGAAGGACAGCATCACACTGGAATTGACCAAGGCGCAGGTCGCGGCCGCGCCGGAATACAAGGAAGACACGCCGATGGTCGTGCTCGGCGCGTCCGGCAGTCTTCAACCACTGCAAGCCATCCAGTGAGGAGGGGGGAGGGCTGACCGCCTGTGCTCTTGTCGAGGAAGCCGAACCATGCGGATCGCGAGGGACGCGTTGAACCGGACAACGTCGGCGCGCCCCTGCTTGCGGGCATTCCGGCGCCGTCGCGCCGGAGCCTGCGCGGCCTCGACTGGTTCATCTTCTTTCTCGCCGACGTGCAGACCGGCTTCGGCCCGTTCATCGCGGTCTATCTGACAACGCAGAAATGGACGCAAGTCGAGATCGGCCTCGTGCTGTCGATCGGCGGCATCGTCGCGCTGGTCGGGCAGATGCCGGGCGGCGCGATCATCGACGCTGCGAAATCCGAGCGGCTGGTCGCGGGACTTGCGATCGTGACCATCGGCTGCTGCGCGCTTGCCTATGCGGCCATGCCGATCTTCCCCGTCGTGATTGCCGCGGCGACGCTGCATGCGGCGGCGAGCTGCGTGCTGGGGCCGGCCATCGCGGCGATCAGCCTTGGCCTGGTCGGTCCGCTCAAGATCGGCGAACGGCTCGGCCGCAACGCCCGCTTTGCTTCACTCGGCAATGGCGTTGCGGCTGCCGTGATGGGCACGGCCGGCTATCTGCTCTCGAGCCGCTCGGTGTTCCTGGTCACCTTCCTGCTCGCGATCCCGACCCTGATCGCGCTCTCGCGCATCCGCGAGGAGGAGGTCGATATTGCGCGCTGTCACGGCGCGATGCCGCGCGAGGCGGAAGATCGGGGCGACACCAATATCTGGCATCTGATCCGGCAGAAGCCGCTCATCGTCTTTGCGCTGAGCGTGCTGCTGTTGCAACTGGCGAACGCCTCGATGATGCCGCTGATGGCGAGCGCCGTGACGGCGCGTTCGAGCCAGTGGGCGACGGTGCTCGTTGCCTTCTGCATTGTCGTGCCGCAGGCGATCGTGGCGCTGTTGTCGCCGACAGTCGGACGCAAGGCGCAGCTCTGGGGCCGGCGTCCGTTGCTGCTGATCGGGTTCGGCGCGCTGATGATCCGCGGCCTGTTGTTTGCCACCGTGCGCGATCCCTACCTGCTGGTAGCGGTGCAGGTGTTCGACGGCTTCACAGCCGCGGTGTTCGCGGTGATGATCCCGCTGATCGTGGCCGATGTCGCCTTCGGCAGCGGGCACTTCAATCTCGCGCAGGGTATCGTCGGCACCGCGACCGGCATCGGTGCGTCGCTGAGCACCGCGCTTGGCGGCTATGTCAGCGACAAGTTCGGCAATGCCACCGCCTTCTTCGGGCTGGCGAGCATCGCCGCGATGGGCTTGCTGCTGATCCTCTTCGTGATGCCGGAAACCCGGCGCACGGGGATGACCGCGACAAAAGAAATGGCCGGCTGAACGAGTCAGTCGGCCATGGCGGGTAAGGCGGCTTTGGCGGCGAGGCGGTGGGTGGCACCGGATTCGATGCTGCGGACCGCGCAGGGCCAGGATACTGCCGTTCTCACGATTTGGTGTCCGGGAAATATCAGGTCTCCAAGGCAAGTCCTGTCATCGGAAGCGTTCATGCCAACGGAGACGCCCGATGATAGCGAGATTGATTCCATCTCTTCTAGCCGCCTTGTTGCTCCTTCAGTCACTGGCCACGCCAACGACAGCGCGGCCTCGAATCAACACCGTCACCGGCCGTTCGCATTCAAATCCGATCGAGGGTCGCCAGATCGCAGCTCCGCCATGGAGCGCGGCATGCATGACGGATCACGGCCCAAGCGAGTGCGGCGAGCCGATGTGGATTTACGGTCCCCGCAGCGAGATCGCGCAGTATAGAAGCGCGTTCTGATGGGTTAACGCTCCGTCGGTTCCGCTGACATCTGCACCCCCATCCGGACGATGGTCGCTGGACGGCCGGCGGTCGCTGGGCGTAACAATGCCGGAGGATTTTGCGAAGAAGCTCTCTGGAGCAGGAGCGTGACGAGCATGCAGGGCAACGCCGAGGCGGGCAGGTCCAGGGACCTGCCGGGACAAATCGTGTTGGTGCTGCAAGGCGGCGGTGCGCTCGGGTCCTATCAGGCGGGCGTCTACCAGGCCCTGCACGAGGCGGGCATCGAGCCGGACTGGGTCATCGGCACCTCGATTGGCGCCATCAATGCGAGCCTGATCGCCGGCAATGCGCCAGAGAACCGGCTCGCGCGCCTGAAGGAGTTCTGGAAGCGGATGGAGCAGACTCCGGTCTGGCCTCTGCGGACCGGCATTCCCGGGTTCGACGACAAGCTTGCTTATTGGTCGACCGTTACGGGCGGCATTCCAGGCTTCTTCCGGCCCAATCCGGTGGCGCATGCCGGCGAATCCTATCCGCTCGGCGCCGATCGTGCCGGGTACTATTCGACCGCGCCGCTGGAGACCACGCTCTGCGAGCTTGTCGATTTCGGCTTCGCCAATCGCGGCTCTCCGCGGCTCACGGTCGGTGCGGCGCATGTCGGCAGTAGCCAGATGCGCTATTTCGACAGTCGCGACGGCGAGCTGACGGTGAAACACATCATGGCCTCGGGCGCGCTGCCGCCGGCCTTCCCGGCGGTGCGTATCGACGGCGAGCTCTATTGGGACGGCGGCATTCTCTCGAACTCGCCGACGGAGGCCGTGTTCGACGATAACCCGCGCCGGAATTCGCTGATATTCTCCGTGCATCTGTGGAATCCCGCCGGCGCCGAGCCGACGACGATGGGGGAGGTCCTGACCCGGCACAAGGACGTGCAATATTCCAGCCGGATCGCAAGCCAGATCGAGCGTCACCAGCAGGCCCATCGGCTGCGCCACGTCATCAACCAACTTGCGGCACGGTTGCCCGAGAGCGAGCGCGATGATCCCGTGGTAAGGGATCTGATCGGCTATGGCTGCTCGACGCGCATGCACGTGGTGCGGTTGCTGGCACCGCAGCTCGATCGCGAGACCCATACCAAGGACATCGACTTCAGCCCGTCCGGCATCATGCAGCGCTGGGACGCCGGCTACGCACACACAAGCTCGGTGCTGAGGCGCGCGCCGTGGATCGGTGAGTTCGATCCGCTGTCGGGCGTGGTGCTGCATGAGCATATCGACGAGATGCCGCTGGCCGCGGAATAGCGCCATCGCTTCATCGAATTGCCACAGGCTTCGCGGATCGTAAGCGGTCCGCAGTCGAAAGGCGCTGCAGGTGGTGTCCGCAAACGATCTGGAATTGGCCCTCGATCAGGTCCGCATTGGCGCGGCGGGACCGGTGCCCGGCGTGTTCGGCCCTGACAGCGTGACTTGGCGGATCGACCGCGAAGCCGTCATCTTTCTCGGTGCCGGGCGTGCGCTGTTGCTGCAACTCGCGCATCCCTGGGTCGCGGCCGCCATCGCCGAGCATTCCAAAACGTTTGCCGATCCGATCGGCCGCTTCCATCGTACCTTCGACATCGTCTTTGCCATGGTGTTCGGCTCGCTCGACCGGGCCATGCTGTCGTCGCGGCAGCTGCACCGGCGCCACAGCATGATCGTCGGGGAAATGCCCGAGACGGTCGGTCCCTTTGAGGCCGGCTCGCGCTATTGCGCCAACGACGTCCCGTCGCTGCGCTGGGTTCACGCGACGCTGGTCGAGACCGCGCTGATGGCGCACGATCTGGTGCTGCCGCCGTTCTCGGCGGAAGAGCGCGAGCGCTACTGGATCGAGAGCCGAACGTTTGGTGCGCTGTTCGGATTGACGGCGAATGATCTGCCGGCTGATTGGTCCGGCTTTGCGGCCTATAACGCGGCGATGGCGCAGTCGGACATGCTGACCGTCAGCCCGGCCGCCCGCGAGATTGCGAAGCAGATCTTTGGTGGCGCGCGTCCGTGGTTGCGGCCGCCGCGATGGTATCGCGCACTCACGGCAAGCCTGCTGCCGGAACGCCTGCGCGCGGGCTTTGGGTTTGGCCTCGACGAGCGCGATAAGAGAGCAGTTGACAGCGCGCTGAAATGGATCCGGCGCGTCTATCCGAAATTGCCGGACCGGCTGCGCTACGTCGGCCCCTATCAGGAAGCGCAGGCGCGGCTGCGCGGCGAGCCGCAGCCCGACTGGATGACCCGCTGCCTCAACCGCGCCTGGATCGGCCGGCCGCAGATGGATGCGGGCGGGAAGGGGTGAGGGCCTCGGTGGTCGCCACAAACGCCGTCATTGCGAGCGCAGCGAAGCAATCCAGAATCCCGCCACGGAGACAGTCTGGATTGCTTCGTCGCTTCGCTCCTCGCAATGACGGAGAGTGTCGAAGCGCCTCGGCCCGCCTCACACCGCCGCCAGCTTCCTATACAGCGCGCTGTAGCTCCCGGCCGAAATGCTCCACGAAAACGACCGCCCCATGGCGCTGCGGCGCATGGTGTCGAGTTGGTCCTGGGCCATGAACGCCTTGAAGGCGCGGCGGACGCCGCCCAAGAAAGATTCGTGCGAGGGTCTTGAGAACAGGAATCCGGTCTCGCCGTCGGTGATGGTTTCGGCAAGGCCCCCGGTCTGGTGGCCGATCGGCAGCGAGCCGAAGCGCTGGGCGTACATCTGGCTCAACCCGCACGGCTCGAAGCGCGACGGCATCAATGTAAAATCGCTCCCCGCAAAAATGCGGCGCGCCTGGGCGTCGTTGAAGCCGATGGTGACGCCGATGGCGTCGGGGCGGCGGCGATGGGCGTCGACCAAGGCTTGCTCGAGCGCCGGCTCGCCGGAGCCGGTGACCACGATCTGCCCGCCGGCATCGACGATTTCATCGGCCGCCGCCAGCACGAGGTCGATGCCCTTCTGGTGGACGAGGCGCGCGACGATCGCGAACATCGGTCCCCGCGAGACCGCGAGCCCGAATTGCTTGCGGACATAATCCGCATTGGCCTGCTTGCCGATCCAGTCGCCGGCGCCGAATTGTTGCGCGAGATGAGCGCAGGAGCGCGGGTCCCAGCTCTCGTCGATGCCATTGAGGATGCCGGTCAGCTCGGACGCGTCGGAGCGGACGCGAAGCAGGCCCTCCATGCCGCAGCCGAATTCCTCCGTCGTGATCTCGCGGGCATAGGTGCCGCTGACCGTCGTGAGGTGCGAGGCGTAGACGAGCCCGGCTTTGAGGAAGGAGAGCTGGTCGTAGAACTCGACGCCGTCGATGTGGAAGGAGCTTTCGGGGACGCCGATCCGGCGCAACGATTCCTTCGGGAAGAGGCCCTGATAGGCGAGGTTGTGAATGGTCAGGATCGACGGCAGCCTGGCGCCGCGCCACGCGAGGTAGGCCGGCACGAACGAGGCCTGCCAGTCATTGGCATGGATCAGGTCTGCTGCCCAATTCTTGTCCAGCGTGCCCATGGCAAGCTCAGCGGCGGCCGAGGCAAAGCGCGCGAAGCGGATGTCGTTGTCCGGCCAGTCGCGCCCGGACTCGTCGCCATAGGGATTGCCGGGCCGGTCGTAGAGTTGCGAGCACAACAGCACATAGACCGGCAAGCCGTCCTTGGTGGCGGCCCGGCCGAGCGAGCAGGCCGGCATCTCTGCGAATGCCGGGCAGCGGCCAACAATCTGAATATGCGTGAGTTGTTCGATGATGTCGCGATAGCCGGGCAGCATGATCCGGATATCGGCGAAGGGTCGGAGCGCTCTGGGGAGGGCAGCAGAAACGGCACCCAGTCCGCCGACGCGGACGAAGTCGTCCATCTCTGTCGTAACGAATAAGACCCTCAAGAACAGTGCCCTCTGCCCGAGCCCGCTTGCTGCTATGCAAGAACGGGTCCAGTTACCCTGATATTCCAATGCCCCCGCAAGGCGCGTTCGTTCGGTAAAGACTTTCCTACTCAGTCGCCGCCCTCTAGGGTCGGCGCATCAACAAGAAAGAACATCGATAGTTCCTAAGGGGCGGCCGGGGATGCAGCTATCAAATAAGCACAAAGACATGACGACAAAGGCTTTCGCGGGCCTGCGTGTCCTGGATTTTTCGACCACCATTGCGGGCCCCCATTGCGCACGGATGCTGGCGGACATGGGCGCCGAGGTCATCAAGATCGAGACCGACGATGGCGAGACGATGCGGACGCGGCCGCCGCTGCGCAACGGCTGTAGCACCGTGTTCGGCCAGCTCAATGTCGGCAAGAAGAGCGTGGTGCTCGACCTCAAGTCCGAGGACGGCAAGGAGGCGGTTCGCCGGCTGGTCGCGACATCAGACATCCTGGTCGAGAACTTTCGTCCCGGCGTGATGCGCCGGCTCCGGCTCGACTATGACAATCTGCGCGCGGTCAATCCCAAGATGATCTACTGCTCGATCTCGGGCTACGGCCAGACCGGTCCCTCGGCCGAGCTGCCGGCCTATGCGCCGGTGATCCATGCCGCCTCCGGCTACGACATGGCGCATCTCGCCTACCAGCCGGGGCGCAACCGCCCGGACTATTGCGGCATCTACCATGCAGATGTCGTCACCGGCACCTACGGCTTCGGCGCGATCGCCTCTGCGCTCTATCAGCGCACCGTGACCGGGCTCGGCCAGCACATCGACGTCTCCATGCTGGAGTCGATGCTGACGCTGACGGTCATCGAATTGCAGAGCTCGCAATTCGCCGTGAAGCCGCCGCCGCGCCCGATGTTCGGGCCGACCGAGACCGCCAACGGCTATGTCATGATCACGGTCGCCAGCGAGAAGACGTTCCAGGCCTTGATGGGCGTGATCGGCCGGCCGGAATGGATCCCTGATCCGCGCTTTGCCTCCTATGCTCCACGGCGCGAGAACTGGGCCGACATGATGGATGGCGTCGAGGCCTGGTCGCGGCAGCTGTCGACCGACACGTGTCTTGTGGCCTTGAGCGTTGCCGGCGTGCCCGCTTCGGCCTATCGCACCATCCGTGAGGCCCTGGCTGATCCGCAGCTCGTGCACCGACAGGCGCTCTCGTCGGTGGCGGACGGAGGCGGCTCGTTTAGGGTGCTCAATCTGCCGTTCCGAATGACGGGCGCCGACACCACGCCGGGCGAGACCATGGCCGAGCTCGGTGAACACACGCGCGAACTGCGGGACGAGATCGGCCTTGGCGACGCCGCGCCAATTCCGTCAGGCAAAACATAAGCGACGAACTGAGCCCGTCACGCCGCGCGCATGCGTCATCGAACCCCGTGTGTTCCTCTTGCCGTGGCGCGCATTTGTCGCCAATCTCGCCTCCAAGTCATTCAACGATCCGAAACATCGGACGAGGATCCCGGGAGGAACCATGACGAACATTGCTGCCGCGGCGTGCAAGCGCGCGCCGATTTTCCTTGTTGCGGCATTTGCGCTTCTTCCGCTGGTTGAGCCGGCGTACGCGCAGAAGGCGGGCGGCAGCATCACCGTCGGCTTGGAGCTTGATGTTCCCGGTTTCGATCCGCTCAAGGTCGGCGTCTACGATGCTGCCGCGCTCACCCCGGCAGCCGCCATCTTCGACACGCTGACCTATCTCGACGACAAGGGCGAGGCGCAGCCCAAGCTTGCGCTGTCCTGGACGCATTCGGACGACTTCAAGTCCTGGACGTTCAAGCTCCGCCCCGGTGTCAAATTCCACGATGGGACGCCGTTCAACGCCGAGGCCTACAAGGCCAATTTCGACAGGCAGAAGGATCCCGCCAACAAGTGCCGGTGCGCATTCTACATCGCTGCCGTCAACAGCGTTCAGGCGCCGGACGAACTGACTGTCGTCGTCAATCTCAACGATCCCTCGGTGAATTATCCGACGCTGGTGTCCTATCCCAACCAGAACGCCGCAGTGCATTCGCCGACGGCCTGGAAGACGAAGGGCGACGACTACAACCGCAATCCCGTCGGCACCGGACCCTATATTCTGAAGTCCTGGACCGCCGGCGACCGCATGGTTCTGGAAAAGAACCCTGATTATTGGGACAAGGACAAGATCTATCTCGATCGCATCATCCTGAAGCCGCTGCCCGACGCGCAGTCGCGCTTCGCCAGCCTGCAGTCGGGCGAAGCCGACCTCATCTGGGACGACGAGTATGATCCCGACAACATTCAGAAGGCGCAAAAGGATTCGAAGCTGACCGTGCACAGCTACACGGGCTCGGGTGCTCAGGTCTACGCCTTCAATACCAAGACGCCGCCGTTCGACGACGTCCGTGTGCGACAGGCGATGGTGATGGCGATCGACCGCAAGAAGATGTCGCAAGCCATCACCAACGGGCTCGCCAAGCCCGCGAGCAACCCGTACGGCGACGGCTCATGGGTCAAGTGCAAGGACGACGGCGCGCTGCCGTACGATGCGGCGAAGGCCAAGGCGCTGATCAAGGAGTATGGCAAGCCGGTCGAGTTCAAAACGGTGGTGACGGCGACGCCGCGCGGCCGCATCGTTGGCCAGGTGTTGCAGCAATTCTGGAAGAATGTCGGCGCCAGCATGGAGCTCGATCAGGTCGATCAGGCGACCATTCCGCCGCGCGCCTTCATGCGGCAATTTCAGGTCATTCCATGGCGCATCGTCGACCTTGCCGATCCCGATCCGCAGATGTTCGCCAACTTCCACACCGGCAGCCCGGTGGCGCTGGCCAATTACTCGAATCCGGAGCTGGACAAGCTCCTGGAGCACGCGCGCGTGACCGCAGCGGTCGACAAGCGCATTGAGGATTATTGTGCGGCCACGCGCCTGATCAACCAGGAAGCGATATGGTTCTGGACCTTCCAGAATACGTATTACGCAATGTCTGGCGCGAACATCAAAGGCCTGCCGAAGATGTATAGCGGGATGATCGACGTGTCCCGCGTCTGGAAGGAATAGCCTGCGCATGGTCGCCTTCGTTGCGCGCCGCTTCCTGTACGTTGTGCCGGTTCTGCTCGCCGTCTCGCTGCTGACCTTCCTGATCGCTTCGCTGCTGCCGGGCGATCTTGCCTATGTCATTCTCGGCGATCAGGCGACGCCGGAGAAGGTTGCCGCGCTTCGTCACGACATGGGGCTCGACCAGCCGCTGTGGTGGCGTTATCTGAGCTGGCTCGGCCACGTGCTCCAGGGCGATCTCGGCCGCTCTTTCCGCACCGGGCAGACGGTGCTGCAGGCAGTCTCCGAGCGTATCCCGGTCTCGCTCGAGCTGATGCTGATGGCTGAGTTCATCGGGCTCCTGATCGGCGTTCCCCTCGCGATCGCCTGCGCCGCACGCGCCGGCGGCGCGTTCGACCGCTTCATGACCGGCAGCGCCTTTGCAATGCTGTCGATGCCCTCCTTCCTGATGGCGATCCTGCTGATCTATCTTTTCGCGGTCGAACTGCACTGGCTGCCGGCGACCGGCTATGTGCCGTTCACCGAGGAGCCGCTGGCCAATCTGCGCTTCTTCGTGCTGCCGGCGCTGACGCTGGCGCTCGCGGAATGGCCGGGCATCATGCGGGTGCTGCGCTCCGACATGATCGCGACCTTGCAGGAAGACTACATCGCGCTGGCCAAGGCGAAGGGCCTCAAGCCTTCGCGCATCCTGTTCGTGCATGCGCTGAAGCCATCGTCACTGACGATCGTGACGATCACCGGTATCAATATCGGCCGCCTGCTCGGCGGCACGCTGATCGTGGAATCGATCTTTGCGCTGCCGGGCATCGGCCGGCTGCTGGTTGGCGCGATCTACACCCGCGACCTCGTCATCCTCCAGGGCGTGGTGTTGCTGGTCGCCTGCGGCTTCGTCATCGTGAACTTCATCGTCGACATGCTCTACGCCGTGCTCGATCCGAGGATCCGCCATGGCCACGCTTGAGCTGTCACGTCCGGACGAAGCCATGTCCGAGCCCGTGCGGCGCAGGCGCCGGGTCGGGCTGCTGTTCTGGATCGCGAGCCTCTGGCTGGCCGTCATCCTTTTGCTTGCGATCCTCGCGCCGGTGCTGCCGCTGCAGAACCCGACCGATATGGACATGCTGGAGCGCCGCGCGGCCTTTTCGAGCGAGCACTGGCTCGGCACCGACGGGCTCGGCCGCGACGAGTTCGCCCGGTTGATCTTTGGCGCGCGCGTGTCGCTGACCGTCGGGTTGATCGCGCCGATGATCGGCCTGACGCTCGGCGGCGCGCTGGGTCTGCTCGCCGGCTATTTCCGCGGCCGGTTCGAGACGCTGGTGGTCGGTAGCATGGACGTGCTGCTGGCCTTTCCGCCGCTGATCTTTGCGCTCGCGGTGACCGCCTATCTTGGCCAGTCCATTCCCAACCTCACCATCATCCTCGGCGTGCTCGGCATTCCCGCCTTCATGCGGGTGGCGCGCGCGGCGACGCTGACCCTGGCGCGGCGCGAATTCGTGATCGCGGCTGAAGCGCTGGGCGCCAGCCACGCGCGCATCGTGCTGCGCGAGCTGCTGCCGAACGTGATCCTGCCGCTGCTGGCGTTCTTCCTGCTCGGCGTCGCCGTCACCATCGTGGTCGAGGGCGCGCTGTCCTTCCTCGGGCTCGGCGTGCCGCCCCCGATGGCGAGCTGGGGCAGCATGATCGGCGAGGGGCGCGACAGTCTCGACGCCGCGCCGCGGCTCGCCTTTCTGCCGGCGGCCGGGCTGTTCCTGACCGTGCTGGCGTTCAACCTCGTCGGCGACACCATGCGGGCACTGACCGACCCGCGTCAGGGGGCGCTGTGAGTCCACCGCTGCTGACCATCGAGGACGTCGCGGTCGAGCTGCCGACCCCGCGCGGCAATTTGCGCGCGGTCGATCATGTCGATTTGTCGTTGGAGGCGGGCCGCACGCTCGGCATCGTCGGCGAATCCGGCTGCGGCAAGACCATGCTGTCGCGCGCCATCCTCCAACTCCTTCCGAAGAAGGCGAAGCTCTCCGGACGCGTCATGTTCGACGGGCAGGATCTGGTCAGGCTCGCGCCTGAAAGCCTGCGGCGCCTGCGGGCACGCGACCTCGCGGTCGTGTTCCAGGATCCCATGACCTCGCTCAATCCGGTGCTCACCATCGGCACCCAGTTGATGGAGACGATCCAGGAGCACCTCGAGCTTGACGCGCCCGCCGCGCGAAAACGCAGCATCGAGTTGCTCGCCGCCGTCGGCATTCCGGCGCCGGAGCAGCGGCTCGCGCAATATCCGCATCAATGCTCCGGCGGCATGCGCCAGCGCATCGCCATTGCGATCGCGCTGTCCTGCGAGCCGAAACTGCTGATCGCGGATGAGCCCACCACAGCGCTCGACGTCACCATCCAGGCGCAGATCCTCGATCTGCTGGCGCGCGAGCAGCGCCGCCGCCACATGGCGATGATCATCATCACCCACGATCTCGGCGTCGTCGCCGGTCGAGCCGACGAGGTCGCGGTGATGTATGCGGGCAGGGTGGTCGAGCGCGCGCCGACGCAGGCGTTGTTCAAGCGGATGCACATGCCCTACACCGAGGCGCTGCTGGCGGCGATCCCGAAGCTGGAGACAGCGCCGCATACGCCACTGCCCGCCATCTCCGGCCGTCCGCCCGATCCGACGCGGCCGCTCAAGGGCTGCTCCTTCGCGCCGCGCTGCCGCCATGCCGCGGGGCGTTGTCACGAGGCCAAGCCCGAGCTGAAAACCGCCGAGATGCCGGGACATCTCTATGCTTGCTTCCACCCGATCCAGATGGCGGAGGGGGTTGGCGCATGATGCAGCTCGCCGTGCGCAATGAGCCGCTTCTGAGCGTCGACAATCTCGTCGTCGAATATGGCCTCGGCAACAAGACGGTGCACGCCGTTTCCGGTGTCAGTCTCCATGTCGCGCGCGGCGAGACGCTCGGGCTGGTCGGCGAATCCGGCTGCGGCAAGTCGACGCTGGGCCGCGCGGTGCTGCAATTGCGCCGCGCCAAGAGTGGCCGCGTGCTGTTCGACGGCGAAGACCTTACCGCGATGGAGGGCGAAGCGCTGCGAAAAATGCGCCGGCGTGTGCAGCTGATTTTCCAGGACCCGATCGCCTCGCTCAACCCGCGCCGGCGCATTGGTGACATCGTCGCCGAGCCGTTGATCATCGACGGTGTCAAGGATGCTGCCGAGCGCAAGCGGCGCGTTCACGAGGTGCTGTCTGCGGTCGGGCTCGACCCCGATCTCGTCGCAGGCCGTTTGCCGCACGAATTCTCCGGTGGCCAGTGCCAGCGCATCTGCATTGCGCGGTCGCTGGTGCTCAATCCGGAATTCATCGTCTGCGACGAGCCGGTGTCGGCGCTCGACGTCTCCATCCGCGCGCAGATCCTCAATCTGCTGGAGGAGATGAAAGCGCGGTTCGGCCTGACGCTGCTGTTCATCGCGCATGACCTCGCCGTGGTCAAAGCGGTCAGCGATCGCGTCGCGGTGATGTATCTCGGCCGGCTCTGCGAGGTCGGCCCATCGGAGCAATTGTTCGCAAGACCTGCGCATCCCTATACCGGGCTGCTGCTGGAGGCGATCCCGGTACCCGATCCGGATGTGCGTCCGGTCGAGAGCGTGGCGATCGGAGAGCCGCCATCGCCGATTGCGCCGCCGTCCGGTTGCCGCTTCCGCACCCGCTGTCCGCGGGCGGATCAGCGATGCAGCGCGGAGGTGCCGGAGTTGCGCGAGGTCGTGCCCGGTCAGTTCGCGGCTTGCCACCATCCGCTGGCCTGAACTAAGACAGGTCCAGGTTTGTCTCGTCCCGCCGCTCGTGGCATGGTGATGGGCGAGAAGACGTATGCAGGAGGACGCCGATGAAGAGTTTCAAGGTCGCCGATTTCAAGGCGCCGCTGCAGGAGTTCGACGAGGCGACGCCGCAGCCGTCCGGCACGCAAGTGCTGATCAAGGTCAAAGCCGCCGGCGTCTGCCACAGCGATCTCCACATCTGGGAAGGCGGCTACGATCTCGGCCACGGCCGCAAGCCGCTGTCGCTGAAGGACCGTGGCATCAAGCTGCCGCTGACCATGGGTCACGAGACCGTCGGCGAAATCGCCGCTTTCGGCCCCGACGTAAAGCCCACTGATCAGGGCGATCTGAAACTCGGCGATGTCGGCCTCGTCTATCCCTGGATCGGCTGCGGCAAGTGCGCTGTTTGCGTCGCCGGCGACGAGAACATGTGCGCGACGCCGCGCTCGCTCGGCGTCTATTGCGATGGGGGCTATTCCGATCACATGCTGGTTCCGCATCCGCGTTATCTGCTCAACCTCAGAGGGCTCGATCCCGCGACGACCGCGCCTTATGCTTGCTCGGGTGTCACCACCTACAGCGCGCTGAAGAAGGTCGAGCAGCACTTTGACACGCCGATCGTGATGTTCGGCGCCGGCGGTCTCGGCCTGATGGCGCTGTCGCTGCTGAAAGCAATGGGCGGCAAGGGCGCGATCATGCTCGACATCGATGCGAAGAAGCGCAAGGCCGCGGAGAAGGCCGGGGCGCTGGCGACGGTCGATCCCAAGGCACCGGATGCGCTGGAGCAGCTTGCCAAGAAAGCCGGCGGGCCGATCCGCGCCGTGATCGATCTGGTCGGCAATGCCGCGACGACGCAGCTCGGTTTCGACTGCCTGGCCAAAGGCGGCAAGCTCGTCATCGTCGGCCTGTTCGGCGGTGGCGCGACCTGGGCGCTGCCGCTGATCCCGATCAAGGCGGTGACGATCCAGGGCAGCTATGTCGGCAATCTGCGCGAGACGCAGGAATTGCTCGACCTCGTGCGAGCCAAGAACGTAGCGCCGATCCCGGTGACAAGGCAGCCGCTTAACAAGGCCAACGACGCGCTGGTGCAATTGCAGCAGGGCGCGGTAGTCGGACGCACGGTGCTGACGCCGTAACGAACGCTCTCTCCTCCGTCATTGCGAGCGAAGCGAAGCAATCCAGAAATCCATCCGTGGAGACCGTCTGGATTGCTTCGTCGCTTCGCTCCTCGCAATGACGAACCACATCTTTCTTTGCGCAGGAACTCTTGAATGTCCGCAAACAACGCCCTCCACATTGCCGTGCTCGCCGGTGACGGCATCGGTCCCGAAGTCATGGCGCCCGCGATCGAGGTGCTGCGCAAAATCGAGGCGAAGTCGGACTTGCGCTTCCGCTTCACCGAGGCGCCGGCCGGCGCGAACAATTATCGCGCGACCGGCAAGTCGATGCCGGATACGACCATCAAGCTCTGCGAGGAGGCGGATGCAATCCTGCTTGGCGCCTGCGGTCTGCCGTCGGTCCGTTACCCCGACAATACCGAGATCGCGCCGCAGATCGAGCTGCGCTTCATCTTCGATCTCTATGCCGGCGTGAGGCCCGCGCGGCTCATTCCGGGCGTGCCGAGCCCGATCGTCGGCGCCGACAAGCGCGGCATCGATCTCGTCGTGATCCGTGAGTCTACCGAAGGCCTGTTCGCCTCGATGGGCAAGGGCGTCGTGACGCATGAGGACGCGCGCGAAACCATGGTGATCACGCGCAAGACCTCCGAGCGGCTGTTCGACTTCTCGTTTCGCCTCGCCGAGCGGCGCAAGGCGCGCGGCAAGCCGGGGCAGCTTTCCTGCGTCGACAAGGCGAACGTGTTCAAGGCATTCGCATTCTTCCGCGGCATTTTTGACGAGATCGCGAAGAAGCATCCCGAGGTGAAGACCGATCGCCTCTATGTCGATGCGTGCTCGGCGATGCTGGTCAAGCGCCCCTGGGATTTCGACGTGATGGTGATGGAGAACATGTTCGGCGACATCGTCTCCGACATCACCGCGAGCTTGATCGGCGGCCTCGGCATGGCGCCGTCGGCTGACATCGGCGACAAATACGCCGTGTTCCAGCCGTGCCACGGCACCGCGCCCGACATCATGGGGCAGGGCAAGGCCAACCCCACCGGCATGATCCTGTCGGCAGCGATGATGCTGGACTGGTTCGCCGACAAGCACGGCGTCGAGAGTGCGGCGGAAGCCGGCGAGCAGATCGAGCGCGCGGTGGATCAGGCCTATGCCGGCGGTCTCAAGCCGATGGAGTTTGGCGGCAGCAACGGAACGGCCGATATTACGAAGGCTGTGCTCGCGGCGCTGTAGAATTCATCCCCATCGTCATTGCGAGCGCAGCGAAGCAATCCAGACTGTTTTCCGCGGAGATAGTCTGGATTGCTTCGTCGCAAGGGCTCCTCGCAATGACGAGGCGGGTTATCGCCCCTCAAACTGCGGCTTGCGCTTTTCCATGAAGGCCTGCCGACCTTCGCGGAAATCGGCCGAGTCCATGCAGGCTGTGCCGATCGCCTTGATCGCATCCATGTCGCGGGCGCTTTCGTCCTTCAGCACCTCAGCGATGGTGATCTTGGCGGCCTTAATCGCGAGCGGCGCATTGTGCGAGATCGTCGCGGCGATCGCCATGGTCTCGCCCCAGAGCTGGTCGTCCGGGATCACGCGTTCGACCAAGCCGATGCGCAGCGCTTCGGTCGAATCGATGCGCATGCCCGTGTACATCAGCAGCCGCGCCCAGGACGGGCCGACCAGCGACACCAGGTGCTTCAACCCGTCATAGCCATAGGCGATGCCGAGCCTTGCCGCGGGAATGCCGAACTGACTGTCATGCGCAACGATCCGGATGTCGGCGAGCATCGCGACCTGCATGCCGCCGCCAAGACAAAAGCCCTGGACGCAGGCAATCGTCGGCTTGGGATAGTCGGCGAGCAGCGCGCGCTGGGCGGCGCTACGCTTGCCGTACTCTTCCGAAGCGGCCGCATTGTGCCTGACCTTCTCGAACTGGCTGATGTCGGCACCGGATACGAACGCCTTGCCGCCGGCGCCGCGCATGATCACGACGCGGACTGCGTCGTCGTCGCGCAGGCTTGTCAGCGCCTCGCCAAATCCCTCCCACATCTCCAGCGACATCGCATTGCGTTTGTCAGGATTGTTGAAGGTGATGACGCCGACGCCGCCGGCGACGTGTGTGATGATCTTGCCGTCGGCGTAGGGAGTTTCATTGGAGAGATCAGGCATCGCGCACTCGCTTGTCGTTGACGAGGCGCAATGTGCGACCGGGCCGAGGCCCGGGTCAACCGCCGCCGGGCAAGGGGATCTGCATCCGCCCGTTCCGCGATTGCATGCCTATTGCGCCATATGCGCGGTCAGCGGATGGTTGCCGGCATTGCTGAAGAACGCGGCTTCTTCGGCGGTCGCCTCCAGCAACTGCTCGTCCTGGTCATAGATGTCGTTGCGGAACTGGATGGTCTGGTCCCTGGTCATCCACGCCGTGAGATGGATCCAGGCCACCGGCACCTTCCTGGCCATGGCGACCTCCTGATGCTGCCCGGTGGCGATTTCCGCGTCGATCGCGGCGCGGGTCCATTTCGGCTGGTCCTTGAGCAGCCAGGCGACGAGATCGCGCACATGGTCGACACGGGAACAGCCGTGGGAATCGAAGCGGTAATCGTCGCTGAAGAGATTGCGCTGGTTGGTGTCGTGCATGTAGACCGAATAGGAATTCGGCATGTCGATCTTCACCGCGCCGAGCGCGTTGAAGGTGCCGTTCTGCTGGCGCACGGTGAAGTTCGGCGTATGCGTGCCCGACCAGTCGACCGAATGCGGATCAATCGGATTGTCGTGGCCGTCGAGCACTTCCATGTGCATGCGCGACAGATAGGTCGGGTCCTTGCGCATACGCGCGGAGATCTCGGTCTTGGCGATCGAGGCCTGCAGCGGGCGCCCGCATTGGCACTTCCCGGCCGTCGATGCGGCGTGCGCCGATTCGCTGAAATCGGCGAGACGCTAGGGCATCAGGGTTGCGGTCCCATTCAGCGCGGCGAATCAAACGCCCCGCGTCTCCGATGCGGTGGCTCTCGATTGGTCGCGGTAGGGCGGGGACGGGTTCGCGAAATCCGCGACGAATGGCGGGGCAATCGCCAAAGAAAAAGGGGCGGCCAGGCCGCCCCAAAAAGCAAAGGTCGCGCGCGGACGGCGCGCAGGCCAAATCTGATCTCGTCAGATTCGAGCCGTCAGACCTCGCCCAATCCAGCCGCGCCCCCGCGACGCGGCGGATTGAACATCGGTCTACAGGCCAGACCGTCGATGACTCAGGCTTCGTTCGCTGCGATCGATTCCATCAGCGAGACGAGCTGACGCTGCACCGTCTGATCCTTGATCTTGCTGTAGGCGCGCAGCAGGCGGAGGCTGAAGGCCGAGTCCAGGAACAGGAGGCTCTCGACTTCGCGGGCCTTGTTGTCGCCGTCATAGAAGAAGGTCACGGGCACATCGAGGGAGGTGGCGATCTGCTGAAGCCGAGCCGCGCCGACGCGATTGACGCCCTTCTCGTATTTCTGGACCTGCTGGAAGCTCACGCCGAGCTTTTCGCCGAGCTCGGCCTGCGAGATCTTCATCTCGACGCGCCGCAGACGGATCCGCTTGCCCAGCTCAATGTCCGGCTTGCCGGCACTGCGCTGCTTCATTCTTTTCGCCGCTGCTTTCATTTTACTTTTCACCTTTGTTCTTCGGTTGAAAATCCCCCGAAGAGCTGGGTCAGGGGTTCGCCCATATATGAGTCCTTGAATTCATGCGGGTGCACGAACTCTTCCTTAAACCACGGGAAGCGAGCCGGATTGAAAGCTTCGATCAGCCAGTCAATCATGTGCCGCACGCGGGGAATCCGGCCGCTACCGGGATGGTAGGACAACCAGATATCCAGCGGCCGGTTCAACTCGACCTCCAGTGGAATCAACTTCCCGCCAAGCGCAATGGCGTAGCTCGGGAATACGCCGATTCCGGCTCCATTCGCGACAGCCCAGTAGTTGGCGCTTGAGACGTTGGTCTTCATGACCAGCAGGTCACGTTCCGGAACGCCCGGGAAGAAGCTCTCAAATGTTTCCTTGGCGGCGATCTGGTCGGCGAATTGCAGCACCAGGCGGTGCTTGATCAATTCCGCAGCCGAACCCGGCGCGCCATATTTCTCGACGTAACTCCTGGAGGCCCAGAACATCAAATGCATGCGGCCGAGCCGCACCAGCTTGACGTCGAGCGCCGACGGCCGCGACAGATGGATGGCGACGTCGGCCTCGTGGCGGGAGACATCGGCCGAGCGCATCGCGCAATGCAGGTCGACGATGATCTTCGGATAGGCCTGCTGGAATTCGACCAGCCGCGGGGCGAGCCAGAATGTCCCAAGTCCCTCGGTCACGGCGACGCGGACTTCGCCGGACAAAGCGTTGGCTGTCGAATCGCTCGTGCGCAGCACGTCGAAGGCAGCCGCCTCCATGCGCTCGACGGCGGAGACCACCATCGCGCCTTCGTCAGTGAGATGGGTGCCGTGGACGTCGCGGGTGAACAGGGTGGTGCCGGTCTGACGCTCGAAATCATCAATTCGGCGGCGGACCACGTTGATTGACAGGGAGAGGCGCTCGGCCGCCGAGCGGAAACTGCCGCATCGAACGACTTCCAAGAATATGCGGGCCGCATCCCAATCCGAGAGCCCGCTGATATTTGTCTTTAGGCGTTCCTCCAATGGAACGCCCCTTTCCGCCAACGAGTGCATACAAGTCCCTTCCGGTCGCTAAACTGGCAGAATCCAGCGCAAACTACAACCACGACGGGTTGGGGAACGGTGAGTTTTGAACGCCATACTTACCGCGCCCGAAGTGGTATTTGAGTGTGCTTGGGAGTGGGAATCGGGCGAGTGATTGCCCGGAAGAGGGGTACACGTGCGTTCCGTTGTGAGCCTTAACATGGCTGCGGGATTGCCGGGTCTAAATGGACCCGAGGGTGGCGTGTGGAGTTTCGCACGCGCTCGCGGAATGGATCGATCGCGCCCCACCAAACGTTTCATCTTTGACCGCTCCGACGTTCGCCGCGGCGTGGCGATGCTGCCTGGAACCGCGGTTTCGACGCAGAAACACTTCGAAATCGCCTTCGAGGGCGCGGACTGCTCATGCTATCCTTGGCTCTCTTTGGGGGCCGAGGGGATTGATTCAAGCACGTCTCGCAGCCCGAATTAACGGAAAGAACTCCGGTGTCGCATTCAGACGAACAGTTGCAGTCGGTGCTCGAGACGCTCGAGGGGTGCCGCAAGGTTCTCAACGAGAGCAATAGCCGTGAGTCGGCTGATCTGCTCTCGATCGTCATCCTCGATGTCAGGATGAAGCTCAAAGGAATTGACAGTGTCGACCTCAAGGCGCTGTGCGACGAAATGCTGCGGAGCGCTGCCAGCGAACCGCTGCCCCCCTCCAAGCAGACGCAGGACCAGCCCCGGCGTCCGCTGCTCCGCGTGGTGAAGTAGCCGCGCCGCCGAATCTCGCTTTTTGGCGAGATTTGTGCGCGTCCCGATGCCGCATCTGTGATCACAGACGGCATCGGGAGGAGCCCTGGTTTGATCGCGCCTCTGTTGCGCATTGCCCGGCATCGGCTACACCAGAGCCGGTTCGGCCCCGGTCCTGTGCGCATTCCCCGCGCCTAGCCCGAGGGCCTGGGATGGCTCCGACTGCATCATGCAAAATGTCTCGATCACGGCGGCGCTCGTCGCCGGCCTCGTCAGCTTCCTCTCGCCTTGCGTGCTGCCTCTGGTTCCGCCCTATCTGATCTATCTCACCGGCGCCTCGATCGAGCATGTCGAGAGCGAGGAAGGGGCCTCGGCCTCCAAGCGCGCGATTATGATGGCGGCGGTGCTGTTCGTGCTCGGCTTCTCCACGGTGTTCGTGGCGCTCGGCGCCAGCGCCTCGCTGATCGGCGGGCTGATCCGCGCCTGGTCGGCGGAACTGTCGATCCTCGCCGGCATCGTCATCATCATCATGGGCCTGCACTTCCTCGGGCTGACGCGGATCGGGCTGTTGATGCGCGAGGGGCGCCTGACCGCGCCAAAACCCGTCGGCCTCTGGGGTGCCTATGTGATGGGGCTCGCTTTCGCCTTCGGCTGGACGCCCTGCATCGGGCCGATCCTCGCCGCGATCCTCTCGATCGCCGCGGCCGAGGCAACGGTGACGCGGGGTGCAGGCCTGCTTGCGGTCTATTCCGCGGGCCTCGGCATTCCCTTCCTGATTGCGGCCCTGATGATCGAGCAGTTCTCAAAACTGTTCGCGCGCATGAAGGGCCAGCTCGTCAATGTCGAACGCGCCATGGGCGTGCTGATGGTGATCACCGGCATCGGCTTCCTCACCGGCGCGGTCTCCAATGTCAGCATCTGGCTGCTGGAGACGTTTCCGGCGCTGCAGACGATCGGTTAGGCGTTCATCGCGAAGCGCGCCAGCGCTTCGCGGTCGATCTCGATGCCGAGCCCGGGACCATCGGGCACGCGAACGACGCCGTCGGTGTGCTCGATCGGCTCTTTCAAGATCGCCTGCCGGATCGGATGTTCGGTGCGGTCAAATTCGAGCATGGGTTCGAGCGGCGCCAGCGAAGTCGGTGTGTGCGAGGGCAGCACGGCCAGGAGCTGAAGCGAAGCCGCGATTGCAATCCCGGTGCCCCAGACATGTGGATTGTAGCGGATGCCGAACGCCTCGCTCATGTCGGCGATCTTTTTGCATTCGGTGAGGCCGCCGGCTGCACAAGTGTCGGGCTGGGCGATGTCGAGCGCGTGCGAAGCGAACAGGTCGCGGAAGCCAAAGCGGGTGAACTCGCACTCGCCGCCGGCGATCGGTATCGTCAGCGCCGATTTCACCGCGCGATAGCCCGCAACATCCTCCGGCGGCACCGGCTCCTCGAACCATCCGATGTCGTGGGGTTCGATCAGCCGGCCGAGCCGGATAGCGGCGATCGCGTCATAGGCATGGTTGGCATCGACCATCAGCGCAACATTAGGACCGATCGCCTCGCGCACGGCGCGCGTGACCGCCGCATCCTCCGCGATGCCGAAGCCGACCTTCAGCTTCACGGCGCGAAACCCTTCGGCGGCGTAGCCCGCCGCTTCCTCCGGCAGATATTTGAGCGGATCGCCTGATCTGCGCCGATAGAGCCCGGTCGCATAGGCTTGCACGTCTTTGCGCGCCGAGCCGCCGAGCAGCTGGTGCGCCGGCACGCCAAAATGCTTGCCCTTGATGTCCCACAGCGCGATGTCGATGCCGCTCAGGCCCTGGATCACAACGCCCTTCTGGCCGTGATCGCGGAGCTTCGCGTAGATCGTCTGCCACAGCACGTCGGTGCGCAGCGGATCCTCGCCGATCAGCCAGGGCACGACGCTATTGACCACGGCCGCCGTCATCCGTGCCGGCCCGTAGCATTCACCCCAGCCGGTCAGGCCCGCGTCGGTTTCGATCTCGACCAGCATCGCCGTGCGGGTGTCGTACCACGCGCGCGAGTAAGCAAAGGGTTGCGAGAGCTTTGCTTCGAGGATGTGGGTGCGAATCCGCGTGATCTTCATAGCCGATATCCTTCCTCAGCGCGTTTCGTCCAGCGCGCAGATCACCGTGCAGACCACGCCGCGCGGCAAGAAGTCCACGGTCGCCTCGCCGCCGAGCTGGTCGCGTGCGCTGCGCTCGATCAGGCGCGAGCCGAAGCCGCGCTGCACCGGCGCTGTCACCAATGGGCCGCCGATCTCGGTCCAGATCAGCCGCAGCCGCGGCTTCGTCGCGTCCGCGGCGACCTCCCAGTCCAGCGTCACCCGGCCGGTCTCGTTGGACAATGCACCGTATTTCGCAGCGTTGGTCGCGATCTCGTGCACGATCATCGACAGCACCACGGCAAGCCGCGGCGACAGCGGCACGGCCGGGCCGGCCATCCGGATGCGATCGGGATTGGCGAGCAGGAACGGCTGCAGCGCGCGCGTGATCACGTCCCTCAGCTCCGAACCGGCCCATTTCTCCTGACTGAGGAGATTATGTGCCTCGGCCAGCGCGCCGAGACGTCCCTCGAACTTGGTCCGCTCGTCGCGGCTGGCGCTGCGAAAAGTCTGCACCGCGATAGCCTGCATCAGCGCCAGCGTATTCTTGACGCGGTGGTTGAGCTCCTCGATCAGCAGATTGTGCAGCATGTCGCCGCGCGCGATCGTCGTCGCCATCCTGACTGCAAAGGTGAGGCCGATCAGCAGCAGCACGCCGCCGATCAGGCTGGTGATCGCGATGTTGCGCCAGAGCGGCGCGATCAACGAGCTCTCGGTAACTCCGGCGGCGACGGTCCAGCCGGTCAGCCGCGATCGCGCATAGGCCGAGGCAAGCGCAACGCCGTCGAGCGAGACGCTCGACAGGACCGCCTCGGGTGAGCGGAACATCGCCTCATACAGCGACGGCGAAGCCTGCTTGCCAAAGGTCTCATTCGGATTGGGAGCGCGCGCGAACACGACGCCTTTGCTGTCCAGTAGCGACACGGTCCATTGCTCGTCGGGGCGCTGTCGTTCGACCAGGTGCTGGAAGACGCCGATCGGGGGGCTGAAGGAGAGCGTGTAGACCACCTCGCCGTCGCGCAGCACGGGGACTTCGACCGTGACGATCGGGCGCTTCTTGGTCGATCCGGTGAACAGATCGGAGAACTGCGGCGTCTTCGTCGTGAACACCCGTTCGACGATCTCGTGATTGTTGCGCGGCGGCAGACTCGCCGTTTCGGTCGTGACCGTCGAGAACAGCTGGTGCCCGGACCTGTCGGCCAGCAGGAGGACACTGTCTTCGCCATACTGCCCGATGAAGCCGGCCGCGAGCCGGCGAAAACCGTCGAAATCTCCGTTGCGCAAGGAGTCGCTGAGCGCGAGCACCTGCAAACCGCCCGTCATCCGCTGCACCTCGGAATCGAGCACGAGGCGCATGCTTCGCACCGTCTCAAGCACCCGGCGCGTCGCGTCGCTGCGGTCCTGGCGATAGTTGGAATAAGCGAGGCCAACGGCGAAGACGATCAGCGGCAACATCGTTCCCGCGACCAGGAGAGCGAGCCGGACCGGCAAGGAGAGCTTTGACAAACGGGACTTCCTGGTTCCGGTGCGACGGCGCCGGACAGGCGGAGCATAATGCAGCGCTTCTGTTGCGCCACTGCGCTTTTAAGAGGGCTTGCGCGTCGGCGTCTGCGCGGCGCGCAAGTTGCACTGCAAAAGCTGCTTACAGATTGCTCTCGGTGATCGCGGCGTAGACCATGCTGCGCAGCTCGCGCCGGATCGGGTAGGCGCTCGACGGCAGGACCTGCGTCATGAAGATGGTGATCAGCTCTTCGGCCGGGTCGATGAAGAACGAGGTCGTGGCTGCGCCGCCCCAGGCGTATTCGCCGGGACTGCCGGCGATCAGCGTCTCGGATGGACGCATGGTCACGGCGAAGCCGAGACCAAAGCCGATGCCGTTATAGGCGGCCTCCGAGAACAGCGAGCGCGACAGTTCGGGCAGCGCGTGGCCGCCGGGAAGGTGGTTGCTCGTCATCAGTGCCAGTGTCTTCGGCCCGATCAGCCTGACGCCGCCGAGCTCGCCGCCGTTGAGGAGTGCGCGGCAGAAGGTGAGATAGTCCGCCATCGTCGAGCACAGCCCGCCGCCGCCGGAGATGAAGGAGGGCGGTGACAGGAACGAGCTCTTGGTCGGGTCGTCCTGAAGCGTCAGCCCTTCGCGGCGCTGGCCGGCGTGGAAGGTGAATCCGCCACTGGGATCGGCGTTGTAGCAGGCGGCGAAGCGGTTCACCTTCGAGGCCGGTACGTGAAAGTCGGTGTCGGTCATGCCGAGCGGATCGAGAATGCGTGCTCTAAGGAACTGCTCGAACGGCATCCCGGAGATCTTGCCGACGAGATAGCCCAGCACGTCGGTCGCGACCGAGTAGTTCCAGGCCTCGCCCGGCGAGAACTCCAGCGGGATTTTTGCAAGGCTCTCGATCATGGTCTGGAGCGTGCCGGCTTTCTCCACCTCGCCGATCTTGTCGGCGCGATAGGCGGCATCGACATTGGAGCGCTGCTGGAAGCCGTAGGTGAGGCCGGCGGTGTGGCGCAGGAGGTCGACGATCAGCATCGGCCGAGACGGTGGCCGGGTCAGGAAGTTTGGCGAGGTGCCGGCGACGAACACGCCGAGATTCGTCCATTCCGGGATGTATTTGGCGACGGGCTCGTCGATCGCGACCAGGCCTTCCTCGACCAGCATCATGAAGGCGACGCTGGTGATCGCCTTGGTCATGGAATAGATGCGATAGATGGTGTCGTCCTTGACCGGCACCTTGCGCTCGACATCTGCAAGGCCCTGCACCGAGCTATGGGCGATCTTGCCGCGGCGGTAGACCAGCAGATGCGTGCCCGGGAAGCGACCGGGATCGATGTAGCGGTTCTTCAGATGGGCATCGACGCGGTCGAGCGCGGCCTTGGACATGCCCACGGATTCGGGCGAAGCGGGGGTAGGGGCGAGCATCAGTTCCTCCGGGCAGTTTTCTCGACAAGTTGATAGCCGAAATGACGACCTCATTCCAAGCGGGTCGCGCTTAACGGGAGGCCGCCGGTTGGTGTAGGCTCCAGTCTGGAACGCCTCCAGGAAGCCCCAAGGACCCCATGGGGCCAACGAGAAAACTCAGGGCAAACGCATCATGACCCAGTTCAACGAGACCGAACTCACCGAAGCCGTCGTCAAAAGCTTCGACAGCACGCCGAACCCGCGTGCGAAATTCCTGCTCAAGGAATTGGTGAGGTCGCTGCACGATTACGTGAGCAAGACCGGTCTCACCTTCGAGGAGTGGGACTACGCCATCGATTTCCTGACCCGCACCGGCCAGAAATGCACCGATACCCGCCAGGAGTTCATCCTGCTCTCCGACGTGCTCGGCGTCTCCATGCTGGTCGACGCGGTTAACCACCGGGACCGCGACGGCGCCACCCAGACCACGGTGCTCGGCCCGTTCTATGTCGGCGAGCACAAGGTCACGGCCCACGGCACCGATATCTCGCCTAACAATCTCACGGGCGAGCGGATGTTTGTACAGAGCCGCGTCACCGATCTCCATGGCAAGCCGCTCGCCAATGTCCCCGTCGACGTCTGGCATGCCGATGATGACGGCTTCTACGATTCACAGAAAGCGAACTATGACGAGGTCGGAGCCTCGGCGCGGGCGCGGTTCGTCACCGACAGCGACGGCCGCTTCTTCTTCCGCACGATTTTGCCGTGCAGCTATCCGATCCCGACCGACGGCCCGGTCGGCGAGATGATCGTGCAGACCAAGCGCCATCCGATGCGCCCGGCGCATGTCCACTTCCTGGTCAACGCAAAGGGCTACGAGCCGCTGATCACCCACGTCTTCATGGACGGCGACAAATATCTCGATTCCGACGTGGTGTTCGGGGTCAAGGATGATCTCGTCGCCAAGGTGGAGCCGCGCAACGATCCTGCGATGCCCGACGGCGCGAAGGCGAGCGGGCAGTGGCACTTGATGACCTACGAATTCCACCTCAAGCCGGGCGGCGGTATCGCGCCGAAGCCGCTGGGGACGAAGGCGGCCGAGCCGGCCTGACCCGGGACCGGCCCTGCCTACCGCGCGCGGAGAAGGGCGAGCAGGGCCACGACGGCGCAGGCCAGCATCACAGTGGTCAGTTTCCAGAACAGCAACGGATTGCGCTCGATCAGGGGCGTGGTCCGCGTGCTGAGATAGGCCGGATTCGGCGTCCTGAGCTCGTAGGTGAACTCGGACAGGTCCTCGTGGCGCTTGTTGGGGTCGGGATGCAGCGCCTTGCGGAGCGCGCCATCGATCCAGACGGGGACGGCCCGGTCATCGTGGCCGGCCGAACGATATCGGAGTTTCCATGCGTCCGATCGCCCCCTGATGCGGGCGACCTGGGCGCCATAGGGCAGGCTTCCGCTCAGCATCTGGTAGCAAATGGTCGCCAGCGAGAACATGTCCGAGCGCGGCGAGCCGCCTTCGCCGAGGAAGTATTCCGGCGCGGTGTACTGCACCGTGCCGAGGATTTCGGCGTCGGCCGGATTTGGTGTCGCTTCGATGACGCCGGCCACTTTAACCGATCCGAAGTCGATGATCTTCGCGGTGCCGGTCTTGTCGATCAGGACGTTGTCCGGCCTGAGGTCCTGATGCAGCATTTCCATGCGATGGAAAGCGCGCAGGCCCGTTGCGATCTGCTCCACGATGCCGCGGACAGTCTCGATGTCGGGGCGCGGATTGTCCAGCATCCATTGCCGCAGCGTCTGTCCCTCGATGAACTCGGTGACGACGTAGAGATAGTTGCGCCGTTTGGAGCGCGAGCGGGGCTTCAGGACGTGGGGGCTGTCGATCCGACGCGCGATCCATTCCTCCATCAGGAAGCGCTTCAGATAGGCGGGATCGTCGCGCAGATCGATCGACGGGACTTTCAGCGCGACCGTCTCCTCGGTCTCAGTGTCGACGGCGAGATAGATGTGGCTGCGGCTGCTGGCATGCACTTCCCGCACGATCCGGTAGCCGTCAAACAGCGCCCGCGGCTCGGGCAGTGGCGGCAGGGGCAGCTCGGCCGTGCCGCTGGGGATGTCGGTCGATCCGCTCTGCGGCAGTTCGTCGATGCGCAGGATCTGAACCGTGATGTTGTCGTCGCTGTCACGCCGATAGGCCTCCGAGACGATCGTCTTCGCCGCCCGGTCTAGATCGTTCGCATGCGCGGCGAGCGTGCTCGTGACGAAGCGATGATCGACGAACTCATAGGCGCCGTCGGTCGCCAGCAGGAAGATGTCTCCCGGCTCGACTTGAAGTGCCCGATAATCGGTCTCGATCTGCGGGTTGATCCCGAGCGCGCGGCCGAGATAGGTCTGCTCCGCCGAGACGATGATCCGATGATCTTCGGTGAGCTGCTCGAGCGTCTTGCCGGCGACGCGATAGATCCGGCAGTCGCCGACGTGAAAGATGTGGGCCATGGTCGACTTGATGACCATCGCGGTGAAGGTGCAGACGTAGCCCTTGTCGCGGTCGTAGCCGTACTGGCTGCGGCGTGTCTCGGCGTGGAGCCATGAGTTCGTCGCTTCGAGCACGCGTCGCGCGGACGTCTTCACCGTCCAGGACTCAGGCGTGCAGTAATAGTCGGTCAGGAAGCTCTTGACCGCAGATTCGCTCGCCACCTGGCTGACTGCGCTGCTTGAAATGCCGTCGGCCAAAACGACGGCGATCCCCTTCAGGCTCAGCAGCGGCTCGGCCGGGATGAGGGCGCCGTGAAAGTCCTGGTTGACGGGCTTGCGCCCCTTGTCGGAGTGCTGCCCGACCGAAATTCGCAGGCTGCCGCTCATGCTCGCCACCAAGAGAAAGGAGCCGCACCTTAGCCGGCAAAGCTCCCTTGTCAGACAAGGCCCCTTGATTGAACAGCGATCGCTCAGGCCGCAGCGCGCGGTTGAGCCTTCGTCGCCACCTCACGTTTCGGCTTCGTCAGCACATGCGTGGTGTAGAGGGTCAGGCCGGTGAAGGCGAGGCCGCCGACGAGGTTGCCCAGCACGGTCGGGATCTCGTTCCAGATGAAGTAATCCATGATCGAGAACTTGGCGTGGAGCATCAGCCCCGACGGGAACAGGAACATGTTCACGACCGAATGCTCGAACACCATGTAGAAGAACACCAGGATCGGCATCCACATCGCGATCACCTTGCCGGGGACGCTGGTCGAGATCATCGCGCCGACGACGCCGGTCGAGACCATCCAGTTGCAGAGCATGCCGCGGATGAACAACGTCGCCATACCGGCCGCACCATGCGCCGCGTAGCCGAGAGTCCGGCTCTCGCCGATGTTTCCGATCGCCGCGCCGACCTTGTCGGGGTCCTGCGTGAAGCCGAACGTCGTCACGAAGGCCATCATGAAGGCCACCGTGAGCGCACCGGCGAAATTGCCAAGGAACACCAGCCCCCAGTTCCGCAGAACGCCGCTGAGCGTGACGCCCGGGCGCTTGTCGATCAAGGCGAGCGGCGCGAGCACGAACACGCCCGTCAGGAGATCGAAGCCGAGCAGATAGAGCATGGAGAATCCGACCGGGAAGAGCAGCGCGCCGATGATCGATTGGCCCGTGTTCACGTTGATGGTGACGGCGAACCAGGCGGCGAGCGCCAGGATGGCGCCGGCCATGTAGGCGCGGATGATCGTATCCCGGGTGGACATGAATATCTTGGATTCGCCGGCGTCGACCATCTTGGTGACGAATTCCGAAGGCGCGAGATACGACATCAACAGTTCCTTTGTGCGTGTGAACCTTAGGCGCAACCGTTGCCGGCCCACGCCCTGGTCAACCAAATGAACTGCGCCCCGCGGGCTGGGAACGAGCGCGACCGAGCCCAGTCGGCGTGTACTGGGATAGCGTTACGATGACCGCGCTTTGGCGGTTCGGCGTACAGGTTTCGCTATCCTCGTGGCCGTCGGAAGTTCGATGCCCCCGGGGCATTGCGGTCATCGTTGACCTGACATCACGAAGCAATCGATGTGCCAAAGGCGCGGTCGTCCGCGATGGCCGCCTGCGCCGGGTTCTGCGCCACGTTTGCGGGAAATGCTTTGCGGGGACCCGCTCTCGCGTTGCGATGAATTGTGCCCGTGGCGAAAAATCGGGCTGCTGCACAACTCTTGTGCGACGCACAATCAACAGGCGAATCGATATTCAAGAATTGAGCGCCGAGCCAAAGATTGATGCAATTGTAGGCTCGCTTAAAATCTAGGCGAATTTCATAAGCTATTAGATCTACTAATGTATTTTTGACAGCCCAAGTTGGCACAGAGCTTGAATTACCGGTTCTGACGCCATCGACGCCGTCACAAGCAATCAACCAATCTGTGACACCGCCCAAACGGGGGCTTTCCCCGAGCGTGCCTCTTTGCGTCCGCGATTCGTCGGTGTCGCGCCTCCTAGTGAAAGGGATTTTCCAATGAGGGAAGACAATCCGACCTGGATCTCAGAGTGGAGACCGGAGGATGAGGCATTCTGGAATTCGACGGGCAAGCTCGTTGCCCGGCGCAATTTGATCTGGTCGATCGTGGCCGAGCATATCGGCTTCTCGGTCTGGCTGATCTGGAGCATCGTCGCGACCAAGCTGCCGCAGGCGGGCTTCCACTATTCGACTGACGAGCTGTTTCAGCTTGTGGCCGTCCCCGGCCTGATCGGCGCATTGATGCGCTTCCCCTATACGTTTGCGGTGACGACCTTCGGCGGTCGCAACTGGACCATCTTCAGCGCGGCAATCCTGTTCATTCCGACGTTGTCGCTCGCCTACTTCGTGAGCCAGCCCGACACGCCATTCTGGCTGATGCTGCTGATCGCGTCGACCGCGGGTCTCGGCGGCGGCAACTTCGCCTCCAGCATGACCAACATCTCCTTCTTCTTTCCGGACCGGATGAAGGGTTCGGCGCTGGGTCTCAACGCTGCGGGCGGCAACATCGGCGTCTCCAGCGTGCAGTTGCTGACGCCGATCCTGATGACGCTCGGCGTCATCAACCTGTTCCAGGCAACGTCGGTCGGCGGCGTCTATCTGCAAAACGCCGGCTTGATGTGGGTGCTGCCGATCGCGATCGCGGTGTTCGGTGCGGTGTTCTTCATGAACAATCTGACCTCGGCCAAGTCCTCGGTGAAGAACCAGCTCGCGATCGTCAAGCGCAAGCATACCTGGATCATGGCGTTCATCTATATCGGAACGTTCGGCTCCTTCATCGGCTACTCTGCGGCGTTCCCGCTGCTGATCAAGACGCAGTTTCCGACGGTGACGATCGCGATCGCGTTCCTCGGCCCTCTGGTCGGTTCGCTGTCGCGCCCGTTCGGCGGCTGGCTCGCCGACAAGATCGGCGGCTCCATCATCACGTTCTGGAATTTCCTCGCGATGGCGGCGGCGACGATCGGCGTGCTCTACTTCGTCGGGCAGAAGGATTTCACCGGCTTCCTGGCGATGTTCCTGATCCTGTTCCTGACGACGGGCATCGGCAACGGCTCGACCTACCGCATGATTCCTTCAATCTTCCGCGAGCAAAATCTGTTCAAGGTGCGCGGCAAGGGCGACGCGGCGCGTGCGGTCGCCTTGAAGACGGCGAGCGTCGAAAGTGGCGCAGCAGTCGGCTTCATCGGTGCGGTCGGCGCGATCGGCGGCTACCTGATCCCGAGCAGCTTCGGCAAGTCGATCGCAGCGACTGGTGGTCCGCAACTCGCGCTCGCGATCTTCCTCGTGTTCTACGCCGCCTGCCTTGGACTCACCTGGTGGTTCTACCTGCGGCGCGGCCCGCAGACTGAAGGCGCGCCAAGCCTTGCCGAAGCGCGCGTGTGACAACTGTTATGAAAATCGCTTCTCCCCGTACGCGGGGGGAGGTCGCTCTGATGACGTTTGATCCATGAACTTTTTCCGCAACGGTGCGGACAAAGGCAGACCGAAACAGACAGGACAACATCATGACGCCTCAACAGATTGCCCTCGTGCAGCAGAGCTTTTCCAAGGTCGCACCGATTTCAGAAGCAGCCGCCGTGCTGTTCTACGACCGCTTGTTCGAGGTGGCGCCGTCCGTGCGCGCGATGTTTCCCGAGGACATGACCGAGCAGCGCAAGAAGCTGATGGGCATGCTCGCTGCCGTCGTCAGTGGCCTGTCGAACCTCGAGACGATTCTTCCTGCGGCGTCGGCGCTCGCCAAGCGTCATGTCGCCTATGGCGCCAAGGCCGAGCACTACCCCGTGGTCGGCGCGACCTTGCTGTGGACCCTGGAGAAGGGGCTCGGCGAGGCCTGGACGCCCGAACTCTCAACCGCCTGGACCGACGCTTACGGCCTGCTGTCCGGCTACATGATTTCCGAGGCCTACGGCGCGCAGGCGCAGGCCGCCGAATAGGAGATGCCTTGTGAGTGAACCGCTCGTCATCGTCGGTAACGGTATGGCGGCAGCGCGTCTGGTCGATGAACTCGCCAAGACCGCGCTCGGCCGCTACGCGGTCGCTGTGATCGGCGAAGAGCCGCGGCTCGCTTACAATCGCGTGTTGCTCTCATCCGTGCTGGCCGGCGAAACCGGCTCGCACGAGATCGAGCTCAGGCCGGCCGACTGGTGGCGCCATCGCGGCGTCACCGTGCGCTACGGCTATCGCGTCACCGAGATCGACACCGGCCGCCGCGAGCTCAAGATCGCCGGCGAGGAGAGCATGGAATATTCAAAGCTCGTGCTCGCCACGGGATCGACGCCGCTGCGGTTGAACGTGCCCGGCGTGGATCTCGCCGGCGTGCACACTTTTCGCGACACCCGCGATGTCGATCTGCTGCTGACGCTGGCGGCCGCGAAGAAGCGCGTCGTCGTGGTCGGCGGCGGCCTGCTCGGCCTTGAAGCGGCCTACGGGCTCGCCAAGGCCGGCGCGCCCGTGACGCTACTGCATCTGATGGATCGGCTGATGGAGCGCCAGCTCGATGCCCCTGCCGCCGATCTGCTCAAGACGCTGGTCGAGCGCAAGGGCATTCGCATCCTGCTTAACGCTTCGACCAAGTGCATCCATGGCGAGCGCCGTGTCGAATCCGTGGAGCTTGCCGACGGCAGCCGCATCGCTGCGGACGCCGTGATCTTCGCCGCTGGCATCCGGCCCAACATCGCGCTGGCGAGGGAGGCTGGCATCGCGGTCAATCGCGGCATCGTCGTCAACGATGAGATGCAGACGGCATCGCCCGATATCTACGCGCTCGGTGAATGCGCTGAGCATCGCGGCACTTGCTACGGCCTGGTCGAGCCGGCTTATGACCAGGCACGCGTGCTGGCGCGGCATCTCGGTGGCCGCCCCGCCGCCTATCAGGGCAGCGTGGTCTCGACCAATCTGAAAGTGTCCGGCGTCAGCGTATTCTCCGCAGGCGACTTCATGGCGGCCGAGGGCAGCGAGAGCCTCGTGCTGACCGACCGCCGGCGCGGCACCTACAAGAAGCTCGTCATCGCCGACGGGTGCCTCACCGGCGCCGTGCTGATCGGCGATACCGCCGATGCGCTCTGGTATCTCGAGCTGATCCGCACGCGCGAGAAGATCGCCGGGATCCGCGCCGACATGATGTTCGGCCGCGCGCTCGCACGTCCGTCAAAGGCGGCTTGATATGACGGCGATCGATCCGACGCTCCGCGCCACCAAGACCACCTGTCCCTATTGCGGCGTCGGTTGCGGCGTGCTCGCGACGCCCGACGGCGCGGGTGGGGCTGCGATCGCGGGCGATCCCGATCATCCCGCCAATTTCGGCCGGCTCTGCTCCAAGGGTTCCGCGCTGGGCGAGACCGTCGGCCTCGAAAGCCGGCTGCTGTATCCGATGATCCGCTGCAAGGGCGCATTGGAGCGCGTCGCCTGGAGCGATGCACTCGACCACGTCGCCCACCGCATGAAGCACATCGTCGCGCGCGACGGCGCCGATGCGGTCGCATTCTATCTGTCCGGCCAGCTCCTCACCGAGGATTATTACGTCGCCAACAAGCTGATGAAGGGCTTCGTTGGGACCGCCAATGTCGACACTAATTCGCGACTCTGCATGTCCTCCTCGGTCGCAGGCCACCGCCGCGCCTTCGGCGCCGACACCGTGCCGGGGAACTACGAGGATCTCGACCAGGCCGATCTGCTCGTCTTCGTCGGCTCCAATGCCGCGTGGTGCCATCCCGTTCTGTTCCAGCGCATGCTGAGAAACCGGCAGGAGCGCGGCGCGCGCATGATCGTGATCGATCCTCGCCGCACCGACACCGCGAGCGACGTTGATCTGTTCCTCGGCCTCAAGCCCGGCACCGACACGGCACTGTTCTCCGGACTCTTCGTTCATCTCGCTGACAATGATGCGCTGAACGCGGATTACATCGCGCGGAACACTAGCGGCTTTGATGACGCGCTGGCACGCGCCCGCAACATTGCCGGCAGCGTCACCGCGACCGCGCTGGCGACCGGCCTCTCGGAACCGGACGTCGCCGCCTTCTTCAAGATGTTCCGCGACACCGAGCGGGTCGTCACGCTCTATTCGCAGGGCGTGAACCAGTCGGCACAGGGCACCGACAAGGTCAACGCGATCCTGAATTGCCATCTCGCGACAGGGCGAATCGGCAAGCCGGGCGCTTCGCCGTTTTCGCTCACCGGCCAGCCCAACGCGATGGGCGGCCGTGAGGTCGGCGGCCTCGCCAACCAGCTCGCGGCACACATGAACTTCACGCCGCCCGACATCGACCGTGTCAGGCGGTTCTGGAAGGCACCGCGCATTGCCACCCATGAAGGACTGAAGGCGGTGCAGCTGTTCGAGGCCATCAGCCGCGGCGAGGTCAAGGCGCTCTGGGTGATGGGCACCAACCCCGCGGTGTCGCTGCCCGATGCGGATTTCGTGCGCGAGGCGCTGAAGAAGCTCGAACTTTTCGTGGTGTCCGAGAACGTGCTGTCCAACGACACCGTCGAGGCCGGCCCGCATGTGCTGCTGCCGGCGCTGGCATGGGGCGAGAAGTCGGGCACGGTGACGAATTCCGAGCGGCGTATCTCGCGCCAGCGTTCATTCCTGCCTGCACCCGGGGAGGCGCGCCCCGATTGGTGGATATTGAGCGAGGCCGCAAAGCGCCTCGGTTTTGGCGACAGCTTTAACTACAAATCCGCCGCGGAGATTTTCCGCGAGCATGCCGCGCTCTCCGCCTTCGAGAACGGCGGCAGCCGCGATTTCGACATCGGCGCGCTGACCTCGCTGTCCGACGAGGCCTTCGATGACCTGAAGCCGGTGCAATGGCCCGTGCGTGAGGGCGAGGCGCCGGTCGAGCGCTTCTTCGCGAACGGCGGCTTCTTCACCAATGACGGCAAGGGGCGCTTCGTCGCGCCGGAGGTGCCGGCGCTGCGCAGCGAAACCGGGCCGTCGCGTCCCCTGCGGCTCAACACCGGCCGCATCCGCGACCAGTGGCACACCATGACGCGCACGGGCCTGAGCAAGCGGCTCGGCGCGCATCTGCCGGAACCTTTCGTCGAGATCCATCCTGACGATGCCGGCAAATACGGCATTGTCCACGACGGCTATGCCCGCATCACCACCGATTACGGCCAGTGCATTTTGAAGGCCGTCGTCAGCGACCGGCAGCAGCGCGGTACGCTGTTCGCACCGATCCACTGGAGCGCGATGAATGCCTCGCACGGGCGTGTCGGTGCGCTGGTCGCACCGTTCACGGATCCGTTCTCCGGCCAGCCGGAGTCGAAGGCGACGCCGGCGGCGATCGCGCCGTATGAATACGTCTTTCGCGGATTTGCGCTGTCGCGGAAGCAGCTCGATCTGCCGCCGAGCCTGATGTGGACGCGCGTTACTGTTGCGGGCGGTTTTGGCTATCTCTTCGCTGACAATGCCGATCTCTCGCGCTGGCCGGCCTGGCTCGAAGGCGCGGTCGGCGAAGACGTCGCCGACTATCGCGATTTCGGCGGCGGCGTTTATCGCGCGGCCTCGTTCGCGGGCGACCGCATTGAGACTTGCCTGTTCGTCGGCCCCGCGCACGATGCCGGCGACTGGGAGGTGGTGAAGAGCCTGTTCGCGGCCGATCTCGTCACCGACGACCAGCGCCGCATGCTGCTATCAGGCAGATCCAGCGAGGGCGCCGCGGCAACCGGCCCGATCGTCTGTGCCTGCTTCGGCGTCGGCCGCGGCACCATCTGCGAGACCATCGCGAGCGGTGCCCGCACCGCCGCCGAGATCGGCGTCAAGCTCAAGGCCGGCACCAATTGCGGCTCCTGCATCCCCGAGCTGAAGCGCCTGATCGCGACCACCGAGGCGCCGGCAAAGCACGCCAAGCTCGCGGGCGCGGCCGGGTAGGCACGCTCTTTTTCTCTCTCGACCGTTAGCACCAATCCATCCCCGTCATCCTGAGGTGCCGGAGCGTAGCGGAGGCCTCGAAGGGCGACGGCCCGGCTGCATCCCGGCCCCTCATCCTTCGAGGCTCGGCGTTCGATGCGTCCGCATCGCACACCTCGCACCTCAGGATGACGGAGCACCCGGCGCGCCCATCTCCAGCGCAGCCATGCCACTGCCCCAATCGACGCGCCCGCGATTGTGCCCTATGTTGCCGCGCTCCCCCTCAGCAATAAGAAAAAATCAAAAATGTACCTGGAAACGCCGCCACGCCTGATCGAAACCAAAATCTTCTCCATCATGCCCGACACATTCCGCCGCAAGGGAGTGCGGAGCGATTGGGCTGATGCCAACCGGCCGGGTGTGCCGACCGATAGTTTCGTCGAGGGGCCGTCGTTCGACAGGGGCGGCAATCTCTACATCGTCGACATTCCGTTCGGTCGCATCTTCCGCATCGCGCCGGATGGTACGTGGTCGCTCGTGATCGAGTATGAGGGCTGGCCGAACGGGCTGAAGATCGCCGCCGACGGCCGCATCCTGGTCGCCGACTACATGCACGGCATCATGGAGCTCGACGCCAAGGCCGGTCGTATTAAACCCATCCTGACGTCGCGCAATTCGGAGTCGTTCCGCGGCTGCAACGATCTGCATCTCGCCTCCAACGGCGATATCTATTTCACCGACCAGGGCCAGACCGGGCTGCACGACCCGAGCGGCCGGGTCTATCGGCTGGCGCCAAACGGCCGGCTTGAGTGTCTCATCGACACCGGCATCAGCCCGAACGGCCTGGTGCTCGATCCGACTGAGTCTGTGCTGTTCGTCGCCATGACGCGCGACAATGCGGTGTGGCGGCTGCCGTTCATGAAGGATCGCAGCGTGTCGAAGGTTGGCCGCTTCTGCTCGCTGTTCGGCACCAGTGGTCCTGATGGCATGACCATGGATGTGGCCGGCCGCCTGTTCGTCGGCCACGCCTCACTCGGCCACGTCTTCGTGTTCGCACCGAATGGTGAACTGATCGCGCGGATCAAATCATGCGCCGGGCCGAACTGCACCAATGTCGCCATCGGTGGCGCGAAGAAGGATCGGCTCTATATCACGGAGTCTGCAACCGGCAGCGTGCTGGTTGCGGACATCAGTGGTCTGTAGAGCATCTGAAGGAACAAACATGAACACAAAACCCTTCGGCCGGACCGGCGCCAACGTCTCCCTGATCGGGCAGGGTACCTGGTATCTCGACCATGGCGATCGCACGCGCGCGGTCGCGGCGCTGCAGCGCGGGCTCGATCTCGGCATGAGCCATATCGACACCGCCGAGATGTATGGTGATGCCGAGCTCGTCATTGCCGATGCGATCGCGGGCCGTCGGGATGAAGTATTCCTCGTGTCGAAGGTGCTGCCGAGCAACGCTTCGCGCCGCGGCACCATCACGGCCTGCGAACGTTCGCTGAAGCGGCTGAAGACGGATCGGCTCGATTGCTATCTGCTGCACTGGCGCGGTTCATATGATCTTGGGGATACCGTCGCCGCGTTCGAGGAACTGGTGAAAGCGGGCAAGATCAAATCCTGGGGCGTCTCCAATTTCGATGCCGACGATCTCGACGAAATTCTCGACGTAGCCGGCGAGGGCAAGATCGCCTGCAATCAGGTGCTCTATCATCTCAAGGAGCGCGCGATCGAGCATGCGGTGATCCCGTGGTGCGAGCGGCAAGGCGTCGCGGTCGTCGCCTACTCGCCGTTCGGGCACGATGATTTTCCGGATGAGCGAAGCCAAGGCGGCGCCGTGCTCGCGCGCATTGCGGAGGCGCGTCGTGCGACGCCGCGTCAGGTCGCGCTGAGCTTCCTCACCCGTACGACTACGGTGTTCGCAATCCCGAAGGCGTCGTCCGCGGAACACGCCGGCGAAAATGCGGCTGCTGGCGATCTCGTGCTGACGAAAGAGGAGATTTCGGCGCTGGATGCGGCGTTTCCGCGCGGCCCGAAGCCGCGCAGTCTGCCCATGCTGTAGCGCACAAAAGGCTATTATTAATGGAGCATTGACGCGCGCGGACCCGAGCGCATATCGGCATCCTGTTTTCGGAAGTTGTGAAAGCGGCGCAATTGTCGTTTTTTACGATCGTTCCCGATTCGAATTTCCCAGGTTTCAGCCGTGACACCGCCGCCCGCCGCAGCCGCAAGGCTCGACAGTATTCCCATGCCTGCCGCGCCGGAAAAGAAGCAGGAGGCTCGCCGTGCACCTGCGCGCGTCGATCATCCCTTCAAGGGCATCGCGCTGGTGCTGCTGTCGACGGTGTTTCTCGGCTGCTCCGACGTCACTGCGAAATATCTCTCGACCAGCCTTCCATCGATCGAGATCACCTGGATCCGTTTCGTCACCTTCGCGCTGATGTTCACGCCGGTGATGCTGCCGGGCTCGCCGCTGCATGCGATGCGCACCGAACGTCTCGGACTGCAGCTGATGCGCGGCGTCGCGCTGCTCGGCTCCTCGCTGTTCTTCATCACCGGCCTGCGCTTCCTCCCCATCGCGGAAGCCTCCGCCACCGGCTTCGTCTCGCCGCTGTTCGTCACTGCGCTTTCGATCATCTTTTTGAGTGAGAAGGTCGGCATGCGCCGTTGGGTCGCGACCGCGATCGGCCTTGTGGGCGTGATGATCATCCTGCGGCCGGGTTCGAGCGCGTTCCACGTGGCCGCCTTCTTCCCGATCGTCTCGGCGTTCTGCTGGGCTGCCGCGCTGATCCTGACGCGCCTGATAAGCGGCCGCGAAGCCGTCCTCACCACGATGGCATACTCGGCGCTCACCGGCGTTGCGATCCTCAGCGTGATGGTGCCCTTCGTCTGGGTCACGCCGAGCTGGACCGCGATCGGCCTCGGCATCGTGATCGGTGTCGCCTCGACCGTCGGCCAGTGGATCATCGTGCTCGCCTATCGCTACGGCGACGCCTCGGTGCTGGCGCCCTTCTCCTACACGCAATTGCTGTGGGTCAGTATTCTGGGTTTCTTCCTGTTCGGCGAAGTGCCTGATGTCTGGACCGTCACGGGCGCGGCCTTCATCGTCGCCAGCGGTCTTTACATCGCCCATCGCGAGCGCATCCGCCGCGCCCAGCTTCTTGTGCAGGCAGCGCGTTCCCCGAACCCCTGACGCAATATTTGGAACCTGACTTCATGCTATCAACGGCTCCAACAATGTGGAGGAGCCGGATGCGCGCTGCGATTTTCAGGAACGGTGAGATTGTCGTCGACCGGATGGCCGAGCCGGAGCCCGGCCCCGGCCTGGTGCTGGTCAAGACGCTCGCCTGCGGCATCTGCGGTTCCGACCTGCACGCGCGCCAGCATGCACCGCGGATGGTGGAGATGGCGAAGAAGACCGGGCGAACGCCGATGGATCTGTCGCGCGACGTCGTGTTCGGCCACGAGTTCTGCTGCGAGATCGTCGATTATGGCCCCGGCACCGCGCGCAAGCTCAAGCCGGGCACGCATGTGTGTTCGCTGCCGGCGTTGCTCACGCCGGAGGGCATCAAGGGCATCGGCTATTCCAACGACTTTGTCGGCGGCTACGCAGAACAGATGCTGCTCAGTGAGCCGCTGCTGCTGGAAGTGCCGAACGGCCTTGCGCCCGAACATGCTGCGTTGACCGAGCCGCTCGCCGTTGGCGTGCACGCTGTGGCGAAGGCCAACATCAGCGGCGGCGAGGTGCCGCTTGTGATCGGCTGTGGCCCGGTCGGGCTTGCGGTGATCGCCGCGCTGAGGATCAAGGGTCTGCACCCGATCGTTGCCGCCGACTATTCGCCGGCCCGACGCGCGCTTGCGGCAAAGCTCGGCGCCGATATCGTTGTCGATCCCAGGCTGTCGCAGCCCTATGCAACCTGGGCCGAGCACGCGCAGATGTCGGACGCCGAGAAGGCGGCGCGGCCGCCGTTGCAGGCCATGCTGCCGGCGCTGAAGCCCGCGGTCATCTTCGAATGCGTCGGCGTGCCCGGTGTATTGCAGCAGGTGTTCGAGGGCGCCCCGCGCGATGCCAAAATCGTCGTGGTTGGCGTCTGCATGGAAAGCGACAGATGCGAACCCATGCTCGGCATCATGAAGGAGCTCAACGTCCAGTACGTGCTCGGCTACACGCCGGACGAGTTTGCGGCGTCGCTACGCCTGATCGCGGAAGGGCAGGTGGATGCCGCGGCGATGGTGACGGCGGAAGTGGGCATCGACGGCGTCGCCAATGCCTTCGCCGATCTCGCCAATCCCGAGGCGCACACCAAGATCATCGTACAGCCGTGGCGATGACGGGACCTCCGTCAGTATTTCGAAGGCACGTACATCTCCGGCGGGACCGGGCCGCGGTGATAGTCGGGATTGCGGACGCGGGCCGGCAGCACCACGGGAACGTGGGCCACATCCTGGTACGGGATCTGGGTCAACAGATGCGAGATGCAATTGAGGCGGGCGCGCTTCTTGTCCACGGCATCGACGATCCACCACGGCGAATCCGGCAGGTGCGTGTGCTCCAGCATGGTCTCCTTGGCCTTGGTGTACGCCTCCCAGCGGCTGCGCGCCTCGACGTCCATCGGGCTCAGCTTCCACTGCTTCAAGGGATCCTTGATGCGCATGGTGAAACGGAACTGCTGCTCGTCGTCAGTGATGGAGAACCAGTATTTCACCAGGATGATGCCGGAGCGGATCAGCATCCGCTCGAACTCCGGCACGGTCTTGAAGAACTCCTGGTACTGCTCGTCGGTGCAGAAGCCCATCACGCGCTCGACGCCGGCGCGGTTGTACCAGCTGCGGTCGAACAGCACCAATTCGCCGCCGGCGGGCAGGTGCGACACATAGCGCTGGAAATACCATTGCTCGCGCTCGCGCTCGCTCGGCGCGGGGAGCGCCGCGACGCGGCAGATGCGGGGATTGAGGCGCTGGGTGATGCGCTTGATGACACCGCCCTTGCCGGCGGAGTCACGGCCCTCGAACAGCACCACGACCTTCTTCTTCTCGCTGTGTACCCAGTCCTGAAGCTTGACCAGCTCGCCCTGGAGGCGGAGCAGCTCGCGGAAATAGAGCCGGCGATCGACCGTCGGGTGGAGAACGTCGGTCTCGTCGAGAAGTTCGTCGAGCCTGCTGTCGTCCAGCTCCATCTCCAGCTCCTCGTCGAGATCGTCGGCCATCTCCTGGATGATGCGCTCGCGCTTGGCGGTCTGGGAGGTGCGGTCGGATGCGGTCATAGGTCTCTCTCTTGAGCCGGAATGCCTGTCGCCCAAGACCATTGACGGGGTTTATTGCGTCCATGTGACACTGGCGGCCGGAGGGAGCCGTCACACTGGCAGGGCGATCGAATATTTGACCTGGCTGAGCGCAAAACTCGACTCGATCGAGGCGATGCCGTCGAGGCGGGTCAGCTTGGTCTTGAGGAAGGTCTCGTAGGAGGCGAGGTCGGCCGCGACGACGCGCAGGAGATAGTCACGGTTGCCGGTCATCAGATAGCACTCCAGCACCTCGTCCCATTTCGAGATCGCGCGGGCAAAGCGGTTGAGGTCCTCCTCCTTCTGCCGCGCAAGCTTGATCGAGATGAACACGCTGACATGCAGCCCAAGTGCCTTCTGGTCAACGGTCGCGATGTAGCGCGAGATGACGCCGCGCTGCTCCAGCAGCTTGACGCGGCGATGGCAGGGCGAGACTGAGAGCCCGACCTTGTCCGCGAGCTCCTGCATGGTCAGCCGGCTGTCGGTCTGCAGTAAGGCGAGGATCTTGCGGTCGATGGCGTCGAGCTCGGGCATTGGGATGGAACCTATGTTGTAGGGCGTTGCATTGGTAAATTATCCCAATATTCGGAGGTATGGCGCGAAAGATTGAGAATTTTGGGAGCGCCCGCAGGCGTATCATCGCCCGACCTGTTCCCGGGAGCATTGCCATGCCCGCTGATTCCGCCCGTCTCGACACATTGACCGCATTGGCCCGCAAGGCGCTGTGGCTGTCGTCATGGACCATCCACCATGCCAACCATGTCCGGTCGAACACGGATGGACTGAAGGTCGGCGGCCATCAGGCCTCCTCGGCCTCGCTCGCCACCATCATGTCGGCGCTGTATTTCAGCGTGTTGCGGCCCGAGGACCGCGTCGCGGTGAAGCCGCATGCGAGCCCGGTGTTCCACGCCATCCAGTATCTGTTCGGCCGGCAGAGCCGCGAGAAGCTGGAGAATTTTCGCGGCTTCAAGGGCGCGCAGTCCTATCCCTCGCGCACCAAGGACGTCGACGACGTCGACTTCTCGACCGGCTCGGTCGGTCTCGGTGTCGCGCAGACATTGTTTGCCTCGCTGGTGCAGGATTACGTCAAGGCGCATGGCTGGATGAAGGATCGCCGCGAAGGGCGGATGATCGCGCTGGTCGGCGACGCCGAGATGGACGAAGGCAATATTTGGGAGGCCCTTGCCGAAGGCTGGAAGCACGGCCTGCGCAACACCTGGTGGGTGGTCGACTATAACCGCCAGTCGCTTGACGCCGTCGTGCGCGAGGGTCTCTGGGAAAAATTCGAGACCATGTTCCGCAATTTCGGCTGGGACGTGGTCATCGTGAAATACGGCCGCCTGATGCGCGAGGCCTTTGCCGAACCCGGCGGCGACGCGCTGAAAGGCTGGATCGACAATTGCCCGAACGCGCTCTATGCGGCATTGTGCTTCCAGGGCGGCGCCGCCTTCCGCAAGCATTTGCACGACGAGATCGGCGATCAGGGGCCGATCACGAAGCTGATCGACAAGCGCAGCGACGACGATCTGCTGGCGCTGATGTCGAATCTCGGCGGCCACGACATGGCGAGCATGCTCGAGGCCTTCGAGTCCATCGACCACGATCGCCCGGTCTGTTTCATCGCCTACACGATCAAGGGCGTCGGCTTGCCGTTCCAGGGCCACAAGGACAACCATGCCGGCCTGATGACGGTCACGCAGATGGAGAAGTATCGCGAGAGCCAGAACATCCGTCCCGGCCACGAATGGGACAAGTACGAAGGCCTCACGCAGCACGCCGCCGACCTCGACGCTTTCCTCGCGCGCGTGCCGTTCAACAAGGATGGCCGCCGGTTGACCGCGCCGGTCGTCGAGGTGCCGCAGCAGCTCGCTTTCAAGCCGTCAGCACAGATGTCCACGCAACAGGGCTTCGGCCTGGTGCTGAACGAGATCGCGCGGGGCGACAGCGAACTCGCAAAGCGCATCGTCACAACCTCGCCCGACGTCACCGTCTCGACCAATCTCGGCCCGTGGGTGAACCGGCGTGGCCTGTTCGCGCGCGGCGAGAAAGCAGATTTATTCCGCAGCGAGAAAATTCCCTCCACATTCAACTGGGACTTCTCACCGAAGGGCCAGCATCTCGAGCTTGGCATTGCCGAGATGAACCTGTTCATCATGCTCTCGGCGCTGGGTCTGTCGCACCAGATCAACGGCGCGCGGCTGCTGCCGGTCGGCACGCTCTACGATCCCTTCATCGAGCGCGGTCTCGATGCGCTCAACTACGCCTGCTACCAGGATGCGCGCTTCATGGTGGCGGCGACGCCATCCGGCATCACGCTCGCGCCGGAGGGCGGCGCGCATCAATCGATCGCGACGCCGCTGATCGGCATGGCGCAGGACGGCCTCGCCTCGTTCGAACCGGCTTTCGTCGACGAGCTCGCCGTGATCATGGGCTGGGGTTTTGAGCACATGCAGCGCGATCCGGGCGAGGGCGGCTCGGTCTATTTGCGGCTGTCGACGCGCAGCATCGAGCAGGCGCAGCGCATCATGACGCCGGAGTTGCAGCAGGGGATCACCGACGGCGCCTATTGGCTGCGCAAGCCCGGCCCCAATGCCGAACTCGTGATCGCCTATACCGGCGCGGTTGCGCCGGAGGCGATCGAGGCGACCGGTTTCATCGGTGAAAGTCGCCGCGACATCGGCCTGCTCGCGATCACGTCGGCCGACCGTCTCCATTCAGGGTGGACTGCCGCGCGACAATTGCGGCGCGACAGGCGCGGCGTGCAGCATCTCAGTCATATCGAAAAGCTGCTGGCACAGCTCACCCGCGACTGCGGCATCGTGACCGTGATCGACGGCCACCCGTCCGCGCTCGGCTGGCTCGGCAGCGTCCGCGGCCATCGCGTCGAAGCGCTCGGCGTCGAGCAGTTCGGCCAGACCGGCACCATCGCCGACCTCTATCGCCACTACGGCATCGACGCCAACGCGATCATCGATGCGGCCGAAAGTCTCACCACCGGCGCGCCGATCGTCCATCGCAAGATGGCGGTGTAGTGGAGGTAACCGGGGTGTGATTCCCGGGCGAATATGCGCTCCCCGGAATGACGGCGGAGCTACCTTGCCACGTTCCCGCCATCGGCTCATATAACCTCCGTCCGCCGCAACGCTGGCCCCGCATATGGCGGGTTCAATTGCTGGCGCTTTCGTGCAAGGATGCCTGCCGAAACGCCCCCTCCAAGCCCCCAAGAAGAGGTTAACGATGGTCAATCGCATGCAATTCTACATCGACGGCGCCTGGGTCGATCCCGCCGTCAAGAAGTCCACCGCCGTGGTCAATCCGGCGACGGAAGAGGCGATGTACGAGGTTGCGCTGGGCTCCAAGGCCGACGTCGACAAGGCAGTCGCCGCCGCCAAGCGCGCGTTCGTGACGTTCTCCCGGACCAGCCGCGACGAGCGCGTCGCGCTGCTCACAAAGGTCATCGAGATTTACAAGGGCCGTCTCAAGGAAATCGGTGCGTCCGTCTCCGACGAAATGGGCGCGCCGCTGCCGATGGCGGAGAAGCTCCAGGCCGGCGCCGGCCTCGGTCATCTCATGACCACGCTGGACGTGCTCAAGAACTATCATTTCGAGGAGCCCGTCGGCACCGCCATGGTGCTGCGTGAGCCGATCGGCGTGGTCGGCATGATCACGCCCTGGAACTGGCCGCTCAACCAGATCGCCTGCAAGGTTGCACCCGCGCTCGCCGCCGGCTGCACCATGATCCTGAAGCCGTCGGAGTTCACGCCCACCTCCGCGCTGCTCTTCGCACAAATCCTCCATGAAGCCGGCGTGCCGAAGGGCGTGTTCAACCTCGTCAACGGCCTTGGCCCCGAGGTCGGTGCAGCCATGAGCGAGCACCCCGACATCGACATGATCTCCTTCACCGGCTCGACCCGCGCCGGCATCGATGTCGCCAAGCGCGCGGCGCCGACCGTGAAGCGCGTCAGCCAGGAGCTCGGCGGCAAGTCGCCGAACGTCATCCTCGAAGGTGCCGACCTCGCCAAGGCGGTGACCGGCGGCGTGATGCACATGTTCAACAACTCTGGCCAGTCCTGCAACGCGCCCTCGCGCATGATCGTGCCGCTGTCGAAGATGAAGGAAGTCGCCGCGATCGCGAAGGCTGTCGCCGACAAGACCAAGGCGGGCGATCCGCGCGCTGAAGGCACCACCATCGGTCCGGTCGTCAACCGCGGCCAGTGGGACAAGATCCAGGGCCTGATCAAGAAGGGCATCGACGAGGGCGCAACGCTCGTCGCCGGTGGCCCGGGCCTGCCCGAGGGCGTCAACAAGGGCTTCTACGTTCGTCCGACCATCTTCGCCGACGTCACCCCCGACATGACGATCGCCCGCGAAGAAATCTTCGGACCGGTCCTGACCATCATCGGCGCCAAGGATGAGTCCGAGGCGGTGCAGATCGCCAACGACACGCCCTATGGTCTCGCGGGTTACGTCACCGGTGCTTCGGTCGAGGACGCCAAGCGCGTCGGTCGCCAGATCCGCGCCGGCAACGTCAACCTTCAGGGCGTGCCCAACGACCGCACCGCGCCGTTCGGCGGCTACAAGCAGTCGGGCAACGGCCGCGAGTGGGGCAAGTACGGCCTCGAGGACTTCCTCGAAGTGAAGGCCGTCGCCGGCTTCAACGCGGCGTAAGCGTCCGCGCCTGAACAAATGACGCCGGAGCGGGCAACCCGCTCCGGCGTTTTTCGTCGTCATTGCGAGGAGCTCTTGCGACGAAGCAATCCAGACTGTCTCCGCGGAGAGATTCCTGGATTGCTTCGCTTCGCTCGCAATGACGGAGGAGAGACCTCGTAGGGGGGCAAAGGAGCGCAAGCGACGTGCCCACCATTGCCAGATGGTGGGCACGCTTGCGCTTTGCCCACCCTACGGCATCGTCGCGCGCGGAGCGATTATCCCCCCACTGCGCCCTGCGTGTTCACATACAGCGCGTAGATCGACTGGCTCGCCGCCATGAACAGGCGGTTGCGCTTGACGCCGCCGAAGCAGAGATTGGCGCAGCGCTCGGGCAGCGCGATGCGGCCGATCATGACGCCGTCGGGCGCGAACACCACGACGCCGTCGAGCTCGGGATCGCCCATGCCCCAGCCGCACCAGAGATTGCCGTCGATGTCGCAGCGCATGCCGTCCGGCGTGCCCGGACCTGCATCGATGTGGACGCGCTTGTTGGAGATCGTGGTGCCGTCGGCCGAGACGTCATAGGCAAGAATTTTCCGGTTCGGCACGCCGCGCGATTCCACGACATAGAGGATCTTCTCGTCCGGCGAGAAGCACAGCCCGTTCGGCCCCAGCACGCCCTCGGCGACGACGGTTGCCTTGCGGCTCGCGGGATCGAGGCGGTACACATTCGGTTCGATCTCGGGCTCCGCCTTGTAGCCCTCGTAATTGCCGAGCAGGCCGAAGGTGGGATCGGTGAACCAGATCGCGCCGTCCGATTTAACAACGACATCGTTCGGCGAGTTCAACCGCTTGCCGTTGAATTGATCCATCAGCACGGTGATCTCGCCGTCGTATTCGGTGCGGGTCACGCGACGCCCGCCATGCTCGCAGGTGATCAGCCGGCCCTGGCGGTCGCGGGTATTGCCATTGGCGAAATTGGAGGGTTTGCGGAAGTTCGAGGCCGCGCCGGTCTCTTCCTCCCATTTGATGATGCGCTGGTTCGGGATGTCGCTGCAGAGCAGATACCGCCCGTCGCCGAACCAGACCGGCCCCTCGGCCCAGCGCAGGCCCGTCGCCAGCCGCTCCACCGCGGAGAGTTTCAACCAGTATTTTTCAAAGCGGGGATCCAGTGCTTTTATCGCCGGATCGGGGTAACAGGTCGCCGGCTGCCAGCCTCGAGTGTGGGACGATGCATCGTTCATGTGCAGGTCTCTTTGTTGCGTTCCCTCTGTCCAAGTCTGCTACCATCAGATATCTACGGCCGCAAATCGGTTGCCATAGACGAGGAAAGACATGCCGCGCATCTTGATGACGGGGGCTTCGGGCGGGATCGGAACGCGCCTGCGGAAATTGCTGCCACCGATCTATCCGGACCTCCTGCTCTCTGACATCCGTCCGCCGGCCGATCTCGGGGCGAACGAGCAGTTCAAAGCGGCGGACTTGTCCGATCTCGCGCAGTGCGAGGCGATCTGCGAGGGCGTCGACGGCATCATCCATTTCGGCGGCTATTCGGTCGAAGGCCCCTGGAACGACATCCTCCAGGCCAACATCATCGGCGGCTACAATCTGTTCGAGGCCGCGTACCGCAAGGGCGTCAAGCGCGTGGTGTTCGCCTCGTCGAACCATACGGTCGGCTTCTATCCGCGCCACCGCAGGATCGACACCGACGTCACCGTGCGACCGGATGGCCGCTATGGCGTCAGCAAAGTGTTCGGCGAAGCCGTCGGCTCCCTCTATGCCGACAAGCACGGGCTGAAGGTCACCTGCATCCGGATCGGCAATTGCGACGAGCGGCCGCTCGATCATCGCCGGATTGCCATGTGGCTGAAGCCGGAAGACCTCGTGCAGCTCTGCCAGATCGGGCTCGATCATCCCGACATTCATTTCGAGGTCTTCTATGGTGTATCGCTGAACGAGCGCGCCTGGTGGGACAACCACCGCGCCTACGAATTCGGCTATCGCCCGACCGGCCGCTCCGAGGATCACGTGGCGCACGCGATGGCCGAGCAGGCCAAGCTGAAGCCCGATCCGGTCGGCGACCATTTTCAGGGCGGCGCGTTCTGCAGCAACGAGTTCGATGGCGACGCGAGCCGGATCATCGATTGGAATAAGCGGTAGGCAAGCTTTTGCCCGTAGCCCGGATGGAGCGCAGCGTAATCCGGGACAGTGCCAGTTGTCATGCGAAGGCCCCGGATTGCGCTGCGCTCCATTCGGGCTACGCCCTGCGAAGGGTGGAGTGAGAGGCAATCACCGCATAGACGGTGGTAGTTGGACTCGCAACCACTCGCCACGCGTCATTGCGAGCGTAGCGAAGCAATCCAGCGTCTTTCCGCGGAAGCAGTCTGGATTGCTTCGTCGCAAGGGCTCCTCGCAATGACGCGTTGAGAGAGCATTGCTACCAGCGAGCAGATGACTCGCGAAGACAAGGGAGCAGCAGCGGCAGCTCTACTCCCCCCCAATCCTCGCCAGATAATCCGACTTGCTGAACTGCATGTGATCCACGCACAGCTGCGCCAGCGCCCAGCCGTCGCGTCCCCTAAGCAGTTCGATCATCAATTCGTGCTGTCGGCGCGATTGCGCGAGCCCGTCGCGGTCGGCGAGGTTCTTGGCGCGCATCGGCAGGGTCAGGCTCATGTAGTCCTGGAGCGAGCGCACCAGATAGGGATTGCCGCAGGCCGAGAACAGCGCGACGTGGAACGCGTCGTTGGCTTCGTGGATGCCGCGCAAATCGCGGATGTCGGCCTTGGCGCAATAGTCGCGCTGCAAGGCGGTCAATTCGTCGATCAGGCCTTGCGGCGCGGGCAGGGGGATCATCAGCGCGGCTTGCCGCGTCAACATCTCCCGCACCTCGTAGATCTGCCGGACTTCCTCGGCCGAATAGAACCGCACCGTGGCGCCGACATTTTTCTCGCGGCGGACGATGCCACGCCGCTCCGCATCCACCAGCGCCTGGCGCACGAAGTGCCTGGAGGTGCCGTAAGCCGACATCAGCGCGTCCTCGGTCAGCCGCGCGCCCGGTGCGAGGCGGCCGAAGATGATGTCCTCCTCGAGCCGCGCGACGACGTCGTCCGGATCGTCGCGCCGGAGCGGCATGGTGTCTGCGGTGCGAATGTCGGACATGCCCTCGGCCTCTGGCGCCTCGCCGGTCCGTCTTGTGGAGCAGGGAGAAACAGGATTGTCAATAATTTGTGTCCGCAACTGGCATGAAGAGCAGAAAGAGAGCCGGTGTGGACCTATCTTATTGACAATCGGGGGGCAGGCTGTGCCACAATGGCAAGGCAAGTGGAGTGGCATGATGACGAGTGGTTTGCGCAAGGGTCTGACGAGCTACGGCGACGCCGGCTTCTCGCTGTTCCTGCGCAAGGCGTTCATCAAGGCCATGGGCTATTCAGATGACGCGCTCGAGCGCCCGATCGTCGGCATCACCAACACCTACAGCGACTACAATCCCTGCCACGGCAACGTCCCGCAGATCATCGAGGCCGCCAAGCGCGGCGTGATGCTGTCGGGTGCGATGCCGTTCGTGTTCCCGACCATCTCGATCGCCGAGAGCTTTGCGCATCCGACCTCGATGTATCTGCGCAATCTGATGGCGATGGACACCGAGGAGATGATCCGCGCACAACCGATGGATTCGGTGATTGTGATCGGCGGCTGCGACAAGACGCTGCCGGCGCAGGTGATGGCCGCGATCAGTGCCGATCTGCCGACCGTCGTCATTCCCGTCGGCCCCATGGTGGTCGGCCATCACAAGGGCGAGGTGCTCGGCGCCTGCACCGATTGCCGCCGTCTGTGGGGCAAGTATCGGGCGGGCGAGATCGACGACGTCGAGATCGAGGCAGTCAACGGGCGGCTGGCGCCATCGGTCGGCACCTGCATGGTGATGGGCACCGCCTCGACGATGGCCTGCATGATTGAAGCGATGGGCCTGTCGCTGCCGATGAGTGCGACGATCCCGGCGCCGCATGCCGAGCGTTTCCGTCTCGCCGAGGCGAGCGGCCGGGTGGCCGCCGAGATGGCCAAGACCAAGGGGCCGAAGCCGAGCGAGGTCTTGACCCCGGCCTCCTTCAAGAATGCGCAGGTCGTGCTCCAGGCGATCGGCGGCTCGACCAACGGCCTGATCCATCTGACGGCGATGGCGCATCGCTCGCCGCATCGGCTCGATCTCGCAATGTTCGACCAGATCGGCCGCGAGGTGCCGGTGCTGGTCGACCTCAAGCCGTCCGGCGAGCACTATATGGAGCATTTCCATCACGCCGGCGGTGTGCCGAAACTGCTGGCGCAGCTCGGCGATCTTGTCGATCTCGATGCGAAGACAATCTCGGGCCAGACGCTGCGTGACGTCGTGGCGAATGCTGAGGACGTGCCTGGCCAGGACGCCATTCGTCCGCGCAACAATCCGATCAAGAAAGAAGGCGGCCTCGCCGTCCTGCACGGCAACCTCGCGCCGCGTGGCGCCGTCATCAAGCAGTCGGCTGCGAGCCCTAAACTGTTGCAGCATACGGGACGTGCGGTGGTGTTCGAATCCGTCGAGGACATGACCTTGCGGGTCGATGATCCCGATCTCGATGTCACTGCCGACGACGTGCTGGTGCTGCGCAACGCCGGCCCCAAGGGCGCGCCGGGCATGCCCGAGGCCGGTTATCTGCCGATCCCGAAAAAGCTCGCGCGCGGCGGCACCAAGGATATGGTGCGCATTTCCGATGCGCGCATGAGCGGCACCGCGTTCGGCACTATCGTGCTGCATATCACACCGGAATCCGCTGTCGGTGGGCCGCTTGCTTTGGTGAAGAATGGTGACCAGATCCAGCTGGATGTTGCCAAGCGCAGCATCGAGCTGCTGGTCGATGCGGCCGAGCTGGAGCGCCGGCGCGCGGCGTTGAAGCCGGCCGCGGCACCGGATGAACTCCGCCGCGGCTATGCCTGGCTGTTCAATGAGACCATCATGCAGGCCGACGAGGGCTGCGACTTCGACTTTATGCAGAGGACTGGGAAGAAGACTGAGCTAAAGACTGAAAAGGGCTGACAACCACTCGAACGAGCGCCCAGACCGCACAAGCGGCGGGCGATAAAACAGGGGGAGACGATGATTGCACGATCCATGCGTGGGTTGGTGGTTACGGCCGCCATGCTGTTCATCACGGGAGCCGGGGCACAGGAGGTAAAGCATTATCGCTTCGCCTATGACCAGCCCCGCAATACCGGCTATTCCATCGCCGGCGACCTGTTTGCCGACAAGCTCAAGGAATTGAGCAAAGGCACCATGATCATCGACCAGTATCCGGGTGCGCAGCTCGGGCAGGAGCCGCAGGTGCTCCAGCTCGTGAAGTCCGGCGACGTCGAATTCTCGATCGTCTCCTCGGCCAATACCGCGACGATCTCGCCGCAGGCCGGTGTGATGTCCTTGCACTATCTGTTCCGCGACGAGAACCATGTGGTCAAGGGTCTCGCCGATCCGAAGGTGTTCGAGGCACTCAAGGCCATGATCGAGGAAACCACCCAAGGGCTGCACCTCATCGCGACGGGGTCCCAAGGCGTCCGCCACATGTACTCCAAGAAGGAGATCCACAATGTTGGTGATCTCAAGGGCCTGAAGGTCCGCGTGCAGGCGACCGCGACCGAGGACATCATGTTCCCGGCTTACGGCGCCCAGACCGTGCACATGCCGTTCGGCAGCGTCTACACGAGCTTGCAGACCGGCGTGGTCGACGTCGCCGAGAACAGCATCAATGTCTATCTCGTCAACAAGCACTACGAGGTGGCGCCGGTGCTGAACATCACCGAGCATGAGGCCAACAACGCGCTGGTGTTTGTTTCCGACAAGCTCTGGCAGAGCCTTTCGGCCGAGCAGAAGGGCTGGGTGCAGACTGCGGCCAACGAGGTCAGCACGAAGGAGCCGGCGAAGGCATTCGACCTCGAGCGGGCCGCAGCCGAGAAGCTGAAGAAGCTGGGCGTCAAGATTGTCGACAACGTCGACAAAAAGAGCTTCGCGGCGATCGCGGATCCCTATCTCGACAAGCTCGCCAAGGAGCTAGGCCCACACGCCGTGAAGATCAAGGATCTGATCCGGTCGATCAACTAGGCCTGCTGCCGAAAGACGGTGCGCCCCCCTCTCCCGCAAGCGGGAGAGGTTAAACCAACCCGCATTCGCCGATTTCAAACTGATGTCATTCCGCACTTGTCCGGACGACGAGGAAGTAAATGGCCATCGCCGACAAGCTCGTATTGCAACGCCAGCGCCATTTGAAATGGCGCTGGCTCGACTGGCTCGAGCTCGTCTTGATGATCATCTGCGGCCTGCTGTGCTTCGGCTTCTCACTGTCGGTCACGGCCGACATCGTCACCCGCACCATCGGCCATCCCTGGCTGTGGCTCCAGGAGGTGACCTCGACCCTGTTCATCTATGCAATCTTCGTCGGCACGGCGGCTGCGACCCGGCGCAACGATCATCTCTATCTCACGGCGATCTCCGAAGCGATGCATGGCACGCCCAGGATCATCGTCGAGGTGATCATCCGCCTCATCGTGCTCGGCGTCGCCTTCTGCCTGATCTGGTACGGTTACCAGAATTATCTGCGCGGTTTCGGCAGCTTCCGTCTGCCGTCGGGCACGCCGATCGCATCGCTTTACGCGATTATTCCGCTGTCGGGCATCCTGGTCGGCCTGTTCACCATCGAGCAGCTCGTCAACGGTCTGCGCAACGGCTTCGACCATCCGGAGCCGCCGGATGAGGATGCCGCGGCCGTGGTCACCGAAGCGCAAATGAGAGCGCAGCCGTGAGCGCACCCATTGTCCTCGCGTTGATGTCGATCTGCTTTCTGTCGTTCGGCTATCTCGGCGTGCCCGTGCCGTTCTCGCTGATGGCCGGCGTGTTCATCGGTGCGATCCTGTCCGATGTTTCGCTCGCCGCGATCATCCAGAAGATTTTCGACGGCGTCGATTCCGAGGCGTTGCTGGCGATTCCGTTCTTCCTGCTGGTTGGCGAGCTCATGAGCTCGGCCAATGTGGTGGTGCGAATAGCCAATCTCTCGGTATCGCTGGTCGGGCATATCAGGGGCGGGCTGTCGCAGGTCGTCGTCGTCTTCAGCATGTTCTTCTCGGAGATGTCGGGCTCGACCACCGCCGACGTCGCCGTGATGAGCCGCGCGCTGGGTGGCCCGATGAGACGCGAAGGCTATGAGCCCGCCTTCATCGCAGCCATCATTGCCTCGGCCTCGACCATTGCGGCGCTGGTGCCGCCGAGCATCACCGCCGTGGTTTACGGTGCGGTCGGCAACGTCTCGATCGCCGGCCTGTTCATGGCGGGCGTGGTGCCGGGTCTGATGATCGGCTTCGGGCTGATGATCTATTGTTATTTCTTCGGCCCGTCGGGCCTGCGCAAGCCGCGCGCGCCGCTGCGGCAAATCGTGTTTGCGGCCGGCGATGCGGCGTTGCCGCTGATGATCCCGGTGATCCTGCTAGGTGGCATTTTGACCGGCTGGTTCACGCCGACCGAGGCGGGCGTCGTTGCGGTGGTCTGGATCATCCTGGTGGTGATCCCCGCGCTCAACCGCGGCCACTTCCGGAAGATCCCGTACGATTTCTGCCTCGCCGGGCTGATCTTCTCGCTGCCGCTCATCACGATCGGCGCCGCCAACGCTTTTGGCTGGATGCTCGCTTACTTGCGCGGCGCCAGCTACATCGCGGACGTGATCACCTCGATCGCCGGCAATGATCCGCATCTGATCATGCTGCTGATGGTGCTGCTGTTCACCGTGGTCGGCGACTTCATCGAGCCGGTGCCGACCATCATCATCTTCATGCCGCTGGTCAACACGCTGACGGAAGCCGGCGACATCAACGGCGTGCACATGGGCGTCGTGCTGATCGCGACGCTCGCCTTCGGCCTGATCACGCCGCCTTATGGCCTGGTGCTGCTGATGGCGTCGAAATTCGTCGGCGTCAGTTTTGCCAAGGCGTTACGCGCGGCACTGCCAATCTACGTGGTGTTCTTCGCCACCATCGCGTTCGTGATCTATTTCCCGAGCGTGGTGCTGTGGCTCCCGCAGAAAGTGCTGCCGGAATCGGTCGGCTGCTTCAAGTCGCCGGCGGGGACGGGCTACATCTGTCCCAAGTGAGGCTATTCAGGTGACGGTTCACTTGCTCTTGCTCGTGAACCTCTTCACGGCGTCGCGAAACGCCTCCGTGTTCATCGCCATGATGATCTTGTGCTCCTCGGCATCGAGCTGCTGCTTCACCGGCGTGGTGGCGGCCGCATAGACCAGTGACTTGGTGCCGGCGATGGCCGCGGGCGGGTTCTGCGCCAGCCGTTCGGCTAGTTGCCGTGTCGCCGCTTTCAACTCGGTCGCGGGAACGGTCTTGGCAACGAGACCCCATTCATGCGCCTGCTGCGCCGTAAAGTTGTCCTCGGCCAGGAAGATCTGCAGCGCGCGGCGCGAGCCGACCGTGCCGACAATCCCGACCGTCGAGCCGCCATCCGGCGACACACCGATCTTGGCGTAAGCCGGCGTGAACTTGGCGTCGTCGGCGGCGATGCAGAGATCGGTGACGAAGGCGAGGCCCATGCCGGCGCCGGCAGCCGAGCCGTGCACGCTCGACAGCGAGATTTTTGGCATGCGCCGGATAGTCTCGATGAAGGCGTGGTAATGCTTGAGCAGCTCGCCGACCACCGGCGTCACATTGTTGGCCTCAGCCGCAGCACCGATCGTCTGCAGATCGCCGCCGGCGGAAAACGCGCGGCCTTCACCCTCGATCACCACGACCCTGATTGAATCGTCGCCTTCGATATAAGCCGCGAGCTGTTCCAGCTTCTGCGCGATCGCAAGGTTGATCGAGTTGAAGCCGGCGGGGCGGTTGAGCGTGATGGTCGCGATCGGGCCGTCGATCCGCAGCAGCGCGGGATCGTCGGGTTGGGAGACGGGAGCTGGCATTCTAAAAATCCCCGGCTGGAGGTTCGTTGCTGCAACTAGATCGCAGAAGGCGAGGGGTGACAATCCCCGGCCGCCCGTGCCCCGCGTGCGGCCCCTTGCGCGGCGCGGAATGTTCGGCTCAAATGGGGTTGCCTTTGTTGAGGGACGGACACGAGCGCCGGCTCCTCCTGGGGTAAGCCAAGCCAGAACCAGCGAGAGAGGAGACGACATGGGTGACGCTCGTGTCTTGCAGAAATGGGCTGTCCAATGACGGATGCTCCGGTGATCATTGTCGGCGCCGGCCATGGTGGCTACCAGGTCGCGGCATCGCTGCGGCAGGCGGGCTTTTCTGACCGCATCTGTCTGATTAACGACGAGGCGCATCTGCCCTATCAGCGGCCGCCGCTGTCCAAGGCCTACATCAAGGGCTCGGCCGGGCCGGACAGCCTGATGTTCCGACCGGAGAAATTCTACCAGGACCAGACCATCGAGCTGATCGCGGGCCGGGCCGTGTCGATCGACCGTGCCGGGCGCAAGGTGTTGCTCGCATCTGGCGCGACGCTGACCTACGGCCACCTGATCCTGGCAACCGGCGCGCGTAACCGGTTGCTCGATCTGCCCAACGCCAATCTGCCCGATGTGAAATATCTGCGCATCCTCGACGAGAGCGAGGCGCTGCGGAACATCATTCCGTTGAAGACGCGGGTCGTGGTGATCGGCGCCGGCTTCATCGGCCTGGAATTCGCGGCCACCGCGCGGATCAGGGGGTTGGAGGTCGACGTGCTCGAACTCGCGCCGCGCGTGATGGCGCGCGCGGTGACGGCGGAGGTCTCGGCGTATTTTCAGGCGCGGCATCGCGAAGCCGGCATCCGGATTCACCTCGGCGTGCAGGCGACCTCGATCGAGGCTGAGGGCGGCAAGGTCACCGGCGTCTCCTTGAGCGACGGACGGCATCTGCCTGCCGACCTCGTCGTGGTCGGTGTCGGCGTGCTGCCCAACATCGAGCTCGCGGCCGAGGCGGGGCTGCCGGTCGCCGCTGGCATCATCGTCGACCAATATCTCTCGACGGCTGATCCCAGTATCTCTGCCATCGGCGATTGCGCGCTGTTCGAAAGCCCGCGCTTCGGCGGCTCGCTGCGGCTGGAATCGGTACAGAATGCCACCGACCACGCCCGTTGCCTGGCGGCGCGCCTGACCGGCGACAAGAAGGTCTATGACGGCCATCCCTGGTTCTGGAGCGACCAGGGCGACGACAAGCTCCAGATCGCGGGCCTCACCACCGGTTACGACCGCGTCGTGCTGCGCGGCGATCGGGCCAAAAAGGCGTTTTCCGTGTTTTGCTATCACGGCGACAAGCTGCTCGGCATCGAATCGATCAACCGCGCCGGCGACCACATGTTCGGGCGCCGATTGCAGGGCATGAATCGCTCGATCACGCCGGAGCAGGCCGCGGACGAGAGCTTTGACCTGAAGAGCGCGCTGGCCTGATCAGCCGGCGCTGAGCACGGCCGCCACCTCCGCGGCCGTCGGCATCGACGGCCCTGCGCCCATGCGCTGCACGCTGATCGAGGCGGCGGCGTTGGCGAAGGCGAAGGCCGCGCGCAAGGGCACGCCATCAGCCAGTTGCGCCGCGAGCGCGCCCACAAAACAATCGCCCGCACCAGTGGTATCGACCGCCTCCACCACGCATCCCTGCACCGCAAACTCTTCGCGGCCGGCGAGCGCGAGCACGCCGCGCTTGCCGAGCGTGACGCAGATGGTCTGGTCCTCGCGGGCCTGAAGTTTTCGCGCAACGGCGATGATCTTTGCAGCCTCATCGTCGTCGGAGAGCTCGGTGCCGGCGAGAAAACCAAGCTCGGTCTCGTTCAGCACCAGGATATCGACCAGCGCGAGCAACTCGCCGGACATCTTTTGTGCCGGGGCAGGATTCAGCAATGTGGTCGCGCCCGCCGCATGCGCGCGCTGGAAGAATGCGGCAATGGTCGGCAGTGGGATTTCGAACTGGCTGACGGCGACGTCGCCCTTCGCCAGCGGCACGGCCGCCACGTCATCAGTGCTGACCAGCGCATTGCTGCCGGGGATGACGACGATGGTGTTGTCGGAGGCTGCGACCGTGATGATCGCGGTGCCGGTGTGCGTCTCGGGCGTCTCCTTGATCGAGCCGGGATCGATGCCCTGCGCGGTGAGGAACGTCCTCAGCTCCGCCCCGAACGCATCCGCGCCCAGCCGCCCGATCAGCGTCGTCTTCGCGCCGAGCCGTGACGCCGCGACGGCCTGGTTCGCACCCTTGCCGCCCGGAAAATAAAGCACCTCGCGACCCGCGACGGTCTCGCCGACCTTGGGATGGCGATCGGCGGTCGCCACCACATCCATGTTGACGCTGCCGGCAACGAAAACGCGCCCCATGATATATATGCCTTTACAAAATCCTAGACCCTGACTTCGAACTCGTGCCTGACTTTGGCGATGTCGACAAGGGTCGGCAGGCCGGCCTCGTTGCCGAGGCGCTGGATCTTGAAGGTCGAGGCGGCACGCGCAAAGTCAAAGTGCTCGCGCCAGCTTTTGCCGGGATGGGCCAGATAAGAATAGATATAGGCGCCGTGGAAGACGTCGCCGGCGCCGTTGGTGTCGATCACGCGCTCGCGCGGGATCGGCATCGCCGGCATGATCTCGACCGCGCCGGTTTCGCTGTACCAGAGCAGGCCCTTCTCACCCATGGTGATGCCGCCGATCTTGCAGCCGCGGCCTTTGAGGTAGTCGAGCATCTTCTCCGGGGTGAGATCCATCTGCTCGCACAGCCGCTCGGCAACGATCGCGACGTCGATGAACTCCAGTAGCTCATGCGTGTTGGTGCGCAGGCCGCCGCCGTCGAGCGACGTCAAGATGCCGGCCTCACGGCACACCTTGGCATAGTGGATCGCGGCATCGGGCTGGTGGCCGTCGATATGCAGCGCGCGACAGCCGCCGAGATTGAGAATCGGGAACGGATGAATGTGCTCGTCGTCGCGGCAGCGCACGATGGCGCGCTTGCCGTCCTTCGGCATGATGAAGGACAGCGACGACTGGTTCACCTTCCGCCCGTGCAGCGAGATCGCATATTTCGCGCACATGTCCTGGAACATGCGTCCCAGCCAGTCATTGGCCGCGGTGGCGATCAGATCGGGCACGATGCCGAGCTTGGCGCAGCAGAACGCCGCCGTGACCGCGTTGCCGCCGAAAGAGACCGCGTAGTCGGTCGCAACGTGCTTTTCGTCGCCGGTCGGCATGTGGTCGGTGATGAAGACGACGTCGATATAGGTCTGTCCGATAAAGAGAGCCTGCATTGCTTGTCCGTGATGCGCTTGGTGGTCCCGGCCGGCGGCTTACTCTAACACCGGTTCCGCGGCTGGGACGCTGAAATTATTCGCAAAACCGCCCCGAAGCGCTTGAGGTCGCCATAGCGCCGGAATACGACCATGTCAGGCTTATGCCAAGCCCGGACAAATGCCGTTTTTCGGCTCTTGTTCCAGAGCGATCAAAAGGGACAAACATGATCACCGGCCTCGATCACATCGTCGCTCTGGTCAAGGATATCGACGCCGCCAAGGCGGCCTATCAGACGCTCCTGGGGCGCGCGCCGGCCTGGCAGAATTCCGGCGAGGGCGCCGACCGGGTGCTGTTCACCCTCGACAACATGACCATCGAATTGATGGCGCCGAGCGGCTTTACTGCGACCGCTGACCGCATGCGTGCTCTGCTCGATGACCAGGAAGGCGTGCTCGCCAGCCTGTGCTTTCGTGTCGCGGACATGGGCAAGATGCATCGGCGGTTAAATCGGGTGGCGCTGAAGCCGGATCCCGTCGCCGAGGTCGAGAGCAGCGACGCCGCAACCGGCACGGCCCTGCACTGGAAGCGCACGCGGGCCGCGACCGAGCTGACGCGCGGCGTGCGCATGTTCTTCCTCGAACTTGCCGAGGAGCGCCCGAAGTCGGTTGCGACCGAAACCGCGCCGATCGACGCGCTCGATCATGTCGTGATCACGACCGAGGATTCTGATCGCGCGGCCGCGCTTTACGGCGCGCGGCTCGGGCTTGATCTCGCGCTCGACCGCTCCCATCACGACTGGGGTCAGCTGATGTTCTTCCGCTGCGGCGACCTCATCGTCGAAGTGGTGCGCCGCCCCGTGGCTGGCGGGGATTCCCAGCATGACCGTCTCTGGGGCCTGAGCTGGCGCGTCGCCGACATTGACGCCACCCGCGCCCGCCTGCTGGCCGCCGGCCTCGATGTCACCGAAGTCCGCAACGGCCGCAAACCGGGCACGCGGATCGTCACGGTGCGGAACGGCACCTGCGGGATCCAGACGGTGCTGCTGGAGCGCTCGCCGAAACCGGTGGAGTGAAGGGCGCTCTCTCCTCTCGAAGACTCTCGTAGGGTGGGCAAAGCGTAGCGTGCCCACGTCTTCGATCCTTACTGAGAAGACGTGGGCACGGCGCTTTCGCGCCTTCGCCCGCCCTACGAGACTCTCTCCTCCGTCATTGCGAGCGCAGCGAAGCAATCCAGAATCCCATCGCGGTGACAGTCTGGATTGCTTCGTCGCTTCGCTCCTCGCAATGACGGCGGGAGCGTGGTACATGGCATACCGAGAGCACCCAGCGAGCACCCGGTTTGGCGAAGGCACAAGCAAAGCGAACTCTGAAATGGCAGCGCGATCCCGCGGGGATGCGGCTGCGCATTCTCGAGGCTGCCAAGCAGGAGTTTTCTGCTCATGGGCTTGCTGGCGCTCGCGTCGACCGCATCGCGGCCAAGGCCGGCGCCAACAAGCGCATGCTCTATTACCACGTCGGCAACAAGGACGAGCTCTATCTCGCGGTGCTGGAAGGCGCCTATGACAAGATCCGAAGCGAGGAGCGGGGGCTCGATCTCGAGCATCTTGCTCCGCCCGAGGCCATCAGGCGCCTGATCGAGTTCACCTGGGGTTACTTCCTGCGCAATCCCGAATTCCTGTCGCTGCTCCAGACCGAGAACCTCGCGTGCGCAAAACATCTGAAGCGCTCGACCAAGGTCAAGTCGATGCACTCGCCCTTCGTCGAGATGATCCGAACCGTGGTACGGCGTGGTGTCGAGAGCGGTGATTTCCAGGTCGCGGTCGATCCGGTGCAGCTCTACATCTCGATCGCGGCACTCAGCTTCTTCTATCTCTCGAACTCGGCGACGCTCAGCGTGATCTTCGGTCGCGACCTGCTCGCCAAGGACGCCAAGGACGAGCGGCTGGCGCATATGTCAGGCCTTGTGCTGGCGGCACTGACGGGGCAGTCAGTGGCGCTGTTCGAGATTGCGAAGCCGCCGAAGTCGCGTGCTGGTGTGGTGCAGACGGTGTAGCCGCGCGGTCCGTAGCCCGGATGGAGCGCAGCGCAATCCGGGACCTCTGCCGCTCATGGCAACAACCCCGGATTGCGCTTCGCTCCATCCGGGCTACAAAATCCCGCAATCCCGCCACAAAACGTCACAGGGAAACCACTGGACAGTATTTATCCAACGGGTTAATTTCTGCCCGAACAAAGAGAAGTACCGGGAGTGAGACGTGGCTGAGTTGAAGCCGCAGAGCGCGGTGTCCAAGATGCTGAATGCGGCCTGGATCAGGCCGTTTCTGTTCCTGGTGTTCATCGTCGTCGCCTGGGATCTCGCGATCCGGCTGTTCAGGATTCCCGCCTACCAGATCCCGTCACCGGCCGACGTCGTCGCGGTCCTGTGGACCGACTGGCCTGAACTGCTGCGCCAATCCTGGCCGACCACCTATGCGACCGTCTGCGGATTCGCGCTCTCGGCGCTGTTCGGCATTCCCGTGGCGATGCTGATCGCTGGTTCGAAGACGGTGGAGAGCTACGTCTATCCGCTGCTGGTGTTCTCCCAATCCGTGCCGAAGATCGCAATCGCGCCTTTGTTCGTGGTGTGGTTCGGCTTCGGCATCATTCCAAAAGTGATCTCGGCCTTCCTGCTCGGATTTTTCCCAGTGGTGGTCTCGGCCGTGCAGGGCTTCAAATCGGTCGACCCCGACATGGTCGATCTCGCCCGCGCCATGCAGGGCAGCCGTTTTCAGGTGTTCTGCGCGGTGAACCTGCCGCACGCATTGCCGGCGATCTTCTCCGGCCTCAAGGTTTCGGTGACGCTCGCCGTGGTCGGCGCTGTCGTCGGCGAGTTCGTCGGTTCGAATTCCGGCATCGGCTACGTGATGCAGCGCTCGATTGGCACATTCGACCTGCCGACGATGTTCGCGGCCCTTGTGATCCTCGCGCTGCTCGGCGTCATCCTGTTCTGGATCGTCGACCGGATCGAGAAGCTGGTCATTCCCTGGCATGTCAGCCAGCGCGAGGACGTGATTTTCGCCTCTTAACTTAAGCAACGGCCACCAACGGCCGAAACATAACGACAAGGGAGAGTGACGATGAAGCGGTGGATTGGGGCTGTATCTGTGGCGCTGATGGCGTTTGCGGTTGCACCGGCGCAGGCGGCCGACAAGGTCGTGCTGATGCTCAACTGGTACGTCTATGGCGAGCACGCGCCGTTCTATTACGGCAAGGCCAAGGGCATTTATGCCGCCGAGGGCATCGATCTCGAAATCCAGGAAGGTCGCGGCTCGGCCGCGACCACGCAGGCCGTCGCCGCCAAGACCGCCGACTTCGGCTATGTCGACGTTCCCACCATGATGCGCGCCGCAATCAAGGGCGCGCCCGTGATTGCGACTGGCGTGCTGCTCCAGACCAGCCCGATGTCCGCGATGGGGCTCGTCGACAAGAACATCAGGAAACCCGAAGACATCAAGGGCAAGACGGTGGCGATCACGCCGGCCGATTCCATGACCCAGATATGGCCGCTGTTCCTGAAGAAGACCGGTCTGAAGGAAAGCGACTTCACCACCGTTGCCGGTGATGGCCAGACCAAGCTCAACGCCGTCATCAACGGCCAGGCTGATCTCCTGCTCGGCTACGTCATGGACCAGTCGATGAAGATCAAGGACGCCACCGGCAAGGACGTCTATCCGATCAAGTTCGCGGACTACGGCATCAACATGGTCTCCTCCGGCATCATCGCCAACTCGGACTATGTGAAGGCCAATGCCGATCTCGTCCGCCGCTTCATGTCGGCGACGACCAAGGCGGTCGAAGCCGCCGAGAAGGAGCCGAAGGCGGCCGCGCAGTCGATCCTCGATGCCAACCCCAAGGGCGGCAAGATCGACACGCTGACCCAGGGCTTTGAGCTGACCATTCCGCTGTACCGGACCGCCGAGACCAAGGGCAAGCGGCCGTTCCAGGTCACCGACCAGAACATGACGGACTCGGTCAATCTGATGGTCGAATATGGCGGGCTCGATGCCAAGGCCAAGGAGAACCCGAAGGCCTTCTACACCAACGATTACCTGCCGAAGAGCGGCTCGTGAAACCGGCGACTGTATCGAGTGACGCCATGCAGCCGGCCGCGCATCTGAGATTGGTGAGCGACCGGGCCGCCGGCGATGCGTCAGGCATAACATTGTCCGGCGTGTCGAAGACCTACCGGACGCGCGATGGCGACGTGCCGTCGCTGCGTCCGCTGGACTTCCACATCAACGACGGCGAGTTCTTCGTCGTGGTCGGCCCGTCCGGCTGCGGCAAGTCCACGCTGCTCAAGCTGATCTCGGGACTGCTACCGCCGACGGCCGGCGAGGTCCTGGTCGAGGGTGAGAAGGTGACGAAGCCGCATGGCAATGTCGGCATCGTCTTCCAGAACGCGCTGCTCCTGCCATGGCGCAACATCCTCTCCAATGTGATGCTGCCGATCGACATGAAGCGGCTGCCGCGGGACGAATATCTCGTCCGCGCAAAGGCGCTTCTCAAACTGGTCGGGCTCGAAGGATTCGAGAAGAAACTGCCCTGGCAACTTTCCGGGGGCATGCAGCAGCGCGCCTCGATCTGCCGCGCGCTGGTGCACGATCCCAAGATCATGCTGATGGACGAGCCGTTCGGCGCGCTCGACGCGCTCACGCGCGAGCGCATGAATGTCGAGCTGATGCGGATCCAGCGCGAGACCAGGAAGACGGTCCTCCTGATCACGCATTCGATTCCGGAGGCCGTGTTCCTCGCCGACCGCGTGCTGGTCATGACCGAGCGGCCCGGCGCAATCGCCGCGATCTACGACGTGCCGCTGCCGCGCCTTCGCTCGCTCGACGTGATGGCTGATCCTGTGTTTACGGAACTCGTGCAACGCATCCGCAAGCATTTCTTCTCGCAAGGTTCGCTGGATTAGGCCTGATGATATTTCCGGGAGCCGCGACCGCACGAACGGTGCGCTCCCTCCCCCGCCTGCGGGGGAGGGTTGGGGAGAGGGTGTCTCCACGATGGGAAACCCCCAAGAGGAAAGAACCCTCACCCGGCGCTACGCGCCGACCTCTCCCGCATGCGGGAGAGGCGAACCGCCCGGGGCGATACCGCTCGCACCAAGTTCACCTCGTTTCGTTGTAACATCATGCCCCCGCGCCTGAAGCTACGAGACATTGCCTTCTTCGAACGCCCCACGCATTTCGCGCGGCCGTTCCGCTTTGGCGCTGTTACCATCAACACGACGCCGCAGCTGTTCATACGGGTAGAAATCGAAGTCGAGGGCAGGGGCGTTGCGGTCGGCGCCAGTGCCGAACTGCTGGTGCCAAAATGGTTCGACAAGCGGCCGGAGCTGTCTCCGGCGCAAACGGTCGATGGTTTGCAACGGTCACTGGGGATCGCGCGCGGGCTTTATCTGGCGCGGACCGGATATCTGACCGCGTTCGATCTGCATGCTTCATGCATCGGCGCGCAGGTCGCGACGTGTGCGAAGAAGGACATTCCGGCGCTTGCCGCGGCGTACGGTCCAGCGGAGATCGACAAGGCAATCCTCGATGCGCTGCTCCGCGCTGCCGAGACCAATTTCTTCGACGGGATGGCCGGCAACATCGCCGGCATCGATGCGCGGCTTTCGCCTGACCTGAAGGACGCGGATATCGCGGCGTTTCTCTCCGGCCGGAAGCCGCTGCCGCGCGTTGCGATCAGGCATACCGTCGGCCTCGACGACACAGTCGAAGGTGAGGGCGGTGTTGCCGACGCACATGAGAACGCCGGCGCGAATTACTTCAAGCTGAAGCTGTCGGGCGATCCCGCCGCTGATGCGGCCCGCCTGGCGCGCATCGGCAAGGAGCTCGACACGCTTGGGCGCGCCTGCAAGGTGACGCTCGACGCCAACGAGCAATATTCCGACCTTGCGGCGCTGCAGGCGCTGATCGACCGGCTCGATCGCGAGCCCGGGCTGCGGTCGATCGCATCAAGATTGCTCTATATCGAGCAGCCGATGCCGCGCGACATCACGCGGCAATCGCCGTTGGGCTCGCTCGCCGCGCGCGGCTTGATCATCGACGAGGCCGACGATTCCTACGATGCCTTCCCGGCGGCGCGGGCGCTCGGCTATCACGGCATTTCCTCGAAATCCTGCAAGGGGCTCTACAAGTCCATCGTCAACGCGACGCGCGCCGCGAAATGGAGCGCGAGCGGCGACAAGTTCTTCGTCACCGGCGAGGACCTTACCTGCCAGGCAGGCCTTGCCGTGCAGCAGGATCTCGCGCTCGGCGCTTTCATCGGCGTCACGCATGCCGAGCGCAACGGCCATCACTATGTCGACGGCTTTGGCGAGACGCCGGCCGCCGAAGCGCAGGCCTTCGCCGCAGCGCATCCCGATCTCTATGCCGATGCCGGGCAGGGCATCCGGCTTTCCATTCACGACGGCGATCTCCTGACGGGATCGCTTCATGCCGCGGGCTTTGCGACGTCGGTCCATCCGGACTGGTCGGCGCTTCGCCCGCTCGAACCGCCAAAATCACTTAGGGAGCAATTGGCATGACCACCCAACGCCTCGGCCTCATCATGAACGGCGTCACCGGCCGCATGGGGCTCAACCAGCATCTGATCCGCTCGATCGTCGCGATCCGCGACCAGGGCGGCGTGCGCTTGAAGAACGGCGACCGCATCATGCCCGATCCGATCCTCGTCGGCCGCAGCGCCGAAAAGGTCGAGGGCCTCGCCAAGCGCTTCAACGTCACGCGCTGGACCACCGACCTCGATGCCGCGCTCGCCGACAAGAACGACACCATGTTCTTTGATGCCGCGACCACACAGGCGCGGCCGGGCCTTTTGACCCAGGCCATCAATGCCGGCAAGCACGTCTATTGCGAGAAGCCGATCGCGACCAATTTCGAGGAGGCTCTCGCAGTCGTCAAGCTCGCCAACGCCAAGGGCGTCAAGCATGGCACGGTGCAGGACAAGCTGTTTCTGCCAGGCCTGAAGAAGATCGCCTTCCTGCGCGATTCCGGCTTCTTCGGCCGCATCCTCTCGGTGCGCGGCGAGTTCGGCTATTGGGTGTTCGAGGGCGGCTGGCAGGAGGCGCAGCGGCCGTCCTGGAACTACCGCGACGAGGACGGCGGCGGTATCATCTTGGACATGGTCTGCCACTGGCGCTATGTGCTCGACAACCTCTTCGGCAACGTCCAGAGCGTGATCTGTATCGGCAACACCGACATCCCCGAGCGTTTTGACGAGCAGGGCAAGAAGTACAAGGCGACCGCGGATGATTCCGCCTACGCGACCTTCCAGCTCGAGGGCGGCGTCATCGCGCATATCAACATGTCATGGGTGACGCGCGTCTATCGCGACGATCTCGTCACCTTCCAGGTCGACGGTACCCATGGCTCGGCGGTCGCAGGGCTGACCGACTGCATGATCCAGGCGCGGCAGGCGACGCCCCGGCCGGTCTGGAATCCGGACGAGAAGCGGCTGCACGATTTCTATGGCGATTGGCAGAAGCTGCCCGACAACGTCACCTACGACAACGGCTTCAAGGAGCAGTGGGAGATGTTCATCCGCCACGTCTACGAGGATGCGCCGTACAAATTCTCGCTGCTCGAAGGCGTCAAGGGCGTGCAACTCGCCGAATGCGCGCTGAAGAGCTGGAAGGAGCGACGCTGGATCGACGTCGCCCCGATCAAGGCCTGAGGTTGATTTGGATAAGCACCGATGTCCACCAAGCCGTCATTGCGAGCGAAGCGAAGCAATCCAGAATGCGTCCGCGGCAAGAGTCTGGATTGCTTCGTCGCTTCGCTCCTCGCAATGACGGGGAGAGGTTCGAAGTCATGAACAAGCCTGTGTTGCCCATGTCATCCCTGTCGCTGAAGCTGCCGAAGGCCGATCGCTCGATCGAGACCTACCGGCTCGCGGCCTCGCGCACGTTTCCCGCAAAGCTCGAAGGACCGCTGAACCGCATCGCGTTTTCGGCCGTGCACACGGTCGTCGATCCCTTCGCGGACAACGATCCCTGGCTTTCGGCCGCTGTCGACTGGGACAAGACCATCGCGTTCCGCGAACATGTCTGGGATCTCGGTCTCGGCGTTGCGGAGGCCATGGACACCGCGCAGCGCGGCATGGGGCTGGACTGGCCCACGTCGTTGGAGCTGATCACGCGCTCGGTCGGTGCCGCCAGACGACGCAATGCACTGGTGTTCTCCGGCGCCGGCACCGATCACCTCGCGGTCGAGGACGCCAAGAGCCTCGACGACGTGATCCGCGCCTATGAGGAGCAGATCTCGGCGGTCGAGAAGGTCGGCGGCCGCATCATTCTGATGGCCTCGCGCGCGCTGGCGAAGCTTGGCCGCGGCGCCGATGACTACGCCAAGGTCTATAACCGTGTGCTGTCGCAGGTCCGCGAACCCGTCATCATCCACTGGCTCGGCGATATGTTCGATCCGGCGCTGACGGGATACTGGGGCACCAAGGATATCGACAAGGCGATGAACACTGCGGTGGCCATCATCAACAACAACGCCGCCAAGGTCGACGGCGTCAAGGTCTCTCTGCTCGACAAGCAGCGCGAGATCGACATGCGCCGTCGCCTCGACAAGCGCATCAAGATGTACACCGGTGACGATTTTAATTATGCGGAGTTGATTGCCGGCGACGAGCAGGGCTTTTCGCACGCGCTGCTCGGCATTTTCGATGCGATTGCGCCGGCGGCGTCGTATGCACTGTCGCGTCTCGCAGCCGGCGATGAAGCGGGCTTTCACGACGTGCTGGGGCCGACGGTGCCGCTGTCGCGTCACATCTTCAAGGCGCCGACGCGGTTCTACAAGACCGGCGTGGTGTTCATGGCGTACCTCAACGGCCATCAGGACCATTTCACCATGGTCGGCGGCCAGGAGAGCGCGCGCTCGATGCTGCATCTGGCCGAGCTGTTCCGGCTCGCCGATCGGGCCGGCCTGCTTGCCAATCCGGAACTGGCGACGCGGCGGATGACGACGGTGCTGGCCTCGCACGGACTGGACGCCTGATGCGGGATTTTTCGTCCGACCACCGCTGGCTGTCGCTGAACACGGCGACGGTCCGCAAGCAGGGTGATCTGGTCCAGATTGTCGATGCCTGTGCGAAGCACGGCATTCGTGCCATCGACCCCTGGCGCGACCAGGTCGCCGCCGTCGGTCTCGACCGCGCGGTGCGAGCGGTGCGCGATGCCGGTCTCGAATTGTCAGGCTATTGCCGCGGCGGCATGTTTACCTCCGACGCGTCGCGCCGCACCGAGGTGCGTGATGACAACCGCCGCTGCGTCGACGAAGCCAAGGCGCTGGGCGCGCCCTGCATCGTGCTCGTCGTCGGCGGCCTGCCGCAATATTCACGGCCGGGCAGCGAGGCGTCGAAGGACATCGTGGCGGCGCGTTCGCAAGTCGAAGACGCGCTCGCAGATATGCTGGACTATGCCAAGCAGGCAAACCTGCCGCTGGCGATCGAGCCGCTGCATCCGGCCTATGCGGCCGACCGCGCCTGCGTGAACACGACGAAACAGGCGCTCGATATCTGCGACCGGCTTGACCCCGACCGCACCGGCATGCTCGGCGTCGCGCTCGACGTCTATCACATCTGGTGGGATCCGGAGCTGATGGGCCAGATCGCGCGCGCGGGCAAGGATCGCCTGCTCGCCTTCCACGTCTGCGACTGGCTGGTACCGACCAGGGACATCCTCAACGACCGCGGCATGATGGGCGACGGTGTCATCGACATCAAGTCCGTGCGCGCAGCCGTCGAGGCGCAGGGCTTTGCCGGCTTCTCGGAGATCGAAATCTTCTCGAATGACTGGTGGGGCAAGCCGATGGACGAGGTGCTGCGCAGCTGCATCGAGCGTCACCGGACGGTGGTTTAGCCATGCCGGCGGAGATTGTGCGCGTTCGGCGCTGATTTGCCCGGCGTGTCAAATGGTTCGGCGGATCCACAAGCCATCTTCCGCCGACCCATCGGCTACTGTGCATGGGGTTGTTTTCGACTTTTTTGGTCGGTCGGGGTGGTTCAGGAGTCCTGATCGCGATGCGCGATCTCGAGCGTGACCAGGCGGGCCAGCAATGTCGCGGGATAGAGCTGGCCGAAGATGGCTTCCATATTGCACAGGCTGCGCGCGATTGGGTGTAAGGGCGCAACGTCGCCATAGCCGGTCGTGGTCAGCGTCGCGAAGCTGAAATAGATCACCTCGCTTGCGAGCCTGGGACTGTCTTCCACCTTCATGCTGACGAAGGCGTCCTGATCCAGCGAGCCGATGAAGGTGTAGAGCGCCGCGAAGATGATCGCGACCGTCAGATACAGCAGGACTGCGCCGATCACGCGATGGTAGGTCACGCGTCCCGGCGCAAAGGTCTGGCGCGCCACTGCCCAGGCCATCGTCACTCCGACGATGAACCATGATCCCGCAAACAGATTGAGATCGAGGATGGATGGCGATTTGATCCGCAGAATTGCGCCGACCGTGATCATGCCGAGCGCGACCAGCATGGCGCCGACCGCGACCGGGCTGCCGGATATGACGAAGATGCCGCAGACCAGCAGGAGTGCAAGGAACAGTTCGGAAGCCTGAAAGGCGAAGAGGCCGAGCGCTTGCAATGGCGAGATCACAAACATCATGATCATCAGCAGCACGGTCAGCACCGTCAGAGCCGGATCGGCCCAACGTTCGCGCAATTGGTCGATGTTCATGACGCCTCAGCCGATCGAGCAGGGTACGCTCAGGAAGCCGCGGAACCGTACGCGGCCGCCGCGCACCGGCTGACCGCTTACGGCAAAGTTCGGAAAGCGCGCCAGGAAACGCGAGATCGCAATCGCGCCTTCAAGCCGCGCCAGTGCCATGCCCGCGCATTGATGCGCGCCGGTGGCGAAGGCGAGATGCCGGTTCGGCGTGCGTGCGACGTCGAAGCTTTCGGGATCGGGAAACTGCGCGGGATCGCGGTTGGCCGCACCGATGCAGAGTGTGACCGACGTGCCGGCTTCGAGCGTCACGCCACCAAGCTCGACCCGTTCGGTCGTCATGCGGTTGCCGAGCTGGTTCGAGCTTTCGTAGCGCAGCATCTCTTCCACAGCGGGTTTGATCAGATCGGGGTTGCCGATCAAGCGCTGCTTCTGGTCAGGATTCCGATGCAGCGCGACGAGGCCGTTGCCGATCAGATTGGTGGTGGTCTCGTGGCCGGCATTGAGCAGGAAAATGCAGTTGTGCAGCAGCTCCTTCTCGGTCAGCCGCTCGCCGCTCTGCTCGCCGTTACCTTCTCCTTGGATCAGGCGTGTCAGCACGTCGCGCTCGGGATTGCCCGGCTTTTGGCGGCGGCGCGCGACCAGCGTCTCGAGATAGGTCAGAAAGTCCTTCACCGCCTTGTTGCCGCGTGCGGCGACCTCGGTCGATACGACCGGCTCGAGTGCGCCAAGGATCGCCAGCGACCAGTCGCGCAGTGGCGCGCGCTCGTCATGGGGAACGTCGAGCAAATTGCCGATCACCTCGATGGGGATGGAGGCGGCAAAATCCTCGATCAGTTCGCAATGGCCCTTGGTGGCGATGGCGTCGAGCAGGCCGTCGACCAGCTTGACGATGTCAGGCTCCATCCCCGCGATCGCGCGCGGCGACAGCGCGCCCATGATCAGGCGCCGCACCCTGGTGTGCGCCGGCGGATCGTTGAAGACGAGGCTCGTTGTGTGATGCTCGTAGAGCGGCGTGTCGCCATATTTCGGCGCGAACTCGCGCTTCTTGTCCGAACTGAACGATTTGGTGTTCTTGTAGGTGGTAACGAGGTCGTCATAGCGGGTCAGGAACACGGTGCCGCTCGGCAGGCGCTTGACCGGTTCGTTCTCCCGCAGTGCACGATAGGTCGGGTAGGGGTCGTCGTAGAACTCGCTCGTCAGCTTCGCCAGATCAAAGCTGGCCGCCAATTCTTTCGCATCTGCGTTCATGCGCCATACTCACCGGTTGAGACCGATATGCCGTTTTCGCTCTTTCGAGCCGTGCCGATCACCGTCTACAGTCTCGCCGTGATTTGCTAGCCGACCGGACAGGAAAATGCACGCCCGCGCTGATGCAGTCGACACAGGCCGTTCGTGGCCGGACGATATTTTCACGACCTTGCAACGCTTCGACGTCAGGCAGGTGCCTTACGTGCCCGACGCCGGCCATTCGAAGCTGATCCAGTGCGTGCTGGGCTCGTCCACGATGCGCGGCATTCCGCTGACGACGGAGGAGGAAGGGGTGGCCCTGCTCGCCGGTGCCTGGACCGGCGGCCAGCGCGGCGTTTTGCTGATGCAGTCGAGCGGCGTCGGCAATTGCATCAACATGCTGTCGCTGATCCCGATCCTGCGCTTTCCGTTCCTGACGCTCGTGACCATGCGCGGTGAGTGGGGCGAGTTCAATCCGTGGCAGGTGCCGATGGGCTCGACCACGCAGGGCGTATTTGAACTGTCCGGCATCAAGGTCCTGCGCGCCTCGAACGCAGCCGAAGTGCCGGCAGTGTTGGATGCGGCCGCGGCGCAAGCCTACAACGCGCTCACGCCCACCGCCGTCCTGCTGTCGCAGCGCCTGATCGGCGCCAAGGTTTTCACCAAATGAGCAAGGCCAATCTCCTCGACCGCCGCCAGGTGGTGTCCGCGCTGCTTGTGGACCGGAAGGACGTGGTCGCGATCGGTGGCCTCGGTGCCTCCACCAACGACATCACCGCCGCCGGCGATCACGCCCGCAATTTCTATCTCTGGGGTGGCATGGGCGGGGCTGCCATGATCGGCCTCGGTCTTGCCCTGGCGCAGCCACAACTGCCGGTGCTGGTCATTACCGGTGACGGCGAGATGCTGATGGGCATGGGCAGCCTTGCCACCATCGGTCTGCAGAAGCCGTCCAATCTCTCGATCGTCGTGCTCGACAACGAGGCCTATGGCGAGACCGGCGGCCAGACCAGCCACACCTCCGCCGCTGCCGACCTCGTCGGCGTTGCCAGGGCCTGCGGCATCGCGGACAGCCGGGCGATCTCGACCATGGCCGAGGTGGAGGCCTTTGCCAAAGCCGTCCACGATCTCTCGGCCGGGCCGCGCTTTGCCAATGTGAAGATCGACAGCGCCATCGTCGAGCGGATCTTGCCAAGCCGGGACGGGACCTACATCGTCAACCGGATCCGCGGCGATCTCGGCTTCCAGCCGATTTGACGCCGTCTCCAGTTTGGTTCCCCGCGGGCGGCGGTCGTCCCCGCGGGAGTAAGCTGTGACCGATTTCCAACAGGTTCCCACCCATCTAGGTTGCGCCGCACCATTTGGCTTGACTTTGGCGTGGGTGAGTGCTTACTCACTAGCATGAGCTCATTGCGTATGACGAGCGACCTGAGGCGTCTATTGATCCTCGGAGCCGCGAAACGCTGTTTTGCCCGACATGGCTATACCGGCACCACGACCAAGAGCGTGGCGGCCGCTGCTGCCATTTCCGAGGCGCTGCTGTTCAAGCATTTCCCGTCCAAGGCAGCGCTCTACGCCGAAATCCTCAGCGACGAATGCGAGGCGGACCCGGCGCTCACCGAACTTCTCGAGCGGGAGCCATCGACGGCCACCCTGGTCGAACTGATCCGCGGCATGGTCCAGCATTTCCTCGAGATCGCCGATGGCCCGGACCAGGAGGAGGCCCAGCGCCTGCGACTGACGGTCACGAGCCATTTGGATGATGGCGAATTCGCGCGTTTGCTATATGCCAAGATCGAGACGCTGATCGGAGCTATCTTCGTCGCCTCGCTCGAGCGCGCGATCGCCGCCGGCGATGCGCGGCCGTGCGGCATAGGGCCGCTCAACCTGTTCTGGTTTGCGCATCACACGGTGATGACGGCTGCGCTGACCAGGTTGCCGGCCACGCCCTGCCTTGTGTATGGCAAGGCGAACGATCTGGAGCGGCAGCTCTGTGAGTTTCTCCTGAGAGGCATCGGACTTAACGACGCCGCAATTGCTTCGCATCTGGGCCGCGATTTGGCCGCGGGTGCCGGCAAGACGGCGATTGCAGAAAGCGCATGACAATGAACATCGTCACCGAACACAAGATTTCGGGCGAACCGATCGACAGCAAGGCTCCCAAGCGTCCGGTCCGGCCGGTGCTCTGGTTCATCATCGTCGGCGTGCTGCTTGGCGCGCTTGTCGGTGGCCTGGTCTGGTTCAACTATTTTCGTGGCCAGATGATCAAGCAGTTCTTCGCCAACAACAAGCCGCCGCCGACCGCGGTCAGCGCGGCCGAGGCGAAGTCGGAGGTGGTGCCGAACCTGCTCACCGCGGTCGGCGGGCTCTTTGCCGTGCACCAGGTCGACGTGAGCGCCGACGTCAACGGCCGGGTCACCGAGATCAAGTTCGAGCCGGGCGCGCATGTCGAGGCCGGCACGCCGCTGGTGCAACTGTTCGACGCGCCGGACCAGGGCGACCTCGCCAACTACAAGGCGCAGGCAACGGTCGCGCAGCTGTCGCTCGACCGCGCCAAGCAACTGGCCTCGCGCCAGTTCGGTCCGCAGGCAACCGTCGACACCGCGCAGGCCGCGTACGACCAGGCGTTGGCGGGCATCGCCAAGACCGAAGCGCTGATCTCGCAGAAGCTCGTCCGCGCGCCGTTCTCCGGCGATCTCGGCGTCCGCAAGGTCGAGGTCGGACAATATCTCACTGCCGGCACGGCGATCGTATCGCTGACCGATCTGTCGGAACTGTGGGCCAACTTCACGGTGACGGAAAAGGACTCGGGCAGTCTCAAGGTCGGGCAGGTCGTCCGGCTGAAGGTCGACGCCTATCCGGGCCGCGTCTTCGAGGGCAAGATCACCACGATCGAGCCGCAGATCGCCGCCGACACGCGCAATATCCGCGTGCAAGCGACTGTTGCCAATCCGGAGAAGATCCTGAAGCCCGGCATGTTCGTGACCACCACCGTGGTGCTGCCGGACAAGCCGGCCGTGATCACCGTTCCGGAGACGGCGGTCGATTACACGCTGTACGGTGACTCGGTATTCGTGATCACCGAGAAGAAGGAAGAGGACGGCAAGACCAGCCTGAGCGCGGTGCGCACGTTCGTGCAGACCGGCAACCGCATCGACGGTCGTGCTGAAATCGTCAAGGGCCTGAAGCCGGGCGACAAGGTCGTCGCCGTCGGCCAGCTCAAGCTGCAATCGGGCTCGGCGGTGTCGATTTCGACCGACCCGGCGCCGACTATCCCTGCGCAACCGCCGCGCTACTGACAACGCACTCGTTACAGCATGATCCGGCATGACCGGATCATGCGTTTCGAGCAGCCAACGAAATCGAGATCGCCGCGATGCGCTTTACCGACATTTTCATCAAACGCCCGGTCCTGTCGATCGTCGTCAGCTTGCTGATCCTTCTGATCGGCTTGCGCGCGGCGACGACGCTGCCGATCCGGCAATATCCAAAACTGTCGAACACGGTCATCAACATCACGACCGTCTATCCCGGCGCGTCCGCCGACCTGATCCAGGGCTTCATCACTACGCCGATCGAGCAGGCGGTCGCCTCCGCCGAAGGCGTCGACTACATGACCTCGTCCTCGGTGCTCGGTACTTCGACGATCCAGGTCTATATCAAGCTGAACTTCGATCCGAACCAGGCGCTCACTGAAGTGCTGGCCAAGACGAACTCGGTCAAATATCTGATCCCGAAGGAATCCAACGACCCGATCGTCACCAAGACCACGGGCCAGACCACGGCCGTGATGTATCTCGGCTTCTCGTCCGACGAGCTATCGGGCTCGGCGATCTCCGATTATCTAACGCGTGTGGTGCAGCCGGTGCTGTCGACGGTCGATGGTGTCGCATCCGCGGACATCCTCGGCGCCCAGAATTTTGCGATGCGGCTTTGGCTCGATCCGGTGAAGATGGCCGGCCGCAATGTGTCGCCGGCCGATGTCTCGGCGGCGATCGCCTCCAACAACTTCCAGTCTGCGGCGGGCCAGACCAAGGGCTTCCTTATCGTCTCGAACGTCTCGACGAACACTGGCCTGACCGACGTCAACCAGTTCAAGAAGATGATCGTCAAGGCCAAGGACGGCGGCTTCGTACGGATGGAGGACATCGCGAACGTCGAACTTGCCGCGCAGAGTACGGATGCGAGCGTCGCCTTCAATGGCGAGCATGCGATCTTCATCGGCGTGCAGGCGACCCCGCAAGGCAACCCGCTGACCCTGGTGAAGGGCGTGCGCGCGCTGTTCCCCGAGCTCGAACGCAATTTGCCGCCGTCGATGAAGATGAAGGTCGCCTACGACTCGACCAAGTTCATTCAATCGTCGATCGATGAGGTTGAAAAGACACTGGGCGAAGCCGTGATCATCGTGATCGTGGTGATCTTCCTGTTCCTGGCGTCGTTCCGGTCGGTCGTTATTCCCGTCGTCACGATTCCACTGTCGATGATTGGTGTCTGCACGCTGATGCTGATGCTCGGTTTCAGTTTCAACCTGCTGACGCTGCTTGCGATGGTCCTCGCGATCGGCCTCGTGGTCGACGACGCCATTGTGGTGGTGGAGAACATCCACCGACATTTGGAGGAGGGCAAGACACCGGTGCAGGCGGCGTTGCAAGGCGCGCGCGAAATCGTCGGTCCGGTCGTGTCGATGACCATCACGCTCGCCGCCGTGTATGCCCCGATCGGCTTCCTTGGCGGCTTGACGGGCTCGCTGTTCCGCGAATTCGCTTTCACGCTCGCGGGCTCTGTGATCGTGTCCGGCGTGATCGCGCTGACGCTCTCGCCGATGATGTGCTCGGTGCTGCTGAAGAACACGGAAGAGGGCCGGTTCGCAAAATTGGTGAACAGGGTGTTCGGTGCCTTGACGCGCTGGTACGGCCGCAGGCTCGACCGCTCGCTCGACTACAAGGCTGTCACCGGGATGTTTGCGGTGACGATCCTCGGGCTTGTTGGCTTCCTGTACATGCACACCTCGAAGGAATTGGCGCCGGAGGAAGACCAGGGCATCGTGTTCGCGGTGACCAAGGCGCCGAAATACGCCAACATCGACTATGTCGATTTTTACGGCGAGAAGCTCGACAAGGAATTCCAGAAGTTCCCCGAGACTGACCTTCGTTTCGTGCTGAACGGTATCAACGGGCCGCAGGGCGGTATCGCCGGCATGTTGCTGAAGCCGTGGGACGAACGGAAGCGTTCATCGATCGCGCTGAAGCCGTTGGTTCAGGCCGAACTCTCCAAGATCGAGGGAGTCCAGGCCTTCGCGTTCAACCTGCCGCCGCTGCCGGGCGGGCCCGGCGGTCTGCCGGTGCAGATGGTGATCAACTCGACCGCTGGCTTCCAGGCTGTCTACGAGCAGATGGAGAAGCTGAAAGCCGCCGCGCGCAAGAGCGGCATGTTCATCGTCTCCGACAGTGACCTCGCCTACAACCAACCGACCGTGACGGTGAAGATCGACCGTACCAAGGCCCAGGATCTCGGCGTCAACATGCAGAACGTCGGCAGCGCGCTGGCGATCCTGCTGGGCGGCAACTACATCAATCGCTTCAACCTGGAGGGCCGTTCCTACCAGGTGATCCCACAAGTGCCGCGCGGCCAGCGGCTCTCGCCGGAATCGCTCGGCGGCTACTATGTGACGACCAACACCGGTCAGCAGTTGCCGCTGTCGACGGTGGTGTCGATCGAGACCAAGACCGATCCGAATTCGCTGACCCACTACAATCAGCTGAACTCGGCGACGTTCTCGGCCGTGCCGATGCCCGGCGTGACCGTCGGCGCTGCGGTGGACTTCCTTGAGAGCGAGGCCAAGAAGCTGCCGCAGGGCTTCAGCCATGACTATCTCGCCGATAGCCGGCAGTATGTTCAGGAAGGCAATCAGCTCGCAATCACCTTCGGTTTCGCGCTGATCATCATCTTCCTCGTGCTGGCCGCGCAGTTCGAGAGCTTGCGTGACCCGCTGGTGATCATGATCTCGGTGCCGATGGCGATCGTGGGTGCGTTGATCCCGCTGTTCTTCGGCGCGGCCACGATGAACATCTACACCCAGGTCGGTCTGCTGACCCTGGTTGGCCTGATCACCAAGCACGGCATCCTGATGGTGGAGTTCGCCAACGAGCTCCAGGTCAACGAGCGGCTCGATCGTCGCTCGGCCATCGAAATGTCCGCCCGCATCCGCTTGCGGCCGATCCTGATGACCACGGCTGCGATGGTGACCGGCCTGATCCCGCTGCTGACCGCGTCCGGCGCCGGTGCGGCCAGCCGCTTCTCGATCGGCCTCGTGGTCGTCGCCGGCATGTCGATCGGGACACTGTTCACCCTGTTCGTGCTGCCGGCCGTCTATGTCGTCTTGGCGACCGATCATCGCGCGGCGGCCGATTCCGAGCGTAACAAGCAGGTTAACGAGATCGACCTCGACGCCAAGGCGTTGCGGACGACCTGACCAAGGCTCAATTTGCGTGCGAAGCGGCAACAGCCATCGCTGTTGCCGCTTTTTTTTGTGGTGCAGTATCTCGTAGTATGATGGCTGGAGCGCCGAAGGTGCGCTTGAGGCAGGTCGTCGGATGAAAAGACGTGACTTTCTGGCGGTGCTTGGTGGGGCGGCACTGGCGCGGCCAAGCATGGCGTCGGCCAATACGCCAGGTCGCACCTATCGCCTCGGCACGGTGACGCCGATCGCGCCGGTGACAGCGGAGAGCCGCAGCGGGAAGATCCTGATCAAGGCGCTGGAAGAGCGTGGTTTCAAGCTCGGCCAGAACTTGACCTTTGAAGCGCGGGGCGCGCTGGGCGATGTCGCGATGCTGCCCGCGCTGATCGCGGAGCTGAAGGCCAAGAACGTCGATGTCATCGTGATCATTGGCTACCCGACGGCCATGGCCGCCAAAGCGGCAGGCATTGCGACCGTCGCGGCCAGCGGCGTCGGTGATCCCGTCGAAACCAGGCTGATCGAGAGCCTGGCGCATCCGGGCGGCAAGATCACCGGCATTTCGGACGTCGCAGCGACGCTCAGCGCCAAGCGGCTTTCGCTGCTCAAGGAGGTGTCGCCGAAGCTGACCAAGGTCGCTATGCTCTGGAACAAGGACGACCTCGGCATGACCATGCGCTATCAGGCGTCCGCGAAGGCCGCCCAAGCGCTTGGACTGACCGTGCAGGCGCTCGGCGTGCGCGAGCCCGATGATTTCGACGAGGCGTTTTCGGCGATGAATGACGATTTGCCCGACGGCATCCTGATGGTGGCAGACGCGCTGACCATCCTCAACCGCGAGCGCGTCTTCGCGTTCGCCACCGTCCGAAAGCTACCAGCGATCTACGAGTTCGACCAATTCGCCCGTGACGGCGGTCTGATGTCCTATGGCGCGGACTCCTCGGAATCCTTCGAGCGGGCCGCGGCGTTGGTTGCCCGCATTTTCAACGGGGCCAACCCCGGGGATCTGCCGTTCGAACTGCCGACCCGCTATCCCCTGGTGATCAATCTCAAGACGGCCAAGGCGACGGGACTTGAAATTCCGCCGACCTTGCTGGCACTTGCGGACGAAGTCATCGAATAACCTTGTGCGCTGCGGCGAGAGAGACAAGGTCCAGCCTTCTTGCTAGGCTTTGGGGAATGAGCATTTCCGTCCATCCCGACACCCCGCAGACCAGGCCCCTGCCGCGCGCCGCCGGGGACGGCGTTGCGTCGGTTGAGGCGGCGCGGGGGATCAGAACCCGGCTGTTCACCAAATATGTCGCGCTGTTCGTGGCCGTGGTCGTGGTTGCCCTGCTTGCCAATGGCCTGTTCGAGGTCTTTTTCTATTATCGGGAGCACAAGGCCGCGCTAATCCGCGTGCAGCATGAGCAGGCCGAGGCGGCGGCCGCGAAGATCAGCCAGTTCGTCAAGGAAATCGAGAGCCAGCTCGGCTGGACCACGCAGCTGCCGTGGTCGGACGGCTCGATCGAGCCGCGCCGGTTCGATGCGCTGCGGCTGCTGCGTCAGGTGCCCGCGATCACCGAGCTTGCCCAGGTGGACTCGACCGGCAAGGAACGCCTGCGCGTCTCGCGGCTGGCGATGGACGCGATCAATAGCGGCGTCGACTTGTCGGGCGACCCGAAGTTCACCGAGGCCGTCGCGCACAAGGTCTATTACGGGCCGGTCTATTTCCGGCGCGAGTCGGAGCCCTACATGACGCTGGCGCTGGCCGGCGCGCGCAAGGATGCCGGCGTCAGTATCGCGGAGGTTAATCTCAAGTTGATCTGGGATGTCGTCTCCCAGATCAAGGTCGGCGAGCACGGACATGCCTATGTGGTCGGTCCCGAGGGGCGGCTGATTGCGCATCCCGACATCAGCCTGGTGCTGCGCAACACCGACATGTCCGGACTCGCGCAGGTCCGCGCGGCGCAGGCGGGCGGCGGCATGCCCGACCCGCTTCAAGGTGAGCCCAACATCCAGGGGCAGAAAGTGCTCACGGCGTTCGCGCCGATCGCACCGCTCGGCTGGACCATGTTCGTGGAATTGCCGGTCGAAGAAGCCTACGCCTCGCTCTATGCGTCACTGGAGCGGCTGGCGATCGTGCTGCTCGCCGCGTCGATTTTCGCGGTGCTCGCGGGAATCTTCCTGGCCCGCCGGATGGTCGGTCCGATCCAGGTGCTGCGCAGCGGCGCCGAGCGCATCGGCGGCGGCGATTTTTCCCAGCGCATCTCGATCAGGACCGGCGACGAGCTCGAAGGGCTCGCCGACCAGTTCAACGACATGGGCGCGCGCTTGCAGGAGTCCTATGCGGATCTGGAAAAAAAGGTCGAAGCGCGGACGGCTGAGTTGACCGAGTCGCTCGAACAACAGACGGCGACTTCGGAGGTATTGCAGGTCATCAGTTCGTCTCCGGGCGAACTCACGCCGGTGTTCCACAAGATGCTCGAGAATGCCACGCGAGTTTGTGGTGCGAGCTTCGGGATCATGAATTTGTGGGACGGGCAAAGCTTCACCATCGCGGCCGACTACAACGTGCCGTCCGCGTTCGCCGCTTCGCGAAGAGATGTAGCGATCCGTCCTCATCCCGAGAGTGCGCTCGCCGCCGTCGTCAGGACGCGTCAGATTGTTCACGTTCACGATGTGCAGAACACTCCTGCCTATCTCGCCGGAGGTTCGACCATACGCGGAATCTCGGATGTCGCTGGCGCCCGCACGATCGTCGTCGTGCCGATGCTGAGGGAAAGCGAGCTGATCGGCACGATCGCAGTCTATCGCAAGGAAGTCCGTCCGTTCACCGACAAGCAGATTGCCTTGGTCGAGAATTTTACGAAGCAGGCCGTCATTGCCATCGAGAACACGCGCTTGCTGAACGAGTTGCGCAAGCGCACCACGGAACTCTCGCAATCGCTCGACGAACTCCGCGCAGCCCAGGACCGCCTGGTCCAGACCGAGAAGCTGGCCTCGCTCGGTCAGCTCACGGCGGGCATCGCTCACGAGATCAAGAACCCGCTCAACTTCGTCAATAATTTCTCCTCGATTTCGACCGAGCTGATCGACGAGCTCAACGAGGTCCTGCAAACGGCAACGCTCGACGGCAAGACGAAGGACGAGGTGGACGAACTGACCAACATGCTGCGGGGGAATCTCGAAAAGGTGGTGCAGCATGGCAAGCGCGCCGACTCCATCGTCAGAAACATGCTGCTGCACTCGCGCGAGGGCTCCGGCGAGCATCGCCCCGCCGACATCAACGCGATCGTCGAGGAGAGCCTCAATCTGGCCTATCACGGTGCGCGCGCCGAACGGCCGTCGTTCAACGTGACGCTCCAGCGCGACCTCGACCCGACCGCCGGGATGGTCGACCTCTATCCGCAGGAGATCACCCGCGTCTTCCTCAATCTGATCTCGAACGGCTTCTATGCTGCGACGAAGCGCAAGGAAAGTGCCGCAGACGGATTCGAACCGACCTTGAGCGCCACGACGAAAAATCTCGGCGCTAAAGTCGAGATCCGGATCCGCGACAACGGCACGGGTATTCCGCAGGCAGTGAAGGAGAAGATGTTCAATCCCTTCTTCACCACCAAGCCGGCCGGAGAGGGCACCGGGCTTGGCCTGTCCATGAGCCATGACATCGTCGTGAAACAGCACGGCGGCATGATCGACGTGAACACCGAGGCCGGTGTATTCACCGAATTCATCATCACCCTGCCGCGCGTAATGGCGGCAGGCGGTACTTCCGGAGGCAGGACTTGAACGTTTACATCCTGGTCGTCGACGACGAGCCCGACGTCGAGACGCTGTTCCGACAGCAGTTCCGACGAGATCTGCGCGCCGGCCGCTTCCATATGGAGTTTGCGCTTTCGGCGCCCGACGCGCTCAAGCGCGCGGCCGAGGTGCGTGATCCCTCGCTGATCCTGATCCTGTCCGACATTAATATGCCCGGCATGAGCGGGCTCGACCTGCTGCCCAAGGTACGTGCCGATCATCCGCATGTTCCGGTCATCATGATCACTGCCTATGGCGACGTCGAGACGCGCAGGAAGGCGATCGAGGGTGGTGCCACGGGGCTTCTCACCAAGCCGATCGACTTTGCGCAACTGCGCCAGGAGATCGATACCCGGCTCGAGCAGGCGGCATGACCCCGACCATCCTCTTCGTCGACGACGAGCCGGATCTGGAAGCATTGATCCTGCAAAAATTTCGCAGGCAGATCCGCGACGGGCTCGTCGCCATCATATTCGCGCGTGATGGCCTCGAGGCGCTGGAATCGCTCGAGCAGAATCCGCATGTCGACATGGTGGTCTCGGACATCAACATGCCGCGCATGGACGGACTGTCGCTGTTGCAGACGCTCCAGGAGGCCGAAGACAAGAAGTCGACCATCATCGTCTCCGCCTATGGTGACATGAGCAACATCCGCACCGCCATGAACCGCGGCGCGTTCGACTTCCTGACCAAGCCGATCGATTTTGCCGATCTGGAGGCCACGATCGAGAAGACCCTTCGCCATATCGAGATGCTGCGCGAGGTGCGGCGCCGTCAGGCGGAGGCCGAGCGGGCCCACGCCGCGCTGTCGCGCCACTTTTCGCCGGAGCTTGCCAAGCGTCTGGCGGCAAGCGGCGACGGCGAGGGGATCGAGGTGCAGTGGCGCGATGTCGCCGCGATCTTCACGGATATCACCAGCTTCACCTCGCTGGTCGAAAGCGCGCCGCCCGAGACGCTGGGCGCGCTCCTCAACGAATATGTCGGCGGCATGACCGAGGTTGTCTTCGCGCATGAGGGAACGGTTGCCAAGATCATCGGCGATGCCATCCACGTCCTGTTCAACGCGCCCGGCGATCAGCCGGACTATGCGACGCGCGCGGTCGCATGCGCCCACGATCTGGACGCCTGGGCGCAGGATTTTTGCGCGCGCCAAGGTGATCGGGGCGTGGATTTCGGCGCCACCCGCATCGGCATTCACGCCGGGTCCGCACTGGTCGGCAATTTCGGCGGCAACCGCTTCTTCGACTACACCGCGTATGGGGATACGATCAACATCGCGGCGCGGCTGGAGGCTGCCAACAAGCAGCTGGGCACCCGCATCTGCGTCAGCTCCAGTGTCGCCAAGGCTGCCGGGAATTTCCAGGGGCGTCCAGTCGGTGACCTGATGCTGCGTGGACGCAGCGAGCCGCTGCGTGCATTCGAGCCGCTGCCGTCGGCCAAATTCGAAGCGTCGGAAACGTCACTGTATTCCGAGGCGTTTGCCAAGATGGAGGCGGGCGACGCGGCGGCGATGCCGGCCTTTGCCGCGCTAGTTGGGATGCATGCCGACGATCCACTTGCCGGCTTCCATCTAAGGCGCCTGCTCAACGGGGCCAAGGGCATTCGCATCCAATTGGAATAGGGGTTCGACATGATTCGTGAATTCTCGGCGGGCAATTACCGCTTCATTCCCTCCGTGTTCCAGTATTCGGCCGGTGCTGCGGCTGATGACGGCTATGAGATCGAGCGCGTCCGGTTCGATCGCCTCGTACCTCTGGCCGAGGGATTTGCGCTTGCGGCAAAATTCATCCAGGAGGCAGGGCGTCCGTTGACGGCCTTCTGTGCCTGCGAGCTGCGCTCGCCGGCCGCCTTCAGCGAGGAAGGCTTTCGTGCGTTCAACCTGCATTACGTCAAGACGCTGTCGGAATGGGGCATCTTTGACGGCGCCACCAATCCGGTAGCACGCAGCAATGTCTGTCCCGAGGTCGATCCGCCGTCGGAGCCGTCGTTCTATGCGTTCTCCTTCACGCGCCCGACAAACTCCAAGGCGCCGTCGTTCGTCATTGCCGGCGGCGCCGAAGCGCGCGAGGGTAGCGGTACCTATGTCGAGCGCACGGTGCGGTACCGCGACCTCAGTCCGGAAGGCCTACGCGAGAAGGTCCGCTTTACCACGACGTCCCAGATGGAGAACCGGATGACGGCGTTCGGGTTCGGCTGGAAGGACACCACCGGCGTGCAGGCCTATTCCGTGCACGACTTCCACCATGCGCTGGTCGACGAGCTGGTTCGGCGCGGCGCAGTGCGCTCGGGGCTGACCTGGCACTTTGCGCGGCCGCCGGTGGTCGATCTTGAATACGAGATGGATTGCCGCCGGGTCATGCGGGAGAGTGTGATCTAACGCTGCCGCGGGTCGAGCGCGTCACGCAGGCCGTCGCCGAGCAGGTTCAACGATAGCACCACGAGGAAGATTGCAAGCCCCGGCCAGATCGCCATCCATGGCGCCTGGGTCAGGAAGCGCTGCGCCGCATTGAGCATGCTGCCCCAGGACGGTGCCGGTGGCTGCTGGCCTAGGCCGAGGAAGGACAGCGCTGCTTCGGCGATGATAGCGGCCGCGATCGACAGCGTTGCCTGGACCAGCAGCGCGGGCAGGATGTTCGGCAGGATGTGCGAGACCGCGATCCGCCAGGGCGGATTGCCGAGCGCGCGCGCCGCCTCGACATAGTCCTCGGCCTTGACGCTCAGCACCTGGCCGCGGGTCAGGCGGATGAAGATGGGCGTTGCCGAGATGCCGATCGCGATCATGGCGTTGCCCAGGCTCGGGCCGAGGAAGGCCGCCAGCGCGATCGCCAGGATCAGGAACGGGCAGGCCAGCATCGCATCGGTGATCCGGCTGATCAGTGCATCGACGAATCCGCCGCGATAGCCGGCGAAGAGGCCGAGCGGCACGCCGATCCCAAGTGCGATCGCGACCGAGATCAGGCCCGCCAGCAACGAGGCCCGCGCGCCGTAGACGACGCGGCTCAGGATATCGCGGCCAAGCTCGTCGGTGCCGAACCAATGCGCCATTGTGGGCGGCTTGCGCACCAGGCTCCAGCTCGTTGCGATGGGGTCGTAGGGCACGATCAGAGGCGCGAGCAGCGCGAGCAGGATGAAGATAGTGAGGACCACGAGGCCAGCGACGGCGGCTTTGCGCTTGAACAGGCGGCGCCGCGCGCGGCGTGCCGGGCTGTCGAGTTCGTCGGCGTCTGTCACGGGATTGGCCGCGAGCACCGCGTCGGTCATGGGCTAACCCCTCAGCCGCGGATTGACGAGGATATAGGCGACGTCGGCAATCAGGTTCAGCGTGATGTAGACCGTGGCGGTCACCAGCACCACGCCCTGCACGACGGCGTAGTCGCGGTTGAACACGGCGTCCACGATCAGCTTGCCGAAGCCGGGAATGGAGAAAATCTGCTCGGTCAGCACGGCGCCAGACAGTAGCGTGCCGAGCTCGAGCGCGCCGAGCGTGATGATCGGCGTCAACGCATTGCGCATGGCATGCTTGAGGATCACCGAGCGCTCGGAGAGGCCCTTGGCGCGCGCTGTGCGGACGTAGTCGCTTTCCAGCACTTGAAGCATGGCGCTGCGGGTATGGCGCATCAGGACCGCGGCAATCGCGTTGCCGAGCACGAAGGCGGGCATGATGGTGGCGGCCAGGCTCGCGCGCCAGTTCTCGGTGAGCGGAACATAGCCGGAGGCGGGCAGCCAGCCGAGCTTGATCGAGAACAGGAAGATCAGCATGATGCCGAGCCAGAAGTTCGGTGTCGAGATGCCCCACAGCGCGAAGAAGTTGGCGCCGTAGTCCCAGGCCGTTCCCTTCTTCACGGCGGCGACGATCCCGGCGGGAATGCCGATCAGGAAGGCGATGATGATTGCCATCGAACCGAGCTGCAGCGTCACCGGCAGCTTTTGCGCAATCAGCTCGCGCACCGGCATCTTGTTGCGCAGCGACTCGCCGAAATCGCCCGACAGCACGCCCTTCATCCAGTAGGCGTACTGCACAGGGACCGGCTGATCGAGCCGATATTGGTGCCGGATCTGCTCGATCACGGCCGGATCGCGCTCTTCGCCCGCCATCACCAGCGCCGGATCGCCCGGCAGCAATTGCTGCAGTGAGAAGATCAGCAGCGAGACGAAGAACAGTGTCGGTACGATCTGCGCAATGCGGCGGGCGAGGAAGTTCAGCATCCCTGCGACGTCACTTTAGCTTGAGGCCGATGACGCGCACGAGACCGTCGGGCATCTGCTTGTAGCCCTCGAGCCTGGTGGTGTGCGCGATGATGATGCGGCGGTGATAGAGATAAAGCAGCGGCTCCTCATCCTGGACCAGCTTGGCCAAAACTTCATAGCTGGCCTTGCGCTTGGCGAGGTCGGTTACGAGCCGTGCGTCGTCCAGCGCTTTGTCGGCCTGCGGATTGTTCCAATCGCCGTAATTCTGAGGAGCGCCGCTGTGCAGGAAGACGAAAGTGTTGCCGTCGGGATCGACGCGACCGCTCCAGGCGAGCATGAAGGCCTGGTAATCGCCGGCCTCGGCCTGCTTGAGCCCGGTTGCGAATTCGGTGACGCGGATCTTCATGTCGAATCCGGCCTCCGCCGCCATCGACTGGATCACCTGCGCGGGTGTCTCCGTCTCCGCGCCCTTCGGCACCAGGAAGTCGACACTGACTGGCGGCGTCACGCCGGCTTCCTTCAGCAGCGCCTTGGCCTTCTCCACGTCGCGGGCACGGACTGGGAGGGATTTCTGATAGTAGGGATGATCAGGATTGACCCATTGATTGCCGACCTGGAACTCGCCGTTGAACACGACCTGGTTGATCGCCTCGCGGTCGATCGCAAGGTCGAGTGCCTGCCGCACCTTGGCGGACTGGCTCAGCGGCCCCTTGGCTTTGTCCTTGCCGATATTGAGCGTGATGCCCTGATAGCCGAGCTCGATGGCGGTTGCGACCTTCAGCCGTGAATCGGCGCGCACCTCCTTGAGGTCGGTGGCGAGCACGCGCTCGATCAGATCGAGGCCGCCGGATTTCAGGTTCGCCAGCCGTACGGTGGCGTCGACGATTGGCTGGAACACGATGCGGTCGATGAAGACGTTGTCCTTGTTCCAGTAGTCAGCGAACTTCTCGAACACGATGCGGTCCTGCTGTACACGCTCGACGAATTTGTAGGGACCGGCGCAGACCGGGTGCAGGCCGAACTTGTCACCGGCTGCCTTCGCGGCTTTCGGCGACATCATCATGCCGGCGCGGTCCGTGAGCTGGGCGAGCAGCGGCGAGAATGGCGATTTCAGGACTAGCTTGATGGTGAGGGGATCAACGACGTCGATGTGGTCGACCGAGGCGAGCTCCGGCTTGCGGAACGAGCCGGGGAGAGTCAGGTGGCGCTCCAGCGAAAATTTGGCAGCCTCCGCGTCGAACGGTTCGCCGTCGTGGAATTTCACGCCGGGACGGAGCTTGATGACGAGACCCTTGCCATCATCGACGGTCTCGCTCGACAGTGCGAGCTGGGGCACGATGTTGAGCTTCTCGTCGATGTCGAACAGCTTGTCGCAGAATGCGGCGAACACGATGCGGCCGACATAGGTGCGCGCCATCGAGGGATCGAGGATATCGGGATCCTCGGCCAGACCGATGCGCAGCGTGGTCTGCGCCTGGATGGCCCCAAGTGACAGCAAGAGCGCAACGGTCGTTGCGGCCAGACGAAACATCTTCATCGGACAGTCCCCATTATTCCGGCTACGTCGTCGTAGACCTTGCACTCTGTATACCAACCCCGGCCGGGCTCGCGCCTTCCGTCTTTCGGCTGAAAGCTGCGACTAATTTTCCCAGCGTAGGTGAAAACCCGGCCGTGGCGGGCAGGATGCCGTCGGCCGGGGGCAGCTCACCGACGCGATGGCAGGCGGTGGCGTGGCGAGTGCCGTCAGCCACCAGTGCCGGCGCTTCGGTACGGCAGCGGTCGATCACGAAGGGGCAGCGGGTGTGGAAGCGGCAGCCGGCCGGTGGATTGAGCGCGCTCGGGATCTCGCCCTGCAGCACGACCTTCGCTCGCTTGGCGTGAGGCTGCGGCAGGGGGATCGCGGATAGCAGCGCGCGGCTATAGGGATGGCGCGGTTGGGCGAACAACTCGACGGCATCGGCTTCTTCGACGATGCCGCCGAGATTCATCACCGCGACGCGGTCGGCGATGTGCTTGACCACCGCGAGATCATGCGAAACGAAGATATAGGCGAGACCAAGCCGGTCCTGCAGCTCGCGCAGCAGGTTGAGGATCTGCGAGCGGATCGAGACGTCGAGCGCCGAGACCGGCTCGTCGCAAATGATCAGTTTCGGCTCGACCGCGAGCGCGCGGGCAATGGCAATGCGCTGGCGTTGCCCGCCGGAGAATTCGTGCGGATAGCGCCGGGCCAGCCGCGGCTCGAGGCCCACCAGCCGCAGCAACTCGGCAAGGCGCTCGCGCCGCTGTGCAGGTGGAACGAGATCATGCAGCGCCAGCGGCTCGGTCAGGATCTGGCCGACCGTCATCCGCGGATTGAGCGAGGCGTAGGGGTCCTGGAAGATGATCTGAGCTTCTCGACGAAACTTGCGGAGCGCGACGGCATCGAGCGACAAGAGATCGCGGCCGTCGAAGCGCACACTGCCCGCATCCGGCTCGATCAGCCGCAGCACCAGGCGGCTGACGGTGGACTTGCCGCAGCCGGATTCACCGACCAGGGCGAGCGTCTTGCCGGCCTCGAGCGAGAAGGATACGCCGTCGACGGCTTTGACATGCGCCAGCGCCCGGCCGAACAGCGATCGCTGGGCGACGAAATGCTTGACCAGGCCGTCGACCTCGAGGAGCGCCATCACGGCACCAGATGTTCGAGCGGGGTGCGGATGCAGCGCGAGAGGTGACCTGGGCTGACCTGAACGAGCGGCGGCGGCGCCTTGGTGCAGGCGTCCAGCACGAACGGGCAACGCGCGGCAAAGCGGCAGCCGGCAGGCGGTTGCGCCATGTTCGGCACCATGCCTTCGATCGTCGCAAGCTGCTCGGCGCGATGGTCGAGCCGCGGGATCGAGCCGAGCAGGCCGACCGTGTAGGGATGTTGCGGTGTGGCGAACAATTCGTCCACCGGCGCGCGCTCGACGATCTCGCCGGCATACATCACCGCGACTTCGTCGCAGACTTCGGCGACGACGCCGAGATCGTGGGTGATCAAAATGATCGCGGCGCCGCTCGCGGCCTTCAATTCTCGCATCAGCTCCAGGATCTGCGCCTGCAAGGTGACGTCGAGTGCAGTGGTTGGCTCGTCCGCGATCAAGAGTTGTGGATCGCAGGCGAGCGCCATCGCGATCATCACGCGCTGGCGCATGCCGCCGGAGAGCTTGTGCGGATATTCGTCGATCCGACGCTCGGGCGACGGGATGTGCACGCGGCGCAGCAGCTCGGTCGCGCGATCGCGGGCGCTGCGGCGCGAGCCGCCGCGGTGACGCAAAATCGTCTCGATGATCTGATCGCCAATGGTGAAGCTCGGGTTGAGCGAGGTCATCGGCTCCTGAAAGATCATCGCGAGCCGGTTGCCGCGCAAGTCGCGCAGCGTCTGGTCCGGAGTCTTCAGCAGATCGAGGCCGTCGAAGCGAATCGCGCCCGATATCTCCGCGCTTTGCTTCGGCAAGAGGCCCATGATCGCCAGCGACGTCACGCTCTTGCCGCAGCCGGATTCGCCGACGAGGCCGAGCGTTGCGCCATTGGCGACGCTGAGATCGACGCTGTCGACAGCATGGGTGATGCGGCCGTCGTCACCGTGAAAGCGGATACGGAGATCCCTGATCTCGATGAGGGGGCTCGCGCTCATGATGATCTCGCGCGCGCTGCGGCGATGCTGGCATCGATAACGCTGCGATCCGTGTTGCCGGCTGGGTTCCGCCGTGTCGGCATGGAGTTCCGGAAGTGGACCCAGAGTTCGTGGCTGACCCGTTCGAGCCGCTCGAGCTCGCCGAGTGGATCGGGATGATCGTCAGCGCGAATGTCCAAGGCTGGCCATTCCTCTTCGCCGTGGATCAAAAGCGCAGCGGACTGCTTGCCGCGCTTGTCGCCGCCGGCGGCTTCGCCTGCGCGCATGGCCGCAAGCAGCCGGCGCGGGAAGGGCAGACTGTCATTGGCAATATAGGTCTTTGCCGTCTCGGCGAGCACGTCGGCACCCGCAAGCATATTGCCCGCGATCGAGATGCCGCTGCCTGCGATGTGCCCACACGAGTCGACGCAATCGCGCCCGGTATGCGCCGCGATCGCACCACTGGCATCCATGATGTGGATCTGCCGGCTCTCGCGGCCGTCGTCAGTCGCGAGCAGGGCGGCGAGCACGTCGTGGGCATTCAGCCCTTCGCGAAGCAGCTTGATGCCGTCAATTCCGTAATAGGGATTGACGAAAGCTTGCGTTGCAATGGCGCCGAGGCCGGCGGCGATATAGGGCACACGCGCGCCGACCGCGAAGAAGCGGGTCGCTACCGCGATGCCGAACTGGCCGGTGGCAGGATCTCGCGCAATGATCGACCAGGTCATGTGCTGCCTTCAGCGTCCCGCGGCGTAGCCCTGCATGCCGCGCGGATTGGCGGCAGCGCGGCGGCGCACGCCGACACGCGAGGCCGCGGTGAGGCGGCCCTCCGACCAATCGGGGCCGACCTCCACGATATGCCCTCGCTCGCGAAGGTTCTCGATCGTCGCCTTGGGCACGCGGTTTTCGACCACGAGCACGCCGGGACGCGCGGTGCGCGGCCAGAACGAGATCGGGAAATGCTCGGAGTGCCAGGCCGGCGCGTCGATCGCCTCCTGGAGATTGAGGTTGCAATGGACGTGGCGCAGGAAGAATTGTGTGATCCACTGATCCTGCTGATCGCCGCCGGGCGACCCCCAGGCAAGATACGGCTCGCCGTCGCGCAGCGCCATGGTCGGCGACAACGTCGTGCGCGGCCGTTTGCCCGGCGCGAGCGAGCTCGGTTGGTTCTCCTCCAAATCGAACATTTGTGCGCGGCTGCCGAGGCAGAAACCCAGCTCGGGAATGACAGGGGACGATTGCAGCCAGCCTCCTGACGGCGTCGAGGACACCATGTTGCCAGCTTTGTCGATGATGTCGAAATGCACGGTATCGCCGCGCACCTCGCCGAAGCGCCCCACTGTTGGTTCACCGGCGCCGAGCGCGCCGACGGCCTCGCGTTGGCCTTCAGCGCGGCGCAGCTTGACCACGCCGCCAAAGCCCTCGATCGCGCCGGGCCGGAGATCGAGCGAAGCCTTGTCGGTGACGAGCTTGCGGCGTTCGTCGTTATAGGCGTCCGACAGCAGCGTTGCGATCGGGATTTCACTGAATTTGGGATCGCCGTAGAACTTTTCGCGGTCCGCGAAAGCGAGTTTGGCGCACTCGATCTGGAGATGGATGAACTCCGGCCCGGTCGGATCGAGTCCGTCGAGCGCAAAACCCTTCAAGAGCGCGAGCTGTTGCAGCGTCACCGGACCCTGGCTCCAGACGCCGGCCTTGCAGACGGTGTAGCGGCCGTAATCGTAGGTGAGCGGCGCCTCGATCGTCGGTTGCCAGCGCGCCATGTCGTCGGCGGAGAGCACACCGCGATGCGGCGAGCCGCTGACGTCCATCACCTCCTGGGTCCGACAGAACTTGTCGATGGCCTCTGCGACGAAGCCTTTCGACCAAACCTTTCGTGCGCGCTCGATCTCGGCGTCGCGGCCACCGCCGCCGCTCTCAGCTTCGTCGAGAATGCGGGTGTAGGTCGTCGCGAGTGTCTTGTTGGTGAAGAGTGTGCCGGGCCTCGGCACCTCGCCGTTCGGCAGATAAACCGCGGCCGAGGTCGGCCAGTGCTTGCGGAACAATTGCTCGACGGTCTGGATCGTGGCACAGGCGCGCTCGACCAGCGGATAGCCGTCGCGGGCATAAGAGATCGCAGGTTCCAGCACGTCGCGCACGCGCATCGTGCCGTAGTCGCGCAGCAGCATCATCCAGGATTCGAAGGTGCCGGGGACGCAGGCCGCAAGCAGGCCGGTGCCCGGCACCATGTCGAGGCCCTCGCTCTTGTAATGCGCGATGGTGGCGCGTGCCGGTGCCGGGCCCTGGCCGCAAATCACTTCGGTGCGACCGCGCTTCACGTCATGGACGATCACGGGAACGTCGCCGCCGGGGCCGTTTAGATGCGGCTCGACCACCTGGAGCGTGAAGGCGGTGGCGACGCCGGCATCGAAGGCATTTCCGCCTTTTTCCAGGATGGCCATGCCGACGGCGGTCGCGATCCAGTGCGTGGTGGCGACGACTCCGAAGGTGCCCTCGATCTCGGGCCTTGTCGTGAACGGATCGGGATTGACGATGCTGGCCATGGGCTACCTCATTTGCGGCGCGCGCAATTGATCACAGGCAATGCCGTGCCGCCAATGCGCAGGCCGCATGGCACGCGCGCGTCACGCCGTGACCGGCGCGGTGTTAACGGCGTGGCATGCGACGCCGTCGATCAGGCTCGGTGCTTCCTTGCGGCAGAGGTCGAACGCCAGCGGGCAGCGCGGATTGAAGGCACAGCCGGGAGGCGGATTGATCGGGTTCGGGATCTCGCCCTTGACCGGAATGCGCTGGCGGCCCGACATCGCGAGATCAGGCACGGCGCCCAGCAGCATCTTGGTGTAGGGCATGCGTGGACGGGCAAACAGCTCGCGCCCCTCCGCGATCTCGACGATCCGGCCGAGATACATTACGCCGACGCGGCTTGCCATGTGGCGGACCACGGCGAGGTTGTGGCTGATGAACAAATAGGTCAGGCCGAACTTGTCCTGCAGGTCGCGCATCAGATTCAGGATCTGCGCCTGCACGGAGACGTCGAGCGCCGAGGTCGGCTCGTCGCAGACGATGAATTCTGCGTCGGATGCGAGCGCCCGCGCGATCGCGATACGCTGGCGCTGGCCACCGGAGAATTCGTGCGGAAACTTCAGGCGGTCGTCGGGATGCAGGCCGACGAGGGTGAGCAGCTCTCCGACGCGCGCCTGGATGTCGCGTTCGCCCTGGATCAGGTCGAAGGCGCGGATCGGCTCGGAGATGATGGCATCGACGCGGAAATGCGGGTTCAGGCTCGCATACGGATCCTGAAAAATCATCTGGATGCGGCGGCGCAGCTTTCGGCGCGCCTGACCTTGCCGCGGATCGGTCATCGAGACGCCGTCAATCAGGACGTTGCCCGAGCTCGGCGGCAACAGGCCGACCACCATCCGCGCCACCGTGGTCTTGCCTGAGCCGGACTCACCAACCAGCGCAAAGGTCTCGCCCTTCTTGATATCGAAGGTGACGTGATCGACGGCCTTGAGATATTCGAGATGTCCGCCTTCCAGCAAGCGGTTGAGCCAGGGCTTTGAGACGTCGAAGACGCGGCGGAGATTTGTGGCCTGGACGAAGGGGGCGCTCATGCCGCGGTCTCCGCCGGCACGCTGTCATAGAGATGGCAGGCAACTGATTGTGTGCCGCGCGTCAACGGCTCTGGCCTCTCCACCCGGCAGCGATCGAAGGCGAACGCGCAGCGCGGGTTGAACGAGCAGCCGCGCGGGATCGCCGACAGGCGCGGCATGGAACCTGGAATTTGCACCAGACGTTTATCGTCGCCGGCAAGCGTCGGGATCGCGCCCATCAGACCCTTGGCGTAGGGATGCAGCGGGTTCTTCACGACGTCCTGCACCGGGCCGATCTCGGCGACGCGGCCGGCATACATCACCGCGACGCGGTCCGAGGTCTCCGCGATCACGCCCATGTCGTGGGTTACCAGCATCACGGCAGTGCCGTGGTCACGGCCGAGACGCTTGATCAGCGAGATGATCTGCGCCTGCACGGAGACGTCGAGCGCCGTGGTCGGCTCGTCCGCAATGATCAGCTCCGGTTCGGCACAGATTGCCAGTGCGATCACCACGCGCTGGCGCATGCCGCCGGAGAATTCATGCGGGTAGCCGTCGATGCGTTTTTCCGGCGCGGGAATACCTACCTCGGCGAGCAGGTCGATCGCGCGGCGCCGCGCGGCCTGTTCGGAGAGATCGAGGTGAGTCCGGATCGTTTCCACGATCTGGTCGCCGACCTTGTACAGCGGATTGAGGGAAGTGAGCGGATCCTGGAAGATCATGCCGATGCGCTTTCCCCTGATACGGCGCATTTCCTCCGGCGGCAGATTGTCGATGCGCAGGCCCGCGAGATGGATCTCGCCACCGGCGATGCGGCCGGGCGGATCGATCAGGCCGATCACCGAGAGCCCGGTGACGGATTTGCCTGCGCCGGATTCGCCGACCACGCCGAGCACTTCGCCTTTGCCGATGTCGAAGGAGACGCCGTCGATGGCGCGCAGCGTGCCGCGTCGGGAGACGAATTCGACTTGGAGATTACGAACGGAGAGAACGGGTTCGGTCATGAACGCTGTATACTCATCGCAGTTTCGGGTTGAGCGCGTCGCGCAGCCAGTCGCCGAGCAGGTTGATCGACAGGATCAGGGCCGCGAGCGCGATTCCGGGGAAGGCGACGATCCACCATTCGCCTGCGAACAGATAGCCGTTGCCGATGCGGATCAGCGTGCCGAGCGACGGCATTGTCTCGGGCATGCCCGAGCCGAGGAACGACAGCGTTGCCTCGGTGATGATGGCGAGCGCGAGGTTGATGGTAGCGATCACGAGGATCGGCCCCGTGGTGTTCGGCAGCACGTGGCGCAGCATGATTACGGGGGCAGGCAGGCCGATCAATTGCGCGGCCGCGACATAATCCTTGTTCTTTTCGACCAGCACCGAGCCACGCACCGTGCGCGCGTACTGCACCCAAAAACTCAGGCCGATCGCGAAGACCAGGACCGCCAGCATGCTCATCTCGTCGAGCTTGTTGCCAAAGACCGACTTGGCGATACCGTTGATCAAGAGCGCGATCAGGATGGCCGGAAAAGAAAGCTGAACGTCGGCGATGCGCATGATCAGCCCGTCGACGGCGCCGCCGAAATAGCCGGCCGTCAGCCCGAGCATGATTCCGAGCGCGCCGGAGAGGACGACGCCGAGCACGCCGACGAGAAGCGAGATGCGCAAGCCGTAGAGGATCGCTGACAGCACGTCGCGGCCCTGCTCGTCGGTGCCGAGCAGGAACGGGCTCTGGCCGTCGGCGGTCCAGAGCGGCGAGATGCGCGAATTCATCAGCTGGAGCTGCGCCGGGTCGAACGGATTTTGTACCGAAAGTACCGAGGCAAAGATCGCGAGCAGGAAGAACAGCAGAGTCACTGCGGCCGCGATCATGGTGATCTTGGAGCGGCGGAACGAATAGAACAGGTCGCTGTCGAGCGCGCGCCTGAACCAGCTGGGTGCGACGGCGGCGCGCTTCTCGGTGCTGTGCGGAATGACGGCCTCGCTCATGTCAATGCGCCCGGCTGACCGTCGAGCGCAGCCGCGGATCGACGATGGTGTAGAGGATATCAACCACGAGATTGATGGTGACGAAGATCAGGGACACCATCATCAGATAGGCCGCCATGATCGGGATATCGACGTTCTGAACGGCCTGCACGAACAGGAGCCCCATGCCCGGCCATTGGAATACGGTCTCGGTGATGATCGCGAAAGCAATGACCGAGCCAAATTGCAGGCCCGCCACGGTGATGACGGGAACCAGCGTGTTGCGCAGCGCGTGGCCGAAATGGATCGCCCGCGTGGTCAGACCGCGGGCGCGCGCGAAACGGATGTAGTCGGTCCGCATGACCTCGAGCATCTCCGCGCGGACGAGCCGCATGATCAGCGTCATCTGGAACAGGCCGAGGGTGATCGAGGGCATGATCAGCGCTTTCAAGCCCGACAGCGTCAGAAGCCCCGTCGTCCACCAGCCGATATGCACGACATCGCCCCGCCCGAACGAGGGCAGCCAGCCGAGCGTCACCGAGAACAGGTAGATCATGAGAATGCCGATCAGGAAGGTCGGCAGCGAGATGCCGATCAGCGAGACGGCCTGGAATATGTGGGTGAGCCAGCTGTCACGGCGAAGCGCCGAATAGACGCCCATCAGGATGCCACAGATCATCGCGAAGATGGTGGCGCAGATCGCGAGCTCGAGCGTCGCGGGCATCCGCTCCATCAGCAAGTTCGTGACGGGCAGGCGGAACTGGTAGGATACGCCGAACTTGAATTGCGCGGCGTTGCCGATATAGCGGCCGAACTGCGCGATCACGGGGTCGTCGAGGCCGAGCGATTTGCGGATCGCGGCGCGTTCAGCGCCCGACGTGTCCATCCCGACCATCTGGTTTACGGGATCGCCGGCGAAGCGGAACATCGAGAACGAGATGATTCCGACGGCGATCATGACACCGATGGCCTGGATGGCTCGGCGCAGTGTGAAAGCGAGCATCTGTTCCTTTCACATCTCTTCAACAGTACGCATCATCGCGTTAGCCCGAAGCAGCAAGTCCCGGAAGCCAAGTCTTGAAAGTATTGGCTTCCGGGACTTCACAACTTGTGGACACTTACTCGTCCTGCTTGGTCGCCCAGTAGAGCATGACCATGTTGTCCGCACGCTGGGTCAGCTTCACCTTCTTCGACACGCCCCAGGCGAGCGCCTGCTGGTGCAGCGGGACATAGGCCCAGTCCTTCATCGAGACCTCGAAAGCCTGCTTGATCAGGAGATCGCGCTTGGCCGCATCGGATTCCACGAGAACCTTGTCGGCGAGTTCGTCGAACTGCTTGTTGCAATAGCCGGCGAGATTGGCTTCGCCGCGGTTGGGATCCTTGGGATCATCCCGGCAGCCCATGATATCGTGCAGCACGTTCTGGGAGTCGAGCGTATCCGGGGTCCAGCCCAGCATGAACAGCGAGGTCTTGTAGCCGCCGGGCTTCAGCACCTTGGCGAAATACAGGGCCTTCGGCTGCGCCAGCAGGTCTACCTTGATGTTGATGCGGGCGAGCATGCCGACGATCGCCTGGCAGATCGCGGCGTCGTTGACGTAGCGATCGTTCGGGCAGTCCATCGTCACCTCGAAACCGTCGGCATAGCCGGCGTCGGCGAGGAGCTTCTTGGCGGCGTCGGGATCGAACTTCGGTCGGGTGAAGTCCTTCGAGGGAAAGATCTCTGGCGCGACCATCAAAGCGGACGGCGTGGAGAGCCCGCGCATGACGCGATTCTTGATCAGATCGACGTCGATCGCCCGGTAGACGGCTTCGCGAACGCGAACGTCCTTGAACGGGTTCTTGCCCTTGACGTTCGAGTAAAGGAGCTCGTCGCGCGCCTGATCCATGCCGACGAAGATGGTGCGGAGCTCCGGTCCCGTCAGCACGGTGGCGTTAGGGCTCGCCTTGACGCGCTCGATGTCCTGGACCGGAACCGGCTCGATCACGTCGACTTCGCCCGACAGCAGCGCCGCGACACGCGTGGCGGGATTGGCGATCGGCGTGAAGATGATCTCCTTCAGATTATGTTCCGGCTTCCGCCACCAGTTCGGGTTGACCTTGAAGACGGTCTTCACGCCCGGCTGATGGCTCTCGATCATGAAGGGGCCGGTGCCGTTTTCATGCAGAGAGGCGTAGCTCGGGGTCGTGGCGGCTGCGGGTGTCGGTGCCACCGCATCGTTCGCCTCTGCCCATTTCTTGTCCATGATGTACCAGGTCGCCCACAACGCCGTCAGGATGGGATTGGGCGAGGTCAGGATGAAATCGACGGTGTAATCGTCGATCTTGACGGCCTTGGCATCGGCGGGAACGCGGCTCTGGAAATTCGAGCCTTTCGCTCGCACGCGCTCGGCCGAGAACACCACGTCGTCAGCGGTGAAGGGGTCGCCGTTGTGGAATTTCACACCCTTGCGCAGGTGGAAGCGCCAGCGGGTCGGCTCCGGCGTCTCCCAGCTTTCGGCGAGCGCCGGGATGATCTTCAGGTCCTTGCCGCGCGCAACAAGGCCCTCGTAGACGTGGCCAAGATGCGCACTGGTGGTCGACTCGTTCAGCGTGTAGGGGTCGAGCGACTTCAGCTCACCCTGGTTGGCGTAGCGCAGCGTCTGGCTCGACGCCGGCGAGACCGCCAACGCAAGCGCACCGGCGAGCGTCGCCGCAAACAGACTTCGTCCGACTGACATTCTTGACCCTCTCCACTCGCCCGCGCCGTGATTTTTTGATTGTTCGGCAGGGCAGATCGATCCATGTTGCCCAGAGTTCTCGACCCGTGCAAGCGCCATTCCAGCAAGGAACGCGCCAAGTTGCGCCGCTGTGCAGCAATCCTGACCAACAATTTAGGGGCGAGAGGCGCGCGGGCGACGTTCAACTTTCGACCGGCGAGGTCCCCAGTGAGGGCGGGAACGGCCCGCCGGGCGCCCGGGAAACGTGACCGCGCCAGGCGATGCGGAAACCGGCGTCCGGATCCGCGTCTCAGGTCGCTTGCGTCGCACACCATGTCGCGGCGATACTGCGTCACGCCGCTCGAATCTCATCCGGAGGGGACATGAAAGTAAATATCGAAATCGACTGCACCCCCCTCGAAGCCCGTCAGTTCATCGGATTGCCCGACCTGACACCGATGCAGACGGCTGTGATGGACAAGCTGCAGCAGCAGGTTCTGAGCAATATCGAGAAGGTCTCGCCGGAATCGCTGATCCAGAGTTGGTTCACCTTCGATCCCAAGCTCGCCGAGCGGTTTCAGGACATGTTCGTCACCATGGCCGGTCTCGGCAGCCCGCGCAGTGGCGACAAGAAGAAATAGATGCCGGCCGCGCGGGACGGAGCGCAAGGCTCAGGCCGGCTTCGTCCGCCGGCCCTTGGCTTGCTGCTCGCGGAGGCGCGCAGTCTGTTCGAATTCAATGCAAGCCTCCTGCTGTCGCCACTGCTGATGCGCGCGCCCAGGGGCGACGGCCATCCGGTGCTGGCGCTGCCGGGATTTCTGGCCAGCGATCTGTCGATGGCGCCGATGCGGCGCTATCTCAGCGCGCTCGGCTATGAGGCCCATGCCTGGCGGATGGGCCGCAATCTTGGCGGCCTGGCGCGGATGCGGGAAGCCCTGCGCGCCCGCCTCACCGAAATTCACGCTGCAGGCGGACGCAAGGTCAGTCTGGTCGGATGGAGCCTCGGCGGCGTCTATGCCCGTGATCTCGCGCTCCAGGCGCCAGAGTTGGTCCGTAATGTCGTCACGCTCGGCAGTCCCTTTGCCAACGACGTGCGGGCGACGAATGCGACGGCGCTCTACGAAATGTTGTCCGGCGAGCGCGTTGAGGATTTTGCGGAAGCGCGCGAGGCGATCGCCGGCGATCTTCCGGTGCCCGCGACGTCGATCTATTCGCGCGCCGACGGCGTCGTGAATTGGCGGACCTGCCTGTTGCACCCGTCCGACCGCGCCGAGAACATCGAGGTGCATCTGGCAAGCCATATCGGGCTCGGGGTAAACCCTGCTGCATTGTGGGCCGTGGCAGACCGCCTGGCGCAACCGGAGGGAGAGTTCTGGCCATTTGACCGGGCAGGGCCGTTTGCCATTGCATATGCCCCGCCGGAGCGGGCAGTATCTGCCTGACGAGAAGTGCCGGCAAAAGCGCCCGTCAAGTATGAGCGGAGGGAATTATGGCTGACGGTAAGAAGCTGTCGTCGCTGGATGCGTCGTTTCTTTATCTGGAAACACCGGAAATGCCGATGCATGTCGGCAGCATGGCGATCTTTCGCCTGCCGGACGACTACAAGGGTGACTTCTTCGAAGACTTCAAGGCGATGATCGTCTCGCGGCTGCACATCGCGCCGATCCTGAAGGCGCGCCTGGAGAAGGCACCGCTCGACATCGATCATCCCACCTGGGTCGAGGACGATCAGTTCGACATCGACCGTCATATCTTTCGTGCCAGCCTGCCGGCGCCGCGCGACCGCGCCACGCTCGAGCGCATCGTCGGCTGGATGCATGCCAAGCTGTTGAACCGCGCCCGCCCGCTCTGGGAGTTCTATGTGTTCGAGGGCATGAAGGACAACGAGGTCGGGCTCTATTCCAAGATGCACCATGCCGCCATCGATGGCGGCGCCGGTGCGGCTCTGACCAACATGATCTACGACATCTCGCCGACCCCGCGAAAGGTCGATCCACCGACGGCAGGCAGCAAGCCCGGGCAGGAGCCGCGCGACATCGCCGCCAATTTGCTCGACTCTTATCAGCAACTTTTCACGCAGCCGCTCGACGCCTCTGCGGCCGCGAAGAATCTGCAACTGCCGCGCACTGGCAAGAGCGACATCGGCTCGATCCTGTTCGATAACGCGATGTACCAGATCGAGAGCGCGGTGCGCTTTGCCGGCAATATCCCGACCATGGTCAAGAGCGTCTCCGACGTGCTCGGCAAGATTTCCGATCCGAAGTCGCGCGAGAGCCTCGCCAGCATGGTGTCGCCGCCGACCATGCTCAACAAGTCGATCTCGTCGGAGCGGAGTTTTGCCGGCGTGTCGATCTCGTTGTCGCGCTCCAAAGCGCTGGCCAAGCAGGCCGGCGGCAAGCTCAACGACGTGGTGCTGGCGCTCGCCTCCGGCGTGGTCCGCCGCTATCTCCAACAATATTCTACGCTGCCGGCCAAATCGCTGACCGCCGCCGTGCCGATCTCGCTGCGCGAGGAGGGCAACACCGAGGCCAACAACCAGGTGTTCGGCATGATCTGCTCGATCGCGACCAACATCGATGATCCCAAAGCGCGGTTAGAGGCCATCATCGCGCAGTCGACCAAGTCCAAGGAGATGTCGCATCCGCTGCGGGCCTTGATGCCGCAGGTCTCCAACATCTCGATGCTGGGCACGCCGATCATCGTCCAGATCCTGGCGCTGCTCTACAGCCGCTCCGATCTGTCGGACGTGCTGCCGCCGGCTGCGAACATCACCGTCTCCAACGTGCCGGGGCCGCGGCAGACGCTCTATGCCGCAGGTGCCGAGCTGCTGCACATCTTCCCCGTGTCGATCTCGACACATGGGCAGGCGCTCAACATCACCGTGCAGAGCTATCGCGACCAGCTCGACTTCGGCTTCATCGTCGGCGCCAACATCATTCCGCATGTGCAGGTGATGTGCGACATGCTGCCGAAAGAATTTGCCGCACTCGAGGCGGCGTTTGCGCCGCCCACGGCGGACATCAAGGGCGCGGCCGAATAGGACATTTGTCAGGAAGTTTGCAATGATCGAAATGCCGCCGCTCAAGTTCGCGCAGACGAACGGAATCCGCATGGGCTATTACGAGGCGGGCCCCGTCACGGACAAGCCGCCGGTGGTGCTATGCCATGGCTGGCCGGAACTCGCCTTCTCCTGGCGCCACCAGATCAAGGCGCTGGGCGAGGCCGGCATCCGGGTGATCGCGCCGGATCAGCGTGGCTATGGCGCGACCGATCGGCCCGAACCGGTCGAGGCCTATGACATGGAGCATTTGACCGGCGATCTCGTCGGGCTGCTCGACCATCTCAAGATCGACAAGGCGATCTTCGTCGGCCACGACTGGGGCGGATTCGTCGTCTGGCAGATGCCGCTGCGGCATCCCACGCGCGTCGCCGGCGTCGTCGGCGTCAACACGCCGCATTGGGACCGCGCGCCGATGGATCCGATCGCGCTGTTTCGCAAGCGCTTCGGCGACGAGCTGTACATCGTCCAGTTCCAGGATCCCGCGCGCGAGCCGGACAGGATTTTCGGTAGCCGCGTCGAACAGACGTTCGACGCCTTCATGCGCAAGCCATTGGCCCGGCCGGCGGCGAAACCGGAAGAGCCGCCGATCGCGGGTGTCGGCGCCTCGTCAAAGACCAACCTGGCTTTTCCGCAGATGATCGCTGCCTATGATGCCAAGGTCGATCCGCGCACGCCGATCCTCTCGGCCGACGAAAGGAAAGTGTTCGTCGACACATTCACGAAAACCGGCTTTACCGGCGGCATCAACTGGTATCGCAATTTCACTCGCAATTGGGAGCGGTCGAACGGGCTGGACCACCACATCAGCGTGCCGTCGCTGATGATCATGGCCGAGAACGACGCGGTGCTGCCGCCGTCGGCGGCCGACGGCATGGAGAAGCTGGTGGCTGACCTCGAGAAGTATCTGGTGAAGGACAGCGGCCATTGGACGCAGCAGGAGAAGCCGGAAGAGGTCAGCGCCAAGCTGATCGAATGGCGTAGAAGGCGGTTTGGCTAGCTCGTCATTGCGAGCCGGTCATTGCGAGGAGCGAAGCGACGAAGCAATCCAGATATGTCACCGTGGATACATTTCTGGATTGCTTCGCGTCGCTCGCAATGACGACGTTGAGTACTGAGGCAGGGGATACGCTTCTAAATGTCACCCAAGAACCGTCTGAACCCGATTCCGCATCCGCCGACCAAGCCGGTGGTCGGCAACATGCTGTCGCTGGACTCTGCCGCGCCGGTGCAGCACCTGACGCGGCTCGCCAAGGAACTCGGCCCGATCTTCTGGCTCGACATGATGGGCTCGCCGATCGTCGTCGTTTCCGGCCATGATCTCGTCGACGAGCTCTCCGATGAGAAGCGCTTCGATAAAACGGTGCGCGGCGCGCTGCGGCGTGTGCGCGCGGTCGGCGGCGACGGCCTGTTCACCGCGGATACCAGAGAGCCCAACTGGAGCAAGGCGCACAACATCCTGCTGCAGCCGTTCGGCAACCGTGCCATGCAATCCTACCACCCGAGCATGGTGGATATCGCCGAACAGCTCGTCCACAAATGGGAGCGGCTCAACGCCGAAGAAGAGATCGACGTGGTCCACGACATGACGGCGCTGACGCTCGACACGATCGGGCTGTGCGGCTTCGATTACCGGTTCAACTCGTTCTATCGGCGCGATTACCATCCCTTCGTCGAGTCGCTGGTGCGCTCCCTCGAAACCATCATGATGACGCGCGGCCTGCCGTTCGAGCAGCTCTGGATGCAGAAGCGCCGGAAGACGCTGGGCGAAGACGTCAATTTCATGAACAAGATGGTCGACGAGATCATCGCCGAGCGCCGCAAGAGCGCCGAAGGGATCGACGACAAGAAGGACATGCTCGCCGCGATGATGACCGGCGTCGATCGTTCGACCGGCGAGCAACTCGACGACGTCAACATCCGCTACCAGATCAACACCTTCCTGATCGCGGGTCACGAAACCACCAGCGGCCTGCTGTCCTACACGCTCTATGCGTTGCTCAAACACCCGGACATTCTCAAGAAGGCCTATGACGAGGTCGACCGCGTCTTCGGCCCCAACGTCGACGCGAAACCGACCTACCAGCAGGTGACGCAGCTCACCTACATCACGCAGATCCTGAAAGAGGCGCTGCGGCTGTGGCCGCCGGCGCCGGCCTATGGCATCTCGCCCCTGAACGACGAGGCCATCGGCGGCGGCAAGTACAAGCTCAGGAAAGGCACTTTCACGACGATCCTGGTAACGGCGCTGCACCGCGACCCCAGCGTCTGGGGACCCAATCCCGATGCTTTCGATCCCGAGAATTTCAGCCGCGAAGCCGAAGCCAAGCGGCCGATCAATGCCTGGAAGCCGTTCGGCAACGGCCAGCGCGCGTGTATCGGCCGCGGCTTCGCCATGCACGAGGCCGCGCTCGCACTTGGTATGGTCCTCCAGCGCTTCAGGCTGATCGATCACCAGCGCTATCAGATGCACCTGAAGGAAACGCTGACGATGAAGCCGGAAGGCTTCAAGATCAAGGTGCGTCCACGCGCCGATCGCGAGCGCGGTGCCTATGGCGGACCGGTCGCGACGGCGGCTTCGGCGCCGAAAGCGCCGCGCCAGCCGACGGCGCGTCTTGGCCACAACACGCCGATGCTGGTGCTGTACGGCTCCAATCTCGGTACCGCCGAGGAGCTTGCGACACGCATGGCCGACCTCGCGGAGATCAACGGCTTTGCCGTGCATCTCGGCCCGCTCGACGACTACGCCGGCAAGCTGCCGCAGGAGGGCGGCGTGCTGATCATCTGCGCCTCCTACAACGGCGCGCCGCCGGACAATGCGTCGCAGTTCGTCAAATGGCTCGGCGATGATCTGCCGAAGGATGCCTTTGCCAACGTCCGCTACGCCGTGTTCGGCTGCGGCAACAGCGACTGGGCCGCGACCTATCAATCGGTGCCGCGGTTCATCGACGAGCAATTGTCGAAGCATGGCGCACGCGCAGTCTATCCGCGCGGCGAGGGCGATGCGCGCAGCGATCTCGACGGTCAGTTCCAGAAGTGGTTCCCGGCCGCTGCCCAGGTTGCGACCAAGGAATTCGGCATCGACTGGAATTTTACGCGCACCGCGGAGGACGATCCGCTCTACGCGATCGAGCCGGTGGCGGTGACCGCCGTCAATACCATCGTCGCCCAGGGTGGCGCTGTCGCGATGAAGGTGCTGGTCAATGACGAGCTCCAGAACAAGTTCGGCGCCAATCCCTCCGAGCGTTCGACCCGCCACATCGACGTGCAGCTACCGTCCGACATCACCTACCGTGTCGGGGATCATTTGAGCGTGGTCCCGCGCAACGATCCGACGCTGGTGGATTCGGTGGCCCGGCGGTTCGGTTTCCTGCCGGCCGATCAGATCAGGCTTCAGGTCGCCGAAGGTCGTCGCGCGCAACTGCCGGTCGGCGATGCTGTGTCGGTCGGCCGTCTGCTCAGCGAGTTCGTCGAATTGCAGCAGGTGGCGACGCGAAAGCAGATCCAGATCATGGCTGAACACACCCGTTGCCCCGTCACCAAGCCGAAGCTGCTGGCCTTCGTCGGCGAGGAGGCCGAGCCGCTCGAGCGTTACCGCAGCGAGATTTTGACCAGGCGCAAATCGGTGTTTGACCTCCTGCTCGAATATCCGGCCTGCGAATTGCCGTTCCACGTTTACCTGGAAATGCTCTCGCTGCTCGCGCCGCGCTATTACTCGATCTCGTCCTCGCCGTCGGCCGACCCGGCACGTTGCAGCATCACCGTCGGCGTGGTCGAAGGGCCGGCCGCCTCGGGGCGCGGTAACTACAAAGGTACCTGCTCGAGCTATCTCGCCAACCGGCGCGCGGGCGATGCGATCTACGCAACTGTGCGCGAGACCAAGGCCGGCTTCCGGCTTCCCGATGATTCATCCGTGCCGATCATCATGATCGGGCCGGGTACCGGATTGGCGCCGTTCCGCGGCTTCGTTCAGGAGCGCGCCGCGCGCAAGGCGGGGGGCGCGGTCCTCGGGCCAGCCATGCTGTTCTTCGGCTGCCGCCATCCCGACCAGGATTTTCTCTACGCGGACGAGCTGAAGGGACTGGCGGCCGACGGCATCGCCGAGCTGTTCACCGCCTTCTCGCGGGCGCCTGGACCGAAGACCTATGTGCAGCACATGCTCGCCGCACAGAAGGACAAGGTCTGGCCGCTGATCGAGCAGGGCGCGATCATCTATGTCTGCGGCGACGGCAGCAAGATGGAGCCCGACGTGAAGGCAGCCCTTGCCGCGATCCATCGCGAGAAGAGCGGCAGCGATGTCGCTGCAGCCACGCGCTGGATCGAGGAGATGGGCGCGAAGAACCGCTATGTGCTGGACGTCTGGGCGGGAGGGTGATTGTTCATCCGGTCGTGCTAAAGCTCTCTCATGATTCCCTGGGAAAAGATCGACACCGCCAAAATCCCTGGTTCTGCAGAAGAGCTCCGCCTGATGCGGCGCGGCAAGGAGTTTTCCATCAAGCTCGGCACTAACGAGCTGATGAACAACCGCCTGTCGGGCTCGGAAGCGGCACTCGCGACGCTTGCTGCGAAGCAGATCGAGACGGTCGCCAAGCCCGTCATCCTGATCGGCGGCCTCGGCATGGGCTTTACGCTACGCGCGGCGCTCACCGTGCTCAGAGCTAAGGCGAAGATCGTGGTCTCCGAGCTTGTGCCGGCGGTGGTCGCCTGGGCGCGAGGCCCGATGGCGGAGGTCTTCGGTGACAGTCTCGATGATCCCCGGGTGCGCATCCGGGAAACCGATGTTGGCGACATCATCCGGGCGAAGAACTCGGTCTTCGACGCCATCCTCCTCGACGTCGACAACGGGCCGGAGGGGCTGACCCGGAAGGGCAATAATGCGCTCTACAATGCTGGCGGGCTGAAGGCAGCGAAGACGGCACTACGGCCCGGCGGCGTGCTCGCCGTCTGGTCGTCGGGACCCAATCCCGCCTTCACCAAACGCCTTGGCAGTGCAGGTTTCGACGTCAATGAAGTCAATGTCCGCGCCACCGGCAGGGGCGGTGGCGCGCGTCATGTGATCTGGATTGCGAAGAAGCAGTAGGGTCGGCAAAGCGAAGCGTGCTTACCATCCGGTGGCGATCGCGACCCTCGTGGGCACAGCGCTGACGCGCCTTTGCCCACCCTAGGGCTGCGTTGCTGGACTAGGTTCCCCAGCTTGAAGAGCCGGTCTACGCCGCCTTGGCGGCTGCACCATGCGCGTGCTTGTCGATGGCGTCGATGATTTCGGGCCAGAAGCGCATCGGCAGCGCGTGGCCCATGTTCTCGATCATCAACAGCTTTGCGCCCGGAATTGACTCTGCCGTGTCCTTGCCACCTTCGGGACGGACAAGTGGATCGACCGTGCCGTGGATGACTAGCGTTGGCATCTTTACGCTATGCAGCCGCTCCTTGCGGCTGCCAGAGGCGAGCACAGCGCGGAGTTGCCGGCCGACGCCCGCCGGATTGAGCCCGCGGGCAAAGACGCGTTCGGCACGGCTTGGATCGAGCGCCTCTTCCTCAGGGAAGGAACCGGCGCGCAAGACTTTCCATGTCTGGCCGAAGCGGGCGATGAACTCTTCCTTGCTGCGCGGCGGCGGCGCCATCAGCATGGCGGCGGCCTCGCGTGTCGGCGGCGGCACGCGCGGATTGCCGGTCGTCGACATGATCGAGGTCAGCGAACGCACGCGCTCGGGGAACGACAGCGTCACCTCTTGCGCGATCATGCCGCCCATGGAGGCGCCGACGAGATGCGCCGACTTGATGCCAAGGGCGTCCATCAGACCGACTGTGTCCTTGGCCATGTCGATCAGCTCGTAGGTTGCGGCCACGGGAATCTTGAGGAAGCGGAGCTTCAGCAGCTCGAGCGGTGTCAGCCGTTTGCCGCCGGTGAGATGGCTCGACTTGCCGATGTCGCGATTGTCGAAACGGATCACCCGAAAACCACGCGCGGCGAGCTGCTCGCAGAATGCATCGTCCCAGTGGATCATCTGCGCGCCGAGCCCCATGATCAGCAGCAGCGGCTCGGCATTGTCGTTGCCGAAAATCTCGTAGCAGATGTCGATACCGTTGGCGCGGAGAGTCTGAGGTGGCTGATGGGCGTTCACAGGCGTGTTCCCTTAGCATTTTGATCAATGCTGTATCGCACGGTTTCCCGCGGCAAAGAAGCTGTGTGCACGATACCCGCCGCTTGCCGGTTGACCGGCACCGCGCAACGGTGTGGTATGGCGGGAAAAGAAGGGCACAAGCCCTCCACATCGGGAGGACGCTGATGACCGACAAGATCACCGATCCTGTCGCCTTGTGGCAGAAGATGGTCGGCGACATGGAGAAGGGCTTCAACTCCTTCGCCACCAAGGCGATGGAGACGCCCGAGTTCTCCCAAGCCATGAATCGTGCCGGCGGCGCTGCTGCGGGCGCGCAGAAGCAGTTTGGCGATCTCATGGAGAAGTACCTGCTCTCGATGAACCTGCCGAGCCGCGAGCAGATGACCGGCATCGCCGAGCGGCTGCAAGCCATGGAAGGTCAGATTGGCGAGATCAAGTCGATGCTGAGCCAGATGGCGGCTAATTCGGGCGCGACCCAGATGGGCGTCGCAGCGCGACCGCCGCGTACCAAACGTCCGCCATCCGAAGGCGGAGAGCAAAAATGAACGCGCCGACGGGACTTGATTTCGCAGCGATCCCGGAGCGCATCCAGTCCGAAGTGCAGCGTGCGATCCAGCGCAGCATCAAGGGCGCCGAATATCTCTCGACCTCGGGTCCCACGCTCGGATCGACGCCCAAGGACGTGCTGCATTCGCGCGGCACGATGAGCCTCTATCACTATCGGCCGATGTCGGACGAGATCTACCGCGTACCGGTGCTGGTCGTCATGGCGACCACCAATCGCGGCTACATCCTCGATCTCGTGCCCGGCCAGAGCTTCATCGAGTTCCTGCTCAAGCGTGGCTACGACGTCTACATGCTCGACTGGAGCGCGCCGCGGCCGGAGGAGAAAAGCCTGCGGATGGAGGACTACGTCCTCGACTTCATCCCGGATTGCATCCGCCGCGTGCAGGCCGATTCCGGCGAGCAGGACGTCTCCGTCATCGGCTATTGCTTCGGCGGCGTCTTGTCGTTGCTCTATGGCTCGATCTTCCCGGACGGGCCGATGAAGAATCTGATCTGCTTCACCACGCCGATTGACTTCCGCGAGATGAAGCTGTTCTCGAATTTCTCCGACCGACGCTATTTCGACGTCGACCGCCTCGTCGACAGTGTCGGCAACGTGCCGCCGGAGATGATCCTGTCGTCGTTCGAGATGCTGCGCCCGGCTTCGCGCACGGTCAGCCAGATCCAGCTCTGGGAAAACATCTGGAACGACGAGTTCGTGAAGTCTTACCGGATGTTCGATCGCTGGGCGACCGACACGCTGCCGCTCGCGGGCGAATACTTCCGCACCATCACCAAGGACCTGATGTGGGACAACAAGCTGTTCAACGACACCATGTCGGTCGGCGGCCGTGCGGCGAAGCTCGATAGCATCAAGGTACCGATCCTGCACGCTGTCGCCGAGCACGATCACATCGTGCCGTACGATGCTGCAAAACATCTGATCACCAAGATCGGCTCCGCAGATATGGAAGAGGTGATGCTGAAAGGCGGTCACGTCTCGCTGGTCGCCGGCGCCAACGCGGTGAAGCGGCTGTGGCCGAAATTGGATTCCTGGCTGGGGACACGATCGACATGAGTGAGCAGCGTTCCTATCCGCGTCACGTCAAGACCGAGGCGGGGGATATCGAGATCCGCCTGATGTCGCCCGCGGATGAAGCCGCGGTGCTCGCCTTCGGGAAGAGGCTGCCGACCCATGACCTGTTGTTCCTGCCGCGCAACATCAGCGAGCCGAAGGTGTTGTCAGCCTGGGTCAAGGAGATCGAGCGCGGCGCGATTCAGAGCCTGCTCGCGGTGAAGGACGGCAAGGTCGTCGGTTGCGGCACGCTGGTGCGCGATCCACACTCCTGGTCGCCCCATGTCGGCGAGATCCGCATGGTCGTGTCGCAGGACGTGCGTGGGAAGGGGGTGGGGAAGGCGCTGTCGCAGGAGACCTTTGCGCTCGCGCTCGGCGCGGGGCTGGAAAAGCTCTCGGTCCAGATGACGGTCGACCAGCCGGCGGCGATCGCGCTGTTTGAGAGCCTCGGCTTCAAAGCCGAGGCTCTGCTGCGCGACCATGTCCGGGACGTCGACGGCAAGACCCATGACATTGTCGTGCTCGGGCACAACATCGCGCAGGTCCAGGCCCAGATGGAGGCCTATGGGCTGCCGGGCGCCGTCCAGCACTAGCGGCCCGGCCCGGCAGCCAAAAACTGAAAATCAACCCCATGCACAGTAGACGGGACCAGGAAGGCAGCAGTTTGCCTTCAATCAAGTCTGTTCACGGTTTCGTGATATCGCGATGCAGCATTGATATTGCATCGCACAATTAATGATGCCATACAAGCCGTGCCCCGGGCCAAAACCGACGGGGTGAGCCCATAGCTCAACCCAATGAGGATGGAGAGACCCCAATGACCACCGAAACCAACACCGCTTTCGAAGGCTTCAAGGACGCGTTCAAGAACATCCAGAACCTGGAAGTTCCCGAGGCCGCCCGCGAATTCGTGAAGAAGACCGCCAACACCGCCAAGGACCGTGCTGCGGAGGCTTTCGCTGGCTCCGAGCGCGTGACCGCCGCGGTCGAGAACGCGGTGACCGAGTCCGTCACTGAAGCCGGCAAGATCAGCCGCAACATCCAGCAGGCGATCTACGAGGACGCCGAGGCGTTCTTCTCGGGCATCGACAAGCTCGCGTCCGCCAAGTCGTTCAGCGAAGCCGTCGAGATCCAGTCGAGCATGCTCCGTGCCCGCGGCGAAGTGTTCGTCTCGCGCGCCAAGGCGACCGCCGACTATTTCGGCAAGCTCGCCGCCAACGGCGCGAAGTCCGCTCAGGACAACTTTGCCAAGGTCTACAACAAGACCGCCTGATCTGGCGCCCTGAGCACAAACTGAAATTTGAGGCCCGCTTCGGCGGGCCTTTTGTTTTTGCGCCGCCGCGGCCGTCATCCTCTCCGCCGTCATTGCGAGGAGCCCTTGCGACGAAGCAATCCAGAGCCTCTCCGCGGAAAGACTCTGGATTGCTTCGCTTCGCCCGCAATGACGGGTAGGGTGATGCAGTGATGACTCCACCCGCCAGCTTCTCTTTCGACACTCCCGGCGATGCCGAACGTGCGGCCGAGTTGCGCCGCGTGAAAGCGCTGGCGACGCTGGTGCTGGCCTCAACGCTTCTGCTGTTCGTCGTCGCGAAATGGCTTCTCCCCGTGCATCCCGTGTTCGGCTTCATCGCCGCCTTCGCGGAAGCCGCAACCATCGGCGGCCTCGCCGACTGGTATGCCGTGGTCGCGCTGTTCAAGCGGCCGCTGGGCCTGCCGATCCCGCACACTGCGATCATCCAGAGCAACCAGGCCCGCATCGCCGAGAAACTCGGCGAGTTCATCCAGGTGCATTTCCTCGAGGCAGGCCCCGTCGAGGCCAAGCTGAGGGAGATCGATTTCGGCTCCTTCGTTGCCGACTGGCTGCGTGATCGCAAGCGCAGCGACGATCTTGCGCGCTTCGCGCTACGTCTGTTGCCGGAGGCGGTCTCCGCGACCGAGAGCTCCGGCTTGATGACCTTCATCATCCGCCGCATGTCCTCTCAGATTCAGGCGATTGACCTTGCGCCGCTCGCCGCCGGCACGCTGCGCGGCTTCGTGGCGGAGGGGCGGCATCAGATCCTGTTCGACGACCTCCTGCGCGTGATGCACGAGACGTTGAACCAGACAGAGACGATGGCGATGATCCGCGAGAAGGTGCGCGCGGAATTGCCGACCCTGCTTAGGCTCTATCGCGCCGACAAGTTTCTGGTGAACAAGATCGTGTCATCGGCGACTGCCTTCTTCAATGAGGTGCGCAGCGATCCCAAGCATCCGTTCCGTGGCGAGTTTGACCGCATGGTGCTGAGCTTCGTCGATCGCCTTGGCACCGATCAGGCCTATATCGATCGCATCGACGGTCTGAAGCGCGATCTGCTGGCGCGGCCTGAGCTTGCCGATCTCGCTCGCACCGTCTGGGCCAACACGCGCTCGTTCATTGAGCGCAGTGCATCGGGCGAAACGCAGGTGCTGCAGCACCATCTCGCCGGAATGTTCGTTTCGGCGGGCGAAGCGCTGGCCGGCGACGCCGAACTTCGCGGCGACATCAACAAGGGCTTGGTGACAGTGCTGCGCAGCATCGTGGCCGACCAGAAGAGCGGCGTCTCGACCTTCATCTCCGATCAGGTCAAGGCGTGGGATATGGCGCAGCTGATTTCGCTGATCGAAATCAACATCGGGCGTGACCTGCAATACATCCGCTTCAACGGCTCGTTGATTGGCGGCCTCGCCGGACTTACGCTGTACTCCGTAGAATTCCTGCTCCGATTGTTGTGACTTTTGCGTCACGCCCGTTAGCATTAACGCGCGGGCCTATTGTGGCCTTACGTCTCTCCCGCTTGAATGTGCGGAACCGGCCGCCTAGCTGATTCATGTTGCGCTGCGGAACGTTCAAGAAGCCGGCGTATTGGAATTCATGCCCACTGCCGGCGTCGCAGCCGGCGGGCTTTCAGGAATTCTTGCCCAGGGGATCCATTGATGACCGCTACTGCCCACACGCTGCGTCCGCCGTCCCGTACTCTGATGTTTCTGGAAGGGCGCGCGATCCACGAGTTCGGCGCATTCCTCGGCGCATTGCCGCTGCTGAGCCTCGCGCCCCGCGGCGATGGGCATCCGGTGCTCGTGTTGCCGGGCCTTGTTGCCTCCGACGAGTCCACGCGCGCGCTGCGCACCTTTCTGACCAGCAAGGGCTATGCGGTAAGCGGTTGGCGTCAGGGCCGCAATTACGGTCTGCGTGACGGCGTGCAGCATGCGATGGTCGATCTGGTCGAGGAGCTCAGCGACAAGCATGGCCGCAAGATCAGTCTGGTTGGCTGGAGCCTCGGCGGCCTCTATGCACGTCAGCTCGCCAAGATGATGCCCGACCGCGTGCGTCAGGTGATCACGCTCGGCAGCCCCTTCGCGGGTAACCCCCGTTCGACCAATGCCTGGCGCGTCTATGAATGGGCGAGCGGGCGGAAGTCCGACGAGGTCGACCCGGAGTTCGGTGGCGATCTCGCCGTCCCTCCGCCGGTGCCGACCACCGCCATCTTTAGCCGTACCGACGGCGTCTGCGCCTGGCAGGGCTGCATGGAGAAGACCGGTGCGCAGACCGAAAGCATTGAGGTCGAAAGCAGTCATTGCGGCATGGGCCACCATCCTGCAGTCGTCTACGCCGTCGCCGACCGCCTCGCGCAGAAGGAAGGCCAGTGGCGGCCGTTCGACCGCAGCGGCTGGCGCAGTCTCGCGTATCCCGATCCGCATAGGTAGCGCGCTTCTTCACCTCGCCCCGCTTGCGGCAGGCCAATCGCATATGGGAGCGATTCCCCCCGTAGCCATCCTTCGAGACGCCCGCCGTTGGCGGGCCCTCAGGATGAGGACCGAGTGTGCGGCCGTCGTTTCGACCAGCACCAATGCCACTTAGCCTCATCCTGAGGAGACCGCGAAGCGGTCGTCTCGAAGGACGAGGCGCGCGCTGCGATCGCGCAAACTGCCATATGCGATTGCCCTACCGCTTGCGGGGAGAGGTCGGATCGCATCGGAGATGCGATCCGGGTGAGGGGGGACAGGTCCCACGGCCATCCCATTCGCGGAGAGAGCCCCTCTCCCCGTAAGAACGGGGAGAGGGAGTACAGGAAGCGGCGTCACGGCAGCCGTCGCGTCCGTCCATTGTCGCGCCCGTACCAAACGCGCTATGCCTCGCGCATGGCGCATCCGCTCTCCCGCATCATCGACCAGTTCAAGCGTGAGCCGTCACGTACGGGGTCCATCGTCATCACCATGTTCGGCGACGCCATCGTGCCGCGCGGGGGATCGGTCTGGCTCGGTACGCTGCTGGCGTTCTTCGAGAGCCTGGACATCGATGCCGGCGTGGTGCGCACCGCCATGTCGCGCCTCGCTGCCGATGGCTGGCTGACGCGCGAAAAGGTCGGCCGCAACAGTTTTTATCGTCTCGCCGAGAAGGGCCGCGAAACGTTCGAGGCCGCGACGCGCCACATCTATGATCCGCCGACATCCGACTGGACCGGGCGCTTCGAGCTGCTCCTGATCGGCAATGGCGAGGACCGCGATGCCTCGCGCGACGCGCTCCGCAATGCCGGCTTCGGTAGCCCGCTGCCGGGCGTCTGGGTCGCGCCGTCGGGTGTTCCGGTGCCGGAGGAGGCTGCTTGTGCCATCCGCCTTGAAGTTTCGGCCGAGGATGATAGCGGCCGCCGTCTGCTTAGCGCGAGCTGGCCGCTGGAGCGCACCGCTAACGCCTATCTGAAATTCATGAAGACGTTCGAGCCGCTTCGCGCCGCGATCGCGCGCGGCGCGGATCTGTCCGAGGCCGACGCCTTCACCGCCCGCATCCTTCTGATCCACGACTACCGCCGCGTGGTGCTGCGCGATCCGTTGTTGCCCGAGAGCCTGCTGCCAGGGGATTGGCCGGGCAAGGCGGCCCGCGAGCTCTGTGGCGAGATCTATCGCGCACTGCTTGCCCCGTCGGAACAATGGCTTGATGGCCATGGAACCAACGAGAAGGGCCTACTGCCGCCGGCCCGGAAGCTGCTGGAGAGGAGGTTCGAGGCTTGATCTATATGTTACAGAAATAACTTGCATGAAGTAATTTATGTTATATATTTCCTTCCAATAAAACGGGAGGAATGCGCATGTATACCCAGGCGCTCAACACGGCCGAGACCGACGATCGCGGTCTTGAGGACGCGGCCAAAGCTGCGCAGTTCCAGGCCCGCATCGATGCCGAAGAGCGCATCGAGCCGAACGACTGGATGCCGGCGGCCTATCGCAAGACGCTCACCCGCCAGATTTCCCAGCACGCCCATTCCGAGATCGTCGGCATGCTGCCCGAAGGCAACTGGATCACGCGCGCGCCATCGCTGCGGCGCAAGGCAGCGCTGCTGGCGAAGGTGCAGGATGAATGCGGCCACGGACTTTATCTCTACGCCGCCGCCGAGACGCTCGGCACGTCGCGCGAGGAGTTGGTCGACGCGATGCTCGCAGGCAAAGCCAAATATTCCTCGATCTTCAACTATCCCACGCTGACCTGGGCTGACATCGGCACCATCGGCTGGCTGGTCGACGGCGCCGCGATCATGAACCAGATTCCGCTGTGCCGCTGCTCCTATGGTCCCTATGCGCGCGCGATGATCCGCGTCTGCAAGGAGGAATCATTCCATCAGCGCCAGGGCTACGAGATCATGCTGACGCTGTGCCGCGGCTCGGACGAGCAGAAGGCGATGGCGCAGGATGCGCTGGAACGTTGGTGGTGGCCGGTGCTGATGATGTTCGGCCCGCCGGACGCGACGAGCCAGCACAGCGACATTTCGACGAAGTGGAAGATCAAGCGCTTCTCCAATGACGAGCTGCGTCAGAAGTTCGTCGATGCCACCGTGCCGCAGGCGCAATATCTCGGCCTCACCATTCCCGATCCCGGAATGACTAGGGATGCGGAAGGCCACTGGCGCTACAGCGACATCGACTGGGCCGAGTTCAAGCAGGTGCTCGCCGGCAACGGCCCCTGCAATCGCGACCGCATGACCACCCGCCGCAAGTCGCATGACGAGGGCGCCTGGGTGCGTGAGGCAGCCGCCGCCTATGCCGCCAAGCGCGCGCAGCGTCGGACCGCACAAGCCGCGGAATAGGGAGATTACGATGGCCACGCCGAATACGCCGCTGTGGGAAGTCTTCATTCGCAGCCGCAACGGGCTCGCGCACAAGCATGTCGGCTCGCTGCATGCGAGCGACACGACCATGGCCTTGCAGGCCGCCCGCGACATCTACACTCGCCGCGGGGAGGGGCTCTCAATCTGGGTCGTGCCGTCGACCGCGATCACCGCGAGCGATCCGGCCGAGAAGGGCATGATGTTCGAGCCGGCGGAATCGAAGATCTACCGGCATCCGACATTCTATGAAGTGCCCGAGGAAGTGGGGCATATGTGATGCCAGCCGCCAACATCCAGGTTTCCGAGACGCCGCTGGTGCTCTACGCGCTGCGTCGCGCCGACGATGCGCTGATCCTCGGCCATCGGCTGTCGGAATGGTGCGGGCATGCGCCGATGATGGAAGAGGACATGGCGCTCTCCAACATCGCGCTCGACCTGATTGGCCAGGCCCGCGAGCTCTACAGCTACGCCGCCAAGGCTGAAGGCAAGGACAACGACGAGGACAAGCTCGCTTATTTGCGCGACGTTCGGCAGTACCGCAATCTGCTGCTGGTCGAGCAGCCGAACGGTGACTTTGCCCAGACCCTGGTACGGCAGTTCTTCTATTCCGCCTTCGCCGACCTTTACTGGCGCGCGATGATGAGTTCGCGGGATACGACGCTCGCGGCCATTGCTGCGAAGTCGGAGAAGGAGAGTGCCTATCATCTGCGCCATGCCTCGGAGTGGATCATCCGGCTCGGCGACGGCACGGACGAGAGCCACCAACGGGCGCAGGCCGCGATTGATCACCTCTGGGCCTTTACTGGCGAGATGTTTGCCGTAGATGAAGGCGAACGCGCTCTGATCCATGCCGGCATCGCCGTCGATCCAGTGACTTTGCGTGGCCGCTGGCTGACGACGCTCTCTGAGGTCATCAGTGAAGCGACGTTGGCCTTGCCGCAGAACGGCTGGATGCAGCAGGGCGGCCGCGCCGGCCGCCACAGCGAGCATCTCGGCCATCTCCTGTCCGAGCTGCAATCGATGCAGCGTACCTTCCCGGGGCAGACATGGTGACGGTGCTGGAGCCTGATAGCGAGTTGCGCCGGCGTGCCTGGGACGCCGCGGCAAGCGTGGTCGATCCGGAAATTCCGGTGCTGACCATCGCCGATCTCGGCGTGCTCCGGGACGTCTCTGTTGATGGCGATCATGTCGAGGTCGCGATTACGCCAACCTATTCGGGCTGCCCTGCGATGAATATGATCGCGTTGGAAATCGAGATCGCGTTGGAGCGCGCGGGCTTTCGTCAGCCGAAAGTCCACACCATGCTGTCGCCGGCCTGGACCACGGACTGGATGAGCGAGGAGGGTCGCCGCAAGCTGCGCGCCTACGGTATCGCGCCGCCGCAAGCCTCGAACTCACGCCGCGCGCTGTTCGGCGAGCAGGCCGTCACGTGCCCGCAATGTGGCTCAGGGAATACGGAAGTCTTGTCCGAATTCGGCTCGACCTCCTGCAAAGCCCTGTGGCGCTGCAAGGCCTGCCGCGAACCCTTCGATTACTTCAAGTGTCATTGACCATGTCAGCAGCCGCACCGCGCTTCCATCGCCTCGCCATCAACGATCTCCGTCGCGAGGCGTCGGACGCCGTTTCGATGACCTTCACCATTCCGCGCGAGCTTGCTGATGACTATGCTTTCAGCCCCGGCCAGTACCTTACGCTCCGGACCATGCTCGACGGTGAGGAGGTACGCCGCTCCTATTCCATCTGTTCGGGCCCTGACGACGGCGAGATCCGCATTGCCGTGAAGAAGGTCGACGGCGGTGCGTTCTCGAGCTGGGCAGCGGACGAGTTGAAACGCGGCGACGAGCTCGATGTGATGACGCCGACCGGGCGTTTTGGCGTGGTCCCGCTGGTCGATGCCGGACGTATCCATGTCGGCTTCGCAGCCGGCTCCGGCATCACGCCGATCCTGTCGATCGTGAAGGGTGTGCTGGCGCGCGAGCCCGATAGCCGTTTCTTCCTGTTCTACGGCAACCGCGCGACCGACAACATCATGTTCCTCGAGGCGCTCGAGGAGTTGAAGGACCGTTTCATCGACCGCCTCTCGATCTTCCACGTCATCTCCGGCGAGGAGCAGGACATTCCGATCCTGCATGGCCGGCTCGACGGCGACAAGGTAAGGGTGCTGTTGCGCTCGCTGGTGCCGGCCGAAAGCGTCGACCACGTCTTCATCTGCGGTCCGTCCGGCATGAGCGAGGACGTCGACGCGGCGTGCCGCGGCCTCGGGATCACGGAGGAGCGCATTCACGTTGAACGGTTCGTCTCCGAATTCGGCGGCAAGCCGCGGCCGAAGAAAGTCGTCGCTCCCGACGCGCCACCAAAGGCGATTGCCTCCCTGATCATCGATGGCAAACGTCGCGACGTGCCGGTCGCCGAGGACGAGGCGATCCTCGATGCCGCGCTGCGCGCCGGCGTCGACCTTCCCTTCGCCTGCAAGGGCGGCATGTGCTCGACCTGCCGCGCAAAACTGGTCGAGGGCGAGGCCCCGATGGACCTCAATTATTCGCTGGAGCCCTGGGAGCTGAAGGCCGGTTTTGTTCTCACCTGTCAGGCCAAGCCATCGTCGGAGCGGGTCGTCGTCGACTACGACCACGTTTGACAGTGTTGGCCAACCAGCAGAACATCATGAGCAAGCATCTTGCCGGGAGAAGCGCGTGAACGTCAAAGCCGCCCTGTCGCCTGAGGATATTGCCCGCGCCTGCGCCGATGCGATGTTGGCGGAGGATGACGCCTCCAAGGGTCTCGGCATGGAGATCGTCGAGGTCGGTCCGGGTTTCGCGACGCTTGCCATGACGGTGCGGCCGGACATGGTCAACGGCCAGCGCATTGCCCATGGCGGCTTCATCTTCACGCTCGCCGATTCCGCGTTCGCCTTTGCCTGCAATTCGCACAACGATCGAGTCGTGGCCGCACAGGGTCAGATCACTTTCATCAAGCCGGGCAGGCTCGGCGACCGCCTCGTCGCGAAGGCGCGAGAAGTCACCCGTGGTGGCCGCTCCGGCATCTACGACGTGCGCGTCACCGCCGGCGACACCGTTATCGCCGAATTTCGCGGGCATTCGCGTGTCATTCCCGGCGCGTGGCTGCCGGCGCAAGGTCAATAAACGAAGAACAAATCGATGTGGGGAAACGAGAATGGCTTCGACGAAGCTGAAGGAAGGCGGCCGGAACTATAGTGCCGAGCTGGACGCGCAGGAGCGCGCCTCGCGCGACGAGATCATGGCGCTGCAGAAGCAGCGGCTGGCCTGGTCGCTCAAGCACGCCTATGACAACGTCGCGCATTATCGCAAGGCTTTTGACAAGGCTGGCGTGCATCCGTCCGATCTTCGCGAGCTTTCTGATCTCGCAAAATTTCCGTTCACCGTGAAGACGGATCTCCGCGACAATTACCCCTTCAACATGTTTGCCGTGCCGCGTGAAAAACTGGTGCGTGTGCATGCGTCCTCCGGCACGACGGGCAAACCGATTGTGGTGGGTTACACGCAACGCGATATCGACACCTGGTCGGAGGTGATGGCGCGCTCGATCCGAGCTGCCGGCGGCCGCACCGGCATGATCATCCATAATGCCTATGGCTATGGCCTCTTCACCGGCGGGCTTGGCGTACATTACGGCGCCGAAAAACTCGGCTGCACGGTAGTGCCGATTTCCGGCGGCATGACCGAGCGGCAGGTGCAACTCATCAACGACTTCAGGCCCGACATCATCACGGTGACTCCGAGCTACATGCTGGCGATCCTGGACGAGTTCAAGCGTCAGAAGCTCGATCCGCGGCAGTGCTCGCTCAAGGTCGGCATCTTCGGTGCCGAGCCCTGGACCAATGCGATGCGCGGCGAGATCGAGGACGCCTTTGATATGGATGCGACCGACATTTATGGCCTCTCCGAAGTGATCGGGCCCGGCGTTGCGCAAGAATGCATCGAGACCAAGGACGGCCTGCACATCTGGGAGGACCACTTCTACCCCGAGGTGATCGATCCCCAAACGGGCGCGGTGCTGCCCGACGGCGAGAAGGGCGAGTTGGTCTTCACCTCGCTCACCAAGGAAGCCTTCCCGGTGATCCGCTATCGCACCCGCGACCTGACCCGGCTGCTGCCGGGCACGGCACGGCCGGGGATGCGGCGGATGGAAAAGGTCACGGGCCGCTCCGACGACATGATCATCCTGCGCGGCGTCAATCTGTTTCCGACCCAGATCGAGGAAGCGCTGCTCGCGACCGACTGGTGCGGCGGCCACTTCATCCTCGAACTCACCCGCGAAGGCCGCATGGACGAACTGACCATCATCGCCGAGGCGCGGCCCGAAAGCTGGGACGGAAGGGGTCTCGTCGAGCATGCCGACCGAATCTCGATGCATATCAAGAACACGATCGGCATCAGCTCCAGGGTGCAGGTGGTCGCGCCGACCACGCTGGAACGCTCGCTCGGCAAGGCCAGGCGGCTCTACGACAAGCGGCCGAAGGATTGACTTGACCGGCCCCAAAGGCGACAAGGCCCGCAAGAAATGGTGGGTCTTTCGATGTCATCAGCCGATCCAAAAGCCGTCGAGGCTCGCTGCGTCCGCCTCAACGGCAAGGCCGAGAACGCCGCTGCGGTTGCACCCAGCGTCGAACATCATACACTCACGCGCGGCCCGAACGATCTTCTGATCTTGGTGAAAGCCGCCGCCGTCAATCCGTCCGACGTCAAGGCTGCGACGGGGCTGATGGCCTATGCCGTGTTCCCGCGCACGCCCGGTCGCGACTATGCGGGCGTGGTGGTCGACGGGCCGGCCGGCACGGTCGGCCGCGAGGTGTTCGGCTCCTCCGGTGATCTCGGTATCCGCCGCGATGGCACACACGCAAGCCATCTCGTGGTCGAAGCTGATGCGGTCGTGGAGAAGCCGAAGAGCGTATCCTGGGAAGAGGCCGCGGGCATCGGCGTGCCCTTCGTCACGGCAATGGAAGGCTTTCGCCGAGCCGGCATCCCCAAGTCCGGAGACACCGTTCTGGTGTTTGGCGTCAACGGCAAGGTCGGCCAGGCCGCGGTGCAGATCGCGACCTGGCAGGGCGCGAAGGTCGTCGGCGTGGTGCGCAAGGCGGAAGCTTATGAAGGTCACAGCAACGCGCCCATCGAGGTGATCGACGCTTCCGCAACGGATGTCGCCACACGCGTGCACGAATTGACCGGCGGCAAGGGCGCCGACATCGTCTTCAACACGGTCGGCGATCCCTATTTTCAGGCTGCGCACAAATCGCTTGCGCTGCGCGGCCGCCAAATCCTGATCGCCGCGATCGACCGCATCGTGCAGTTCAACATTCTCGAATTCTATCGGGGACAGCACACCTATGTCGGCATCGACACGCTCGGGCTCTCCTCGGTTGCGACGGGCGCGGTGCTGCGCGATCTCGACGCCGGCTTTGCCTGTGGCCAGCTGAAGCCGTTCCGGATCAAGGCGAATGCGATCTATCCGCTCGAGCACGCCAAGGAGGCCTACGTCGCAGTCGCCGGCTCGTCGCGAGATCGTGTGATCCTGAAGCCGTAATGATGGAGCCGACCCAACTCGTCATCCTTGCCGGCCTCGTCATTGGCCTTGTCTACGGCGCCGTTGGCCTGCTCAGCGGCTTCTGCCTGATGAGCAGCATGCGCGGCTTTCTGGCGGAGGGAGATGGCCGGCTGGTACGGTCCTATGCGCTGGCGATTGCGGTTGCCATCGCCGCAAGCCAGTTCCTCGCGGGCAACGGCATGGTCGATCTCGGCAAGTCGATCTATCTGCAACAGACATTCTCCGTACCGGTGCTGTTCTTCGGCGGACTGCTGTTCGGCTATGGGATGGTGCTGTCGAACGGCTGCGGTTCGCGCGCACTGGTGCTGCTCGGTCGCGGCAATCTCCGCTCTTTCGTCGTCGTGATCGTGCTCGCCATTGCGGCGCAGATGGCGCTCAAAGGCCTGATCGCGCCGGCGCGCATTGCGCTGGTTCAGGCTTCGCAAACGACCATCGGCGCAAATTCGCTGCCCACACTGTTGGCGACCCTTGGTTTTGGTGAAGCCGTTTCCCGCGCGCTTGCGGCAGCGGTGATCGTCGTCGCGCTGGTTCTGTTTGCCTTCGCACATCCGGCGTTCCGCCGCTCACCCGGTCAGATCACGGCAGGCGTCGTCATCGGTCTGCTCATCGCTGGCGGCTGGTACGTCACCGGCTATCTCGGTGCTGACGATTTCAATCCGGTGCCGGTGACCTCGCTTACTTTCATCGCGCCGATCGCCGATGCGCTGCAATATGCGATGCTTTCGACCGGGCTGACGCTAAACTTCGGCATTGCGACGGTGGCCGGCGTCTTCGCGGGTAGCCTGATAACCGCGCTTGCCACGGGCCGCTTCCATCTCGAAGGCTATTCTTCGCCGCGCCACATGCTGCGTTCGGCCGGTGGCGCCGCGCTGATGGGGATCGGCGGCGTGATGGCGTTTGGCTGCTCGATCGGGCAGGGGCTCACCGGCATCTCGACGCTCGCGCTGGGCTCGTTCATTGCGGTCGCCGGCATCCTGCTCGGCGCGACGGCCGGCCTGCGCGGTAGCTTGCGCGTTCAACCGCTCGCCGTAGCCTGACGGCGCAGCAGCCGGTCGCCCAGCGTCGCCAGGCCAATTCCGGTCACGATCAGCGCGGCTGCGATGACAAGGCTCATGTCGATCGGCTCGCCCAGCAGGATCGCCGCGCTGGCGATGCCGACGAGCGGCGTCCCGGTGGTGCCAAGCGCCGTCGTCAGCGCCGAGATGCTCTTGTTGACCATCGACATCGCCCAATAGGCCAGCGCGGTCCCGATCAGGCCGGAATACAGGAACAGCAGCACGAGCCTCCACGACCATTCCGCGTGCGGCAGGCCATCCGTGATCAGCGCCGCCCCTGTGAGCACGATGGTTGCCACGAGCACCTGCCAGATCAACAGCTGAAGCGGGGACGCGATCCAGCGATGCGCGCGGATATAGATGATGTTCGCGGCCCAGGAGATCGCGGCGAGGATGACCATGCCGGCGCCGAGCACGACATTGGTATTAGTCCAGTCGATCGAGGTTGGGTTCAGGATCACGGCAAGGCCGATCAGCCCAAGCAGGGCGCCGACGAGTTTTGGCGCAGTCAGCGTGTCCTTCCCCAGCAACGGTGCTGCGATCGCGACCCAGAGCGGCGTGGTGTAGCCGAGCACAATGCCCTTGCTTGCGGGCAGAAAACGGAGGCCCGTCGCGACCAGGACCGAGAACAGCGTCATGTGCAGCAGCGCCACGCTGAGGACCACGGGAATGTCTCGCCGCTCCGGGATCACCAGATTGTTGCTCAGTCCGAGGATCACGAACAATCCAGCCAGCGCGATCCAGCTCCGGATCGCCGACGTCCACAGCGGCGGAAGGAATTGGACGAGCTGCTTCGTCATCGACCAGTTCACGCCCCAGGCCAGCACGACGATAAGGAACAGGCCGACGGCTGTGCGGGGAGAGAGGGTAGAGTTCATCGCAGAATCCTTGAAGCGGTGTGGTCTGCGAGATAGCATCCTGGCTGGTACCTGAAAAAGTGCCAGATCGGAGACGAATGAAGTGCCAGTCTCGGAAAGCATGATCTCCGGTTTGATCGGCCTGAACCGGACCGATGAAGAGGGGCTGGTGGCCCAGCTGACCAGCCAGCTCCGAAACCTGATCTCGACCGGCCGCCTCGCCAAAGGCCGCGCGCTGCCGTCGAGCCGCCGGCTAGCGAACGATCTCGGCGTTTCGCGCAACACGGTGACTTACGCGTTCGAGCAGCTCGCTGCCGAAGGCTATCTTGAGGCGTCGCGCGGACGTCGTCCTGTGGTTACGGTCGATGGTGCTGAGCGCATCGAAAGAGCGGGCGCCGTGGCTTCGCGTGTTCGCGCCGTCAAGCCGCAGCTCTCGCCTTGGGCATCCAGGCTCAAGCAGACGGACTGGCCGATGTCCTATCAGGCTCCGCTCAAGCCGTTGCGTCCGGGGCATGGCGATTTCAGGGAGTTTCCGAACGAGGTGTGGGCGCGTTGCCTGCGCCGCAGCGCCGTGCGCGCGGCCAGGCGCGAGCTTGGTCCGGTCAACCGCACACGCCTGCGCGAGGCGTTGGCGCATTATCTCGCGACCAGCAGAGGCGTTCGCGCCACGGCCGACCAAATTATGATCCTGCCAAGCGCACAGGCCGCGCTGACCTTGATTGCGGCTGCGCTCATTGCGCCGGGCGACGGCGTCTGGGTCGAGGATCCCGGCTATCCCGGCGCCGCGGCCGCCTTCCGTGCATCTGGCGCGCGCGTGACCGGTATTAGACTCGACGAGCAGGGCATGCAGCGGATGCCGGGAATGGGCGTGCCCAAGCTCGTCTTCATGACGCCGTCGCACCAGCATCCGACCGGACGGCTGATGTCGCTGGCCCGCCGCACCGAGTTTCTCGGGTCAAGCAGGCCCGGCAAGACCTGGATCGTCGAGGACGATTATGACGGTGAATTCCACTATGACAGCCGGCCGGTGCCGGCCTTGCAGGGGCTCGATACCCATGGTCGCGTGTTTTATGTCGGCACGTTCTCGAAGGCGATGACGTCGGATATCCGGCTCGGCTATCTCGTGGTTCCACCGGCGCTGGTCAGCACATTCGAGATCGCACAGCGGCACATTGGGTTGATCGCTTCCAGTCACATCCAGGAAGCGCTCGCCGAGTTTATCGCCGACGGGCATTTTTTGGCGCATCTGCGTCGGATGCGCCGGCTCTATCACGCGCGCCGTGATCACCTCGCCGAGGGACTGGAGCGCCATCTCGGCGAGGTGCTCTCGGTCGAGGTGCCGTCCGGCGGCATCCAGCTCGTCGCCCGCCTCAAACGGGGACGTGCCGATCAGGCTGCGGTCAAGCGGCTCGTCGAGGCGGGCGTCGAAACCCGTCCTCTATCCAGCCTGGCACTGGGCAAGCCGCGCGATCATGGCCTGCTGCTCGGCTTTGCGGCCTGGCGCGAGAGCGAGATCAGTGCGGCAGTGCGAACGATGGCGTCGTGCTTCTAACGCTAGTCCACCGCTTTCGTGACGATGCGGATCTCCGAGGTCAGCGTCCGGTGCACCGGGCACTTGTCGGCGATTTCCATCAGTTTCTTGCGCTGGTCGGCATCGAGCGCGCCGTCGATTGCGATGTCGCGCTCGATCTGGTCGAGCATGCCGTCCCGCGTCTCGCACTCCGCGCAATCCTTGGCGTAAATCTTGGAATGCTTCAGCGTGACGGTGACGCGGTCGAGCGGCAGCGACTTGCGGTCGGCATAGAGGCGCATGGTCATGGAGGTGCAGGCGCCGAGACCGGCGAGCAGGAAGTCATATGGCCCGGGGCCGGCATCCTCGCCGCCAGCGGCGATCGGCTCGTCCGCCACCAGATGATGCGGCCCGACGGTGATGATCTGGTTGAACTTGCTCTTGCGGGTCTCCTGGACCACGACCTTCCGCGGTTCCTCGGCGACGTCCATCGCGTTTGCGGGCTTTGCCGTGTCGATATATCGGCTCGCCCAGGCAGCGATCACGTCGGCTGCGTAGAGCGAATCGGCCGGCTTGGTCAGCAGATGATCGGCGTGGTCGAGTGAGACGAAGCTCTTGGGATGTTTCGCCGCCACGAAAATCCTGGTCGCATTGTCGATGCCGACGGTGTCGTCGACGGGGGACTGCATCACCAGCAACGCCTTGTGCAGGCCAGTAATGTCATTCATCAGCTTGTGTTCGGCGACGTCGTCGAGGAATTCGCGCTTGATCCGGAACGGGCGGCCGACGAGCGAGACCTCGACTTCCCCCTGCGTGCGGATGTTGTCGAGATGCTCTTTGAACAGGCCTGTGACATGCGCCGGATCGGACGGCGCTGCGATGGTCACGACCGCCTTGGCTTCAGGAATGTTCCCGGCCGCCGCAAGGATAGCGGCACCGCCAAGGCTGTGGCCGATCAAGATCGAAGGCGCCTTGCGCGTTGCGCGCAGATGATCGGCTGCGCGCACAAGATCGGCGACGTTGGAGGAGAACGTCGAATTGGCAAATTCGCCTTCACTGGAGCCAAGCCCGGTGAAGTCGAAGCGCAGCACCGCGATGCGTTTGGCGGCGAGCGCGACTGAGATGCGGTTTGCGGCGAGCGTGTCTTTGCCGCAGGTGAAACAATGCGCGAACAGCGCGAAGGCTGTGGGCTCGCCATCCGGCAGTTCCAGCGCGGCCGCGAGCTGATGGCCGCCTTCGCCGGTGAATTGAAAGCGTTCCGTCGGCATGGGCTTTCCCCGTTCTTGCTTGAACCTAGTCGCCTGAATAACGCTGCTCGGCCCAGGGATCGCCGCGGTTATGGTAACCGCGGACTTCCCAGAAGCCCGGCGCGTCGTCGGTCAGGAATTCGATGGCCTGGAGCCACTTCGCGCTCTTCCAGAAATAGAGATGCGGCACGACCAGCCGCACCGGGCCGCCATGCTCGTCCGACAGCGGCTCGCCCGACCAGCTATGGGCGAGCAGCGCGTCCTCGGCGGCAAAGTCTTCCAGCGCGAGGTTGGTGGTGTAGCCATCATGGGAATGCAGAACGACGAAGCGCGCATCGTCACGCGGCTGGCAGGCCGCCAGCAGCTCGCGTGTCGCTAGTCCTTCCCACTCATTGTCGTAGCGCGACCAGGTCGTCACGCAATGGATGTCGGAGGTGAATTGATCCTGCCTTTGCGCCGTGAATTCGGCAAAGGTCCAGAACACGGGATTTTCGATTGCGCCATAGACGTCGAGCCGCCAGCGCTCGCGCGAGATCGGCGGCATGACCCCGAGATCGAGCACGGGCCAGTCCTTGGTGAGATGCTGGCCGGGCGGCAGCCGTTGGTCCTCCGGGCGGGTGATCTTGCCGGTGAGGAACCGGCCCTCGCGCGCCCATTTCTCCTTGGAGCGCGTCAGCTTGCTGTCGGATGGCGTCTCGTCGGCCATGTTCTACTCGTGAATCGGCTACTCGTGGCGATGCATCGCGGAGGCGTGCTTGGTGTCGCGCATGGTGGAATAGATGATCAGCGACAGGCAGATGACGCCGGCGAGATAATAGTAGAACCATTCCTCGTGCCCGATGGTTTTGAAGTAGAGCGCGATTGCAGGCGCCGTGCCGCCGAAGATCGAGACCGTGATGGCATAGGGCAGGCCGACGCCGAGGGCGCGGACGTTGGTCGGGAACAGCTCCGCCTTCACCACAGCGTTGATCGAGGTGTAGCCGGCGACGAACAGCCAGGCGCAGCAGATCAGTATGAACGCCATGAAGGGCGATTTGGTCTCCTTCAACGTCATCAGTAGCGGCACGGTCGCGAGCGTGCCGGCGACACCGAAGAAAATCAGCAGCGGCTTGCGGCCGATCTTGTCGGAAATCGCGCCGTAGATCGGTTGCAGGATGGTCGCGAAGATCAGAGTGCCGAAGATCACGAAAGTGGTCTGGTCCTCGGTCAGCCCGACCGAGAGTTTTACGAAGGTCTGCATGTAGGTGGTAAAGGTGTAGAATGCCGCGGTGCCGCCCGCTGTCAGGCCGACGACCAGCAAAAGCTCCCGCGGATATTTCAGAAGATTCGCTATCGAGCCGGTTGGCTTCACCACCTTCTTGGCTTCCTCGAACGCCTCGGTCTCGTGCAGGCCGCGCCGCATCACTGCGGCGAAGATGGCGAGCATGGCGCCGATCGCGAACGGGATGCGCCAGCCCCAGGCCCTCAGTTCCTCCGGCGTCAGGAAGACCTTTTGCAGGAGAAGCAGCACGATGATGGCGGTGAGCTGGCCGCCGATCAGCGTGACGTATTGAAAGCTCGAATAGAAGCCGCGATGCTTGGGATCGGCGACCTCGCTCAGATACGTGGCGCTGGCACCGTATTCGCCGCCGAGGCTGAGGCCCTCGATCACGCGGGCGAGCGCCAGGATCACCGGTGCCGCAAAGCCGATGGTGGCATAGGTCGGCGTCAGCGCGATGATCAGCGAGCCGAAGCACATGAAGACGACCGACAGTGTCAGCGAGATCCGTCGCCCGTAGTGATCGGCGATATACCCGAACAACCAGCCCCCCAGCGGGCGCATCAGGAAGGTTGCCGCGAACACCACGGCAACGTTCAGTTGCTGCACCACGGGATCGCTGCCGGGGAAGAAGGCAGGCGCGAAATAGAGCGCAAACGCCGTATAGGCGTAAAAATCGTACCATTCGACGAGATTGCCGATCGAGCCAATAAAGATCGCCTTGATCCGGCGCTTGGCGTCGGCGATGTCGAATTGGTCGGAGCCCGGTTGGGTTGCTTGCACAGTCACGTCCGGCCTCCCAGAATCCTGTCTGGGAGCTTACATCGTCTTTCCGAGCAAAAATGGCAACTGGCGGGGGCCTCTGACCGTGCCCTGCGACCAGGTCACGGTGCCTGCCGGGTCGAGCCGGAAGTCCGGAATCCGCTTCAGCCATTCCTCGAGCGCGACCTGCATCTCCATCCGCGCCAAATTGGAACCGACGCAGCGGTGGATGCCGAGGCCAAAGGCGGCGTGGCGATTCTCTCGCCGGTCGATCACGACCTTGTCAGCGTCCGGAAACATCTTCGGGTCGCGGTTCGCTGCAGGGAAGGACAGCAACACCATGTTGCCCGCTTTGACCGGGCAGCCCGAAATCGTTGTGTCCTTGACAACCTCGCGCGCCATGGTGACCGGCGAGTAGGCGCGCAGCAGCTCCTCCACGGCGGTCGGGATCAACTCGGGCTCGGCGATCAGACGTTCGCGGTCGGCCGGCGTTCGAGCGAGGTGCCAGAGCGAGGAACCGATCGCGCTCCAGGTGGTGTCGATGCCGGCGATCAGAAGCAGACGTAGCGAGCCCAGCACGTGCGACTCCTCCAGCGGCTGGCCTTCCTTGTCCTTGGCATTCATCAGATAGGAGATGAGGTCGTTGGTCGGCTTCGACCTCCGCTCCTCGATATGCGTCCTGAAATAGGCGCTCATCTCCTGTACGGCCTGGAGCAGCTTGGTCTCGTCCTTGATGCCGAGCTCGAGGATCATGTGGATCCAGTTGATGAAGAGATCGCTGTCGCTCTCGGGAATGCCGAGCATGTGCGCAATGGCCTGAACCGGAATGTACTTGCTGTAGCGTGTTGCGGCGTCGACCTTGCCGTCGGCGATGAAGCCGTCGATCAGTTCGTTGCAGATCGCGCGCATTCGCGGTTCCAGCTTCCTCATCGCATCCGGCGTGAAGGGCGGCAGCAGCAATTGCTTGGCCGGCTTGTGCACGGGCGGATCGGACGTGATCGGCGGGGCCGCGTTCCGTGCGACCTCGGACCGGACGTTGCGGACGATGATACGGCGCGACGAAAAATGCTCGGTATCGTTGGCGATTTCGCGAACGGCCTCATAGGTCGTCGGCATGTAGCAGCCGAGAAAGCGCTCGGTATGCACGACCGGACCTGCCGCCCGCAGCTCTTCCCAGATCGGGAATGGATCGTCCGTCCATTGCGGATCGGTGTGGTCGAAATCGTTGACCCAGTCGGTTACGGGCGGATGGGCGGCGGGCTGGCTGACGTCGGACATATCCGGAAATCCCTTGGGGCTCGTGTTCGCTGAAGGCACGCGAGGCGCGCGGCAGAGGCCGCGCTACTCCTCGATCACATCGATCGCGATTTCCGGGCAATTCGATTTGGCAAGCCAGGCCTTGTCTTCGAGGCCTGGTGGAACTGTGCCGTCTCCGGCCTCATGGGCGTTGCCGTACTCGTCGAGCTCGAACAGCTCCGGCGCCAGCGCCTTGCAGCGCGCGTGGCCCTGGCATTTGTCGGGATCGACGTGAACCTTCAGTCGTTCTGCCATTGCGGCTCCCTCGGTCGCATGCGCGTGGCCCGAAGGGCGACGCGTTCCTCTTGTCAATATTGTCTACGGCACTTGCCGCTTATTCTAAGTTATATGCTATTACATTCGCGACAGGCTTCCCCTGTCAAGCGCAAACTTATAGGCTTCGCCGTAACATGCGTTCACAACTCGCTCGAAAGCCCGAAAACACCTACCACCATGGCGATCTCCGCGACGCCTTGATCAAGGCTGCGTTGCGCGAGGCGGAGCAGGGCGGGGCGGAAGCGATCAGCATCAAGGCGCTGGCAAAGCAGCTCGGTGTCTCGCAACCAGCGCCGTACCGCCATTTTGCTGACCGCGATGCGCTGCTCGCCGCCGTGACGGCAGAGGCGTTCCGGCAGTTCAGCGCGCTGCTGCGCGAGGCGATGGCGAAGCCGTCGAAGCAATCGAAATTGTCGCGACTGGCGCAGGCGACGCTCGACTTCGGTCTGCGTCGTAACGGCGTCTACCGCCTGATGTTCGCGTCCCGCACCGTCTCTTGCGCTGTCAAGGGCAGCGAGCTGCATGAGGCCACGCGCGAGACGTTTGAGCTTGTGATCGAGGCGCTGGAAACGCCTGCGGTCGGATATTTGCGCGAGCGGCAGGCCCTCAAGATCTGGGCGGCGCTGCATGGCGTGGTGATGCTGGCCGAGCAGGGCCTCTTCACCGGCGAGGCCGCACATGCCACGCGCGAGGAGCTGGTTGAGGACTTTGTGAACGAAACGAAGGCCGCGCTCGCCGTTGCGATCAAGGACGCGCAGCGCCGGAAGAAGGCGGGCGCTTAAGCCTTTTCTTTCAGCAGCCGCATCAGCTTCTCGATCGCACTGTCCGGCGTCGTTACGACGGGACGGCCGGTGGCTTCTGCAACCAGCGGTGCCGTTGCCGCGATGCTGAACTGGGCTAGCGCAATGACGTCGCAATCGCGCAGGTCCTTTGACGCCTCGACCATCAGTCGGTCATGCGTGGCGCGGTCACCGCGGTCGAGCGCTGCCAGGGCGCCTTCGGCCAGTTTTGGCACGATCTGGACGGAGGCCGGAAACTCCGGCGGCATCGAGACCAGCGTCGGCGGGAAGGTCGAGAGCAGGCCGATACGCTTGCCCATCGTCACCGCCCGCTCGATCATGGCCTCGTTTGGCTTCAGCACCGGCATCGGCGCATGGGCCCGCGCAACCGCCTCGATGCACGGGCCGAAGGCCGAGCAGGTGAACAGGATCGCATTCGCCCCGGTCGCCGCCGCATAATCGCCGAGCGCAAGAAAGCGCTCGGTCATGGCATCGTTGAGCGCGCCGTCGCGCGCCAAATCCGCCGACAGGCTGTCGTCGAGCAGGTTCATCAGCCGCGCCTCCGGCCACGCCTGCGCGAACGCCGCCTCGATCGGGGCGATGGAGTGCTTGAGGGCGTGGATCAAGGCGATGCGCATGATTTTCTTTTCGCCCTCTCCCCGTACTTTCGGGGAGAGGGTTGGAGTGAGGGCTCTTTACTTGAACGGCACGGCGTACATCAAGCCGCCCTTGCTCCAGAGCCCGTTGAGGCCGCGCTCGAGCTTGAGCGGGCTCGCCTTGCCGACATTGCGCTCATAAATCTCGCCGTAATTGCCCGTGGCCTTGATCGTCGTGACGAGCCATTTGTTGTCGAGACCGAGCCGCGAGCCGAGATCGCCGGAGGCGCCCAGCAGACGCTGGATGGCGGGTGTCTGCGACTTCGTCATTTCGTCAACATTGGCCTGGGTGACGCCAAGCTCCTCAGCCTCGATCAGGCCGTAATGCAGCCAGGTGATGATGTCGCTCCAGACCTCGTCGCCGTTGCGCGTGAAGGGGCCGAGCGGCTCCTTGCTGATGGTCTGCGGCAACACAACATAGTCGTCCGGGTTCGGCGCCGCAGTGGTGACGGCACCCGCAAGTGCGGAGGCGTCCTGCGTCATGGCATCGCAGCGGCCGCCGAAGAACGTCTGGTACATGGTGTCGACGCGGTCGAACACCAGCGGCTTCCAGTCGATGCCATTGGCACGGCCGTAATCGCCGAGCGTGACTTCATGCGTGGTGCCCTGCGCGACGCAAACGGTGGCGCCCTTGAGGTCCTTGATCTCCTTCACGCCGAGGTCCTTCTTTACGACAAAACCCTGGCCGTCGTAGAAGTTGATCGGACCCTGCCGCAGGCCGAGCGTGACGCCGCGCAAATAGGTTTGCGTCGAGTTGCGGTAGAGCACGTCGATCTCGCCCGATTGCAGCGCAGTGAAGCGGTTCTGCGCGGTCAGCGAAACATAACGCACCTTGTTGGGATCGCCGAGCACGCCGGCCGCGAGCGCGCGGCAATAATCGACGTCGAGGCCCTTGTAATTGCCTTGCGAGTCCGGCGCCGAGAAGCCGGCAAAGCCGGCGCTGACGCCGCACACCAGCGTGCCGCGGCTCTTGACCGTGTCGAGCGTCGCCGCCTGCGCGACCACCGTCGATGCTGCGAGCACGCCCGCCGTGATAATCATTGTCCTCGTCATGCTACTCTCCCCTCAGTGATTGACACTACGCAACACATTGTCGACGGCCGTGCCGAGCTTGTCGACGATCCGATCGATTTCGTCAGCCGAAACGATATAGGGCGGCGCAAGCAGCACATGATCGCCACGGACGCCGTCCACGGTGCCACCGCCGGGATAGCAGCCGAGCCCGTTGGCGAAAGCTTCCGCCTTGATCTTCTGGTTCAACTTGAGCGCCGGATCGAACGATGTGCGGCCGGCGCGATCGGCCACGAGCTCGATGGCCCAAAACAGCCCGCGACCCCTGATATCTCCGACATGGCGGTGATTGCCGAATCGTTCGGTAAGTCGCTGCTCGAGCTGTCGGCCGCGCTGCTTCACTTGCTCAAGCATATTATCCTCGCGGATCACATCCTGCACCGCGAGCGCAGCCGCGCAGGCGAGGGGGTGTGCCAGATAAGTATGGCCGTGCTGGAACGCTCCGGAGCCGGAGCGGATGGTGTCGATGATCTTGCCGCTCGCGAGCATTGCGCCGATCGGCTGGTAACCACCGCCGAGGCCCTTCGCGATCGCCTGGATGTCAGGCGCAATGCCTTCCTGTTCCCATGCGTGCGTCGTGCCGGTGCGGCCCATGCCAGACATCACCTCGTCAAGGATGAGCAGCGCGCCATGCCGGTTGCAGATCTCACGCACGGCTTTGAAGTAGCCGTCCGGCGCCGTCACCGCGCCAGCGGTGGCGCCGACGACCGGCTCCGCCAGGAATGCGGCAACGGTGTTGGGGCCAAGCCGCTGAAACTCGGCTTCAAGCTCCGCGGCGAGCCGCGCCACGAACTGTGTATCGGATTCGCCGTCGTGCTTCTCGTGATAGGCAAAGGCCGGCGTTACGTGGCTGAACGCAGCGGAGAGCAACGGCGCATACGGCGCGCGGCGCCAGGCATTGCCACCGGCGGCGAGCGCCCCGAGTGTGTTGCCGTGATAGCTCTGCCGCCGCGCGATGAAATGCTGCCGCTGCGGCTCGCCGCGCTCGATGAAATATTGTCGCGCGAGCTTGATGCTGGCTTCGATCGCCTCCGATCCGCCGCTGACGAAATAAGCATAGGCAAGACCGCCGGGTTCATGGCCGACCAGAGTCTCGGCGAGGGCCTCGGCCGGCTCGGAGGAGAAGAAGGCGGTGTGGGCATAGGCGAGCGTTGAGGCCTGCTTCGCCATCGCAGCGATCACACGCGGATGCTGATGGCCAAGGCAGGACACCGCCGCGCCGCCGGACGCGTCGATCACACGGCGTCCGTCCTCGGCAAAGAGATAGACGCCTTCGCCGCCGATCGCCTTGGGGGGCGTCTCACGCAACGAGCGATGCAGCACGCGGCTGGTGCGGGTGCTCATGGGTCAACCTTTCTCTGGGACGTAGGTCGAGGCCGCGGCGAGCCGTGCCTCGGTATCCTGAAGGCGCTTTTTGGCGGCGGCGCCGCCGAGCGAGAACGTCACCGCGGCCAGCGACTGTGCAATCGCGAGCGCCCCCGTGAGGCTCGGGAAGAAGCCAGGCGAGGAAGCCGCCTCGAACAGCAACACGTGGTCGGCGCCCTCGGCCATTGGCGCTGAGAGGCTATCAGCGATCGCAATCAGGGCTGCGCCGCTGCGATGAGCGGCTTGCGCCACGCGGACGCTGGCATGTGTGTAAGGCAGGAAGCCGATGACGATGACGGCTTCGCCGGGCCGGAACGCGCCGAGATCGAGATCGTCGGGGCCGGACACGCCAACGAGTTGTACCTGTTCGGGTCGGAAGAGCCGGAGCTCGTAATTCAACAGTTCTGCGACACTGCGGCAACTGCGATAGCCGGTGATCCAGATCCGTTTTGCATCGTGGAGGGTGCGGGCCGCGTCCGCGATCGCGTGGGCGGAGATCCGCGGCAGGCCCGCGGCTTCGGCCTCAAGCTTGTCCGCGACGAGTGTGACGTCGGCGTTCGGTCCGTGACGGCGGCTTCTGGCGCGGCCGGAGAAGGGTGACGTCTGCGACGGCCGCCGAGCCTCGGTGAGCGCGGCGCGCAATTCGTCCCAGCCGGAATAGCCGATCGCTTTTGCAAGGCGCGTAAACGCGGCGGGATCGGCGCCGGCTTCCGCCGCGAGGTCGCGCATCGAACGCGTGGTGGCATCGTAATCATTGGCCGCGACAAACCGCCCGACCTCCTGCAGCCGCATCGGGAGCGACGGCAACGCAATGCGGAGTTCGCTCAAGGGCGAGAATTTCGCAGGCTCGGCCATGAAACATTTGTTGCACGATTTTCGGTTTGGTGCAACAGTTGACGTGCGCCGCCGGAAATCGTTGCTCTTGAGAAGGATTTTTGCGCTGTGACCTCAGATGAACCCAGGCCACCACCGCGCCGTCGCTTGTTCGGCGCGCTTGGGCCAAATGAATTGAAAGGCCTGTTCTGGCAGGTGCTGGTGGTCGGCATTGCGGTCGCCGTCATCGTCTTCCTCTGGTCCAACACCGTCACCAACCTTTCGGCCCGCCGCATCACCACCGGCTTTGCTTTTCTCGGTCGCGAGGCCGGGATGCCGATCGCCGACAGCCTGCTCGCCTACAATCCGAGAGACAGCTACCTCTGGGCCTTCGTCGTCGGCGTCGCCAACACGCTGCGCGTCGCCGTGATCGGCATCGTGCTTGCGACCATTCTGGGCACTCTGATCGGCATCTCGCGGCTGTCGGCGAACTGGTTGCTGTCGCGGTTCGCTGCCGTCTACGTCGAGGTCCTGCGCGACATTCCGCTGCTGCTTCAGTTGCTGTTCTGGTACGTGCTGATGCAGGCCTTGCCGGCGGCGCGCGCCGCGTGGCGGCCGGTCGAAGGCGTATTCCTCTCCAATCGCGGCCTGATCCTGCCGGCGATCCCGGTTGGCTCGCCACAGCTCTGGGTGTTCGGCACGGCCCTGCTGGGATGCGCCGCGTTCTATGTTATTCAGCGCTGGCTGGTCGCCCAGCAGATGCACGACGGCAAGCCGCGGCCGGCGTGGCCCTTTGCGCTTGGCTTCATTGTCGCGCTGCCGGCGGCGGTATCGCTGTTGCTTGGCGTGTCCTGGAAGGTCGAATGGCCTGAGCTGCGCGGCTTCAACTTCGTCGGCGGACTGACGCTCGCGCCGGAATATTTCGCGCTGCTGATCGCACTCGTGACTTACACGTCGGCCTTCATCGCCGAGATCGTGCGCAGCGGCATTCAGTCGGTGCCGCGCGGTCAGTGGGATGCCGGCAGCGCGCTTGGTCTGCGCCGCAGCTTCATGTTGCGGCAGATCATCCTGCCGCAGGCGCTGCGCGTGATCGTGCCGCCGATGACGAGCCAGTATCTCAATCTGACCAAGAACTCCTCGCTCGCCGTCGCGATCGGCTATCAGGACGTGGTCTCGATTGCGAACACCACGCTGAACCAGACCGGGCAGGCGATCGAGGCGATCTCGTTGATCATGGCGGTGTTCCTGACAATAAGCCTCGGCATCAGCTTCTTCATGAACTGGTACAATGCGCGCATCGCGCTGGCGGAGCGCTGAGCATGACAGCGATCACCGATATTCCAGAGGTGCCGCGTGCCGCCCGCCGTCCGCAAATCGGTAATCCGGCGCTGCGCTGGCTGCGCACCAATTTGTTCTCCTCGATCCCGAACGGCATCCTCTCGGTCGTCCTGCTGGCGGTGCTCGCAAAAGGCGTGATCAGCTTCGCGCAGTGGGGCATCGCCAACGCGGTCTGGCTCACGCCGGCTAACGATTCCAGCGCCTGCAAAGCCGTGCGTGGCCTTGGCGCCTGTTGGGCCATTATCCCGGAGAAATACCGCTTTATCTTGTTCGGCACTTATCCGTTCGACGAACAGTGGCGGCCCGCGCTGTCGGTCGTGCTGTTCATCGGACTATTTTTTCTTTCCTCGCGCCGCGCCTTGTGGCGGCGCGAGTTGGCCTATCTGTGGATCGGCGCGCTCGCGCTGATCAGCGTGCTGATGTGGGGCGGGGTGTTCGGACTTTCCTTCGTCTCGCAGGATCGTTGGGGCGGCTTGCCGGTAACGCTGATCCTGGCGACGTCTGGATTGGCGTTTGGTTTCCCGCTCGGCATTCTGGTTGCGCTCGGCCGGCGCTCAAGGCTGCCGGCGATCCGCTCGCTCTCGGTGCTCTATGTCGAACTGATCCGCGGCGTGCCGCTGGTGAGCCTCCTGTTCATGGCGAGCGTGATGTTTCCGCTGTTTATGCCGAGCGGGTTCAACATCGACAAGCTGCTGCGGGCGCAGATCGCGATCATCCTGTTCGCGGGCGCCTATCTTGCCGAGGTCATCCGCGGCGGCCTTCAGGCCGTGCCGCGCGGGCAATATGAGGCTGCGGACGCGCTGGGGCTGTCCTATTGGCGCAAGCACCGGCTGGTGGTCTTGCCGCAGGCGATCCGCCACGTCATTCCGCCGCTGGTCAACACCTTCATCGCGTTCTTCAAGGACACCAGCCTCGTGCTGATCATCGGCATCTTCGATCTGCTGACCACGGCCAAGACCGCGATCATCGATCCGGCCTGGCAGCAGTTTTCGGTGGAGGTCTACATCTTCGTCGCCGCGATCTATTTCGTCTTCTGCTTTGCAATGTCGCGCTATAGCCGGAGCCTGGAGGCGACCAGCGCGAGGTGAAGGCTTCTCGTGTCGCGGCTCTGCAGCGCACCGCGAAGGAGCGCTGCGCTACGTCCGGCGCACGAGAGAAGCTACCTCTTCATCCGCGGATCAATCGGCGTCTGCCCGCGCAGGCCCAGAATATCCTCCAGCACCTTCGCGCCCGCAATCACCTGCGCATCCGCACGCGGTGCGCCGACGACCTGCACGCCGACCGGCAAGCCCGAGGCGGTGAACCCGCAGGGCAGCGACAGCGACGGGCAGCAGGCGAGCGTGATCGCGTAGACGATGCCGAGCCACTCGACATAATTCTCGAATGTCTTGCCGGCGCATTCCGCGACATAGCGGTCCCCGATCGGGAAGGGCGGCACGATCGTGGTCGGCGTCAGCAGCAGATCGTAGGTCTTGAAGAACTCGATCGCGCGCGCGGTCATGCCGACGCGCTGTGCTTCGGCGCGTGCGAGCTGCTCGACCGTCAGCTTGAGGCCTTCCTCGATGTTCCAGATCACCTCGGGCTTGAGCAGGTCGCGCTTGGTGCGCAGCAGATTCGCCTTGGTGATCGCGAAATCGAAGGCGCGCAGCACATGGAAGCATTCATGCGCCTCGCGCCAGTCCGGATGCGCCTCCTCGACGATGGCGCCGGCTTCCGCAAAGCGCTCTGCCGCCTTGCGTGTGATCGCCTTCACCTCGGGATCAACCGGTGTGATGCCGAGATTGGCAGAGTAGGCGATACGCTTCGGCTTGCCGCCCGAGCGCGCGGCCGACAGGAAAGAGGTTGCAGGCGCTGGCAGCGACAGCGGATCGTCTGCATAGTCGCCGCTCATGGCGTCGAGCAGCAGTGCGAGGTCCTCGACATTGCGGGCCATCGGGCCGACGACGCCGAGATTGCGATCGATGCCCGATTTGGGGGTATCCGCGACGCGGCCGATGCTCGGCCGCATGCCGACCACGCCGCAGAAAGCCGCGGGGCTACGCAAGGAGCCGCCCATGTCCGAGCCCTGCGCCAGCCAGGCCATGCCGGTGGCAAGCGCCACCGCGGCGCCGCCGGAGGAGCCGGCCGCCGACTTCGAAACATCCCAGGGATTGAGGGTCGCGCCGAACACTTCGTTGAAGGTGTTGGCGCCGGCGCCGAATTCCGGCGTGTTGGATTTGGCGTAGACGACTGCGCCATTGGCCTCGAGATTCTCGACCATGAGGTCGGACGTCGCAGCGATGTTGTCCTTGAAGATCGGCGAGCCCTGTGTGTTCAGCACGCCCGCGACATCGGTCAGATCCTTGATCGGCAGCGGCAGGCCCGCCAGCAACCCACGCGCGCCGGCCGGCTTCTGCATCAGCGCCTTCGCGTTGGTCCGCGCGCGGTCGAAGCATAGCGTCGGTAGTGCGTTGACCTTGCCGTCGACCTCGCTGATGCGCTTCTCCACCACATCCAGCAGCTCGAGTGGAGACACGTCGCCGGAGCGCAGCTTGTCGACGACGGCGCAGGCCGTTTCGCGGATCAGGTCCTGAGACAATTATTTTACTCCTCTGTTACCAAGCATTCCGTCATTGCGAGCGCAGCGAAGCAATCCGGAGTCTTTCCGCGGTGAGATTCTGGATTGCTTCGCGGCGCTCGCAATGACGGAGAAATCTAGCCCCACCCGGCGCTGATGCCGCCGTCGACCGTGTAGATTACGCCGGACGTATAGCCCGCGCGATCCGAGGCCAGGAACGCCATGAGGTCGCCGATTTCACGCGCATGCGCAGGGCGGCCGAGCGGCAGGCCCTTCTGGAATTCCTTGTAGCGGTTCTCGTCGCCGAACTGGTGCGTTGCCCGCGTCTTCAGCAGCGTGACGTGACGGTCGGTGCCGACAGGGCCGGGATTGATGCCGACCACGCGGATGTTGTCGGCGAGGCTTTTTCCACCGAGCGCACGGGTGAAAGCCATCAGCGCCGCATTGCCGGCGCTCCCGCAGACATAATTGGCGTCGAATTTTTCGCCGGCAGCGCCGATGTCGTTGACGATAACGCCGCCGCCCTTCGCCTTCATCTGCGCGTAGATCTGCCGCGTCAGGTTGATATAGCCGAACACCTTCAATTCCCAGGCGTGGCGCCAGGTCGGCTCGTCGATCTTGTCTATGGAGCCGCCGGGAATGTCGCCGGCATTGTTGACGAGCACGTCGATATCGGCGGCCTCCTTGGCGAGCCGCGTAATGTCTTCGGCTTTGCGCAGGTCCACGATGCTCGTCGCGGTATCGATCTGGTGCGCGGAGCGCAGGCGGTCGGCCAGCGCCTTGAGCTGATCGCCGCTGCGGGCAGCGAGCAGGAGGTTTGCGCCTTCCTCGGCAAACGCCTCGGCGGCGGCTGCGCCAATGCCCTTGGACGCGCCTGTGATCAGGACGCGCTTGCCACGCAGATGCAGATCCATGAGGGGTACTCGCAGGAGAGGAATAAGGATGAAATCAGTAGGCGCACGGCCGCGCCATGGTCAACATTGCAGTGCAGCGTTGCGCTGTCGCTGACTTTGGTCCATTGCAGTGCGGTCAAAAAAGGCGGCGGCTGCCGGATCAACCAAGGACGTTCTCGATGAGCAAGAAACAATACCGGATCGCGGTCATCCCAGGTGACGGCATCGGCAAGGAAGTGATGCCGGAAGGCCTGCGCGTTCTGGAGGCAGCTGCGAAGAAGCACGGTGTCGCCTTGCATTTTGACCATTTCGACTTCTCGTCCTGGGACTATTACGAGAAGCACGGCCAGATGATGCCGGACGATTGGAAAGAGAAGATCGGCAAGCACGACGCGATCTATTTTGGCGCTGTCGGCTGGCCGGCCAAAATCCCGGATCACGTCTCGCTGTGGGGCTCGCTGATCAAGTTTCGCCGCGAGTTCGACCAGTATGTGAATCTGCGTCCGGTGCGGCTGATGCCCGGCGTCCCGTCGCCGCTGGCGGGCCGCAAGCCCGGCGATATCGATTTCTGGGTCGTGCGCGAGAACACCGAAGGTGAGTATTCCTCCGTCGGCGGTCGCATGTTCCCCGACACCGACCGCGAGTTCGTGACACAGCAAACGGTGATGACCCGCACCGGCGTCGACCGCATCCTGAAGTTCGCTTTCGAGCTTGCTCAGTCGCGGCCGAAGAAGCATTTGACCTCGGCGACGAAGTCGAACGGCATCTCCATCACCATGCCCTATTGGGACGAGCGCGTGGAGGCGATGGCGAAGAAGTTTCCGGGCGTGAAGTGGGACAAGTACCACATCGACATTCTGACGGCGAACTTCGTGCTGCATCCGGACTGGTTCGACGTCGTCGTCGGCTCCAATCTGTTCGGCGACATCCTCTCCGATCTCGGTCCGGCCTGCACCGGTACCATCGGCATCGCGCCGTCGGGCAATATCAATCCTGAGGGGCATTTCCCGTCGGTGTTCGAGCCGGTGCACGGCTCGGCGCCAGACATCGCGGGGCAGGGCATTGCGAACCCGATCGGCGCGATCTGGTCGGGCGCAATGATGCTCGAGCATCTCGGCGAGAAAGTCGCCGGCAAGTCGATCGTCGATGCGATCGAGCGCACGCTTGCCGAGCGTACGCTGCGCACCAAGGACCTAGGCGGCAACGCCGACACCACGGCCTGCGGCACCGCCGTTGCGGATATGGTGGACTAAGGCGCCTGTTTCCCTCTCCCCTTGTGGGAGAGGGTGGCTCGCCGCGCAGCGGCGAGACGGGTGAGGGGTATCTCTCAGCAGACACCGCTCACAATGAGTTCGCGGATAGATACCCCTCATCCGGCGCTTCGCGCCACCTTCTCCCACAAGGGGAGAAGGAAGGCAGCGCGCCGCATCGGATCAATCAGCCCGCGATCTTCTCGATCGCAGCCTCACCCAGCCCGAACGTCTTCCCGGCCGCCAAAATTTCCTGCCAGGTCGTCGGATCGACCGGGATGCCTTCGGCCAGGCGCTTCCTCTTGGTCTCGCGCTCGGGCTCGCCGGCGATCTTGACCTTGTCGACGCCGGGGCCGGGTGGCGAGCCGGTATGCCAGGCGACGAAGCTCTCGACTTCGCGCGCCAGGTTTTCTCCGGTGCCAAGCTTGCCCGGATCGATGATGATCGAGAGCATGCCGTTGAGGACGTTGTGCTTTCCGTCGGACGGGCCCTTGACCACCTGCCCGCCAGAGAGCGCGCCGCCGAGGATTTCGCACACCAGCGCGAGCCCCGAACCCTTGTGCTCGCCGAACGGCAGGATGGCGCCGTGCGGCGGAATCACGGTATAGCGCGGATTGACGGTGGGCTTGCCCTCGTTGTCGATGATAGTGCCGGGCTCGAGTTCGACGCCCTTGTTGTGGGCGACGCGGGTCTTGCCCTGCGCGATCCTGCTGGTGGCGAAGTCGAGCACGATGGGGTCTTTGCCCCTGCGCGGGATGCCGACGCAGAACGGGTTGGTGCCGTGGCGCGCATCGCTGCCGCCCCAAGGCGCCACGATCGGGCGCGAGATCACGTTGACGAAGTGGATCGAGACCAGCCCGTGGTCGATGCACTGCTCGGCCCAATGGCCGATGCGGCCGATATGGTGCGCGTTGGAGAGGCCGACGAGGCACACGCCATTGCGCTTGGCGCGCTCTGCCGCCAGCTCCATCGCTTCATGGCCGATCACCTGGCCGTAGCCGGTGAGGCCGTCGAGGGTGAGAAGCGGACCGGTGTCGAGCACGATCTTGACGTGCTGGTTCACGGCCAGGCCGCCGGTGGTGACACTCTGGACATAACGCGGGATCATGCCGACGCCGTGTGAGTCATGTCCCCTGAGATTGGCCTCGACGAGATTGGTGGACACGAGCTCGGCCTCGCGGTCCGTAGACCCGCCCGCCCTGACGATGGCACGGATGACGTTGGTGAGCGGTTCTGCCTTGATGGTGCGATAGTCGGCCATTGTTGTTGCTCTTATCCTTTCACGATCCGGCGGCAATGGACCCATGCCGCTTCAATCAGGTTCTCACTCGCTTCCGGCGTGCGGAACGCCGAATGCGCCGACAGTGTCACGTTCGGAATCCTGGTCAGAGGATGGTCCGCAGGCAGCGGCTCGATATTGAAGACATCGAGGCCAGCGTGACGGATGTGGCCCAACTTCAGCGCGTCGATCATCGCCTGCTCGTCGACGATGGCGCCGCGGGCGGTGTTGATGAAGACGACGCCCGGCTTCATCTTCGCGATTGTCTCGCGGGTGATCATGCCGCGCGTCTCATCATTGAGCAGCAGGTGCAGCGACACGACGTCGCTTCGCGCCAGTAGTGTGTCGAGATCGGTGAATTCGACGCCGGGATGGGTCTTCGGCGAGCGATTCCAGGCGATCACCTTCATACCGCTGCCGGATGCGATGCGTGCGACCTCGGCGGCGATACCGCCGAAGCCGATCAGGCCGAGTGTCTTGCCGGTGAGCTGCATGCCGTCCTCACGCAGCCAATTGCCGGCGCGCATCTCGCGATCCATCATCGCGATGACGCGGGCCGAGGACCACATCAGAGCGATCGCGGATTCAGCCACGGCCGTGTCGCCATAGCCCTTGATCAGATGCACGGAGATGCCGAGCTCGGCGAGCTCCTCCGGATTCATGTAGCTGCGCGCGCCGGTGCCGAGGAACACGACGTGCTTGAGGCCCGTGCATTTCTTCGCCACCTCGGTCGGCAGCGCGGTGTGGTCGACGATCGCAATCTCGGCGCCGTCGAGGATGTCAGGATATTGCTCGGGCTTGATGTCGGGATTCCGGTGGATCCGCACCTTGGGATCGCCAGGCTTCTCCAGCCGCTCCATGATCACGGCAAGCGCTTCATTGGCGTCGGCGAAAACTCCGCGCATGTCTGTCTCCGATCAGGATGCGACGCCGGCGATCGCCAGCACGGTGTGCATCAGCACGTTGGTGCCCGCGGCGCAGTCGGGCTGCGTCGCATCTTCCAGCTCGTTGTGGCTGATACCGTCCTTGCAGGGCACGAACACCATCGCCGCCGGCATGACGGTGTTGAGGTTGCAGGCGTCGTGGCCGGCGCCGGAGGTGATGCGGCGAGAGGAATAGCCGAGCGTCTTGGCGGCGTTCTCGACCGCAGCAATGAGCTTCGGGTCGAAGTGCGTCGGCGGCTTGCGCCAGACGAGATCAATCTTGACCTCGACCTTGCGGCGCGTGGCGATCTCGTCAATGGCTGCGCGCAGATCGTGGTCCAACGCATCCATGATCGCGCCATCGGCGCTGCGGCAGTCCATGGTGAAGGCGATCTCACCGGGAATGACGTTGCGCGACGGATTTGCGATCACGGCCTCACCGATGGTGCCGACCGCTTTGGGGCCGTGCTTCCCGGCAATGCTTTCCATCGCCAGCACGATCTCGGAGAGCGTCGCCAGCGCATCGCGCCGCAACGGCATCGGCGTCGAGCCCGCATGGCTCTCGAAGCCGGAAATCTTGCCGTCGTACCACAGCACACCCTGACCGGAATCGACCACGCCAATGGTCTTGCCCTCGGCTTCGAGGATCGGGCCCTGCTCGATGTGCAACTCGACGAAGCAGCCGAGCTTCTGGAAGCCGACCGGCTTCTCACCGCGATAGCCAATGCTGTCGAGCGCCTGGCCGACAGTGGTGCCGTCGATGTCCTTGCGTGACAGGATGTCGTCTGTCGTGAAATCGCCGACATAGGCCGCTGAGGCCATCATCGCCGGCGCGAAGCGCGAGCCTTCCTCGTTGGTCCAGTTGACGATGCAGATCGGCGCTTCGGTTTCGATTCCGGCGTCATTCAGTGTGCGGATCACTTCCAGTGCGCCGAGCGTGCCCAGGATGCCGTCATACTTGCCGCCGGTCGGCTGGGTGTCGAGATGTGAGCCGATGCCGACGGGCAGCTTCGACATGTCGCGACCCTTGCGCAGGCCGAACTGCGAGCCGAGCGCATCGACATGCACTTCGAGGCCGGCGTCCTCGCAGGCCTTTCGGAACCAGTCGCGAACCTGCTTGTCTTCGCTGCTCAGCGTCAGTCTCCGTACACCGCCTTTGGCCGTCGCGCCGAACTGCGCGGTCTCGTGGATGGAGCCCCAGAGGCGGGCGGAATCGATTTGCAGATTAGTGGCGGCTCGGCTCATGCGTTCGTTCTCTCGATTGTCCGGCGCCCGTTTCAATGACGCGCCAGCGCGGGCGCGTCAACCGCGAGGCTGCTCTGCGCAATCTGACATGCAAGATCGGCGACGCGTTCCACCGCGACGACGTCGGGCGAGGCGAGCCAGCTTGCCGTGAATGTCAGCGGCGCGATCTCCAGATCGGTGTCGAGCAACTGCAGCCGACCGTCGGCGAGCTCGTTCTCGACGATGGCGTCGGGGATCACGGCGATGCCGAGCCCTTCCACCGCCATGTGGATCACTGTGGCAAGCGAGGCGGAGGCGTGAAGGCGGATCGGCGGCAAGTCCGGCCGGTCGAACACCTCGCGCACGACCTCGTAGGGCCTGGTCTTGCGCGGGAAGGTGATGATCGGAAATCGCGCGAGATCGGCGGGCGTCACCGGGCCATGGCCGAGTCCGAGTGACGGACTTGCGAGAAAGCCGATCGGGTAGTCGGCGAGCACGCGGTTGTGCACGCCCGAGGCCGACAGCGGTCCGACCACGAAGGCAAGCTCAATCTCCTGTGCAAGCAGGCGCGCGGTGAGGTTCGGCGTGATGTCGACCTCGATCTCCAGCGACAAGTTCGGATAGACCTCGTTCATGCTCTTCATCAGCCGCGGCAGCCAAGTATGCACGATGGTCTCGGCAACGCCGAGACGCATCACGCCGCGCATCGCCGATCGATCGCCGATCTCGGCGATCATCTGGGCGCGCAGGCCGATCAGCTTTTCCGCATAGACCATCATCTGCCGGCCGCTCGGGGTCGGCGAGGCCACGCGATGATCGCGGTTCAGGAGTTTTACACCCATCTCGCGTTCGAGCTGGGCGATGCGCTGGGAGATCGCCGGCTGGGTCGTATTGAGCCGCGCGGCGGCGCCGCGGAAGCTGCCGAGCTTCACAACCCAGAGGAAGGTTTCGATCGACCTGAAGTCCAGCATTGGAAGAATTTTCCCGATCGATAAAATAGATTTATCGATATCGATTAGAAAGGACGATTAGACTTTATAGTATGCTTGATGTTGGCTAGGCTTGTCGAGTTCATAGGCAGGTCGATCGCATGACTGTTTTGGTGGCAGCGCAGCAAACTGGAACTCCTGACACCCTCCCGAGTCGCCAGGCGCGGCTCGCCTATCGCAGCGGCGAGGTCGGTTCCACCGCGGGAGTCGCGCCCGGCTTCGTCCAGGGCAATCTGGCGATCCTGCCGGCGGAATACGCCAGCGCCTTCCATCGCTTCTGCCAGCTCAATCCGAAACCGTGCCCGATCATCGGCATGTCCGATGTCGGCAGCCCGCACATTCCCGCGCTCGGCGCCGATCTCGATATCCGCACCGATGTGCCGCGCTACCGTGTCTGGCGCGATGGCGAGGTCGTGGACGAGCCGACCGACGTGACCAGACATTGGCGCGATGATCTCGTGACCTTCGTGCTCGGCTGCTCGTTCTCGTTCGAGGAAGCGTTGCTCGACGAAGGGATGCCGATCCGCCACATCGAGCAGAACGTGCGGGTGCCGATGTATCGCACCAATATTGCCTGCGGCGAGGCCAGTCCGTTCGCGGGGCCGATGGTCGTCTCGATGCGTCCGTTCAAGCCGGCCGATGCGATCCGCGCGGTGCAGATCACCTCGCGCTATCCCGCCGTGCACGGCGCGCCCGTGCATCTCGGCCATCCGCACCTGATCGGCATCAAGGACATCACGAAGCCCGACTACGGTGATCCCGTACCTGTCGCCGGTGACGAGATCCCGGTATTCTGGGCCTGCGGCGTGACGCCGCAATCAGTGATCAATGCTGCCAAGGTCCCGTTTGCGATCACGCATTCGCCCGGCCTGATGCTGGTGACGGATCTCAAGAACAGGAATATGGCCGTGATTTAGTAGGCAGCGTTTGCTGCTTCTTCGGGCCTTACGGTATCGATCAATCGTTTCATTCGATCAGTCGAAATTCAATAACAGGGGACTCTGCCATGACGATCTCTCGCCGCGACGTTCTGCTCGGTGCTACCGCCACTGCTGCGCTGGTGCCGCTTGCTGCACGCGCCCAGACCTCCGAAGTCGTAATTGGCGTCATCTATCCGTTCTCCGGCGGCAGTGCACAGCAGGGCGTCGACGCGCAGAAGGCTTATGAGACCGCACTCGAGGTCATCAACAAGGACACGGATTTCGATTTGCCGCTGGCGAAGGGCGAGGGCCTGCCGGGCCTCGGCGGCGCCAAGGTTCGCCTCGTGTTTGCCGACCACCAGGCCGATCCGCAGAAGGGCCGCGCCGAAGCCGAGCGCCTGATCACGCAGGAGAAGGTCTCCGCCGTCATCGGCACCTATCAGAGCGCGGTGGCCGTCACCGTGAGCCAAATCTGCGAGCGCTACCAGATCCCGTTCGTCTCGGCCGACAACTCCTCGCCGAGCCTGCATCGCCGCGGCCTGAAATACTACTTCCGTGCCGCGCCGCACGACGAAATGTACTCGGCCGCGATGTTCGACTTCTTCGACGCGCTAAAGAAGAAGGGCACCAAGATCGACACGCTGTCGCTGTTCCACGAAGACACCATCTTCGGCACCGATTCCGGCAACGCCCAGGCCAAGATCGCCGGCGAGCGCGGCTACAAGATCCTCGCCGACATCAAGTACCGCGCCAATTCGCCATCGTTGTCGGCCGAAGTGCAGCAGCTCAAGAGCGCGAATGCAGACGTACTGATGCCCTCGAGCTACACCACCGACGGCATCTTGCTGGTCAAGACCATGGCCGAACTCGGCTACAAGCCGAACGCGATCGTGGCGCAGGACGCCGGTTTCTCCGAGAAGGCGCTCTATGACGCCGTCGGCGACAAGCTTGAAGGCGTCATCTCCCGCGGCACCTTCTCGCTCGACCTCGCGCAGAAGCGCCCGATGGTCGGCAAGGTCAACGACATGTTCAAGGCGAAGTCGGGCAAGGATCTGAACGACCTCACCTCGCGCCAGTTCATGGGCCTGATCATCCTGGCCGACGCAATCAACCGCGCCAAGTCGGCCGATGGCGAGAAAATCCGCGATGCGCTGGCCGCGACCGACATCCCGGGCGAGCAGACCATCATGCCCTGGAAGCGCGTCAAGTTCGACGAGATGGGCCAGAATAACGACGCCGACCCGGTGCTGCTGCAATATGTCGGCGGCAAGTTCGTCACCATCTTCCCGCCGCAGGCTGCGATCGCGGAAGCGACCTGGCCGATGAAGTAAACGCTGCGCACGCGGGGTGGGAACCAAGCGCCGTGACGGCTGAAAGGATCCACCTGCTCCCGCATCGTCATTGCGAGGAGCGAAGCGACGAAGCAATCCAGACTGCTTCCTGGGAGACATTTCTGGATTGCTTCGCTTCGCTCGCAATGACGGAGCATGTGATGATGTATCGAGCAGGGGACCACCGGTGACAGCCCAAGCCATTATCCAGAGTCTCGCGAGCGGCCTTCTCATGGGTCTGCTCTACGGACTGATTGCGGTCGGCCTCGCGCTGATCTTCGGCCTGATGGACGTTGTGAACTTTGCTCACGGCGAATTCCTGATGATCGCGATGTATGTGAGCTTCTTCTTGTTCACGTTCTTCGCGATCGATCCCCTGCTGTCGGCGCCGCTGGTTGCCGCCGCGCTCTTCGTGTTCGGAGCGGTTGTCTATCTATTGGTCGTCCGCTTCGCCATGCGAGCCAAGGCCAATGCCGGCATGGTGCAGATATTCACCACCTTTGGCCTCGCCATCGTGATGCGCGGGCTCGCGCAGTTCTTCTTCACGCCGGACTATCGCAGCGTTCCGCATTCCTGGCTGGGCGGCAAGACGATCTCAATCGCCGGCATCTTCTTGCCCGAGCCGCAGCTTATGGGTGCGCTGGTCTCGATCCTGGCCTTTGCCGGGCTCTACTTCTTCATCCATCGCACCGATTTCGGCCGCGCGTTGGAGGCCACCCGTGAAGATCCCGGCGCGGTGGCCCTCGTCGGCATCGACAAGAATCGTGTGTTCGCGCTCGGCTGGGGGCTTGGTGCCGCGCTGGTCGGCCTCGCCGGAGCGATCATGGCAAGCTTCTTCTATATCTATCCCGACGTCGGCGCGTCCTTTGCGCTAATCGCCTATGTCACCGTCGCTCTCGGCGGCTTCGGCAGCGTGTTCGGCGCCTTTGCCGGCGGCATCATCGTCGGCCTCGTCGAAGCGACCACCGCATTGGTGCTGCCGCCCTCGCTGAAATCGGTCGGTATCTACGCCGTCTATCTGCTCGTCGTCTTCATCCGGCCGCGCGGCCTGTTCGGACAGATGTGATGGACAAGAGTTTTGCCGCGCGGCGCCGCCGCGATCTCATCATCGCCGCAGTGCTGGTCGCACTGGCCGCGCTCGCGCCGCTGTTCGTCAAGGACGTCTACGTCCAGAACATCCTGATCCTGACCCTGATGTACGGGGCTCTCTCGCAGAGCTGGAACATCCTCTCCGGCTATTGCGGGCAAATTTCACTCGGGCACGCACTCTATTTCGGCATCGGCGCCTACACCACCGAGCTTCTGTTCACGAAGTTCGGCGTACTGCCGTGGTTCGGCATGCTCGCCGGCGGCGTGATCGCGGCTGTCATCGCGATGGGGCTCGGCTATCCCTTCTTCCGCCTGCGCGGCCATTACTTCGTGATCGCGACCATCGTCATCGCCGAGATCGGGCTGCTCCTGTTCCAGAACTGGGAATGGGCGGGTGCTGCGATGGGAATCACTATTTCCGTGCGCGGCGACAGCTGGCTGAAGTTCCAGTTCATGCGCAGCAAGCTGCCATACTTCTATTTCGCTCTGGCGCTGTGCAGCGTTGCCTGGTTCGTGACCTGGTGCCTCGAAGACTCCAAATGGGGTTTTTGGTGGCGCGCGGTGAAGGACAATCCGGAAGCGGCTGAAAGCCTGGGCGTCGTCGTGTTCAACTCCAAAATGGGCGCGGCCGCCGTCTCCGCCTTCCTCGTCGCCGTTGGCGGCGCCTTCTACGCGCAGTTTCTCGCCTATATCGATCCTGAGAGTGTCATGGGCTTCCAGTTCTCGCTGCTGATGGCGCTGCCGGCCGTGCTCGGCGGCATCGGCACCCTCTGGGGCCCGGTGCTCGGCGCAGCCATCCTGATCCCGATGACGGAGCTGACGCGCTCCTACATCGGCGGCTCCGGGCGTGGCGTCGACCTCATCGTCTACGGCGGGCTGATCGTGGCGATCTCGCTGGCTCTACCGCAGGGTCTGGTCAGCCTGTTCTCCCGTTCGAAAGCAAAGGGAGCCACCCGATGACCGCGCTCCTTGAAACCCGCGGCGTCTGGCAACGGTTTGGCGGCCTCGTCGCCAACAGCGACGTCTCGATCACGGTCGGCCGCGGCGAGATCGTCGGGCTGATCGGCCCCAACGGCGCCGGCAAGTCGACGCTGTTCAATCTCATCGCCGGCGTCCTGCCGCCTACGCAAGGCTCGATCTGGTTCGATGGCGAGGACGTGACAAAAATGCCGGCGGCGGAGCGCTGCCAGCGCGGCGTCGGTCGCACCTTCCAGGTTGTCAAGAGTTTCGAGACCATGACGGTCATCGACAACGTCATTGTCGGCGCGCTCGTGCGCAACACCGTAATGCGCGAGGCCCGCCGCAAGGCGCATGAGGTGCTGGAGTTCACCGGCCTTGCCGCACGCGCCGGCGTGCTCGCGAGCGACCTCGTGCCGGCCGAGAAGCGGCGCCTCGAAGTCGCGCGCGCGCTCGCGACCGAACCGAAATTGCTGCTGCTCGACGAGGTTCTCACCGGCCTCACGCCGACCGAGGCGCAGACGGGTGTGGCACTGGTGCGCAAGGTGCGCGATGCCGGCATCACCGTCTTGATGGTCGAGCACGTCATGGAGATCGTGATGCCGCTGGTCGACCGTGCCATCGTGCTCGACCTCGGCAAGGTGCTGGTCGAGGGCAAGCCTTCCGACGTCGTTCGCGATCCCAAGGTGATCAGCGCATATCTGGGAGATCGTCATGCTGTCGGTGCATGAAGTCACGACCGCCTATCAGGGCCTGGTCGCGATCTCCGCGGTCTCGATCGAGGTCCAGAAGGGCGAGATCGTCTGCGTCGCCGGCGCCAACGGCGCGGGCAAGTCGACGCTGCTGAAATCCATTGCCGGCGCGGAGCGTCCGCGTTCGGGCACGGTGACGTTCGATGGCAAACGCCTCGATGGCATGGCGCAGCATCACATCACCGCCACCGGCATCGCCTACGTGCCCGAAAACCGCCGCCTGTTTCCGCGCCTTTCGGTGCGCGACAACCTTCGCCTCGGCAGTTATCTCTATCGCGGCGACGCGGATCGCCAGGGGCCGCTTGATCTCGTCTTCAAGCTGTTCCCGCGTCTGTCCGAACGCCTCGAGCAGCGCGCGGAGACGCTCTCCGGTGGCGAGCAGCAGATGCTCGCGATCGGCCGCGCCCTGATGACACGCCCGCGGCTCCTGATGCTGGACGAGCCCTCGCAGGGCATCATGCCGAAGCTGGTCGATGAAATCTTCCAGGCGGTGAAAAGCATCCGCGACGCCGGCATGACCGTGCTGATCGTCGAGCAGCGCATGGCCGAGTGCCTGGAGATCGCCGACCGCGCCTACATCCTGCAAACCGGCCGCGTGCTGATGCAGGGGCCGGCAGCCGAGATCAGGGGTAATCCCGACGTGCGAAAGGCGTATCTGGGGCTGTAGCCGCTACCGTCATTGCGAGGAGCGTGGCGACGAAGCAATCCAGAATCTTTCCGCTTTGAGATTCTGGATTGCTTCGCTGCGCTCGCAATGACGAGGTTAGAGCCGGGCTCAATGCCCATGTTCCGGCAGTGTCACCCCGAACACCTTCACCAGATCCGTCACCTGCTCCGGCGAAAGATACCGTGGGTTCATCCCGCGCAGCAGCAGATACAGCTTCGCCGTCTCTTCAAGCTCCTCGGTTGCGAACACCGCCGCTTCCAGCGTGTCGCCGGCGACAACCGGGCCGTGATTGGCGAGCAGCACGGATGAATACTCCCCCGCAAGTCCCTTGATCGCATCGGCCACAGCGGGATCGCCAGGGCGGTAATAGGGCACGAGCGCGGTGGCGCCGCATTTCATCAGATAATAGGCCGTCATCGGCGGCAGCGCGGCACGCGGGTCGATTTCGGGCAGCATCGAGAGCGCGACCGAATGGGTGGAGTGCAGATGTACGATCGCGCGTGCACGTCCGCGCGTGTCGTAGAGCGCGGTGTGCAGCGGAACTTCCTTGGTCGGAGCGTCACCGGAAACCAGCCGGCCCTGGTCGTCCAGCCGCGACAGCTTTGCAGGATCGAGGAAGCCAAGCGAGGCGTTGGTCGGCGTCACCAGCCAGCCGCCGCCATCCAACCTGACACTGATATTGCCGGAGGAGCCCGGCGTCAGCCCGCGCTCGAACAGGGACCGTCCGAAACGGCAGATAGCCTCGCGCAGCCGCGTCTCATTGCTCATGGCCGTCATGCTCGCTTGTCTCACGCTTTGGCAGCGCGGCCAAGCCGTGTTATTCGAGGTCACGAGCCGCCGCAAAGGCCGGCCTGTCGGGAAACGTTCGCAAGGGTTCGTCGCATGTCTGCCTCCACGTTACAAAACCAGCGCATCGCCATCATCGGGCTCGGCTCGATGGGGTACGGGATGGCAACTTCGCTGAAGCGCGCCGGCCATGCCGTTACCGGTTGCGACGTCTCGGCTGATGCCGTGGCGCGCTTTGTGACGGATGGTGGCGCCGGCGCCAACACGCCGGCCGAGGCGGCCAAGGGCGCCGACATCGTCGTCAGCGTCGTCGTCAATGCTGCGCAGACCGAAACGATCCTGTTCGGCAAGGACGGCGTCGCCGAGACCTTGCCGAGGGACAGCGTCTTCATCTCCTCCGCCACCATGGATCCTGACGTGGCGCGACGCCTGGCAAAACAGCTGGAGGCGACCGGCCGGCATTATCTGGATGCGCCAATCTCCGGCGGCGCGCAGCGCGCAGCCCAGGGTGAGCTGACTATTCTCGCCTCCGGCAGTCCCACGGCGTTCGCGAAGGCCCGCCCCGCGCTCGATGCCATGGCCGCAAAGCTCTACGAACTCGGCGATGCCGCGGGCCAGGGCGCCGCGTTCAAGATGATCAACCAGCTGCTGGCCGGCGTACACATCGCTGCTGCCAGCGAGGCGATCGCGTTTGCCGCCAAGCAGGGGCTCGATATCCGCAAGGTCTATGAGGTGATCACGGCGTCCGCGGGCAATTCCTGGATGTTCGAGAACCGCATGCCGCACGTGCTCGATGGCGACTACACGCCGCGCAGCGCGGTGGAGATCTTCGTCAAGGATCTCGGCATCATCCAGGACATGGCGCGCAGCGCCAGATTCCCGGTGCCGGTCTCCGCCGCAGCCCTCCAGATGTTCCTGATGACATCAGCCGCCGGCATGGGGCGTGACGATGATGCGTCGGTGGCGCGGATGTATGCGCAGGTTACCGGCGTCAAGCTTCCCGGCGACAAGTAAGCAAGAGGATCCCTATGCCCCGTTTCGCCGCCAACCTCTCGATGATGTTCACCGAGGTCCCGTTCCTCGATCGGTTCGATGCCGCCGCGCAAGCCGGCTTCACCGCCGTCGAGTTTCTCTTTCCCTATGAGCATCCGGCTGACGTGATCGGTGAGCGGCTCAAGCGCAACGGCCTGACTCAGGCGCTGTTCAATCTGCCTCCGGGCGACTGGAATGCCGGCGAGAAAGGTTTTGCCGCACTGCCGGCCCGCTTTGCCGACCTCAAGGCGAGCCTGGAGACGGCGCTGCCGTACGCAAAAGCTACCGGCGTCAAACGCCTGCATTTGATGGCGGGTATCGCCAATCGCGGCGAACGCGTTGCGATCGAGGCTTTCTACAAATCGGTGGCATGGGCCGCGGAGTTCTTCGCGCCGCACGGCATCGACATCGTGCTCGAGCCGATCAATGCACGCAACGTGCCCGGCTACTTCCTCAACGATTTCGGCTTCGCGCGCGACCTGATCCAGGAGCTGAGGCTTTCGAACCTGAAACTCCAGTTCGACATCTATCACTGCGGAATCATCCATGGCGACGTCACCATGCGGTTGCGCGAGATGATGCCGATCATTGGCCACGTCCAGATCGCCAGCATTCCGTCGCGCAATGAGCCTGACGGTGAGGAGCTGAATTATCCGTTCCTGTTCGAAGAGCTCGATCGTCTCGGCTATGCCGGCTTTGTCGGCTGCGAATACAATCCGCGCGGCAAGACCACCGATGGCCTCGCCTGGTTCAAACGCTATGCGGGAGTGACGCCGTGACGCTAGCGCTGGGCTGCATCGCCGACGACTATACCGGCGCCTCCGATCTCGCCAACACGCTGACGCGCGCGGGCCTGCGCACGGTGCAGACCATCGGCGTGCCCGCTGACGATCTGAAGCTGCCAGAAGTGGACGCCGTCGTGGTGTCGCTGAAGAGTCGCTCGATCGAGGCTGGGCTTGCGGTGTCGCGCTCGCGCGCGGCCGAGACATGGTTGCGTGGTCGCGGCGTGAGCCACGTGCTGTTCAAGATCTGCTCGACCTTCGATTCCACCGATGCCGGCAATATCGGCCCGGTGATGGATGCGTTGCGCGCCGATTGCGGGGAGGGGCCTGTTCTGGTGACGCCGGCTTTCCCGGAGACCGGCCGCACCGTCTACCAAGGCAATCTGTTCGTCGGCGCTGTTCCCCTGAACGAGAGCCCGCTGAAGGACCACCCGCTCAACCCGATGCACGATTCCAACCTTGTGCGCGTGCTGGCGCGCCAGAGCAAGACCCAAATCGGCCTCGTCGACCTCGCCACCGTCACCCGCGGGGCGGAGGCCGTGCGGGCCCGGCTTGCTGAACTATCAGGCAAGGGCGTCGGCGCTGCGATTATCGATGCCGTGTTCGACCGCGACCTCGAGACCATCGGCCTTGTCGCCGCAGGGCACCGGCTGTCAGTCGGTGCCTCCGGTATCGGACTTGGGCTGGCTCGTGCTCTGGTGTCGACCGGCAAGGTCAAGTCGGCCGCCGCCAGCAGCGAGCAGCACACCGCCGTCGGCGGACAGGTGGCATGCCTCGCCGGAAGCTGCTCGCAGGCCACGTTGCAGCAGATCGCCAACGCCGAACGCGTCATGCCGGTGTTACATCTTGACCCCGACCGTATTCTTACGGGAGCAAATGAAACGCAGCGTGCGCTGGACTGGGCGAGGGAGCGGTTGGCCCAAGGTCCCCTGCTGATTGCATCGAGCGCGACCCCGGCTGACGTCGCCGCGCTCCAGGCGCGTCACGGCCGTGACGCGGCAGGGCACGCCATCGAGCAGACAATGGCGGACATCGCGGAAAGCCTAGTAAAATCAGGCGTTCGGCGCCTGATCGTAGCTGGCGGCGAAACCTCCGGCTCCGTCGTCGACCGCCTCAGGATTCCGGGCTTCCTGGTCGGCGCGGAGATCGCCGCGGGTGTGCCGGTGCTTCGTGCGGTTGGCGCTGAGGCAGGCGGCATGCTGCTCGCTTTGAAGTCGGGCAACTTCGGTGGGCCGGAGTTTTTCGCAGATGCGATTGGGCTCATGCGCTGAGCGCAGAGCATTTTTAGCCCCTCATTCACTTCTTTAGCGTTCCGTGCTCTCACGGAGTCGTAGTTAACAACTGCTCAGTCGCTTTGTTGTTGGATATCGGCGCCGCGCCTTTTGGTTGATCCACCATTCCGGACGCGCCACCGCGCCAACGCAAAGAGACCGCTTATGTTCGCCACCATCTCCATCCGCACCAAGATCATCAGTGTCATGGCGTTCCTGCTGGTCGCGATGACTGGCATGGGCCTCCTCGCCGTCATGAAGATGCGGGCGATCAACGCCAACACGGTCGACATTACCACGAACTGGATGCCGAGCGTCCGCGTGATCGGCGATCTGCGCGCCGGCGTCATTACCTACCGCAACGTCATCCGCGAGCACATGCTGGTGGAAACGCTTGAGGAGAAGCTTGCAGCGGAAAAGACACTGGCGACAGTCGTCGATGCCAACACAAAATTCCGCCAAACCTATGAGGCGATGATCTCGTCTCCCGAGGAGAAGGCTCTCTATGGTCAGTGGTCCAAGGCTTGGGAGGACTACAAGAAGGGCACCCAGCAGGTCATGGCGCTGTCGCGTCAGGAAGTCGGCAAGATTCCTCACGAGGCGCACGAGCTGAACAGCAAGACGGTCAACAAGATCGGGCTTGAGGCCGACGCCATCCTGGCCAAGGACATCGAACTGAACAACAAGGGCGGCGACCGGGCTGCCGCGGATGCAGCCGACACCTACTATTACGCCTTCATGCTGGTCGCGATCATCCTCGGTGCAGCCGTCATTGCCGGCATCGGCGTCGGCTTCTATCTCGTTCAAGACGTCTCCGCTGGCATCAATTCGATCATCCAGCCGATGCAGGCGCTGGGTCGCGGCGACCTCTCCGCTGAAATCCCGCACCGCGGCGAGAAGACTGAAATTGGTTCGATGGCCGATGTGCTCCAGGTCTTCAAGGAGGCTCTGATCGCCAAGAAGGCTGCCGACGAGGCCGCCGCGGCCGACGCCGACGCCAAGATCGAGCGCGGCCGCCGCGTCGACAACGTGACCCGCGAATTCGAGACCATGATTGGCGAGATCGTCCAGACCGTATCGTCGGCCTCGACCCAGCTCGAAGCCTCGGCCTCGACGTTGACCTCGACCGCCGAGCGCTCGCAGCGGATGGCGACCACGGTTGCCGCGGCCTCGGAAGAGGCGTCTACCAACGTCCAGTCGGTGGCTTCGGCGACCGAAGAGATGGCCTCTTCCGTCGGCGAGATCAGCCGCCAGGTGCAGGAATCGGCGCGGATGGCGGGCGACGCGGTCGGCCAGGCCCGCGCCACGACCGAGCGTGTCAGCGAGCTCTCGAAGGCTGCCTCGCGCATCGGCGACGTTGTCGAGCTGATCAACACCATCGCCGGCCAGACCAACCTGCTGGCGCTGAACGCCACCATCGAAGCGGCGCGCGCCGGTGAAGCCGGGCGCGGCTTTGCGGTGGTCGCGTCTGAGGTGAAGGCGCTCGCCGAGCAGACCGCCAAGGCGACCGGCGAGATCGGCCAGCAGATCTCCGGCATCCAGGCGGCGACCAACGACTCGGTCGGCGCCATCAAGGAGATCTCCTCGACCATCGAGCGTCTCTCGGAAATCTCCTCGGCGATTGCCGCCGCAGTGGAGGAGCAGGGCGCTGCGACCCAGGAAATCGCCCGCAACGTGCAGCAGGCGGCCCAGGGCACCCAGCAGGTGTCGTCCAACATCACCGACGTGCAGCGCGGCGCCACCGAGACCGGCACCGCCTCCTCGCAGGTGCTGTCGGCGGCGCAGATGCTGTCCAACGACTCGACCCGGCTGAAGACCGAGGTCAGCAAGTTCCTGACCAACGTCCGCGCAGCGTAGTCGGGCATAAGTGGTAGTTTTGAAAGCGGCGTCTCCGGGCGCCGTTTTTTCAGCGATGAAAGGCGTCTCTGTCATTTTGCGGGCAGAGGCTGCATATCTGGAATGCGATTTCGCAGTGCAATAGCACGGAAGTGACCGGGCGTGACGCGCTGCCATTAGCCATTTCGGCGGTGTTCGAGTAAATCAGCGCTGGAAACCGTGGGGGCGTATTCCCTGACCCCCGTCTTGGAATTATCTGACGAATGATTGCTCTGGTCCGTATTGCCCTGAGCCGGCCCTACACGTTTGTCGTGCTGGCGCTCCTGCTTCTGATTATCGGACCGCTCGCGGCGCTGCGGACGCCGACGGACATTTTTCCGGACATCCGCATCCCTGTGATCGGCGTGGTCTGGCAGTATACAGGCCTGCCGCCCGACCAGATGTCCGGCCGTATCACCACGCCGTTCCAGCGAGCGCTGACGACGACCGTCAATGACATCGAGCACATCACCGCCAATTCCTACAACGGCTTTGGCATCATCAAGATCTTCTTCCAGCCCAATGTGGACATCCGCACCGCCAATGCGCAGGTCACCGCGATCTCGCAGACGCTGCTGAAGCAGATGCCGCCGGGCGCGACGCCGCCCTTGATCCTGAACTACTCCGCCTCGACCGTGCCGATCATCCAGGTGGCGCTGTCGGGCGAGGGCCTCACCGAGCAGAACCTCGCCGACATCGGCATCAACCAGCTCCGCACGCCGCTGGTCACCGTGCCGGGCGCCGCGATCCCATACCCGTTCGGCGGCAAGCAGCGCCAGATCCAGATCGACCTCGATCCGACCGCGCTCCAGGCCCGCGGTCTGTCCGGCCAGGACGTCGCCAATGCGCTCGCCGCGCAAAACCTGATCACCCCGGTCGGCACTCAGAAGATCGGCACCTTCGAGTACAGCATCCAGCTCAACAACTCGCCGCTCAAGATCGACGAGCTCGGCAATCTGCCGATCAAGACCGTCAACGGCGCGATGGTCTTTGTGCGCGACGTCGCGACCGTGCGCGACGGCAATCCGCCGCAGACCAACATCGTTCATGTCGATGGCAACCGCTCGGTGTTGATGATGGTGCTGAAGGCGGGCGCGACGTCGACGCTCGATATCATCGCCGGCATCAAGCAGAAGGTCATCGACGTCAAGGATCAGTTGCCGGATGCACTGAAGATCGGCTTCATCGGCGACCAGTCGGTCTTCGTCCGCGGCGCGATTCAAGGCGTCGCCGTCGAAGGCGTGATCGCGGCGCTGCTCACCAGCGTGATGATCCTTCTGTTCCTCGGCAGCTGGCGCTCGACCGTCATCATCGCTGTCTCGATCCCGCTGTCCGTGCTCGGTGCCATCGTCATGCTGTCGGCGATCGGCGAGACGCTGAACATCATGACGCTCGGCGGCCTTGCGCTCGCGGTCGGTATCCTTGTCGACGACGCCACGGTGACCATCGAGAACATCAACTACCATCTCGAGCAGGGCAAGCCGGTCGAGCAGTCGATCCTCGACGGCGCCAACCAGATCGTGACGCCGGCCTTCGTCTCGCTGCTCTGTATCTGCATCGTGTTCGTGCCGATGTTCTTCCTCACCGGCGTCGCGCGCTTCCTGTTCGTGCCGATGGCCGAGGCGGTGATGTTCGCGATGATCTGGTCGTTCATCCTGTCGCGCACGCTGGTGCCGACCATGGCGAACTACCTCTTGCAGGCACACGTCCATCACGAGGGCGAGCCGCCGAAGTCGCGCAATCCATTGGTCTGGTTCCAGCGCGGCTTTGAAAAGCGGTTCGAGCGCATTCGAGGCGGCTACCACAACTTCCTCGGGCTCGCACTGGCACACCGCGGGGTGTTCGTGATCGGATTCCTCTGCGTGGTCGGTGCGTCCTTCGCGCTGGTGCCGTTCCTCGGCCGCAATTTCTTCCCTGCCGTCGATGCCGGCAACATTCTGATGCATGTGCGCACCCAGGTCGGCACCCGCGTCGAGGAGACCGCCAACCAGCTCGCGGACGTGCAGAAGGCGGTGCGCAAGCTGATTCCCGCCGAGATCGAGACCATGACCGACAACATCGGCATGCCGATCTCTGGCATCAACATGACCTACAACAACACCGGCGTGATCGGTCCGCAGGACGGCGACGTCCAAATCAAGCTGAAGGAAGGTCACAAGCCGACCGAAGAGCATGTGAAGGTGCTGCGTGAGCAGATGCCACGGCTGTTCCCGGGTGTCAGCTTCGCCTTCCTGCCGGCCGACATCGTCAGCCAGATCCTGAATTTCGGCGCGCCGGCGCCGATCGACCTGCAAATCCGCGGCGCCAATCTCGCCGGCAACTTTGCCTACGGCAACAAATTGCTCGCCAGGGTCCGCCGGATTCCAGGCATTGCTGATGCACGCATCCAGCAATCGCCGAACCTGCCGACCTTCAACATCGATGTCGATCGCACCCGCGCGCAATTTGTCGGCCTGACCGAGCGCGACGTCACCAACAGTCTGGTGGTCAATCTCGCCGGCTCATCACAGGTCGCGCCGACCTACTATCTCAACCCGGACAACGGCGTGTCCTATTCGATCGTAATGCAGACGCCGCAATACCAGATCGATTCGCTCAGCGCGCTGCAGACGCTGCCGATCACCGCGGCCGGCGCCTCGCAGTCGCCGATCCTCGGCGGCATCGCCGACATCAAGCGTGCGACCTCGAGCGCGGTGGTGTCGCAATACGACATTCAAAACCTCGTACAGATATTTGCCACGACGTCGGGCCGCGATCTGGGCGCGGTCGCAACCGACATCCGCCAGGCCATCGCCGACACCGCCAAGGACGTGCCGAAGGGATCTTCCGTGGCGTTGCTTGGTCAGGTGCAGACCATGAACAGCGCCTTCACGGGGCTGCTGTTCGGTCTGCTCGGCGCCGTCGTGCTGATCTACTTCTTGATCGTGGTGAACTTCCAGTCCTGGTCCGATCCGTTCGTGATCATCACCGCGCTGCCGGCAGCCCTCGCCGGCATCGTCTGGATGCTGTTCACGACGCAGACCACGCTGTCGGTGCCGGCGCTGACCGGCGCCATCATGTGCATGGGCGTCGCCACCGCCAACAGCGTGCTGGTCATTTCCTTTGCCCGCGAGCGCTATGAGGAGCTCGGTGACCCCATCGCGGCCGCGCTGGAAGCCGGCTTCGTCCGGTTCCGTCCCGTTCTGATGACCGCGCTCGCCATGATCATCGGCATGGCGCCGATGGCGCTCGGGCTGGGCGAAGGTGGCGAGCAGAATGCGCCACTTGGCCGCGCCGTGATTGGCGGCCTGATCTTTGCAACTTTCGCCACGCTGATGTTTGTTCCCGTGGTGTTCAGTATGGTACACAAGAAGCGAGGCGCCAAAGCCGCCGCCCGATTGGAGACTCCGCATGTCGCCCACTGAACCCCGCTCGCCGGTGTCGCACCGGAAACTGGGCATTTTCGGCGTGGTGGCGCTGATTGCGGCAGGTCTCGTGGTCGGCACCGGCATCCGGGCCCGCGAGGACCAGGGCTCCCAGCTGAAGGAATGGACCGACGACCAGGCCGTTCCCAGCGTCGCGGTGACCCTGCCCAACACCAAGGCGCTCAATTCCACCATCGACCTGCCGGGTCGGCTCGAGGCCTATTACCGCGCCCCCATCTTCGCCCGTGTTTCCGGCTATCTCAAAAGCTGGAGCGCCGACATCGGCGCCCGCGTCAAGGCAGGGCAGGTGATCGCCGAGATCGAGGCCCCTGACCTCGACCAGCAACTCCTGCAGGCTCGCGCCGACCTCGCCAGCCAGCAGGCCAGCGCCAGGCTGTCAGAGGCAACCCTGAATCGGCGCAAGACCCTGGTCGCTTCCAACTTCGTCTCGGCGCAGGAGATCGACGAGCGCACCGCCGATCTCTCCAACAAGAACGCCGCCGTCCATTCCGGCCAGGCCAATGTCGAGCGGCTTGAGGCGCTCGCCGGCTACAAGAAGATCACGGTGCCATTCGACGGTGTGGTCACCGCGCGCGACACGGACGTCGGCGCGCTGATCAACGCCGGCGGCGGCTCCGGCCCGGCGATGTTCGTTGTTTCCGACAACACCAAGCTACGCGTCTACGTCAACGTTCCCCAGAACTACGTGCCGGCTATCAAGATGGGCGCCAAGGCTGTCATCGCGCTGCCGGAGTATCCGAACCGGACTTTCCAGGCGACCGTGGAAGCCTCGTCACAGGCCGTCGACGTCGCCTCGGGTACGACGCGGATGCAGCTTGGGCTGGACAATGCGAGCGGTGAGCTGATGCCTGGCGGCTATGCCAGCGTAAAGCTCAATTTGCAGCGCGACGCCGCGCCGCTTAGCATTCCCGCGAGCGCCCTGATTTTCAACAGCAACGGCCTGCGTGTTGCAACGGTCAGTCCGGACGACAAGGTGCAGTTCAAGGCTGTGACCATCGCCCGCGACCTCGGCCGCGAGATCGAGCTTGCCTCAGGCATCGCGCCTGACGACCGCGTCATCACTGCTCCGCCGGATGGTTTGTCCGATGGCGATGCGGTTCGCGTCGTCGGTGCCGGCGGCAAGCCGGCAACTGCGTCGGAGAAGCAGGCCCCGAAGGGCTAAGCCGGTCTCGTGCCCCCGAGCGCAGTCTCGTAGGGTGGGCAAAGCGCAGCGTGCCCACCACCTCGTGCGATACGGCAAGAATGGTGGGCACGGCGCAAGAGCGCCTTTGCCCACCCTACGAGATTTACGCCACCCGCCACTCCGGCACGCCATCGGCTGCCATGGTGATCTCGCCAATTGAGGCGACCGGCGTTTTATCCATGTTCAATAGATGCGCCAGCGTCGCACTATCGCTGGCCGGAATCCGCGCCAGCGCGCGCCGGTCGTCCTGGGTGCGCAACATCACCACGCCGTGCTCGATATCGCCGCCGCGGCCGTAGAGCACCGTAAAGCTCTCGACCTTGCCCTTGCCTGATGCCTCCGTGACGAACTCCGGCACCGCACGCTTGTTGCGGTCGGCCTCGCCTTGCGCGCTCGTCTCCTGCGCCAGCACATCTCGCGACGGTGTCTTCGAAACGACCAGAGCGTGATGCTTGGTGACGAAGCCGCCCTGGCCATAGAGCAGGCCGAGCTTGTCGCCGCCGCGCACCCGCCGCACCATCGCGCAGGCTGCATGCGTCATGTAGGTGTTGAGCGGCGCGCCGAAGAAGGTGAGGCCGCCGTTCACGGTGGGCTGCACGTCGGCGCCCAGACCCAGCGTCCGCCGCGCCATCTTCGGCACGCAAGGGAAGCAGCTATAGAGCTCGATCGCGTCGAAATTTTTGCCGTCGCCGCCGGCGATGTCCATCACGGCCTTCAGCACTGCGTTCTGCGGATGGCTCTCGTAAAACTGGTCTCGCAGCAGATAATCCCGCGGCTCTTCGGCTGACGCGCCCCCGAGCGGGTAAACCAGCTTGTTCTCGGCGATGCCAGCCGCGCGCGCCTTGGCAAGGCTGGTGAGCAAGAGCGCACCACCCATGTTGACGCTAGGGTTGGCGACCATCAGCTTGTTGTACGGCCAGGCGATGAGACGGTTATCTGCCGTCGGCGTCGTGATTTCCTCCGGTGCATAGCGCCGCTTCAGCCAGGCGGTGGGATTCTGTGCCGCGGCCTCCGAATAGCGCGACCACAGTGTCCCGGACTCCGCCATCGCCTCGCGCGGCGTCTGGCCCCAATGCGCGGAGGAGGCCACCTCATAGAACGGATAGACCGTGACCGGACGGAATACGCCGAGCTTCACGGCGAGCGGCTTCTGGAACGCCGCGCCGCGCTTCGGCTCCGGGACATCGTGGGCGAACGGCGTCCATGGCAGCTTGACGCCGGCGCGCTCGGCCTTGGTTGTCGTCGACTGCGCTTCCGCGCCGCAGACCGCGGCGACGGTACATTCGCCGCGCGCGATGCGTTTGGCTGCCTCATGAATGAAGCGGATCGGACTCTCGCCGCCGACCGGACCGTAATAGCAATGCGCCGGCGAGACGCCGAGCCGCTGCGTAAGCAGCTTCTCCGGATCGCGATAGCGCCAGCTCAGGAAGTTGACGACGTCGAGCGACTGCACTTCGTCGAGCAGCTTCGCGCCGGAATCAGCTTCTGCGCGTCGCAATGCCTGTTCGAGCAGATCGAGCGGCTCGAGGCCCTCAATGATCTCCTTCGGGCGGTCGACGATCTCGCCGATGCCGACGATGACGGGGATGCGGTCTTCGGGAATGTTGGTCTTGGTCATTTCTTCTTGCTTCACGTTTCAGATTTTTGGCACGCCGTCGTCCTTCGAGGGCCGCTGAAGAAGCGGCCACCTCAGGATGACGGTTACGGCTACAGCGTCATCCTGAGGTGCGAGCCGAGCGACGCTTGCGGCGCTCGGCGAGCCTCGAAGGATGGGCCGCACATACCTCTACTCCGCCACCAGCGCATTCATGTGATCGACGGCTTCGGCAAACTCTTCCTTGAACTCCTGCACCACGGCGCCGGCCGACTTCACGCTGTCGATCAGGCCGACGCCCTGGCCCACGAAATAGCTGACGAGATCGCGCGCTTTGGCGTTGCCGGCGGCTGCCGCGCGGTCGATCGAATTGAAGGCATCGCGGCTGATGATGCTCTGAAGCGGCATCGGCAGCGCACCCGGGCTTTCCGGCGCGCGATCCCAGGCATCGGTCCAGACCGAACGGAGCTGTCGCGCCGGCTTTCCGGTGCGGCCCTTCGAGCGGATTGCATCACGGGACGACGCGGCGATCATCTTCTCGCGAAAGATCTCAGAGGTCTCGGACTCGACGGTGGCAAGCCACACCGAGCCGGTCCAGGCGCCGGCCGCGCCCATCGCCATGCAGGCCGCCATCTGCCGGCCCGTCATGATGCCGCCGGCTGCCAGCACCGGCACGTCGCGGATCGGTTTGATCGCCTTGATCACCTCCGGCACCAGCACCATGGTCGAGACCTCGCCGCAATGGCCGCCGGCTTCGGTGCCCTGCACCACGAGGATGTCGACACCGGCTGCGACCTGGCGCAACGCGTGCTCCTTGGCGCCGACGAGGGCTGCCACCGGCACGTTGTGTTTCCTGCCCATCTCGATCATGGCCTTCGGCGGCACGCCCAGCGCGTTCGCGATCAGCCGGATCGGATGATTGAACGAGACTTTTAGTAGCTCCAGCGCGGTCTCGGCGTCGAACGGCTGCGGCTGGTTGTCGGCCACATCGGTGGTGCTCAACTCGATGTCGTACTTCTTCAGGAGCTCGCTTGTGTATCTGCGGTGCTCCTGCGGCACACGCGCTTCCAGGCTCTTCCAGGTGACGTCCTTCTCGCCTGATGTCGAGATGTTTTCGGGGATCAGCACGTCGATGCCATAGGGCTTGCCGTCGACGTGGTCGTCGATCCATTTCAGCTCGCGTTCGAGCGTATCCGGCGTATGCACGGTGGCACCGAGCACGCCAAAGCCGCCGGCGCGGCTGACGGCAGCAACCACATCGCGGCAATGGCTGAAGGCGAGCAGCGGGAACTCGATGCCCAGCATGTCGCAGATCGGCGATTTCATGGTCCTCTCCCGGCGGCCTTCGACGACGCTAGCCCATCGTCATTTGCGATGCCATGCCGGATTCCCGCGCGCATCTTGCGTGCAGGCGTTACGTCGCGCGGTGAGCCATTCCGTCGCGCAAAATAAGCGGGAGAGGGGCTACGGATAAGCCTCTTGCGCTTTCGCTGATGTCAGAGAATGCTGGCTCACAACAACAGAAAACAATCAGGGAGCGCCAACCGATGTCGCCAGCGCAAGCGAGTCAAGCCCAAGCCGCCGAGGCCTGCGATGTGGTCGTCGTCGGCGCGGGCTTTGCCGGCATGTACATGCTGCATCGTCTGCGCGGGCTCGGCTTCTCGGCGCAAGTGTATGAGCAGGGCGGCGGCGTCGGCGGCACCTGGTACTGGAATCGCTATCCCGGCGCGCGCTGCGATGTCGAGAGCATGCAATATTCGTATTCGTTCTCGGAAGAGATTCAGCAGGAATGGGACTGGAGCGAGCGCTACGCACCGCAGCCTGAAATTTTGAAGTACGCCAATCACGTCGCCGATCGTTTTGATCTGCGCCGCGACATCCAGTTCAACACCCGCGTCGAGCGCGCCGTGTTCGACGAACGCGCGAACAGATGGTCGGTCACGATCTCCGACGGCAGGACGGTTCAGGCGCAATTCGTCGTGCTCGCCACCGGCTGCCTCTCGAATGCGCGCAAACCGGACATCAAAGGACTCGAGAATTTCAAGGGCACCGTCTACCACACCGGAAACTGGCCGCATGAAGACGTCGACTTCACGGGCTTGCGCGTCGGCCTGATCGGCACAGGATCGTCAGGCATCCAATCGGCGCCTGTCATCGCCGGGCAGGCAAAGCATCTCACGGTGTTTCAGCGCACGGCGAATTTCTCAATTCCCGCCCGCAATGCCGCGCTGACCGACGAGGAGCGCGAAACGTTCCGCAAGAAATATCCGGAGGGCTCACCTTCATGTACGTTTACAACAATCTCGGCCTCGACCGGACCGCCAACGACACGGCCGCCGATTTCGTCCGCGGCAAGATCGCCGAGATCGTGAGGGATCCCGAGACCGCAAAGCTGCTCCAGCCGGACAGTCATCCGATCGGCACCAAGCGCATCTGCATTGACACCGATTATTTTGCGACTTTCAACCGGCCGAACGTCTCGCTGGTCGACATCAAATCCCATCCGATCGAGGAGATTACGGCGAACGCGGTGCGAGTCGCCGGCAAGGACCACGAGGTCGACGCGCTGGTGATGGCGACGGGTTTTGATGCCATGACCGGATCGGTCGCGAAAATCGATATCAGCGGTCGCGGCGGGCAGACGCTGAACCAGAAATGGGCGGAAGGCCCAAAGACCTACCTCGGACTGATGAGCGCCGGCTTTCCGAACCTGTTCATCATCACCGGGCCAGGCAGCCCGTCGGTGCTCTCGAACATGATCGTGTCGATCGAGCAGCATGTCGAGTGGATTGCTGACTGCCTCGTCCATATGCGCAAGCAAAACTTCGCTGCGATGGAGGCGGGCAGGGACGCCGAGGAAAAATGGGTTGCGCATGTCAACGAGGTCGCCCATGGCACCCTCTATCCGCAGGCCAATTCCTGGTACATGGGCGCCAACATCCCCGGCAAGCCGCGCATCTTCATGCCCTATATCGGCGGCGTCGGCGTCTACCGCCGGATTTGCGATGAGGTCGCTGCGAAGGGCTACGATGGCTTCGTGACGGAGGCCGAGACGCAGCCGCGCAGGCTGGTGACAGGCTCTGTTGCATGACACCGGCGTGAGGCCCGCGCCGGACGCAGAGCCGGCAGGACTTGCCATTGGCCGTTCGCGGGCTAATTAATGCAGGCGCATCTTTCCGCCGGAGCCCCCGCATGACCGACACCCCCTACGTGCCGCCGAAAGTCTGGACCTGGAACAAGGAGAACGGCGGCCAGTTCGCCAACATCAACCGGCCGATTGCGGGGCCCACCCACGACAAGGAGCTGCCGGTCGGCAAGCATCCCTTCCAGCTCTATTCGCTGGCGACGCCGAACGGGGTGAAGGTTACGGTGATGCTGGAAGAGCTGCTGGCGCTCGGCCACAAGGGCGCCGAATACGACGCCTGGCTGATCAAGATCGGCAATGGCGACCAGTTCGGCAGCGGCTTTGTCGACATCAATCCGAACTCGAAAATCCCGGCGCTGATGGACCGTTCCGGTCCTGAGCCGATACGAGTGTTCGAATCCGGCTCGATCCTGTTCTACCTCGCCGAGAAGTTCGGCGCCTTCCTGCCGAAGGAGATCAAGGCCCGGACAGACGCCATGTCCTGGCTGTTCTGGCAGATGGGCAGCGCGCCCTATCTTGGTGGCGGCTTCGGCCATTTCTACGCCTACGCGCCGTTCAAGATCGAATACGCCATCGATCGCTTCGCGATGGAGGTCAAGCGCCAACTCGACGTGCTCGACCGGCGGCTTGCCGACAACGAGTACCTTGCCGGCAAAGAGTACACGATCGCCGATATGGCGGTGTGGCCCTGGTACGGCGCGCTCGCCAAGGGGTTGGTCTATGGCGCCGGCGAATTCCTGTCGGTGCAGGACTACAAGAACGTGCAGCGCTGGACCGACCAGATCGCGCAACGCCCTGCGGTGAAGCGCGGCCGCATGGTCAACCGCGTCTCCGGCGACCCCGCCAGCCAGCTCCACGAACGCCACGACGCCGGCGATTTCGAGACCAAGACGCAGGACAAGTTAGAGGCCGCGAAGACTGCGTAACTTGTAGAGTTCGTACAAGGGTGGGCAAAGCGGCTTGTCCGCTGTAGCTCGCGGAGCGAAGGCGGAAGCGTGCCCACCACTCTTCGAAGTCGCGAGGGTGGGCATGGCGCGCGAAGAGTGCACGTTTGCCCACCCTACGGCACGTGGCGACTTAAGCCATGCTCAGTTCGTGGCGGCCGACCACCATCCAGTGCACCTCGTCCGGACCATCCGCAAAGCGCAGATGGCGGACGTCCTGGTACATCTCCGCAAGCGGCGTCCAGTGCGAGATGCCGGTGGCGCCGTGCATCTGGATCGACTGGTCGATGATCTTGCAGGCGCGCTCCGGCACCATGGCCTTGACCATGGAGACCCAGACGCGGGCTTCCTTGTTGCCGAGCACGTCCATCGCCTTGGCGGCCTTCAGCACCATCAGGCGCATCGCCTCGATCTCGCAGCGCGCCTGCGCGATGATCTGCATGTTGCCGCCGAGATGGGCGATCTTCTTACCAAAGGCTTCGCGGGTGAGGCCACGCTGCACCATCAAATCGAGCGCCTTCTCGGCCTTGCCGATGGTGCGCATGCAGTGATGGATGCGGCCTGGTCCAAGGCGGAGCTGCGAGATCTCGAAGCCGCGGCCCTCGCCGAGCAGCATGTTCTCCTTGGGCACGCGGACATTGTTGAAGCGCATGTGCATGTGACCGCGCGGCGCGTGGTCCTGGCCGAACACGTACATCGGACCGAGCACCTCGACGCCGGGCGTGTCGCGCGGCACCAGGATCTGCGACTGCTGCTTGCTCGGCGCCGCATCCGGATTGGTCTTCACCATCACGATGAGAATCTTGCAGCGGGGATCGCCCACGCCGGAGATGTAATACTTCTCGCCGTTGATGACCCATTCGTCGCCGACCAGCTTTGCGCTCGTCGAGATGTTCTTGGCATCGGAGGAGGCAACGTTCGGCTCGGTCATGACATAGGCCGAGCGGATCTCGCCGTTCATCAGCGGCTTCAGCCACTTCTCCTTCTGCTCCTTGGTGCCGACGCGCTCCAGCACCTCCATGTTACCGGTGTCGGGCGCCGAGCAGTTCATGCTTTCGGACGCCAGCGGGCTCTTGCCGAGCTCGGAGGCAATATAGGCGTAGTCGAGATTCTTCAGGCCCTGGCCGGTCTCGTCATCAGGCAGGAAGAAGTTCCAGAGGCCTTCCTTCTTGGCCTTGTTCTTGGCGACCTCGAGCACCTCGAGTTGCTTCGGAGTGAAGCTCCAGCGATCTTCCTTTTTCTCGCCGGCCTTGGCGAACTCGATCGACATCGGCTCGACGGTGTCGCGGATGAACTTCCTGACGTGATCATAGAGCGGCCGGACCTGATCCGACATGCGGAGGTCATTGAGCTCGTCGCCCGGATTGAGCGTGTAGTTGGTGGTGCGGGGAATATAGGCGTGCTTTGTCATTGTTCCTCCCGTTTCGCTGAGACCGTGTTGGGCCGGAGAATAGTCGCAGCGCGCGCAAAGTGCGAGCGCGCATTTTCTCACGCGAGCCATGCCATGCGATGGAATTTCGCGGGGGCGTTTGAAATGTTGTTTGAACGGAGGGGCGCGCTGGGCACGCCCGCGCCACACTCTCCGCTGTCATCGCCCGGCGGAGACCGGGCGATCCAGTATTCCAGAGACAGCGATGACTGAATCGAGAGGCTGCAGAGGATGCCGCTAGCTCAGTTCGGCATCCGATGCATCGCGCAGATCTTGTTGCCGTCGAGATCGCGCAGATAGGCGAGATAGAGCTTGCCCGCCGGGCCCTGGCGCACGCCGGGCGGATCCTCACAAGTCTTGCCGCCACTGGCGATCCCAGCCGCGTGCCACGCATCGACCTGCTCCGGCGAATTGCAGGCAAAGCCAATGGTGCCGCCATTCGCGCATGTCGCGGGCTCGCCGTTGATCGGCTTCGACACCGAGAATACGCCGGTCTTGGTGAAGTAGAAAATGCGATGGCCATCGACCTTCGCCGGCCGCACCTCGAGCGTGTTCAGCAAACTGTCGTAGAACGACTTGGCCTTGTCGAGGTCGTTGGTGCCGATCATGATGTGTGAAAACATTTTGTCTATCCCCTCATTATGATTTGTAGCCCGGATGGAGCGCAGCGAAATCCGGGTCTATTGCTTCTTGTTGTCCCGGATTGCGCTGCGCTCCATCCGGGCTACGAACCTAAGATCAAAACGCGGTATAGCCGCCGTCGATCACGAATGTATCCGCGGTGTGATACGACGACGCCTTGCTCATCAGATACACGGCGATGCCGCCGAAATCGCTGGCTTCGCCGAAGCGCCGCGTTGGAATGCGTGGCATCACGTTGGCGACGAATTTCTCGTTGGCCATGATGCCCGCTGTCATGTCGCTCTTGATCCAGCCGGGCAGGATCGCGTTCGCGGTGACGCCGTGGCGCGCCAGCTCGACGCCGAGCGCGCGCACCAGCGCGTTGATCGCGGCCTTGGTCGCCGCATAGTGCTCGTTGCGCGCGGTGCCGAAGATCGAGGCGAGGCTCGAGGTCGCCACCAGCCGGCCGAACGGGTCGCCGGCTTCGGCGCGCTGCGTCATGTGCTTTGCGGCCGTTTGGAACGCGTGGAACACGCCATCGAGGTTGGTCGCAAACATCGTGCGCCATTCTTCCTCGGTGCGCTCGATGAAGGACCTGCGGCCACCGCCGCCGATGCCGGCATTGGCGAAGCAGCCGTCGACGCGGCCGAAGGTGTCGAGCGTCGCTTTCATTGCGGCATTGACCGAAGCCGGATCGGTGACGTCGCAGACGCGGCTGTCGACCTTGCCGGGGAGGCCCGCCATGCTCGCGGCAGCAGCCTTGTTCTTGTCAGCATTGCGGCCCCAGATCGAGACGTTGCAGCCCTGGCCGGCCAGCGCCTGCGCGATGCCGAGCCCGATACCGCCATTGCCGCCGGTGATCACGGCGACGCGGCCGGTGAGGTCAAAAAGGTTCATGGCGCGTTTCCTGTTTTTGGCAAGGTTTCTTGGCAAGGTTTCTTGGCAAGGTTTCTTGGTATGCCGCGCGTCAGCCGGTGCGCGCAAGATCGTGCGATATGGCGGTGGGGTATGCTTTCGCCACCATGGACAAGACCGCGCCAAAAATCAAATATGCGCGCCGGCAAACAAATTCCGGTCTGCGAAACTGATGCAGGCGGCAACTGACGAGGAAACGATGCAGTTCAAACACGTCACGCTCGAATTGGATGGTTCGGTCGCGATCCTCAGGCTCGACCATCAGGAGGTGATGAACGCTGTCTCCATGGACATGCTGGGCGGCCTATCGGACGCGCTCGACGCGATCGAGGAGAAAAAAGACGAGGTGCGCTGCGTCGTGCTGACCGGCGCCGGGCGGGCGTTCTGCACGGGAGCTAATCTTCAGGGCCGCAACAACCAGGCAAAGAAGACCAAGGCCGGCCTGACGCTCGAGACCGGGTTTCATCCGTTCCTGCGCCGCATCCGCAATCTGCATTGCCCGATCGTCACCGCCGTCAACGGCCCGGCCGCCGGCGCCGGCATGAGCTTCGCGCTGCTCGGCGACATGATTCTATGCGCGCGTTCCTCCTACTTCCTCCAGGCTTTCCGCCGCATCGGGCTCGTGCCGGATTGCGGCTCGACCTGGCTGCTGCCGCGCCTGATTGGCAAGGCGCGATCGGTCGAATTGTCGCTGATGGGCGAGCGCCTGCCGGCCGAGAAGGCGCTGGAATGGGGCCTCGTCAACCGCGTTTATGACGACGGCGTCCTGATGGAGGAGGCGATGAAGCTCGCGCGCGATCTCGCCAGCGGCCCGACGACCGCGCTGTCGCTGATCCGCAAGCTCTATTGGGACAGCCCCGAGAATTCCTTCGAGGACCAGCTCAATCTTGAATTCCAATGCCAGATCCGCGCCGGCGACACGCAGGACTTCCGTGAGGGCGTCGGTGCATTCCTGGAGAAGCGGCCCGCGCAGTTCAAAGGCAAATGATCGAGGCGGAGCTTTCCCGTAGCGTCCAGCGCTGGTGTCCCGGTGCGACCGGCGTCGCCGGCGCGGCGAAGCTTTCGGGTGGCGCCAGCCAGGAGACCTGGCGCTTCGACATCGTGCATCCTGACGGGCCGATCGGTGCGATCCTGCGCCGCTCGCCGAAAGGCTATGGCGCGGCGCCGACGCGCGCGGCGGGTCTTGCCGCGGAAGCGCATCTGATGCAGCTCGCCTACGAGGCCGGTGTGCCGTCGCCGCGCGTGATGCATGTGCTGAAGCCGGACGAGGGCCTCGGCACCGGGTTCATCATGCAGCGGGTCGAGGGCGAAACCATCGCGCGCAAGATCCTGCGCGACGACGAATTCGCGGCGGCGCGGCCACTGCTTGCGCGGCAGATCGGCGGCGTGCTTGCAGGCCTGCACAGGCTGCCGCAGGACAAACTGCCCGAGTTGCGCAGTCGCACTGGGACCCAGGAGATCTCTGAGTTCGAGCGCGACTATCGCAGCCTGAATTGGCCAAAGCCCGTGTTCGAGCTGGCGCTGCGCTGGCTGCGCGACCACGATCCCGGCCCCTCGGCGGAGATCACGCTGGTGCATGGCGACTTCCGAAATGGCAATCTCATCATCGGCGCCGACGGCGTCCGCGCCGTGCTGGACTGGGAGCTCGCCCATCTCGGCGATCCCATGGAGGATCTGGGCTGGGTCTGCGTCAACTCCTGGCGCTTCGGCGAAATCGACAAGCCTGTCGGTGGGTTTGGTTCGCGCGACGAGCTGTTTGCCGGCTATGAAGCCGCGGGCCGCAAGTTCGATCCGTCACGCGTCAAATTCTGGGAAGTGATGGGGACACTGCGCTGGGGCATCATGTGCGGCGGTATGATGCAGCGGTTCCGCGAGGGACCCGATCATTCGATGGAGCGCGCCATGATTGGCCGCCGCGCGTCCGAGACGGAGATTGATCTGCTGCGGCTGCTCGCGCCGCGGGGAGGTTAGGCATGCAGGACGAACCGACACCGATCGAGCTGACCAAGGCGGTCGCGGATTTTCTCCGCAACGACATCACACCGCTGATCTCTGGTCACCAGGCCTTTAAGCTGCGCGTGGCGATCAACATCCTCGACCTCGTTACGCGGCAGTTGACGCAGGAGGAGGGGAGCGATGCGAAGGAAATGGAGAGGCTACGTGCGCTGCTCGGAACGGACGGCACTGTCACGGCGCTCAACCGCGCACTCGCCGAGCGCATCGCGAAGGGTGAGGTGGACCTTGCAACGCCTGGTCTTGCCGAGCATCTGTGGGCGACCACGATGGACAAGCTCGCCGTGGATCAGCCGAATTACGCTTCGTACAAGCGGGAGCTAGGTCGAGGCGGGTAGGTCTCTCCCCGTCATTGCGAGGAGCGCAGCGACGAAGCAATCCAGACTGCTGCCGCGGAAAGAATCTGGATTACTTCGCTCCGCTCGCAATGACGGCGGAGAGACTGCCTTACTTCCCCACCCATTTCGGCGGCCGCTTCTCCGAGAACGCCTTCGGGCCCTCGATGTAGTCCTGCGAGGCCACCATCGCCTTCACCGCCGGGTATTCGCGCTGCTCCTCGATCGCCTGCTCCAGCGATACGGCGAGCCCCTTCCGGATGGTCTGCTTGGACGCCCGGATCGACATCGGCGAGTTCTTGGTGATCATCTCTGCCCAGCGCAGCGCGCCGGCGAGCGCATCGCCCTGCGGCACCACCTCGTTGACGAAGCCGAGCTCAAAACCCTCCTTGGCGCTGACATGACGCGCGGTGAGGATCATGCCCATGGCACGCTTCAATCCGATCTGCCGCGGCAGGCGGTGCAGGCCGCCGGCGAGTGCGGCAAGGCCAACGTGCGGCTCGGGCAGGGCGAAGGTGGCATTCTCGGAGGCGATGATGAGGTCGCAGGCGAGCGCGATCTCGAAGCCGCCGCCCATGGCGACGCCGTTGACCGCGGCGATGATCGGCTTGTCGCAGTCGAATCGCGCAGTGAGGCCGGCGAAGCCGCCCTTGTCCCAGCCGCGTTTTCCTCCGGCCGCCTGCCACTTCAGATCATTGCCGGCGCAGAATGCCTTGTCGCCGGCGCCTGTGACGACGGCCACCCATTGCTCGGGATCGGAGGAGAAATCGTCAAACACCTTGTTGAGCTCGAAATGCGCGTCGATATGCAGCGCGTTGTAGACCTCGGGCCGCGACAGCGTAATGATCGTGATCGGTCCCTTGCGTTCCACCTTTGAGAATTTCAGCTCCATCGCACGCTCCCGCATTTTCTTCCGAAGGAATATTGGCGTCATACTACCGCTTGCCAGCGCCGGAGCACCATCGAATTGCGCGGGCGCGCCTTGCGCCTCTCACACGCCTCGCTTTGCTTGACTTGCGCGCGCTCTTCTCACCTTAATCGCGCGAAGCAAAGATGCGCCTAGCGCCTTAACGCAAAACGATAAAATCAATCCGGGAGAGAACCGTGGATTTCTCATTGCCTGCCGATCTCGTCGCCTATCTGGGAGAGCTCGACCGTTTCATCGAACGCGAGATCAAGCCGTTGGAAGCGGCTGACGATAACATTCGGTTCTTCGATCATCGCCGCGAATGGGCGCGTACCGATTTCGAGAATGGCGGCCTGCCGCGTCACGAATGGGAAGCGCTGTTGCGCAAGGCAAAGGATCTTGCGGATGCCGCCGGCCATTTGCGCTTTCCGGTGTCGAAGCAATATGGCGGCAAGGACGGTTCCAACCTCTGGATGGCCGTGATCCGCGAGCATTTTGCGGCGAAGGGGCTTGGCCTGCACAACGACCTCCAGAACGAGCACTCCGTCGTCGGCAATTTCCCCGTCGTCACCATGCTCGATCGCTACGGCCGCGACGACCAGAAGGCGATGATCGACGGCTCGATCAAGGGCAAGTACCGCATCACCTTCGGCCTCACCGAGCCGCATCACGGCTCGGACGCCACCCACATGGAGACGCGCGCGGTGCCGACGACCCGCGACAACGTCAAGGGCTGGATCATCAACGGCGAGAAGATGTGGACCACCGGCATGCACGTCGCCACGCATTGCGCGCTGTTCGCGCGCACGTCGGGCAGTGACGGCGATGCCCGCGGCATCACCTGCTTCCTGGTGCCGGCCAAGAGCCACGGCGTGAAGGTCGAGGAGTACATGTGGACTTTCAACATGCCGACCGATCATCCCCGCGTCAGTTTTACGGACGTGTTCGTGCCGGAAGATGCACAGTTCGGCGAAGTCGGCCGCGGCCTGTCCTTGGCGCAATGCTTCGTGCACCAGAACCGAATCCGGCAGGCTGCGAGCTCGCTCGGCGCGGCCGTCTACTGCATCAATGAAAGCGTCAAATATGCGCGCGAACGAAAGCCGTTCGGCCGGGCGCTCGCCGAGAATCAGGCGATCCAGTTCCCGCTGGTGGAGCTGGCCACACAAGCCGAGATGCTGCGTCTTCTGATCCGCAAGACCGCCTGGGAAATGGACCAGCTCAACGAGGAGCAGATCGAGCGCACGCTGTCCGATCGTGTTTCGATGTGCAACTACTGGGCAAACCGCCTCTGCTGCGAATCCGCCGATCGCGCCATGCAGGTCCACGGCGGCATGGGCTATTCACGCCACAAGCCGTTCGAGCACATCTATCGCCACCACCGCCGCTACCGGATCACAGAAGGCAGCGAGGAGATCCAGATGCGCAAGGTGGCAGGGTTCCTGTTCGGCTATATGGGGCCGGGGAAGCATTAAAGCCCACCGGTGCAGTAGGGTAGGCAAAGCGGAGCGTGCCCACGACTTCTCGCAGACGGAGAAGAATGGTGGGCACGGCGCTCCGCGCCTTTGCCCACCCTACGGGACCGCCCGTTAATTGACCCGCCGATCCTTCCCCGCCCAATACGGCTCGCGCAGCTGCCGCCGTAAAATCTTGCCCGACGGATTGCGCGGCAGCGCTGGCAAGAACTCCACGCTCTTCGGCGTTTTGAAGCCTGCGATGCGCTCGCGGGTGAAGTTGATGATGTCGGTGGCGGTCGCCTCTTTGCCCGGCTTCATCACCACGACGGCCTTCACCGCTTCGCCCCATTTGTCGTCGGGGATGCCGATCACGGCGGCTTCCGCCACGTCAGGATGATCGCACAGCGCGCTCTCGACTTCGGCGGGATAGATGTTCTCGCCGCCGGAGATGATCATGTCCTTGATGCGGTCGTGGATGTAGAGGTAGCCGTCCTCATCCATGTAGCCGGCATCGCCGGTGCGCAGCCAGCCGTCGCCGCGCAGCGTCGAGGCGGTCGCTTCCGGCAAATTCCAGTAGCCGGCCATGTTGGAGCCTGAGCGCGTCGCGATTTCGCCGACCTCGCGCGGCGGCAACGGCTTGCCGTCGGCGTCGAGGATGGCGATCTCGACGCCCGGCAGCGCCTTGCCGGCCGAGCGCATCCGCTCGAGTCCTTCGACGTGGTCCTCCGGCGGGAGCGCGACGATGGTGCCGGTGGTCTCGGTCATGCCGTACATCTGCACGAAGCCGCATTTGAAGATTTCGATGCACTCCTTCAGCAGCGCCGCCGGAATTGGGGAAGCACCATACAGCATGTACTTCAGCCGCGAAAAATCGACCGTCTTCGCGCGGGGCTGCCGCACCACGAACTGCATCGCCGCCGGCACCATGAACAGCTTTGTGATTCCGGACTGCTCGAAGAAATCCAGCACCTTGGTCGGATCAAACTCGCGCGCGATCACGCCGCGGGCGCCGTGATAGAGGCCCATGACGCCCCAGCCGGAGCCGCCGATATGGAAGATCGGCATCGCGACCAGCGACACGTCGTTGGTCGACCACCGGTTCCATTCCGGCTTGTCCTCAGCATTGCCTGTTTGCACCAGATTGAGGAAGTTTGCATGCGACAGCATCGCGCCTTTCGGCTTGCCCGTGGTGCCCGACGTGTAGAGCTGGATCGCGATGTCCCCGGTGTTGATCTGAACTTTTGGATCATCGCCGCTCTGCGCATCGCGCCATGCAATAAAATCCTGCCATTCCGGCGCGCCGCCTTCGGTGGCGATGACGGTACGCACGCCCGGAATCTGATCCCTGATCTGGCGAACCTGGGTGATGAACTCCGGCCCTGCGAATAGCACCGGCGCCTTGCAGTCGCCCACGATGAAGGCAACCTCGGGGCCTGCCAGCCGCCAGTTCACCGGCGCCATCACCACGCCGGCCTTCATCGCGCCCATCAGCAGCTCGAAATAAAGATCGCTGTTCTTGCCGAGATAGGCGATCCGGTCGCCCTTCTTCACGCCCAGCGCGATCAGCGCGTTCGCGACCTTGTTGGTCTTGACGTTGAACTCGGCAAAGCTGGTGACGCGGCCCTCGAACTCATAGGCGGTGGCGTTGCCGCGGCTCTTGGCGCGCTCGCGCACCATGTCGGCGAGATTCGCCAGTTTCGGTGATCCGGACATGTTTCTCCCGTGGTGCCTGGTTTTTATGCCGCGTTTTTTATGCCGCGGAGTGTGGCGTCATCCGCGGGCAAAGACAATACGGCAGAGAGCGCTACCCCCGCTTCGCCCGGTCCTTCTCGTTCTGCGCCATGATGCTCTCGCGTGCGGTTTTCCAGTCGTCGTCACTCCAGTCGCGGAGCTGGTAGAAATTGCCGCCCATTGCGAGTGCCTGCGCGCCGTCCATGGCAATGGTCTCGCCGGTGATCCAGTCGCAGCCGCCGGAAATCAGAAACACTGCGAGGTTCTGCAATTCTTCCATGGTGCCGACGCGGCCCATCGGGTTCATCGCCTTGGTGCGCGCACCGGCCTCATCGCCCGGCTTGATACGCTTGCTCATGCCTTCGGTCGGGATCTCACCCGGCGCGATCGTATTGAGGCGGATGCCGTATCGGCCCCATTCGGTGGCGAGCGACATCGTCATGGCATGGATCGCAGACTTGCTCATCGCCGACGGCACCACGTAAGGCGAGCCATTGCGCACCCAGGTCACGGTGATCGACACGACGTTGCCGGGCTGCTTCAAGGCGATCCAGCGCTTGCCGACCGCATGCGTCATATAGAACGTGCCGTGCATGACGATGTTGGCAACGGCATCGAAGCCGCGCGGCGAGAGTTCTTCTGACCGTGAGATGAAGTTGCCCGCGGCGTTGTTGATGAGATCGGTCAGCGGCGCATCGCGAAAGATGTTCTCGATCATCTCTTCGACCGCAAGCGCATTGCGGATGTCGACGCCGTGGCTGGTGACGCGGCCGCCATACTCAGCCATCAGCTCGGTCGCAGTCTCGTCGCAGACGATCTTGCGCCGGCCACAGATGTGCACCTCGGCGCCGAGCTGGAGAAAGCGCGCCGCCATCGACTTGCCAAGCCCGGTCCCGCCGCCGGTTACGAGAATGCGCCGTCCAGCCAGAAGATTTTCCTTGAACATGGCTGTTTCTCCCGTACGGATTGTCAGTTAATTGGTCGATTGACTAAATCCGGCCGCCGTCTTTCTGTAAAGCGGCACCGAACAAGAACAGGGGAGAATTCATCCATGGAAGAGCGCGTCTCGATCTCGATCTCGGAAGGCGTCGCCGACGTGCGCCTGGTGCGCGCAGACAAGATGAATGCGCTCGATCAGGCCATGTTCGAGGCCCTTGTTGCGGCAACCGAGCGGCTTTCACGGGAAAAAAGCGTGCGCGTCGTCGTGTTGTCCGGCGAAGGGCGCGCTTTCTGCGCCGGTCTCGACATGGGGCGTTTTGCCGCCATGAAGGAGAAGGGCGGCAACGGAATTCCGGGTGGCGAAAATCGCGACCTCACCGCGCGTACGCATGGCCAGGCGAACTTTCCGCAGCAGGCGGTGTGGGGATGGCGCCAGCTTCCGGTTCCGGTAATTGCCGCGATCCAGGGTGTCGCGTTTGGCGGCGGGTTTCAGCTCGCGCTCGGCGCTGACATGCGCTTTCTGACGCCCGATGCGCGGATGTCGATCATGGAAATCAAATGGGGCCTCGTGCCTGACATGGCGGGCACGCCGATCCTGGCCTCGCTCGTGCGCGATGATATCCTGCGCGATCTCACCTACACCGGCCGCATCTTCTCCGCGCAGGAAGCGATGACCTACGGGCTCGCCACGCGCATCTGTGATGATCCGCGCGCCACAGCGCTCGAAGTCGCGCGCGAGATCGCCGGCAAGAGCCCTGATGCGGTCCGCGCTGCCAAGCGCCTCCTCAACAATCTCTCGGTCGATCCGGGCCCCGCGCTGCTTGCCGAATCCGTCGAGCAACAGGAGCTGATCGGCAGCGCGAACCAGACCGAAGCGGTGCGTTCCAATCTGGAGAAGCGCGCAGCGAAGTATGCGGACTGAGTCCGTCATTCCGGGATGCGCCGTAGGCGCAGGCCCGGAATCCATCGCGCCTCATTGTCCGCTGTGAAATGGATTCCGGGCTCGATGCTTCGTATCGCCCCGGAATGACAACCACTAACAACAAAGAAAAACAAATGAGCGAAACGTCAGAGTTTCTCGGCATCGTCTCCGGCGATCGCCGTCGTGCCCATGCCGAGGTCGCCAATCGCGCCGACCGCATCGCTTCGGGCCTCGCCAAAATCGGCGTCAAACAGGGCGATTGCGTCTGCATGCTGATGCGCAACGACATCGCCTTCCTGGAAGCTGCCTACGCCGCAATGCGGCTCGGGGCCTATGGCGTGCCGATTAACTGGCATTTCAAGCCGGAGGAGATCAACTACATCCTCGGCGATACCGGTACGTCCGTCTTGATCGGGCACGCCGACATGCTGCACGCCTTGCGCGACGTCATTCCGGAAGGCGTCATCGTGCTCAGCGTGCCGACGCCGCCGGAGATCCTGTCCAGCTATATGATCGACCCGGATCATCTGGTGGCCCCGGACTTCGCGATCGATTTCGAGTCCTGGCTCGCGCAACAGCAGCCTTATGAAGGCCCGGTCGTTCCACAGCCCATGAACATGATCTACACGTCCGGCACCACCGGCCACCCCAAGGGCGTACGCCGCAATGCGCCGACGCCGGAGCAGCAGGCCGCCGGCGAGCGCATGCGCGCGATGATCTATGGGCTGAAGCCGGGCGCCCGCGCGATTTTGCCGGGTCCGCTCTATCACTCCGCGCCGAACTCGTTCGGCGTCCGCGCAGGGAAACTCGGCGGCGCGCTGGTGCTGATGCCGCGCTTCGAGGCGGAAGAGTTTCTGCAACTGATCGAGCGCTTTGAGATCGACACCATCTTCATGGTGCCGACCATGTTCATCCGCCTGATGAAGCTGCCGGATGCCGTCCGCAAGAAGTACGACGTCTCCTCGCTCCGCCATATCATCCACGCAGCCGCCCCCTGTCCGGCGGACGTCAAGCGCGCCATGATCGAATGGTGGGGGCCGGTGATCTACGAGTTTTACGGCTCGACCGAATCCAGCGCCGTCACCTTCGCGACCTCCGAGGACGCGCTGAAGAAGCCGGGCACCGTCGGCAAGATCTCCCCCGGCGCCCAATTGCGCTTCATCGGCGATGACGGCCGCGTGCTCGGAGTGGGAGAAATCGGCGAGATCTATTCCCGCATGGCCGGCATGGCGGACTTCACCTACCACAACAAGCCGGAGAAGCGCGCCGAGATCGACCGCCACGGTTTTATCACTTCCGGCGATGTCGGCTATATCGACGAAGACGGCTACGTCTTCATCTGCGACCGCAAGCGCGACATGGTGATATCAGGCGGCGTCAACATCTATCCGGCAGAGATCGAATCCGTGCTGCACGCCGTGCCCGGCGTGCATGATTGCGCCGTGTTCGGCATCCCCGATGCCGAGTTCGGCGAGGCGCTGATGGCCGTGGTCGAGCCGCAACCGGGCATCACGCTCGATGCGTCCGATGTTCGCGCGCGCCTGAAGACCTCGCTCGCCGACTACAAGGTGCCCAAGCATATCGAGATACGCACCGGACTGCCGCGCGAAGATTCCGGAAAGATTTTCAAGCGCCGCCTGCGCGATCCCTATTGGGAACAGGCGGGGCGGAAGATCTAACAATTCGACGAGGACCTGTAGGGTGGGCAAAGCGGAGCGTGCCCACGATAACCGTCACAAGGCACAGATCGTGGGCACGGCGCAAGCGCGCCTTTGCCCACCCTACGAGATAGGGGACAAGGAGACATTTTTATGAGCGACGCTGCCAACGAAGTCCTCTACGAGGTCGCCGACCACATCGCGACGATCACGCTGAATGCGCCGGAGCGCTTGAACACGATCTCCGGCCCGATGCTGAACGATCTCGCCCGGCTGCTGACCGAGGCGAATGAGGACAAGAACGTTCGCGTCGTGATCCTCACAGGCAAGGGACGGGCGTTCTGCGCCGGCCTTGATCTCCGCAAGGAGCGCGACGGCAATGGTCTGAGTGCGGCGTCCTCGCCGACCACGATCAACCTCCGCAACACCCCGCCGACAGTCTTGTAGGCGATGGACAAGCCGACCATCTGCGCCGTCAACGGCGGCGCGGCCGGCTACGGCATGGATACCGCGCTCGGCTGCGATATCCGTATCATGGCGGAATCCTCAAAGCTCGCCGCCGCCTTCGTCAAGCGCGGCGTGGTGCCGGAATCCGGCGGCACCTGGCTGTTGCCGCGCATGCTCGGCTGGGCCAAGGCCTCTGAGCTGATCTTTACCGGCCGCACGCTGAGCGCGCGCGAGTGTCTGGAATGGGGCCTCGCCAATGAGGTCGTACCCGATGCCGACCTGATGAACCGCGCCACCGCGATCGCCCGTGAAATCGCCGCGAACGCGCCTTTGGCGGTCCAGGCCTCCAAGCGCATGATGCGAATGGGCCTCAACGAAAACTTCCATGACCACGTCCACCACGTCTATCTCCAGCTCCTGCCGCTGTTTAAAACCCAGGACATGGCCGAAGGCATGAAGGCGTTTATGGAGAAGCGCGAGGCGAAGTTCGAGGGGCGGTAGGCTACGAAGCCGTCTTAGCAGAGACAGATTTCGATCCTATATAGACGGCGTCATTGTCTCGCGGATCATCCTATGGCCCCAGTTTCTCTCCTGCTCAACGTACTCTGGATCCTTGTCGGCGGCGCCTGGATGGCGTTCGGCTGGCTGGTGGCGTCCGTCATCATGGCCATCACCATCATCGGCCTTCCCTGGGCACGGGCGGCGTTCAACATCGCCATTTACACGCTGCTGCCGTTCGGCTCGCGAGCGGTCAGTCGCGACCAGGTCACCGGCGCGGGCGATATCGGCACCGGCCCGCTCGGAGTGATTGGCAACATCATCTGGTTCGTGCTGGCCGGCTGGTGGCTGGCGCTCGGCCATGTCCTGACGGCCGTGATCTTCGCCATCACGATCATCGGCATTCCCTTCGCATGGGCCCATCTCAAGCTCGCGGGCATCGCACTCTGGCCGATCGGCAAGGTGATCGTGCCGGCCTAGGCTTGCTGGCGCGCTTCCCTGGACGACCTGTGTGCGCCGCCCCCAACTTCATCTTGCGCTGCGGCAAAAAACTTGCACACTCGGCAGGCCGGGGAGCCATTGGGAGCTCTACAAAAGGAGCCAGCCATGTCCCTCCAGACCGTACCATCCGACGCAGCTGAGCAGCGCTCCAACCGCCCTGAGGACGTCCAGGCCCTGGAGGCGGATGCGCGGCTGCGGGACGACATCCGCCTGCTCGGGCGTATCCTGGGCGACACCGTGCGCGACCAGGAGGGCGCCGACGTGTTCGACCTGGTCGAGCGCATCCGGCAGACCTCGATCCGGTTTCACCGCGACGAGGACCGGATTGCCCGCCGCGAGCTCGAGCAGATCCTCGACAGCATGTCGACCTCCGAGACGGTGCGGATCGTCCGCGCCTTCAGCTATTTCTCCCACCTCGCCAACATTGCCGAGGACCAGAACAACATCCGCCAGATGCGAGCCGGCAAGGGCGGCGGCTCCGGCGTGTTGGCAGAGACACTGGGCAAGGCCAAGGGCGCAGGGATCGGTACCGATATGCTGCGCAATTTCTTCAAGAGCGCGCTCGTCAGCCCGGTTCTGACCGCGCACCCGACCGAAGTTCGCCGCAAGAGCACCATGGACCGCGAGATGGAGGTCGCGGCCCTGCTCGACCGCCGCGAGCGCGTCACCTTGACCGCAGACGAGGTCGACGCCAGTGACGAGCAGCTCCGCCGCGAAGTGCTGACGCTGTGGCAGACCAATCTGTTGCGCCGGACCAAGCTCACCGTGCTCGACGAGGTCGCCAACGGCCTGTCGTTCTATGATTACACCTTCCTGCGCGAGGTGCCGCGGCTGGTCAATACGCTGGAAGACCGGCTGGAAGAAGGCGGCGAGGCGGCTGCGAGCGAGCTCGCCTCTTTCTTAAGGATGGGAAGCTGGATCGGCGGTGACCGCGACGGCAATCCCTTCGTCACTGCCGACGTGATGCGCGGAACGCTGCGGCTGCAGTCGAGCCGGGTGATGCAGTTCTATCTGGAAGAGCTGCACGTGCTCGGCTCGGAGTTGTCGATCGCCGCCCATCTCGCCGACGTCTCGGAAGAGCTGCGCACACTGGCGGAGCGCTCACCCGACACCTCGCCGCATCGGAGCGGCGAGCCCTATCGGCTCGCGGTCTCCGGCATCTATGCACGTCTGACGGCGACTGCGGAAAAGCTTCAGGTCGAGATCACGCGGCGGCCGGTCGGCAAGGGCGCGCCCTATGGGAGCGTCAGGGAGTTGCAAGCCGATCTCGACGTGCTGCATCGCTCGTTGATCTCCAACAACGCCCGCGTCATCGCCCGCGGCCGGCTGCGGCTGTTGCGGCGTGCGGTGGATTGCTTCGGCTTCCATCTGGCGCGGCTCGACATCCGCCAGAACTCGGCGGTGCACGAACGCACCATCGCCGAGCTGATGGACGCCGCGAACCCCGGCATGTCCTATCTCGCGCTCGGCGAGGAGGCGCGCATCTCGCTGCTCACCAACGAATTGCGCTCAACGCGTGCGCTGGTCTCGCCGTTTGTCAAGTACAGTGACGAGACGATGGGCGAGCTCAACGTCTTCCATGCCGCGGCGGAAGCGCATGCGATGTTCGGCTCCGACGCCATTCCCCAGTGCATCATCTCGATGTGCACGGGAATGTCTGACATGCTCGAGGTCGCGGTGCTGCTGAAGGAGGTCGGCCTCGTCCATCCTTCCGGGCGCAGCGCGATAAATGTCGTGCCGTTGTTCGAGACCATCGAGGATTTGCAGGCGTCTTCCGCGATCATGGATCGCATGCTCTCGCTGCACGATTACCGCCGGCTCGTCGACAGCCGCGGCAGCGTGCAGGAAGTGATGCTCGGCTATTCCGACTCGAACAAGGACGGCGGCTTCGTCACGTCGGGCTGGGAGCTCTACAAAGCCGAGATCGGCCTCGTCGACGTGTTCGAGCGCCACGGCGTGCGCCTGCGCCTGTTCCACGGCCGCGGCGGCTCGGTCGGCCGCGGCGGCGGTCCGAGCTATGACGCCATCGTCGCGCAGCCGGGCGGCGCGGTGAACGGCCAGATCCGCATCACCGAGCAGGGCGAGATCATCACGTCGAAATATTCCAACGCGGAAGTCGGCCGCAACAACCTCGAAATCCTGGCGGCGGCGACGCTGGATGCGAGCCTGTTGCAGCCGAGCCAGAGCGCGCCCCGCCGCGAATATCTCACTGCAATGGACGAGCTCTCAAATCTGGCCTTCAAAGCCTATCGCGGCCTGGTTTACGAGACCGATGGCTTCGTCGATTATTTCTGGGCCTCGACCGTCATCAACGAGATCGCGACGCTCAACATCGGCAGCCGCCCGGCCTCGCGCAAGAAGACCCGCGCGATCGAGGATCTGCGCGCGATCCCCTGGGTGTTCTCCTGGGCGCAATGCCGCTTGATGCTGCCGGGCTGGTACGGCTTCGGCAGCGCGGTCGAGCAATGGATCGCCGAGCACCCCGACAAGGGCATGCCGTTCCTGAAAGAGCTCTACAAGGAATGGCCGTTCTTCCGCATGCTGCTGTCGAACATGGACATGGTGCTCGCGAAGAGCTCGATCGCGATCGCCTCGCGCTATGCCGAACTGGTGCCGGACGAGGGCCTGCGCGAAAAGATCTTCGGCCGCATCCGCCGCGAATGGCATTCCTGCATCGAGACGCTGCTCGATATCATGGGGCAGGACCGCCTGCTGCAAGGCAACCCGCTGCTCGAACGCTCCGTACGCCATCGCTTCCCCTATCTCGACCCGCTCAACCACGTGCAGGTCGAGCTGCTGAAGGCGCATCGCGCGCAGAACCCGGATGAGCAGGTGCTCCGCGGAATTCAGCTGACGATCAACGGCATCTCGGCGGGGTTGAGGAATACGGGATAGGGCGAGTGGCGAGTAGAACTCCTATTCGCCGCTCACCGTTCGCGCAACCTCAAACCGGATCCCACGGGAAGATGTCGGCGGAGCGGTCGAGCTTGTAGAACGAGCCCTTCAGCGCCGGCATGCCGTGTTCCGCGATCGACTGCGGCGTCCAGCCTTCGCTGCGATGAACCGAGCGCAGCGGGCGGTTCTGGCTGAACAGGAACAGCTCGTTCATGCGCGCGCCGAAGATCTGGCCCGAGACGTCCTTGGCGGCGTCGGAGAGCAGATAGGCGCAGATCGGCGCGATCTTCTCCGGACCCATCTGCTTGATCTTCTCGACGCGCGCCTTCTCGGCCTCGGTTTCGGTCGGGATGGTGCCGATCATGCGGGTCCAGGCGAACGGCGAGACGCAGTTCGAACGGACGTTGAAGCGGCCCATGTCGAGCGCAATGGATTTGGACAGGCCGATGATGCCGAGCTTGGCCGCGGCGTAGTTGGCCTGGCCAAAATTGCCGATCAGGCCCGAGGTCGAGGTGAAATGAACGAAGGAGCCAGACTCCTGCTCGCGGAACAGCCGTGCCGCTGCGTGCGAGACGTAGAACGAGCCCATCAGATGAACCTTGATGACGGCTTCGAACGCTTCCACGCTCATCTTGTGGAAGATCATGTCGCGCAAGATGCCGGCATTGTTGACAACGCCGTCGAGTCGGCCGAAATGATCGGTCGCAGTCTTCACGATCTTGCTGGCAGGAACGGCTTCCGCGACGCTTTCGAAATTGGGGACGGCGATGCCGCCGCGCTTCTTGATCTCCTCGACCACTTCCTCGGCGGGCGACGCGCTTGAACCGGCGCCGTCAGCGGCCGCACCGGGATCGTTGACGACGACCTTGGCGCCTTCCGCCGCGCAGAGCAGCGCGATCTCGCGTCCGATGCCGCGGCCTGCGCCGGTGACGATGATGACCTTGTCTAGCAGTGATTTTGTCATGTGGATTACCTCTCGTTCGTAAACACGATCGTGCCACTCGCGGCGAACATGCCGCCGACGCCGTGGCACACTGAAATCTTCGCGTTCGGTACCTGTGCCGGCGCGATGCCGCGCATCTGGCGCACGCTCTCCTGGAGCGCGTACATGCCGTACATGCCGGAATGCATGTAGCTCAGCCCGCCGCCATTGGTGTTGAGCGGCAGCTTGCCGCTCGGCCGCGTGTTGCCGTCCGCGATGAATTTGCCGGTCTCTTCATGCGGCATGAAGCCGAGGTCGCCGAGGCCAAACAGCGGCAGATGCGCAAAGGCGTCGTAGATCATGAGATGGTCGACATCCCTGTGGGCGATGCCGGCTTCCTTGAAGGCGAGCGGCCCCGCGGTCTTGAACGCGCGCGAGGAGTTGAACGTTTCCATCTGGCTGACCATCGGCGTCTCGACGCTCTCGCCGGTGCCCATGATGTAGACAGGCTTGCGCGGAAAATCCTTGGCCCGGTCGGCCGAGGTCAAGATCAGGGCGCCGCCGCCATCGGTGACGAGGCAGCACTGCAAGAGGCGGAGCGGATAGGCGATCATGCGCGAGTTGAGGACGTCGGCGACCGTGATCGGGTCCTTCATCATCGCCCGCGGATTTTTTGCCGCCCATTCGCGCTGTACCACCGCGACCGAGGCGAGCTGCTCGTGCGTGATGCCGTAGGTCTTCATGAAGCGCAGCACCGGGATCGGGAACATGCTGGGCGGACCATAAACTCCGTAGGGCGCCTCGAACTGGCCTTGCAGACTGTCGGCGGGGATCGAGCGCGGCGCCTTGCCGATCATCGACTTGCCGCTCTCGGCATGCGTGATCAGCACCGTCTTGCACAGGCCGGCCTCGATCGCCGCCGCAGCATGGCGAACGTGCAACATGAAGGAGCAGCCGCCGACCGAGGTGCCGTCCACCCAGGTCGGCTTGATGCCGAGATAGTGGCAGACCTGCTGCGGCGTCTCGACGGCAGTGGCAAAGCCGTCGATGTCGGACAGCTTCAGCCCGGCATCCGCGATGGCATTGAGTGCCGCATCCGCGTGAAGCTGGAGCTGCGACACGTTGGGGATGACGCCGAGCTCGGTGGTCTCGGCCGCGCCGACGACGGCAACCTGGTTCTTGCGCATGACTTACCCCTTCGCCGGGCGGAACACGGGGAGGGTGATCTTGTCGTCGAGCGCCTCGAAGGCGACCTCGAGCTTCATGTCGAGCTCGAGCGCCTCGGGGGTTTGCGGGCAGTCGATGATGTTGCTCATCATCCGCGGCCCCTCGGTCAGCTCGACCACCGCGATCGCATAAGGCGGCGTGAACCCGGGCGCAGCGGGGCGGTGGTTGATCACGTAGCTGTAGAGAAAACCCTTGCCGCTCGCCTTGAAGATGCTGACCTTGCGCGAGGCGCAGGACGGACAGAACGGGCGCGGCGGGAAATAGACATGCGCGCATGCATCGCAGCGTTGCAGGCGCAATTCGCCCGCTTTCGTGCCGTCCCAGAAATGCTGGGTTTCCGGCGTCGGTTTCGGTCGCGCGCGCTGCGGTTCGGCCATGTCGGCAGCTCCTCCCAGAGGCGAGAACTTCATGCTCGCCCGTTTCAATCTTGATGCGCCAATTGACTATCGAACGTCAACGGTCCAGCACAGAGCACTGCAAGCCATGTATTCCACCATGCGCACAATTGCGGTTGGCGTGCTTGTGTGCCAGTAGGGCCGCACGGTACATTGGCGTGAGACAAGAAGAGATCGGGAGAATTCCATGTTGAGAACTGTAGGCGTTGCGCTGGTTGCAGGTCTGACCTTCGCTGCGCCGGCCCTTGCTGCGGACGCCCCTGCCGAGATCAAGATCGGAACGCTCTACGCGTCGAGCGGGCGCTATGCTTCCATCTCGATGCCGGTCCACTACGGACTGAAGCTGTGGGTCGAACAGAAGAACGCCGAGGGTGGCGTCTACGTGAAGGCGTTCGACAAGAAGGTCCCGATCAAGCTCGTTGCCTATGACGACCAGAGCAACACAGCGACCGCGGCCACATTGTATAATCAGCTGATCACCCAGGATAAGGTCGACCTTCTGGTCGCCGATTCCGGTTCGGTGCTGACGGCGCCTGCCGTTGCTATTGCCCGCGACCACAAGATGTTCCTGTTCGACCAGACCGGCACCGGCGCCAGTTTCTTCTCCAAGGACAATCCGTACATCGCCCTGATGGCCGACCCTGTGTCGACCATTTGGCCGAAGCCGGTCGCCGATTTCGTCTCGCATGACGGACCCGGCCTCGGCATCAAGAAGATCGCGATTCTCTACGCGACCAACGAGTTCACGGGCACGCAAGCGAATGCCTTCCGCAAGTTCGTCAAGGAATCGGGGGCGCCGATCGAGATCGTCTACGATCAGGGCGTTCCGACCGAGACGACCAACTACACCGTGATCATCAACAACATTGCCAATACGAATCCGGACGCGGTGATTCACTTCGGGTATGCGCCGAACGACATCGCATTCCTCCGCAACGTCCAGGACGTCGGCGTCAACTTCAAGATGCTGTTCTCGATCTATGCGGGTCTGGAAACCGAGCTGCTCGAAAAGAACGTCGGCGAGAAGGGGCTCGAACACGTCTTTACCTACGTTCCGCCCCAGGAGCTGAAATATCCCGTCAACTTCGGGATGAACATGGACGAGTACAAAGCGGCCTGGGACAAGAAGTATTCCGACGGCAAGGTCGAGTTCGGCTTCAACTCAGTCGCCGGATACACGACGGCTCTCGTGATCGAAAAGACCCTGTCGGTCGCGACCAGCCTCGATCAGCTGGAACTGCGCAAAGCGGCCTTCAGCCTGTCCAATCAGCTCAAAACGCTGGACGGGACGTTCGCGCTCGACGAGATGGGTGGCCAGATCGGAGAGCTGACGCCGCTTGGTCAGCTCGAGCTCAACGATCACGGGCATATCAAGTTCATCTCGATCTATCCTCACGAGACGGCGACTGGAAAGCCGGTCTATCCGCGTCCATGACACGGAACCTTGCTGCGCGGAGACAGGGAGCCGGCTCCCGATGTTGACCTACGCGTTGGTCGCCGGCGTCCTGTTTGGGCTGTATTTCAGCCTGGTCGGGATCGGCCTCAATCTCGTTTTCGGCGTCATGCGCATCGTCAATCTTGCGCATGGCGACGTCTTGATGCTGGGGGCTTTCGTCGCGCTGGGTGTCGTCAGCCTGGCCGGCATCGACCCGCTGTTCGCGGTGCCTCTGGCGTTCGTAATATTTCTCCTGGTCGGCACGTTGCTCTATTGGGTGCTGGTGCCGCGGCTGCAGGGATCCGCAAATCCCGAGATGCTGTCCATCATCCTGTTCTTCGGCCTGTCGCAGGTGGTCGAAGCCATCACCACGATCTTCGCCGGCACCAGTGAGCGTTCGATCCAGAGCCGGCTGCTCGGCACAGTCTTCTCGACCATCAAGGTACAGCTGTTTGGCGGCAAGCCGGAGGCCAGCGGTCCCATCCGGATTTTCGGTCAGGGATTTCCTGCGCCTTGGGTGATCGCGGCCGGCACCAGCCTGGTCGCGATTGGTCTCGTCTACGTTTATCTCTATCGCACGCGGCTCGGCACCTTGACGCGCGCCGTGATGTCGCGACGCGACGAGGCGCTGGCCTCGGGCATCGACGTCGATCGTGTCTCGGCAGCTGCCTTCGGAGTTGGGCTCGGTCTTGCTGCGGTTGCGGGCGTGTTTGCGCCTTTCATGTTCGGCTCGATCACGCCGGCCTTCGGTGCCGACGCGACGGTAACGTCGTTTGCGATCGTCGTGCTGGGGTCGCTCGGCAATCCGCTCGGCACGGCCCTCGGTGGTGTCGTCTATGGCGTCTTCTACATGCTGGTGCAGACCTATCTCAGCTCATGGGCCGACCTTTTGCCCTATGTGCTGCTGATCCTTATCCTCTTGCTACGTCCGAGCGGCCTGCTTGGAAGGCGGGTGCGCGTTGCCTAATGCCGTCAAGCACGTGCTGTTTATTCTGGTGCCGCTGATCGTCGTGTTTGCGGTTCTGCCCGGAATTTACCAGAACCATCTGCTGCTGTTCAATTTCGTCACGTTCCTGATCCTCGCTCAGGGCGTGAACATCATCTACGGATTCACCGGCTATCTGCCCTTCGGTTACGTTGGCTTCTTCGGGGCCGGTGCTTATGGATTTGCGGTGTTGGTGATGCACTACCAGTCGCCGGCCATCGTGGCGGTGCTGGCAGCGGGGCTGGTCGGCATCCTGCTCGGCCTGCTGCTGACGCCGTTGTTGCGGCTGTCCGGCGCCTATTTTGCCATTGCCAATCTCGCTGCGTCACTGGCCGTGTTGCATCTCGTTGCCAATCCGGCATTGGAAGGCATCACGAAGGGGCCATATGGCGTGTCGCTGACAGGCACGTTCAACCCGTCGCACGCCTACTATGCCGCCCTGGCTGTGTTGGCGTTGACCGTGGGCGGCGTCGTCTTCCTGAAGAACTCGAGTTTCGGGCTCGCGCTGCAGGCCGTCCGCGAAGATGCCGTGAGCGCGTCGATGTCCGGGGTCAATGTCGTCAAGATGCGCATCGCAGCCTGGCTGGCGTCCGCGCTCGTGGCCGGTCTCGCTGGCGGCATCTACGCCTGGTACGTCTCCGTATTCTATCCCGACAACGTCTTCAGCGGCGATTTCAGCATCTTCGCGATCGTCTTCGCGCTGTTCGGGGGTGTCGCGACGATCTCCGGTCCGATCATCGGCGTCCTGATCCTGTATGGCGTCTACAATCTGATCGGTTTCACGACCCCGCAATATTTCCAGCTCATCTACGGTCTTCTCATCATGGGGCTGGTGCTGTTCCTCCCGGCGGGGCTTGTCTCGCTGGCGACGCGGAGGGGGTGGCGTGTCCCCTGATACGAAACCCATTCTCAGCGTCAGCAAGCTGGTGAAGCGCTTCGGCGGTTTCGTCGCGCTCGACGGTTTGAGTTTTCATGCTGCGCCCGGCGAGGTGTTGGGGCTGGTCGGTCCGAACGGTTCGGGCAAGACCACAGCCATCAACGTGATTTCCGGCCTGTACGCACCTGACGGCGGTGAGGTTGCCTTCGACGGCGCGTCCATTGGCGGCATTGCGTCCCACAAGCTTGTCCATCGCGGCATCAACCGAACCTTCCAGGTGCCGAAGCCGTTCATGTCGCTGACCGTGCGGGAGAACGTCCGGGTCGCTTTGGCGTATGGCCACATCGGCGGAACGCCGCTGGGCCTCGACGCGCTGCTCGACGAATATCGCCTCGCTGCCGTTGCCGATCGTCCGGCAGCCGATCTCAACAGCGCACAGCAGAAAATGCTGGATCTGGTCCGCGCGCTGGCGACGCAACCGCGCCTGCTGCTGCTCGACGAGCTCGCCGCGGGGCTCAATCCCGCCGAGCTCGACTGGATTGCGGAGCGGATCAAGCAGCTCGCGGCAAGCGGCATGTCGATCATCGTCGTCGAGCATCTGATGGGCTTCATCGAGCACATCACCGATCGCGTCATCGTTCTCAACGCCGGCAGGGAAATCTTCGAGGGCAAGCTCGCTGCGGCCGTGAAGGAACCGCAGGTGATCGAGGTGTTTTTGGGAGGCGAGCATGCCGCCTGAAACAACGCCTCTTCTTCAGGCAATTGGCGTCGATGCGGGCTATGGCACCATGCAGGTGCTTTGGGGCGTCGATCTCGATGTCAAACCAGGCGAGACGGTCCTGCTGCTCGGCGCCAATGGAGCGGGCAAGACCACGTTCCTGAAATCTCTGGTCGGCCTGGTCGAGGCCCGTCACGGCAGCATCGCGCTCGCCGGGCGAGATATCGCGCACATGCGTTCCAGCGATCGCATGAAGCTCGGCATGACCTACATGTCGGAGCTCGCGGTGTTTCCCGACCTGTCGATCGAGGAGAACATCCTGGTGGGGGCTCAGGCGTTGGGACATGCTGACCCTCGCCGGCGCCTTGATGAGCTCTACGGTCTTTTTCCCGTTCTGCGCGACAAGCGCCGCAATCCCGCTTCCAGCCTGTCGGGCGGGCAGCGCAAGATGCTCGGGATCGCCAAGGCGCTCGCCGCCGAGCCGAAGCTCCTCGTCATGGACGAGCCCTCGGCGGGGCTGTCGCCGCTCTTCGTCAAGGAGGTCATCCGCATTCTGAACGGCCTGCAGGGACGCGGTATCGCGCTTCTGATCGCCGAGCAGAATATCGGTTTCCTTGAAGTGGCAACCCGCGTATTTGTTCTGGAAGGCGGGCGCATTCGCTGTTCCGGCACGGTTGCCGAGATGACCGACAACGAGGCGTTGCGGCGCGCCTATTTTGGATTGAAATAGCGCGGCGGCGTTCCGGCCGCGCGTGACGCAGGCGAACCAGACATGCCGAATGCCCCGACCCTCGCCAAATTGGCCGACGACCTCGAAAACGGCCGCACCACCTCCCGCAAGCTGGTCGAGGCCTGCATCGCCAAAATCGCCGATCCCTCAGGCGAGGGCCAGCGCACCTTCATCCATGTCGACAAGGACGCCGCGCTCGCGGCTGCGGATGCGATGGACGGCTTGCGCAAGGCCAAGGCGGCGCCGTCGCGCTATGCCGGTATCCCGGTCTCGATCAAGGATCTGTTCGACATCAAGGGCCAGGTGACGCGCGCCGGCTCCCGCGCGCTCGACGATTCCCCGCCGGCCGAGCAGGATGCCGCCACCGTGGCCCGGCTGCGCAAGGCCGGCTTCGTCGTGATTGGCCGCACCAACATGACCGAGTTCGCCTATTCCGGCATCGGCATCAATCCGCATTACGGCACGCCGAAGGGCGCCTGGAACCGGGCCGAGGGCCACGTGCCGGGCGGCTCGTCCTCGGGCGCCGCGGTGTCCGTGCTCGACGGCATGGCGCATGGCGCGCTCGGGACCGACACCGGCGGCTCCTGCCGCATTCCCGCCGCTTACAACGGCATCGTCGGCTACAAGCCGACGCAGCGGCGCGTGCCGCTCGATGGCGCGGTGCCGCTGTCCTTCTCGCTCGACAGCATCGGGCCGCTGGCACGATCGGTCAGCTGCTGTGCCATACTCGATGCGGTGCTGGCGAACGAGCCGATCGTCGCGCTTAAACCGCGCCCCGTGAAGGGCATGCGGCTGGCCGTGCCGATCACGATCGCGCTCGACGACCTCGACGCCGCGGTGGCGGAAACGTTCGAGCGCGCGCTAAAATCGCTCGCTGATCACGGTGCCATCATCGAGCGCATCGAGCTGGCCGAACTCCACGACATCGGCCCGATGAACGCCAAGGGTGGCTTTGCGGCCTCCGAAAGCTATGCCTGGCATCGCTATCTCATCACGTCCAAGGGCGACGTCTACGATCCCCGCGTCTCCGTCCGCATCATGCGCGGCGAGGTGCAGAGCGCGGCCGACTACATCGATCTCCTCAACGAGCGCCGCTCCCTGGTCGCCCGCGTCAACGCCCGCATCGCGCCGTATGACGCGCTAGTGCTGCCGACCACCGCCAATACGCCGCCGAAGATTTCCGATCTCGCCGACGACAAGGCGTTCACCAAAGAAAACCTGCGCGCCCTGCGCAATTGTACCCTGGTCAACATGATCGACGGCTGCGCAATTTCGCTGCCGGCCCATCGCGAGGGCGATGTCCCCGTCGGCCTGATGCTTGCAGGCGCAGGTGGCTCGGACCGTCGTATCTTTGAACTTGCTGCCGGCATGGAGGCCGTAATTCGTGTTTGACCTGACATTCACCGTCGAGGCTCAGGGCACCACCACGCCTCTGACGCTGGCGATCGACCAGATGGTCATCGCCGGCTGGACTGGCCGCGACGCGATCGCGCGCGACAAGCACATCGACGAACTGGAGGCCATGGGCATCGCCCGGCCGGCCTCGACGCCGATCTACTACCGCGCCTCGGCACGGCGGCTGACCCAGGAGGACAGCATCGAATGCTGCGGTGGGGACTCGTCCGGCGAGGTCGAGTTCGTGCTGATCGGCTGGCAGGGCCGCATCTTCGTGGGCTGCGGCTCCGACCATACCGACCGCAAGGTTGAAGCCTACAACGTCACCGTGTCCAAGCAGATGTGCGACAAGCCGATTGCGTCCGCGCTGTGGGAGCTCGAGGACGTCATCGGCCATTGGGACAGGATGATCCTGCGCTCCTACGCAACGATCAAGGGCGAGCGCGTGCTCTACCAGGAAGGCACGCTGGACGCGATGCTGCCGGTCGACGACCTGATCGCGCGCGGTTTCGGGGGCGGAAGATTCCCCGACGGCTGCGCCATGTTTGGCGGCACATTTGCGGCCAAGGGCGGCATCCGCCCGGCCGATCGGTTCGATTTCGAGCTGGAGGATCCCGTGCTGAAGCGGACGATCAAGCACGGGTATGACGTGGTGACGCTGCCGGTGCGAGGCTGATCCCTCTCCGTTGTGTGGGCGCAGCTCTCTCCACGTCATTGCGAGGAGCGAAGCGACGAAGCAATCCAGACTGGCTCTGCGGAGACACTCCGGATTGCTTCGCTGCGCTCGCAATGACGGGAGAGAATCGGGAATCGGGTGGCAAGGGGCGGAACTGCTTGCGAAGGTGGCAGTCATGACAGCAACAGCACGCAAATCGTCCCAAACTTCATCCGCCGACCTGGCCGCCCACGTCGACACCCTCGATTGGCCTCAAATCACCGCCGAGCTCGATACCCAAGGCTGCGCCGTCCTGAAGGGCTTGCTGACGCCGGACCAGTGCCGCACCGTCGCCGGCCTCTATCCCGACGACGCGCACTTCCGCAGCCGCATCGTCATGGGCCGCCACGGCTTTGGTCGCGGCGAGTACAAATATTTCTCCTATCCGCTGCCCGATCTGATCGCGGAGCTGCGCCCGGCGCTCTACTGGCATTTGCAAGGCGTTGCTAACAGATGGAACGAGGCGATGGGGATCGACATCCGCTATCCCGCAGCACATGCGGCATTCCTGAAGCGCTGTCACGATGCGGGCCAGCCGCGGCCGACGCCGCTGCTACTGCAATACGAGGCGGGCGACTTCAATTGCCTGCATCAGGATCTCTATGGCGAGCACGTGTTCCCGCTCCAGGTCGCGATCCTCCTGTCTGAGCCCGGCCGCGACTTCACCGGCGGCGAGTTCGTGCTGACCGAGCAGCGCCCGCGCATGCAGTCCCGCGCGGAAGTGGTGCCGCTGGCGCAGGGCGATGCGGTTGCCTTCGCTGTGCATCATCGTCCGGTGCAGGGGACACGCGGCACTTATCGCGTTAATCTCCGTCACGGTGTCAGCCGGATCAGGTCCGGGCAGCGCCATACGGTTGGTGTGATCTTTCATGATGCCAAATGAGCACTGCGATTGACGGCTGATCTGTTCGACAGCGTTGCCGAGGCGCAGCCGTCGCGCGAGGAGATCGCCGACGGCGCGGTGCTGCTGCGCGGCTTCGTCAGGCCGATCGAGAACGAGCTGATCGAAGCGGTGCGCGCGATCGTGGCGCAGTCGCCGTTCCGCCGCATGACCACGCCCGGCGGCTATCAGATGTCGGTGGCGATGACCAATTGCGGCGAGCGCGGCTGGATCACCGATCACACCGGCTATCGCTATGATCCGATCGATCCAAGAACCGGGGCGCCGTGGCTCGCGATGCCGCCCGTTCTCCGCGATCTGGCCCGCCGCGCGGCGGAGCAGGGCGGCTTTCAAGACTTCGCGCCCGATGCCTGTCTCGTCAACCGCTACGAGCCCGGCACGCGGCTGTCGCTGCATCAGGACAAGGACGAGCTGGATTATTCGGCGCCGATCGTCTCGGTCTCACTCGGCTTGCCTGCGACCTTCCTGTTCGGCGGCCTGGCGCGCAGCGACAAGCCACGGCGCTTCCGGCTCGTCCATGGCGACGTCGTGGTCTGGGGCGGGCCGTCCAGGCTCGCCTATCACGGCGTGGCGCCGCTTGCCGACGGCGAGCACGCACTGCTCGGCCGGAAGCGGATCAATTTGACCTTCCGCCGGACGCGCTGATCTATCTCCTCATCCTGTGGAGCCTGCGAACCAACCATCTCGAAAGATGAAAGCCGAGCTGCGAGACGCGGGCCTCTATGGTTCGAGACCGCGCTTCGCGCTCCTCACCATGAGGGTCTACGGCTTCGGCGGGTGAATGAACGCCCACGGGCTGACTTCGGAGTCTCGCGTGACCTCGACCGAGATCAGGTACGGCCCGCTGTGGCTAAGCGCCTTCTCCATCGCCGCCTTGAACTGGTCCGGTGCGGTAACGCGCGCTGATGCCACACCGAAGGACTCCGCGAGCTTCACGAAATCAGGATTGACCAGATCGGATGCTACCACGCGGCCGTCGAAGCGTTCGCGCTGATCGCGGCGGACATTGCCATAGGCGTTGTTGTTGAACACCAGCGTCACCACGCCGATGTTGAATTGCACGGCGGTAGCAAGCTCCTGCACACCGAACATGAAACCGCCGTCACCTGTGATCGCCACCACCGGCTTGTCGGGGTTCGCGACCTTTGCGCCGAGCGCAGTCGGGAAACCCGAGCCGAGAGTGCCCTGATAGCCTGACGTGATGAAGGTGCGCGGCTCGTAGATCGGAAAACCGTACCAGGAGGCGAAGCCGAACTGCGATAGTTCATCGGTCACGATCGCGTTCGCCGGCAGCACGTCGCGCAGGATGTTCAGGTACGCCATCTGCGGCTGGATGCGCTGGATCTCTGCCAGCGCGGTCGCACTGGCCTCGCGGATCGCGGCGCGGCGGCCGGCGGTCTTGCTGTAGCCGGCCTTGCTGACGGCGGCCGCGAGATCGGCGGTCGCGGCCCTGGCGTCGGCGACGATGGCGGTGTCGGAGATGAAGCGTCGCATCTCGACCGGATCGATGTCGATGCGGATGCTCTTCAATCCGTCCGGGCGATAGGGCCAGCGCGACATGGTCGGCAGCTCCAGCCGCGAACCGATGCCGATCATGAGATCGGTCTTCGGCCAAAGCTTGTAGGCGGCGGCCATGGTGAGGCCGAGCTCGTGCGCATTGGAGACGATGCCGCGGCCACTGCGGAAGGCGACGACGGGCGCGTCGATCATCTCGGCGAGCTCGAGGATTTCCTCGCGCGCTTCGATCGCGCCGCTGCCGACGAAGATCATCGGCGCCTTGCTAGCCTTGATGAGCGCTGCGGCCTGCTTGATCATATAGGGGTCAGGCCGCGGCGCGGACAGCGGCTCCAGCACCTGTGCGGCGGCGGTGTCCGCGCGCTGCGTAAAAATGTCCCACGGCATTTCGACCGAGGCGGGGCCGCGCCGTCCCGATGTCATCTCCTGGAAAGCGCGTGCCACGGTGGTCGGCGCATTGCCGGGATGTTCGATGCGGTCGGCCCATTTCACATAGGTGCGGAGCGTCGCGAGCTGGTCCGGCATCTCGTGCAGATGACCGCGGCCCTTGCCGAGAAACTGCGTCGGCACCTGTCCGGTGACGCACAGCACCGGCTCGTTGCAGCCGAAGGCGGTGAGCAGCGCCGCGCTGGCATTGAGCACGCCGGGGCCGGGCACCACGCTGAACACACCGGGCCTGCCGCTGGAGCGCGCATAGCCGAACGCCATGTAGCCGCAGGCCTGCTCATGCCGCGCGCCGATCACACTGAGCTGGGCCTGGTGGAAAGCGTCGAACAGGCCGTAGACCTGCGCGCCGGGCAGGCCGAACACGGTATCGACGCCGTGGGCGACGAGCCCGCTGACAATCGCTTCGCCGCCGGTGAGGGTGGTCATTCTGCTATTCCACTTCGATTGTTCAGGCTTCGTCGACGACGCCGTTGCGCAACGTGCCGATGCCTTCGGCTGCGACCTCGATGACGTCACCGGGTTTCAAATAGCGCGGCGGATCGAACCGCGCACCGGCGCCGGTCGGCGTGCCCGTGACGATGATGTCGCCGGGCACGAGCGTCGCGAAGGTTGAGATATAGCTGATGAGGTAGCGGAACGGAAACATCAGCCGGCTGGTGCGGTCATCCTGCCGCAGCTCGCCGTTGACATGCGTGGTGAGCCTGACGTCGGCGATCTGCGCTTCCCTGGTGTAGGGCACGAGCCAAGGCCCGAGGCTGCCGCTGGAATCAAAATTCTTGCCCTGCGTCACGTTGAATTTTGCATGGCGCAGCCAATCGCGCACCGAGCCTTCGTTGCAGAGCGTCAGCGCGGCGACGTGCTCGAGCGCGGCACTCTCGGCAATGTGCCGGCCGGGCTTGCCGATCACCAGCACGATCTCGCCCTCATAGTCGAGCTGCGCGGATGCGCGTGGGCGCACTAGCGGTGCGTCGTGGCCGACGAAGGAGCGCTGGCTCCGCATGAACATGCTCGGATATTTCGGCGCGTCCTGGCCGTCCTTGTACTCGGCGTTGCGGTCGGGATAGTTGACGCCGATGCAGATGATCTTTTCCGGTGCGGGCACCGGTGGCAGCCAGGTGATGTCGCCGAGCGCGTGATCAGGCGTCAGGCTGGCGGCCTCTTCAGCGAGGCTTGCGAGCTTTCCGGCGGCGATCACGTCGCGCAGCGTCGGATAGTCTTTTGCGTGGCGCGGGGAGAGGTCGACGATGCCGCCCTCCAGCACGGCGCCGTAGCGCGTTGCACCCTTGATGGAATAAGTGGCGAGGCGAGGGAGCTTCATCGTTTAATCCGCCACCAGCACGTCGGCCACGAATTTTGGCTCACGCACGGCCTGGCCAGAGAACGGCGAGCCTTGCTCGAACCAGGAGCGTGGCGCAGGTGCGCCCCACAATGTCTGGCGGCGTGGATCGCGCAGCGACCAGCGCAACGGCTCGTGGTCGTGATCCCCAGTGAAATAGTCGCTGGTGTAGAGCTCCAGCCGATGTCCGTCAGGATCGCGCACATAGAGGAAGAACGCATTCGAGATGCCGTGGCGGCCCGGGCCGCGCTCGATGTTTTTGACAAAGCCCGCCGACGCCATGACGTCGCAGAGATGAATGATGTTCATCGCCGTCGGCGTCCAGTAGGCGAAATGGTGCAGGCGGGGGCCCTTGCCGTTGGTGATGGCAAAATCGTGGACGTTGCCCTTGCGATGCATCCAGGCCGCCGCGATGCGGCCGTTCGGTCCATCTTCCTCCGCATATTCAGTGAGGCGGAAGCCGAGCCGCGCATAGAACTCGACGGTGTCCTGCACTTCGGCGGCGAAGACGTTAAAATGGTCGAGCCGCTGCGGGTGACAGCCCTTGTAGAGATCGAAGCGGCGGAGCAGATGCGGCCGCCGGTCCATCGACGCGTAGAGCTCAATCTGGAACCCGAAAGGATCGGTGAACTGAAGGGTGCGGCCCTGAAACGGTTGGTCGACAAAGGCGTAGGCGAGGCCGTTTTCGGAGAGAAACTTTGCGGCCTTGTCGAGATCGCCATCGTTGCCGACCTTGAAACCGAGCCGGGCGCAAGCGGACACCGCGGCTTTCCGCAGCACCAGCGAGTGATGCTGATGCTCCTCGGCGGCGCGCAGGTACACGAATTTGTCGTCGGCATCCTCGACATGCAGGCCGACAATTGTCTCGTAGAACGCGCGGCTCAGCTTCAGGTCGGTTACGTCGAGCACGACGTGGCTGGAGCGGATGATGTTGAACGGCGGCTCGAAGATGTGCTGCGGTACGGGCATTGCGTTTCCCCTCGGAACGACGAGCGTCAGATTCCCAGTTTCTGAATCTTGTGCGTGCCCCGCGCCAGCGAGACGTGCTTGGTTTCCATATAGAAGTCGAAAGAGTAATCGCCGCCATCGCGGCCGATGCCTGATGCCTTCATGCCGCCGAACGGCGTCGGCAGATGCCGGACGTTTTCCGAGTTCAGCCAGATCATGCCGGCTTCCAGCGCGTCCGCGACGCGCAGGCCCCGGCCCATATCGTTGGTCCAGACATAGCCGGTCAGGCCATAGCGGATATCGTTGGCGATCTCGATCGCCTGTGCCTCGTCCCTGAAGGGCAGCACGGTGAGGAAGGGGCCGAACACCTCCTCCTGCGCCACGCGCATCTTTCCGCTCGCGCCGGTCACCAAGGTCGGCTCGACATAGTGCCCGCCGCCCGGGCCGTCATAGGCCTTGCCGCCGACCGCGATCACAGCACCGTCCTGGCGCGCGACGTCGAAATAGGAGCAGACCTTGGCCAGGTGCCGCTCGTGGATCAGCGGGCCAATCTCGGTCGCGGGATCGAGGGGGTGACCGACCCTAAGTGCCTTCACGCGCGCGGTCAGCTTCTCGATGAATTTGTCCGCGATGTTCTGCTGGATCAGCAAGCGGCTGGAGGAGGTGCAGCGCTCGCCGTTGAGCGAGTAGATCATGAACACCACCGCATCGAGCGCACGGTCGAGATCGGCATCGTCGAACACGATCACGGGGTTCTTGCCGCCGAGTTCGAAATGCACGCGCTTGAGGGTGGGGGCGCCCTGAATCATGATGGCCGAACCCGTCGCGCTCTCGCCGACGAAACCGATCGCCTTGATCGCGGGATGTTCGGTCAGCGCCTTGCCCGCCTCTTCACCCAAACCATGCACGGTGTTGAGCACGCCGTCGGGCACGCCGGCTTCCTTGACGAGCTTGGACAAAATGCTGGCCGTCACCGGCGACCATTCGGCCGGCTTGTGCACGACCGTGCAGCCGGCCGCCAGCGCAGGGGCGATCTTCCAGGTCGACAGCATGAACGGTGTGTTCCAAGGCGTGATCACGCCGATGGGACCGATCGGCACGCGCGTCGAGACATTCCAGTGCTCGTCGCTCGGCGTGTTCTGGCCGTCGCGCGCCTCGGCGCATCTGTCGGCGAAGAAGCGGAAGTTTTCGGCAGCGCGGATCGCGGCCTTGGCCATGAAGCGATAGGCCTGCCCGGTGTCGACGCACTCGAGCACCGCGATATCGTCGGCGTTGTCCTCGATGGCATCGGCGACGCGATGCAGCAGCTTCTTCCGCATCGCCGGGCCCATGTCGCGCCAGGACTTGAAGGCGAGCGCGGCGGCGGTGGCCGCAGCGTCGATGTCCTCGGCATTGCCACGGGCCACGCTCGCAAGCATCGCGCCATCGACCGGCGACTTCGTCTCAAAAATCTGGCCGGAGATCGAGGGCACGATCTTGCCGTCGATCATGTGGCCGATGCCTTCCGCCTGCAGCTTCTTCAGCAGCGGTGCCGCGCGGTCGCGGTTGGCCTGGAACACATCGGCTTTCGGCGTGGGCTTATCCATGGGAAGTCTCCACTTTCAATGCATCGTGGATGTTGTTGCGCTTCCAGCTCGTGTCCTTGTCGTTGATCTGCATGTCGAACGATAAAGCGAACTTGCTGGCGGCGAAGACGGGATCGAGATGTTTGGACAGTACCTGGAAGACATGCTCGCCGGCCTTCTGGCGGGTCGGAAGATCGCGGCCTTCGCCGATGCGCAGCACCATGTCGAGAAAGCCGTAATCGTTCCGCGCATCCGCGATTGCGTAGTGCTCGCACCTGACGGCGCGGACGCGGATGCCGCCGAGCGGGAAGATGCCGGTCTCGACCGCCGCCTTGCGCACCACTTCGCACACGATGCCGATGTCGAGACGGCTATCGAGATTGGCTGAATATTCGATCGTGAAATGCGGCATGGCGGTTTCACTCCCTGCGTGATCTTATAGCTTTAGGCGAAGTAGCAGCTGACCGAGCCGTAGGCGCCATAGTCGGCCTGAATCGTGTCGCCCTTGCGGGTCTCGATGGGGCGGATGAAGGAGCCGGCGAGCACGACCTGGCCGGGCTCCAGCGCCACCCCGAGCGGCGCGATCTTGTTCGCGAGCCAGGCGACCGCGGTCGCAGGATGATTGAGCACGCCGGCGGCAAGGCCAGTCTCTTCGAGCTGGCCGTTCCTGAAGCAGAGCGCACCGATCCAGCGCAGGTCCGCGTCGAGCGGGCGGATCGGCCGGCCACCGAGTACGATGCCTGCATTCGCGGCATTGTCCGCGATGGTGTCGTAGATTTTTCGCGTTGCCTTGGTCTTGGGATCGACGCGCTCGATGCGCGTGTCCAGGATTTCCAGCGCCGGCACGACGAAGTCGGTGGCGTTGAGCACGTCGAACATGGTGCAATCGGGGCCGGAAAGGCGCTTGTTCATGACGAAGGCGAGCTCGGCCTCGACGCGCGTCGCGATGAAGCGCTCGGTCGGGATGAGGCCGCCATCGGCGAAGAACATGTCGTCGAGCAGCACGCCGGAATCCGGCTCGTTGATGTCAAGCGCACTCTGCATCGCCTTCGAGGTCAGGCCGATCTTGTGGCCTTTGACGACGCGCCCCTCGGCGATCTTGATGTCGACCCAGGCCTTCTGAATCGCGTAGGCATGGGCGATGGTGATGTCGGGAAAATCCTGCGACAGCTGCCGGATCTGCACGCGGGTCTTCTCCGCCCGGTGCAGACGGTTCGCGCAAGTCTGGATATCGTCTTTGGAAAGCGCCATCGGTGGTCTACCAAAATCGTGGTGCCCGAAAATACTTAACATGTTAAGTGAATACGTCAAACACATATTCGGGCTTGCTGCACTGCAAACATTCTGCGGTTTGAAAGGGCGTCTTTGAAAGGGCGACATGGCGAAGAAATCCACTGATCCCACCAACGGAAGCGCGCCCGGCGCGCGCCAGGTGCCGATGCGCGACTTCTCGCGCTCGCTGCCGATGTCGCTGCTGCGCGCACGCGAAGCGGTGATGCGGCAATTTCGCCCATCGCTGCGCGAACATGGCCTGACCGAGCAGCAATGGCGCATCCTGCGCGCGCTCGCGTCCATCGATGCCGCCGAGGTCACGGAACTTGCGCGCACCGCATTTCTCCTTGGGCCAAGCCTGTCGCGCATCCTGCGTGATCTCGAGGCGCGCAATTTGATCGAGCGCAAGACGGCGAAGACCGATCAGCGACGCAGCATGGTTTCGATCTCCAGGGAGGGGGTGAAGCTGATGGCCTCGGTCGCGCCGTCCTCGGAAGCGATCTATGCCGAGATCACGCAGCGCTTCGGCGCACGCAAGCTCGCCGAGTTGCAGGAGATGCTCGGAGAGTTGGAGTTGTGCCTTGCCTCTGTGGATGCGCGTGACGAAATCACGGACGATGCGTAACGGCAAATTTGCATGATGACTTTCCCCTCACGCATGACTGTCGTCATTGCATAAAGCGTAGGCAGTGCTCCCGACGCGAATTGCCCTGGAAAAGCAGGTGAGAATAGATCTCCGCCGCAGGTGTTGATCACCTCTGGGGCGCGAGCTCTGCGCACTCGGTCGGTGAACATCTCAATATCAATTTACTCACGCCGGGAGAATCCGTAAGTAGCATCCGGCTCTGTATTCAGTGACAAGGCCAAGATAGCGCCAAGACCAAGAAGGGCCGACAAGGATGCCCGGCCCCAGGGAGGAATGAATGAAACTGACGAGACGCGACTTCGCCGCCGGTATTGCTGCCGGTATTGCCGCGCCATACCTCATCAAGAGCGCAAATGCGCAGGGCGCCACCATCAAGATCGGCATGTGCGCGCCCGTCACGGGTCCCGCCGCTGAATCCGGCGGCTACGCCGTCAAGGGCGCCAAGCTCGCACTCGAAGCCGTCAACAAGGCCGGCGGTATCCTGGGAAAGCGGGGCGAGTTGATCGTCGAGGACGACCAGACCACCAATCCCGGCATCGTGCTCGCCTTCTCCAAGCTTGCCTCGCAGCCCGACATCGTCGGCTTCCTCGGCTCGATCCGGTCGACTCAGGTGCATGCGATGGCGCCCGACGTCATCAAGCTCGGCAAGCCCGTGATGATCGGCGGCACCGATCCGAACCTCACCCATATGGGCAATCAGTGGCTGTTCCGCTGCCGTCCCAATGACAGCTATTCCGGCCGCGTCATCGCCGAATACGGCGTCAGCACGCTGGGCAAGAAGAAGTGGGCCGTGCTGCACTCGACCGATGCGTTCGGCACCGCCGGCGGCAAGGCGTTGACGGAAGCACTGACCAAGGCCGGCGCCCCGCCGGTGCTCGATCAGGGCTACGCCAACCAGAGCCAGGATTTCACCCCGGTCGTGCTTGCGATCAAGCAGTCGGGCGCCGACATCCTCGGTTCCTACTTCACCTTCGAGAACGATCTCGGCATCTTCGCCCGGCAGCTCCGTCAGCTCGGTGTGAACATTCCGTGGGTCGGCTCGCCCTCGATCGTCAACATCACTGCACTGAAGCTTGCGGGGCCGGCGCTGTACAACACCTACGGCGTGGCTGATTATGCCGAGAATTCGAGCGAAGGTTCGAAGGCGTTCGGCAAAATCTACCGTGACGCGGTCAAGGTCGCGCCCGATAACCAGAGCTCCTGGACCTTCGATGCCATCAACGTGCTGACGCAGGCCATCAACAAGGCCGGCACGACCGATCCGACCAAGATCCGTGAAGCCATCCTCGCGATCAAGAAGTTCCCGGGCGCTGAGGGCGAGTATAATTTCGACCAGAACGGCGACGGTCTCCACGGCTACAACATCGTGAAGAACGACAAGGGCGCCATCGCCTTCGACAAGCACATCGAGTTCAACGACTGACGTTGAAACGACCTCCCCGATTCCGATCGGGGAGGTCGTTACGTCTATCAATGGACGAATCTGACCTCCAACAGAACGCTTGTCATGGATCTCGCCCTCCAACTCCTGTTTACCGGCATCGGTATCGGTGCCGTCTACGCGCTCGTGGCGCTCGGCTTCGTGCTGATTTTCCGAGCCACCAACGTGGTGAACTTCGCCCAAGGCGAATTCTCCATGGTCGCGGCTTACCTGATGGTTGTCGCGGTCGAGGCCGGTCTGCCCTATTGGGCGGCCTTCATCGTCGCGCTGCTCGGCATGGCGCTGCTCGGTGTCGTCTTCAATCTCGGCGTCTACTATCCTCTGCGTCACCGCACCTACCTGCCGGTGATCATCGCCACCATCGGCGCCTCGATCCTGCTCGCCAATTCGGTGCTCGCGATCTACGGCCCGCAGCCGCAGGTGCTGGAAGGCTGGTTTGAAACGCCTGGCATCCAGCTCGGCCCGGTCTATCTCGACAGCCAGTATCTTCTGATTATCGGCGTCACGATCTGCCTCGTGATCTTCAATTTCTGGTTCTTTGAGAAGACGCTGCTCGGCAAGAAGCTGCAGGCGACTTCGCAGGACAAGGAGATGGCCTCGCTGCTCGGCATTTCCGTCTCCACGATGATCATGATCACCTTCATCTATTCCGCCGTGCTTGGCGGACTCGCGGGCATCCTCGTTGCGCCGGTACTGTTCGTCTCGATCCAGATGGGTTCGACGATCGCGCTGAAGGCCTTTGCGGCGACCATCATCGGCGGCTTCGGCGATGTCGCCGGCGCCATCATCGGCGGTCTCGCGCTCGGCGTGATCGAGACATTCGGCGCCGCCTATATCTCAGTGCCCTACAAGGACGGTTTTGCCTTCCTGGTGCTGATCGCCTTCCTGATCTTCCGGCCGCAGGGCATCTTCGGCGAACGCGTAGCGGAGAAGGCATGAGCGCCCCCAGCGACAACATGCCGATTCCGGCCCCCGCCATTCACTCCAAACCGCTGCTCGTCAGGCACCTGCCGTACTTCATCGGCGCGGCGATCCTGGTTGCGCTCGCGGCCAACATGAACTTCGACGGATACGTTCACAACATCCTGCTCCAGGCTACGACATTTGCGATCGCCGTGTTCGGGCTGTCGGTGGTGCTCGGCCTTTGTGGTCAGATCAATCTGGCGCAAGCCGCGTTCTTCGGGCTCGGCGCCTATGCGGTCGGCATCGGAACGACGGATCTGCAAGTGAGCTTCTGGCTGTGCCTCGTTGGGGGCTGCCTGATCTCGCTGCTCGCCGGCGCCCTCTTGGGCATGTCGACCCTGCGACTTGGTGGCCATTATCTCGCGATGGTCACGATCTCGTTCCAGCAGATCGTCACGCTGGTGATGATCAACGCGATCTGGCTGACGCATGGTCCGGATGGTGTCGCCAACATCAAGCGCCCGGACCTGTTCCAGTCGTCGCAAAGCTATCTCGCCTTCTGCGTCGCGATGCTGGCGATCGTCGGCTATCTGGTCTGGCATCTCTCCGATACAAAACTCGGCCGCGCCATGCGCGCGGTGCGCGACAACGAGCTCGCGGCCGGTGTCAACGGCATCGACGTCTTCCGCACCAAGATCTACGCGTTTGCGCTCTGCGCGCTGCTCGGGGGTCTCGCGGGCGGATTGTTCGCCGGCGGCTTCGCCTATGTCAGCCCCGATCAGTTCTCTTTCGCAGAATCGATCGTGTTCCTGACCATGTCGCTGCTCGGCGGCGTGGCCTCGCCGATCGGCTCGGCGATCGGCACGGGTCTGTTGATCCTGATCCCGGAATGGTTGCGCTTCCTCAAGAGCGTGCCGGGCCTGTACCTCGCCATCTACGGCCTGTTCGTGATCCTGATCATCCGCTTCATGCCGGATGGCATGTGGGGTTTTGTCGCCGATGCGTTCACGCGCTGGCGCGAGAAGATCAAGGCGACGCCGGCCGCAGCCACGCTGCAGTTGAAGCCCGCGAGCGTCGGTGGCGACACCGTGCTGGAAGTTACAGGCCTGTCGAAGCATTTCGGTGGCCTCAAGGCCGTCGACGGCGTCGATATCGCAGTGAAGCGCGGCGGCGTGCATGCGCTGATCGGGCCGAACGGTTCGGGCAAGACCACGACGCTCAACGTACTTTCGGGCCTGTATGTGGCGACGTCCGGCAAGATCGTGCTCGACGGCACCGACATCACCCACATGCCGCCGCATCAGCGCACGGCGTCGGGCCTCGGGCGCACGTTCCAGAACATCCGCCTGTTCCGTTCGATGACGGCGCTGGAGAACGTCGAGATCGGCGCGGAGCGGCCCGGCAACACCATGGTCGGGAAAGGCGACGACGCCCTGACCGAACGTGCGATGGAGGCGCTCACCTTCGTCGGCCTCGGCAACCGCGCCAACGAGCTGATCTCGAGCTTCTCCTACGGCCATCAGCGCCTGATCGAGATCGCGCGTGCGCTGGCGTCGAACCCGACGCTGCTGCTGCTCGACGAGCCCGCCGCCGGTCTGAACTCGACGGAGAAGCTGGAGCTGCACGAACTGCTCAAGCGCATCGCGGCGCAGGGGCTCACCATCCTGATTATCGATCATGATATGACGCTGGTCTCGGAAGCAGCCCAGCACATCACCGTGCTCAACTTCGGACGCCGCATCGCGGACGGCGAATCCATGGCCGTGCTGCGTCACCCCGACGTCGTCTCCGCCTATCTCGGGAGCGAATGATGCCGTTGCTCGAAATCCGCAATCTCGTGGTGCGTTACGGCGAGATCGAAGCGCTGCGCGGCGTGACCTGCGCCGTAGAGCAGGGACAGGTGGTGACGCTGCTTGGCGCCAACGGCGCCGGCAAGTCGACGACCCTGCGCGCCATCTCCGGCCTCGCCAAGCCGACCTCCGGTGACATCCTGTTCGACGGCAAGTCGATCGCGGGTCTCGGTCCGGAAGCCATCGTCCGCATGGGCATCAGCCACGTGCCCGAAGGCCGTCGCGTGTTTCCGGGGCTGACGGTGAAAGAGAACATCATGCTCGGCGCATCCAACCGCCGGGCCGCGACTTCGGAGATTTCGCGCGAGGCGGATGCGATGTTCGACCTGTTCCCTGATATCCGCAAGTTCAGCAACGTGCTCGGCTGGACGCTGTCCGGCGGCCAGCTCCAGATGGTGGCGGTCGCGCGCGGGTTGATGGCCAAGCCGCGGCTTCTGCTGCTGGACGAGCCGTCGCTCGGCCTTGCGCCCGTGATCGTGCAGGCCGTGTTCAAGATCATCTCCGAGATCCGGCGCAACACGACCGTGTTGCTGGTCGAGCAGAATGCGCGTATGGGCCTGTCGGTCGCCGATTATGGCTATGTGCTGGAGACCGGCCGCATCGTGCTCGGCGGCAAGCCCGACGAGCTCTGGGGCAACGAAGCGATCCGCGCCGCCTATCTCGGCGGTCATGCCAAGGTGAGTGCGTAACTGGAGAAATCCTTCGATGGTCACGATCCAGGTTCAGAACCTCATCGATTTCGTCGGGGAAGTCTTCGGCCACGCCCAGTCCTCGCCTGAAGAGGCGAAACGGATCGCGACTTATCTGACGACAGCCAATCTCACCGGTCATGACAGCCATGGCGTGATCCGTGTGCCCGTCTACATTCGCTGGCTGAAGACGGGCTTCGTGGTCCCGAACCAGACCGCGGAGATCGTCGTCGACACGCCGTCACTCGCGGTGGTCGACGGCAAGTTCGGTTACGGCCAGACCGTGACGCCGCAGGCGGTCCGGATAGGTATCGAGAAATGCAAGAAGGCGGGCTTGGCTGCTGTTGCACTGCGCAATGCCGGCCATATCGGCCGCGTCGGCGATTGGGCCGAGATGGCCGCCGCCGAAGGGCTGGTCTCGGTGCATTTCGTCAACGCAGCCGGATCGCTGCTGGTGGCGCCGTTCGGCGGCGTCGAGAAGCGGCTCTCGACCGCGCCCTATTGCGTCGGCATCCCGCGCGAGGGCCAGGATCCGATCGTGCTGGATTTTGCGACCTCGGTCGTGGCCGAAGGTAAGGTGCTGGTCGCCAGCCGTGGCGGCAAAAAGCTCCCCAAGGGCGCGCTGGTCGATGCCGACGGCACCCTGAGCGAGGACCCGGTCGTTCTTTACGGGCCGTTCACGCCGGAAGGGCCCCGTGATCACACCAAGGGCACCGGCGCGATCCGTGCCTTCGGCGACCACAAGGGCTCGGGCCTCGCCTTCATGTGCGAGCTGCTCGGCGGCGCACTGACCGGAACCGGGGCCACGTCGGGCGATCGCCGCTTCGCCAACGGCATGCTGGCCTTCTATATCGATCCGAAGGTTGTCGATACCTCCCATGTCTTCGATGCAGAGGTCACGCGCTATACTGATTTCATCCGCGCCACCAAGCCAATGGCAGGGGTCGATCAGGTGCTGATTCCCGGCGATCCCGAGCGGAAAACCCGCATCGAGCGCGGCAAAAACGGCATCCCCTTGCCGGATGACACCTGGGCGGCGATAGTGAACACCGCCCGCGAGGTCGGCGTCAGCGAAGTCAGCATTCAGAGGGCGACCGCATAGGTCTTGCGTCATTGCGAGCGTAGCGCGGCGATCCCTTTAGCGGTAACACCGGGGTCGTGCTGTCGCGGCGCTTGGCGCGGTGACGACGATCCAAACAACACGGTCCAAAAACACGGTCCAAACAACGAAGAAGGAAGGCAACGTGGCGAACAAGGTCAAGGAAATCTGGAAGTCGGGCAAGGCCGTGGTCAACGCGTGGCTCGCGATTCCCTCCGGCTTCTCGGCTGAGATGATCGCGCAATGCGGTTTCGACAGCGTCACCGTCGACATGCAGCACGGCGTGCAGGACTATCAGTCGATGGTGCAGTGCTTCCAGGCGATGGACAAGCATCCGGTGACCCCGATGGTCCGCGTGCCCTGGAACGAGCCCGGCATCATCGGCAAGGTGCTCGACGGCGGCGCCTATGGCGTGATCTGCCCGATGGTCAACACGGCGCAGGAAGCCAGGAACCTCGTCTCCTATGCGAAGTATCCGCCGAAGGGTGTGCGCTCCAATGGTCCGATCCGCGCCGGCATGTACGGCACCGCGGGCTCCTACCAGAAGACCGCCAATGACGACATCGTGCTGCTGCCGATGATGGAGACGAAGACCGCGGTCGAGAACATGGAAGCGATCCTCGACGTCGAAGGCCTCAACGGCGTCTATATCGGTCCGTCCGATCTCGGCTTCTCCTACGGCCTCGAGCCGAAGCTCGATCGCACCGAGCCCGAGATCCTCGCGATCTACGACAAGATCATCAAGGAATGCGACAAGCGTGGGCTGTTCCCGGGCATCCATTGCAGCGGCGCCGAAGGTGCGGCGCGCGCCATCAACATGGGCTTCAAGCTCGTGACGCTCTCGAACGAGGTCGGCATGATGACCACGTACGCCAAGATGCAGGTCAACGCGACCCGCAAGGATGCCGGCGGCAAAGCGTAAGACTCGCGAATGGCGAATGGGGAGTGGCGAATAGTGCTGCTCCCCTTTTCCATTCGCCACTCGCTATTCACTATTCGCGACAGGAGATTCCCATGACCATCAGCCCCGTCATCCGCCTGCATCCCGATGATGGCGTGCTGATTGCGCGCGCAAGCCTGCCGCCGGGAACATTGGTGGCAGACGGCGTCACCACGGTCGAACGCATTCCCTCCGGCCACAAGGTCGCGATCAAGCCGATCGCGGTGGGCGAGCCAGTGATCCGCTACGGCCAGATCATCGGTTTTGCGACCATGCCGATCGCGCCAGGTCAGCATGTGCACGTGCAGAACATCGGCATGGGCGATTTCGCCAAGGACTACGCCTATTGCGCCGACGTCAAGCCGACGCCGAACTTCGACCTGCCGGCGACATTCGAAGGCATCCGTCGCCCGGACGGCCGCGTCGCGACGCGCAACTATATCGGCATCCTCACCTCGGTGAATTGCAGCGCGCATGTCGCGAGCCTCGTCGCCGACGTCTTCAAGAAGAATCCCTTCACCGGCGACAATCCGCTGGCCGAATTTCCCAATGTCGACGGCGTGGTCGCGCTGACCCACAAGACCGGCTGCGGCATGACGCAGAACGAGCCGCTCGCGCTGCTTCGCCGCACGCTCGGCGGCTATGCGCGGCACGTGAACTTCTCCCACGTCATCGTGCTTGGGCTGGGTTGCGAGGTGAACCAGATCGGCGGCCTGATGGAAGAGCAGAAGCTCGCCGGCCGCCTGCGCGCGATGGACATCCAGGAAGTCGGCGGCACCCGCAAGACCGTGGAAGCCGGCATTTCCTTCGTGCGCGAGGCGCTCGCTGACTCCAACAAGGTCAAGCGTGAGTCCGTGCCCGTGAGCGAACTGACTGTAGCGCTGCAATGCGGCGGCTCGGATGGCTATTCCGGCGTATCGGCCAATCCGGCGCTTGGCGCGGCGAGCGATCTCATCGTGCGTCACGGCGGCACTGTCATCCTGTCGGAGACGCCGGAGACCTACGGCGCCGAGCACCTGCTGACGCGCCGCGCGGTGAGCCGCGAGGTCGGCGAGAAGCTGGTCGATCTCATGCGCTGGTGGGACGAGTACACCGAGCGCGAGGGCGCCGAGATGAACGCCAATCCGAGCCCCGGCAACAAGGCCGGCGGCCTCACCACCATTCTGGAAAAGTCGCTCGGCGCGATGGCCAAGGCCGGCACCACCAATCTCGTCGACGTGCTGCGTTACGCCGAACCCGTGACGAAGCGCGGCTTCGTGTTCATGGACACGCCCGGCTACGATCCGGTCGCGGCGACCGGCCAGGTCGCCGGCGGCGCCAACCTCGTCTGCTTCACCACCGGCCGCGGCAGCGTGTTCGGCTGCAAACCCGCGCCCTCGATCAAGCTCGCCACCAACACGCCTATGTACAAGCGCATGGAAGAGGACATGGACGTCAACTGCGGCACCATCCTCGAAGGCGAGGAGAACGTGCAGGAGTGCGGCCAGCGCATCTTCGATCTCATCCTGAAGACCGCATCCGGCCAGCCGACCAAGAGCGAAAGCTTCGATTTCGGCGGCGCCGAGTTCGCGCCCTGGGTGCTTGGCGCAACGATGTAGAGTGACCTGGTAGCCCGGATGGAGCGGAGCGAAATCCGGGATGACGTGATCCGCGGATGAAGAATCCCGGATTGCGCTGCGCTCCATCCGGGCTACGGGGACACTTCCTAGGCACGGTCTGCACGTTGTTAGTGCTTGATCGCACTGACACCAGGTGTTCTGCTCAAAAAAGCTGCTGGAGCACCGCACCCCGTGTCGATCTATGTCGCGCTACACCACGTCACGCACTACAAATACGACCGGCCGATCGACCTGGGACCGCAGACCATCCGCCTGCGGCCAGCGCCGCATACGCGCACGCCGATCCTGAGCTATTCGCTCAAGGTCACTCCAGCCAATCATTTTGTGAACTGGCAGCAGGACCCGCAGGGCAACTGGCTCGCGCGCTACGTCTTCCCGGAGAAGACCACCGAACTGAAATTCGAGGTCGACTTCACGACGCAGATGACCGTGGTCAACCCGTTCGACTTCTTCGTCGAGCCCTATGCCGACAGCTTTCCGTTCGCGTATCCGAAGGACCTCAAGACCGAGCTCGCGCCATATCTCGAGGCCATCAAGCCTGATCCTGCATTCGCAAAATATCTCGCCTCGATCCCGCGCGAAGCGCCGAACACGGTCAACTTCCTGGTCGATCTCAACCGGGAGCTGCAACAGCGGATCAGCTACGTGATCCGCATGGAGCCCGGCGTGCAGACGCCGGAGGAGACGCTCACGTCCTGCGCTGGATCGTGCCGTGACTCCGCCTGGCTCCTGATCCAGACCTTCCGCCATCTCGGTCTCGCTGCGCGCTTCGTCTCCGGATATCTCATCCAGATCCGTCCCGACATCGATCCGATCGAGGGACCGCCGGAAGTCGAGAACGATTTCACCGATCTGCACGCCTGGGCCGAGGTCTATCTGCCGGGCGCGGGCTGGATCGGCTTCGACGCAACGTCGGGCATGCTTGCGGGCGAGGGGCATATCCCCGTTGCGGCCACGCCGCATTATCGCTCGGCAGCGCCGATCTCCGGTGGCGCCGCTTTTGCCGAGGTCGAATTCGCCTTCGACATGAGCGTCCGGCGCATCCGCGAGGCGCCGCGCATCACAAAGCCGTTCTCCGACGAATCCTGGGCGCGGCTCAACGATCTCGGCGAGCAGGTCGACGGCGATCTTGCTGCGCAGGACGTGCGGCTCACCATGGGCGGCGAGCCGACCTTCGTTTCCGTTGATGACCTCGAAGCGGCGGAGTGGAATACCGAGGCCGTCGGCCCGACCAAGCGCGCGCTCGGCGACGATCTGATCCGCCGCCTGCGCACGCGCTTCGCGCCGGGCGGGCTGCTGCATTACGGCGAGGGCAAATGGTATCCGGGCGAGAGCCTGCCGCGCTGGGCGTTTGGTCTCTACTGGCGCAAGGACGGCGTGCCGATCTGGAAGAACGCGGACCTCATCGCCAAGATCGAGAATCCCAGGCGTGCCCAGACCGAGGACGCCGAGGATTTCATGGAAGGCACGGTGGCGCGGCTCGGGCTCGATCCAGGCTACATCATTCCGGCCTATGAGGACACCGTCTACTGGCTCCAGAAGGAGGCCGAGCTTCCGATCAACGTCGATCCCTCCGATTCCAAATTGTCCGATCCGGAGGCGCGCGCGCGCATGGCGCGGGTCTTCAGTCAGGGCCTCCGCGCGCCCCGCGGCTTCGTGCTGCCGGTGCAGCGCTGGAACGCGCCGCCGCGCTGGCGCAGCGAGCGCTGGCAGCTCCGGCGCAATCATCTGTTCCTGATGCCGGGCGATTCACCGCTGGGCCTGCGCCTGCCGATCGGCTCGCTCGGCCACGTCCCGCCCGATCAATATCCCTACATCGTCCAGCAGGACCCGATGGAAGCGCGCGGCAAGCTGCCGGTGTTCACGCCGCCGGCGAGGCCAAGAGCGCCGCCGCGGGTCGCGCCCGAGCAACTCAACACCGCCGTTCCCGTCCGAACTGCGCTGTCGATCGAAGTTCGCGACGGCGTGATCTGCGCATTCATGCCGCCGGTCGAGCGCATCGAGGATTATCTCGAGCTGATCGCAGCGGTCGAAGCCACGGCCGAGGAGATGCAGCTCCAGGTTCATGTCGAAGGCTATGCGCCGCCGTTCGATCCGCGCATCGAGGTCATCAAGGTCACGCCAGATCCCGGTGTCATCGAGGTCAACATTCAGCCGGCCAAGAGCTGGCGCGAAGCGGTCGAGATCACCTCCGGCCTCTATGAGGACGCGGGGAAGGTGCGCCTCGGCGCAAATCGCTTCCTTGTTGACGGCCGCCACACCGGCACCGGCGGCGGCAATCACGTCGTGATCGGCGGCTCGAGCCCACAGGACTCGCCGTTCCTGCGCCGGCCCGATCTCTTGAAGAGCCTGGTGCTGTACTGGCAGCGGCATCCGTCGCTGTCCTATTTCTTCTCCGGCCTCTTCATCGGCCCGACCAGCCAGGCACCGCGCATCGACGAAGCGCGCCACGACAGCATCTACGAGCTCGAAGTCGCGCTCTCGCACGTACCGCCGCCGGGCTACCAGACGCCGCTATGGCTGGTGGACCGGCTGTTTCGGCATCTGCTCGTCGACATCACCGGCAACACCCATCGCGCCGAGATCTGCATCGACAAGCTCTATTCGCCTGATGGCCCGACCGGCCGGCTCGGCCTCGTCGAATTCCGCGCGCTTGAAATGCCGCCCGATCCGCGCATGTCGCTGGCGCAGCAGCTGCTGATCCGCGCCCTGATCGCAAAGTTCTGGCGCGAGCCGCAACAGGGCAAGTTCGTGCGCTGGGGCACCGCGCTGCATGATCGCTTCATGCTGCCGCATTTCATCTGGGAGGATTTTCAGGACGTGCTGTCCGAGCTGAAGGAGTCCGGTTATGCCTTCGAGCCGGAATGGTATCTGGCCCAGCTCGAGTTCCGTTTTCCCGCCTTCGGCCGCATCCATCATGGCGGCGTGACGCTGGAGCTGCGGCAGGCGCTGGAGCCCTGGCATGTGCTCGGCGAGGAAGGCTCGGCCGGCGGCACCGTGCGCTATGTCGACAGCTCCGTCGAACGTCTCCAGGTCAAGGCCGAGGGCTTTGTCGAGGGCCGCCACATCATCACCTGCAACGGCCGCCGCCTGCCGATGACCTCGACAGACCGATCGGGCGAAGCCGTCGCTGGTGTCCGCTTCAAGGCCTGGCAGCCGGCCTCCGGCCTGCATCCGACCATCCCGGTCCACGCGCCCTTGACCTTCGACCTGATCGACACCTGGAACGGACGCTCGCTCGGCGGCTGCGTTTACAACGTCGCCCATCCCGGCGGCCGCAGCTACGAGACCAAGCCCGTCAACACCTACGAGGCCGAGGCGCGGCGGCTGGCGCGCTTCCAGGACCACGGCCATACGCCCGGTCCGATGCAGCCGCCGTCTGAGGAACGCACAAATGAATTTCCGCTGACCCTCGACTTGCGGACTCCCCTCCTGCAATGAGTATGATGGTGGGGCAGGGAGAGGCGCATGGGCGAGGGCGCAGCCGAACAGGACGACAAGGCGGGTAAGGCGTCAGGACAGCGCGAAAGCCAGCGTGAAGGCCAGCGTCGCCTCGCGCAATGGGTCCGCGACTATCGCCGCCTGCCCGGCATCCCCGACGAATTCCTGGGGCCCGATGGCGCCCCGCGCGCGGTCTGGAGCCGCTTCTTCGATGCCTTTGGCGGGCTCGCGCCTGATGAGGTCGAGCGGCGCTTCGGCATGGCCGACCGCCACCTGCGCGAGGCCGGCGTCACCTACCGCGCACCCGGCGACAGCGCCGACCGGCCGTGGTCGATCAGCCATTTGCCGCTTCTGATCGACGAGGCCGACTGGAAGCAGCTCTCGGCCGGCATCACCCAGCGCGCCGAGCTGCTCGAGCTCGTGCTGCGCGACATCTATGGCGAGGGGAAGCTGGTCGCGGAAGGCGCGCTGCCCGCGGGCGCGATTGCCGGCAGCCCCGAATATCTCCGCCCGGTCTGTGGCGTGCCGCCGCCCGGCGGTCGCTACCTCTCGCTCTATGCCGCCGATGTCGGCCGCGGACCCGACGGCCGCTGGTGGGTGCTCGGCGACCGCACGCAGGCGCCGTCAGGCGCGGGCTACGCGCTGGAGAACCGCCTGGTGCTGTCGCGCGCCTTCTCCGATCTCTACACATCGATGAACGTGCCGCGTGTCGCGCCGTTCTTCGAGGCATTCCGCGACTCGCTTCGCGCACGCGCCGACCGCGACGAGCCGCGCATCGGTGTGCTCACGCCGGGCAGCTTCAGCGAGACCTATTTCGAGCACGCCACGCTTGCGCGCTATCTCGGCTTCCTGCTGGTCGAGGGCGACGATCTCGCCGTCAGCGACAATCGCATCCACATCCGCACGGTTGCGGGGCTGAAGCGGCTCGATGTGCTGCTGCGCCGTGTCGATTCCAACTCGCTCGATCCGCTCGAGCTCGATGCCTCGTCGCATCTCGGTGTGCCCGGCCTGATCGACGTGCTGCGCAAGGAGGGCGTCGTCCTGGCCAATATGCCGGGCTCGGGCGTGCTGGAGGCGAGGGCGCTGCTCGGTTTCCTGCCAGCGCTGAGCCGCCGCCTGCTCGGCGAAGAGCTGAAGATGCCGCATATCGCGACCTGGTGGTGCGGCCAGCGCTCGGCGCGCGAAGAAGTCTTGTCGCGGCTCGACGAGGTCGCGATCGAAGGCGCCTACCGGCGCGGCGTTCCCGGCTTCGAGCGAAACGGCCCGGTGCTTGCGAGCGAGCTCGACGCGGCCGGGCGTCAGCGCCTGATCGATGGCATCAGCGCGCGCGGCATGGATTATGTCGGCCAGGAGGTGGTGCGGCTTTCCACCATGCCGGTGTGGGAACAGGGCCAGCTCACGCCGCGTCCCTTCGTGCTGCGCGTGTTCGCAGCGGCGACGCCCGACGGCTGGGCCATCATGCCCGGCGGCTTCTGCCGGATCGCCGAGCAGGCGGATGCGCGCGCGGTGTCGATGGGTGACGGCGCGCGCGCCGCCGACGTCTGGGTCGTCTCGGGAAAGCAGGTCTCGGCCGCCTCGCTGCTGCCGACGACCGACAAGGTCCGCATTCGCCGCATCGCCGGCGTGCTGCCGAGCCGCGCCGCGGATAATCTGTTCTGGCTTGGCCGCTATCTCGAACGCGCCGAGGCGACGCTGCGGCTGGTGCGCGCCTTGAGCTCGCCGAGCGGGCCCAACAAGGGCACCGCGGCCTCGCTGCAATCGGCCGAACGGATTCAGCGCCTGCTGGTGACCTGGGGCGCGATCTCGCAGACCTCTCGCGCGGCACCGGGACGCATCGTGGCCGAAGCGTTGCAGAGCCCGGAGCGTTTGGGCTCGGCCCTGTCGCTGGTCCGCGCCGCCCAGCGTACGGCGACCTCCCTGCGCGAGCGGCTGTCGCCCGATGCCTGGCAGGTCATCATCGAGATGGCCGACCGGCTGGCCTACGAGGTCGAGGGCGACGACAGCGTGCTGAGCGCGGCGGAGCTGACCTTGCAGGAGCTTGCGAGCTTCGCAGGGCTGGCGCAGGAGAACATGAACCGCGCCGCCGGCTGGCGCTTCCTCGACATCGGCCGCCGCGCCGAGCGCGCCATCAACACCGCGCGTTTTGCCCGACAATTTGCTTATGACGAGGCCGGCGACGAAGACCTCGATATCCTGCTGACGCTGGTGGATTCCCAGATCACCTATCGCTCGCGCTATTTGCTGGCGCCGCTCCTGGCGCCGGTGCGCGACCTCGCGGTGCTCGATCCCTACAATCCGCGTTCGGTGGCGTTCCAGGTGACCGCGCTGAACGAGCATATCTCGGCACTTCCCAGCCTGAAGGAGCATGGCCTGATCGAGCAGCCACAGCGGCTTGCGGTGGCGCTGCAGTCCATGCTGGCGACGGCTGAGGCCGAGAAGTTAGAAGTCAAAACCCTGTTCGCGCTGGAGCAGGATCTGCTTAGCCTGGCGGAGGCGATCGGGCTGCATTACTTCCCGCACGGCACCAATGCGAGCCGGCCGGAAAAGCTGACGGGGCTGGCGTGATCTACGACATCCGGCATGTCACCACCTATGAGTACGAAAGCCCGGTCAGCTTCGCCCGCTGCACGCTGCGGCTGGAGCCGAAGGACGGCAACGGCCAGGAATTGATCTCGCACAAGGTCGAGATCCGTCCGCGTCCCTCCGAGCGCACCGTTCGGCGCGACTTCTTCGGCACGCTGACCGAGAGCATCGTGATCGAAGCCGCGCATCGCAGTTTGCGCATCGACTCGCGCTCGCGCGTCTCCGTCTCGCGCAAGCCACCGGCGCGCGATGCCGCGACCCCGGCGTGGGAGAGCATCCGTGACATCGCGTTCGAAGCGACAAGCCTCGGGCCGTCCTCGCCGGTCGGCTACGTCTTTGCGAGCCCGCTGGTGCCGGTGCTGCGTCCTGTCAGTGCCTATGCTGCCGAGAGTTTTGCGTCAGGCGCAGGTATCCTTGCGAGTGCGGTCGATCTCATGCATCGCATCCGCACCGAGTTTCGCTACGACCCCAAGGCCACGGTGATCTCGACGCCGCTCAACGAGGTCTTCGACAAGCGCCACGGCGTCTGCCAGGATTTTGCCCATGTCATGATCGCAGGGCTGCGCGGCCTCGGCCTGCCTGCGGCCTATGTCAGCGGTTACCTGCGCACCATTCCGCCGGCTGGGCAGCCGCGTATGCAGGGCGCGGACGCGACGCACGCCTGGGTGTCGCTGTGGTGCGGAGCGGAGCTCGACTGGGTCGATTTCGATCCGACCAACGATCTCCTGGTCGCCAACGATCACATCGTGCTGGCGGTCGCCCGCGACTTCTCGGACGTCTCGCCGGTCGACGGCATCATCGTCGGCTCGCCGAAGCAGAAGCTCGGCGTCGCCGTGGATGTGCTGCTGGTGGAGTGACCGTAGTTTCACCGATTCCCCTCTGTGAACGAATGCGTCCAGGTGCGGGAAATTTGTTTCGGTGTGTTTCCTGGATGGTGCGAACGGCGGTTCATTAACACGCTGTTAACGCTACCCCGCGACATATTGGCTCACATTCAACGTTGCTGAAGCCGAGCCGATGGTCGAGGAACTTGCATTGCTGACAGACGCCGCCGAGCAGGTGGCGCTGTCGCGGATCTTGCGAAGTTTCAGACCGGATCTGGTGGTCTGGCCGGTCTCGAACATCGATGAGCTTCGCAAGCTCGATACCGTGCTCCTTCGCAACGCCCGGCTCGTCGCCTTCGCGTCCGGCGCTATCGTGCCGCCAGACTTGCTCGCGCGCTTCGGCCATGGCGCCTACAATTTTCATCCGGGGCCGCCGAGCTATCCGGGCTGGGCTCCGGCCCATTTTGCACTCTATGACCGCGCAGACGCGTTCGGCGTGACCTTTCACGCCATGGCCGAGCGGGTCGATTCCGGCGCGATCCTCGATGTTGTGTCGTTCCCGATTCCGCAAGGGTGCACTCTCATGAGGCTCGGTGAACTCGCCTACGCGCATTTGCTGCAATTGTTCGAAGTGTGGGCGGAGCCATTGGCGTGCGAGCCGTCGCTGATGCCGCGCTGTGCGCTGTCCTGGAGCGGCCGCACCAATACGCGCCGCAGCTACCGGGACGCCTGCGACATCCCGCTGGATATTTCCAGGGACGAGCTGTGGCGTCGCATGCGCGCCTTCGGTGGCAATCATTACGGCGTCGCGCCGGCGATCAATCTGCATGGTGTCACCTTCACGGCGTCACCTCCGGAGAGCGCATGACGTCATCATCGATGGCCCTCGCGCTGCCCGCCACCGGTACGCCCTCCATATCCGATCTGCTGCGCGCGGGGCGCGAGCACTACCGGCGCGGCGAGATCAGGCCCGCGATCGCGGTGTTTCAGGCCGGGCTCGCGCTCGCGGCCACGGTGTCGATCGGCGTCGCCGTCGACGGCGTCGCCGATCTGCACGCAGCGCTCGCCAACGCCTTCATGCTCTGCGATGACATCGGCTCCGCGGCCGAGAACTACAAGGCGGCCTTGCGCATCGCGCCGCATCTCGTCGCCTGCTGGTGCAATCTCGGCATCGTCCATCAGCGTAGCGGCCAGACCCAGGACGCGATCTCGCTTTACCTGGAGGCGCTCCGGCGCAATCCTGGCCACCGGCCGTCGCGCACGAATCTGATCCAGGCGCTGGCCGCAACCAGGCAGTTCGCAATCGCGCGGACGCTGCTGCTCGAATTGCTCGAGGAGACGCCGCAGGATGCCGACCTCCGCAGCCAGCTCGGCAAGGTCTGCTTCGAGCTTGGCGAGACCGAGGAGGCGGTGGTGCAGTTCGAGCGGGCCGTGGCGCTGGCGCCCGGACAGGCCGAGAATTTCTACTGGGTCGGAGCGATCCGTCAGGCGCGCGGCGAACTGGAGGCGGCACCATCCGCCTACGCCGACGCCGCGCAAGCGCATCCGATCCTGCGCAGGTCCGCCACCCAATCGCCGCCGGCGTTTCGGGCGTTGGCGTTGTTTGCGCCCTTCGTCGGCAACACACCGGTCGAATTTCTCTTTAGGGATTGCGCCTACCAGACCAGCATCCTGTCGCTGTGGCCCGGCAGCCGGCCGGATGTCGCGCTGCTCGCGCGCGAGGCTGACATCGTCGTCAACCTCGTCTCCGATGCCGACCAGGGCGCGGAGGTGCTTCCGCTCGCCATTGCGATCGCACGCAGCCTCGGCAAGCCCGTGGTCAACGATCCCTTGAAAATCCAGAACACCACGCGCGACGCGACGGCTTTGGCACTCGCCGACGTCGAGGGCTGCCGCGTGCCGCGCACGATCCGTATCGCTGCCGGCTGGGGGCTTCCCGACGGCCTCGACCTCGTCCTTCCCGTGCTGGCGCGCCAGGCCGGCATGCATGGCGGAGACGTCTTCGAGAAGCTCGACGATGTCGCGGCGCTGACCGCGTTCCTCGCGGCACATGCGGACCACGACCGCTATTTGATTGACTTTATCGACTATCGCTCCGCCGACGGCTTCTTCCGCAAGTACAGATTCTTGTTCATCGGCGAGGAGATCCTGCCCTATCATCTGGCGATCGGAGACGAGTGGAAGCTGCATCGCGACGCGACGGACATGGGGTCTCATGCCTGGATGCAGGACGAGGAGGAGCGTTTTCTGCGCGCGCCGGAGCAGGTTTTTGGCGCCGCCCATCATCAGGCGTTGCGAGCCATTCGCGATCGCATCGGCCTCGACTATTTCGGCATCGATTGCGGGCTCGACCGGACCGGCCATCTTGTCGTGTTCGAGGTCAACGCCTCCATGCTGGTGCACGACCAGAATCCGGAATTTCCTTACAAGGACCCGTACATCCGCAGGATCAAGGTCGCATTCGACGGAATGCTCGAACGCTTCGCGCGCGGGAATTGACGCCGTAGCCCGCAACGCGGTGCAGGCGCGCCCGGCCGCGGTGGACGCCCGGCTCTCGCACGTCCTTCCTCACAAGATGAACGGTCGGCCATTGACCGGGCTGGCGTGTCCTCGCATGGCCCGGCCGTGGGTGCATCGAACTGTGGCCGCAACCGTGATGTTGCGCGGCGGCGCAATATCATATTTACGTATTTTTGTTCCCGGATTTGGCCAGTCGCCCCAGATTGAGCTATGCTGATCCTGTGTCGAGGGCGAGTATGAGGCGTCAGGAGCTAGCGTGGGACACCACCGAAAGACGGGGCTGCATCCATGATGACGCTATCGCGACTGGCGGCTGAATCCCTGGAGAAGCTGCTGGGTACGTTCATGCGTCGCCGGTACGACGAGACGTCTGCAAGTATCGTCGAGAGCGCGACCCGCACCGCAATGGAATGCATCGGCAATAGCGATGCGCTCTATCACAATATCGAGCATACGATGCTCGTGACGCTGGCCGGCCACTCCATCCTCAGTGGCCGAAGTCTTCATACGCATCTGTCGGCCGGGGATTACGTCCATGTCCTGATCGCCTGTCTCGCCCACGACATTGGCTATGTGCGCGGCCTGTTCGAGGAGGATGACGTCGACGGCTTCGTGATCGATGCGGCCGACACCAAGATCTCGTTGCCGCGCGGTGCATCGGATGCCAGCCTGATGATGTATCACGTCGACCGCTCGAAGCTGTACGTGACGCGGCGGCTGCAACACATTCCCGGGCTCGATCCGGAACGGATCTCCCGCGCTATCGAGGGGACACGGTTTCCGGCGCGGGAAGGCCAGGACTACGACGAGGACGCCTCGATCCTGCGCGCCGCCGACTTCATCGGACAACTCGGCGACCCCAACTATCTGCGCAAGGCCAATGCGCTCTATTACGAGTTCGAGGAGGTCGGCATGAACCGCCAACTCGGCTACGACTCGCCCGCCGACATCGTGAATCGCTATCCGCAATTCTATTGGAACAGCGTCGCCCCGCACATCCAGACCGAGATCGGCTATCTCAACAAGACCGAGATCGGCCGGCAGTGGATCGCCAATCTCTACAGCAACGTCTTCCGCGCGGAACGCGAGATCTCGCTGTCCGGACCGCAGAGATAGCGATGAGAGTGCGGTTCTGCCGGTCTGCGCCACTGCACCGTTGGGGCCCGCCTTGAGCGGACCCGCCCGGAAGGATTAAGCTGCGCCGGTCCGCCTTCGGGAAAGGTCGCATGCAACAAAAATCCGTCACGACCGATGTCCTCGACATCGCCGATCTCGACTACGGCGCGCCGGATGGCTGGCCCTGCATCATGGGCCACGGCTTTCCCTATGACGTCAACGCCTATGCCGAGGCCGCGCCGCTGATCGCGCAAGCCGGCGCGCGGGTGCTGGTGCCCTGGCTGCGCGGCTACGGTCCGACGCGGTTTCGCTTCCCGGCGACGCTGCGCTCCGGCGAGCAGGCCGCGCTCGGCGCCGATCTGCTGGCCTTCATGGATGCGCTTGGCATCCAGCGCGCCGTCCTCGGCGGTTATGATTGGGGCGGGCGCGCGGCTTGCGTCGTCTCGGTGCTGCATCCCGAGCGCGTGGCCGGGCTCGTCTCCGGCAATTCCTACAACATCCAGAACATCGCGCGTTCCATGGAGCCGGCCTCGCCGCCGGAGGAGGCCGCGCTGTGGTATCAATATCTGTTCCACAACGAGCGCGGCCGCCGCGCGCTGGAGCGCAATCGCCGCGGCTTCGCCCGCCAGCTCTGGTCGATGTGGTCGCCGAAATGGCAATTCGACGACGCGACCTTCGAGAAGAGCGCAGCGTCGTTCGACAATCCTGACTTCGTCGATGTCGTGATCCATTCCTATCGCTACCGCTATGCGCTGGTCGAAGGCGATCCCGCCTATGCCGCCATCGACGCGAAGCTTGCAGCTCAGCCACCGGTTCGCGTGCCGACGATCACGATCGACGGCGACAGCGATGGCGTCAATCCCGGCACCGCGCATCACGCGCGCAAGTTCGAGGACTTTTTCGAGCGGCGCGTGTTCACGGGCACCGGTCATAATCTGCCGCAGGAGCGGCCGGCCGAATGGGCGCAGGCCGTGATCGACGTGCGGAAAGCAGGCAAATCCTCATCCTGAGGAGCCCGCTGAAAGCGGGCGTCTCGAAGGATCGAGGCCCCGCTGTTGCAGCTGGCCTGCATGGTTCGAGACGCGCCCTCGGCGCTCCTCACCATGAGGGTTTTTGGGTCCCTCGAATTGGCCAACCTTCCAATCTTTCCTGATCTCGGGAACCTTTTTCGATTGCAGCCGTCCAAGCTGTGGGGCCGTTTCTGGATGCGGCTCGCTGCAGGGGAGGTTTTCGATGACGTCACAAGCGCGCAGGCTGGAACGTGTCCCGGTCGCACAGGCCCGGAGCGAGCGGCCTGACAAAACGGAGGTCGAGCAGGCGATCCGGACCATGATCCGCTGGGCCGGTGACGATCCCGCGCGCGACGGTCTGCGCGACACGCCGGATCGCGTCGCGCGCGCTTTTGAGGAGTATTTCTCTGGCTACGCGCAGGATCCGACGGAAATCCTTCAAAAGACCTTTGAGGAGACCGAAGGCTATGACGAGATGATCGTCCTCCGCGGCGTTCGATTCGAAAGCCATTGCGAGCATCACATGGCACCGATCGTCGGCCGCGCCTGGGTCGCCTATATCCCGCAAGGGCGTGTCGTCGGTATCTCCAAGCTCGCGCGTCTCGTGGACATCTACGCCAAGCGTCTTCAGATTCAGGAGAAGATGACCGCGCAGATCGCCAACACGATCAACGACGTGCTCAAGCCCGAAGGTGTCGGCGTCATCATCAAGGCGACGCATCACTGCATGACCACGCGCGGCGCGCACAAGTCGGGGACCGACCTCGTCACCAGTCGCATGCTCGGCGTGTTCCGCGACAATGCGCTGACACGCCAGGAATTGCTCGGGCTGGCCAACTCGGGCGATTGATCCGCGCTAGCTGAAGGAGACGACGCCATGACCGAGGACAAGAAGCCAAGCGGGCCCGACCTGACCAAAGGCGTGGCGCTCGCCGATTTCAAGGACGGCAAGCTGCTGGGCCATGTCGGCGAGGAGGACGTCCTGCTCGTCCAGGCCGGCGGCGAGATCTTTGCGATCGAGCCCTCTTGCAGCCATTACCACGGACCGCTTGCCGAAGGTCTCGTGGTCGGCGATACCATCCGCTGTCCCTGGCATCACGCTTGCTTCTCCCTGCGCTCAGGCGAGGCGACCCGTCCGCCGGCGCTGAATGGGCTGGCGGTGTGGGACGTCACGCGCGATCGGGACAAGATCATCGTTCAGCGCAAGCGTGAGGTGTCGAAGCCCTCGACCGCTCATCGCAGCGCGCCGACGCCGGACAAATTCGTCATTGTCGGCGGCGGTGCGGCCGGCTTCGCGGCGGCCGAGACACTCCGCCGGGAAGGATTTGCCGGCGCCATCACCATGCTCAGCAGTGACGGCGCGATGCCGGTCGATCGACCCAATCTCTCCAAGGATTATCTCGCCGGCAACGCGCCGGAAGACTGGCTGCCGCTGCGGGGCGAGGACTATTATCAGGACGCCGGCATCGATCTTCGGCTCAACACCAACGTCTCGGCGATAGATCCGAAGATGCGTCGTGTCGCGCTGGGCAATGGCGACAACGTCCGGTTCGACCGGCTGCTGCTCGCGACCGGCGCCGAGCCGGTGAAGCTCCAGATTCCCGGCGCCGACCAGCCGCATGTCCACACCTTGCGCTCGGTCGCCGACAGCCGCGCCATCATCAAGGCCGCAGCAAGCGCGAAGCGCGTGCTGGTGATCGGCGCAAGTTTTATTGGTCTCGAGGTCGCGGCGTCGCTTCGCGCGCGCAAGATCGAGGTGCATGTGGTGGCGCCGGAGGAGCGGCCGATGCAGCGCGTGCTCGGACCTGACATGGGCGACTTCGTTCGCGCGCTGCACGAGGAGAACGGCGTCAACTTCCACCTGCAGGACACCGTGGAGAAGCTCGACGGCACCCGTGCGACCCTGAAAAGCGGCAGCGTCATCGAGGCCGATCTCGTCGTGGTCGGCATCGGCGTCAAGCCGCGCCTGGCGCTCGCCGAGCAGGCAGGGCTTGCCGCCGATCGCGGCGTCAGCGTGAACGAATATCTGGAGACCAGCGTCGCCGGCATCTTCGCTGCCGGCGACATCGCGCGCTGGCCCGATCCGCATTCGCGACAAACCATCCGCGTCGAGCACTGGGTCGTTGCCGAGCGCCAGGGTCAGACCGCCGCGCGCAACATGATGGGCCAGCGCGAGCGCTTCGACGCCGTGCCGTTCTTCTGGAGCCAGCATTACGACGTGCCGATCAACTATGTCGGCCACGCCGAGAGCTTTGACGACATCGCCATTGACGGCAGCATCAGGGACAAGGATTGCCTGCTGAAGTATCGCAAGGACGGCCGTGTGCTGGCGGTCGCCTCAATCTATCGCGATCTCGACAGTCTCAAGGCCGAGCTCGAGATGGAGCGCTCGCGCGCCTGATCTGCCTCGACGCTGATGGCCCGGCCTGATCTGCCGGCTGTCGTCTAGGCAGTGCTGTCCGCCAGCAACTCGACGCAAGACCGTCCTGGAGAACTCCGCTGATCTGACGCGCTGGTAAAAGGCAGCACGCCGCGCGGTCGCGTCGCGCAAATGATCATCACTGGGGAGAAACCATGAAAGCCGCTTTGGCCCTGGCCGCAGTGCTGGCTGCTGCCTGTCTGTCCGCGCCCGTCTCCGCCCAAAAATCCTACGGTCCCGGCGTCACCGACACCGAGATCAAGATCGGCAACACCATGCCTTACAGCGGCCCCGCGTCGCCGCTCGGCATCACCGGCCGTGTGCTCACGGCCTATTTCGACGAGATCAACGAGAAAGGCGGCGTCAACGGCCGCAAGCTCAATCTCCTGTCGCTGGACGACGCGTTCTCGCCGCCGAAAACCATGGAAGCAGCGCGGCGGCTGGTCGAGGGCGACGGCGTCGCCTTCATCTTCGCGACCATGGGCACCGCGCCGAGCTCGGCGATCGCAAAATATCTCAACAGCAATAAGGTGCCTCAGCTGTTCCTGATCAGCTCGGCCTCGAAATGGAACGATCCCGCCAACATGCCTTGGTCGATGGCGCTGCCGTGGGCGCCGAACTACACCAGCGAGGCTGCAATCGACGTCGCCTATGCCCGTGCCAAGAACCCGAATGCGCGTTTCGCCGTGCTCTACCAGAACGATGATGCCGGCAAGGAATATTTTCGCGGTGTCAAGGAAGCGCTCGGCGCCGACGCCGACAAGGCGATCGCGATGGCCTCGAGCTTCGAGGTCAGCGATCCCACCGTCGATTCCCAGGTGTTGACGCTTGCCAACACCAAAGCCGACGTCTTCATGATCTATTCCGTGACGCCGCGGGCCTGCGCGCAGGCGGTCCGCAAAGCCCATGAGGTCGGCTGGCAGCCGACGCGCTTCCTCGCTTCCGGTTGCGCCAACAAGGCGACCGTGATGGCGCCCGCCGGTCTCGATGCCGGCAAGGGCGTGCTGTCGCTCGGCTCGCTCAAGCCGTTCACGGCGGAGCCGAAGGACGATCCGGCGATGTCGGCCTATATCGACTTCATGAAACGGCGCCTGCCGAACGCCGACATCAACAACGTTGCCGCGCTCTACGGCTACACGGTCGCGGAGGCGCTGGTGGTGGTGCTGAAGCAGTGCAAGGACAATCTGACGCGCGAGAACATCATGGCGCAAGCCTCGAACCTGAAGAGCGTGCGGCTGTCGCTGCTGCTGCCCGGCATCACGCTCAACACCACGCCGCAGGATTTCCGCCCCATCAAGGACGGCTATATGCTGCAGTTCGACGGCAACGACTGGGTGGTGGCGAGCGAGCTGTTGCGCGGGACGTGAGGGGGGCCGCAGAGACGGCGTACCCTCTCCCCTTGCGGGAGAGGGTGGATGCGCGAAGCGCAGCCGGGTGAGGGGTATCTCTCCGAGAGTCGTCTCTACATTTGAGATCGCGGAGAGATACCCCTCATCCGGCGCTTTGCGCCACCTTCTCCCGCAAGGGAGAAGGGAAGAAGGAGACCACCATGGACTTTCACCACTCCGCCCGTTCGCTGGAGCTGCAGGAGCGCGTCCGTCAGTTCATGCGGGCGCATGTCGAGCCGGTCGAGGACCTCTATTACGAGCAGGTCAAGCCGGAAGCCGCGCGCTACAAGACGCCGCCTGTGCTGCAGGATTTGAAGCGGCTGGCGCGGGAGCAGGGGCTCTGGAATCTATTCCTCTCGGGCGAACATGGCCCAGATCTTATTCATCCAAGCCTGACCAACCTCGAATATGCGCCCGTCAAGGAAATCATGGGCCGCATCCTCTGGGCGCCCGAAGTGTTCAACTGCTCGGCGCCCGATGTCGGCAACATGGAGGTGTTGGCCAATTACGGCACGACGGCGCAGCAGGAGCGCTGGCTGAAGCCGCTGCTGGAAGGCCGCATCCGCTCCGGCTTCTCGATGACGGAGCCGCAGGTGGCCTCCAGCGATGCCACCAACATCCAGTGTGCGATCAAGCGCGACGGCGACGACTACGTCATCAACGGACGCAAATGGTTCACGTCAGGCGCGATGAACGAGGATTGCGAGATCCTGATCGTGATGGGCAAGACCGCGCCCGACGACCCCGACCGTCATCGTCAGCAATCCATGATCCTGGTCCCGCGAAACACGCCCGGCGTCCGCATCGTCCGCGACATGCTGACCTACGGCTATGACGACGCGCCGGTCGGCCATCCCGAGATCGTCTACGAAAACGTCCGCGTGCCCGCCGAGAACATGTTGCTCGGCGAGGGCCGCGGCTTCGAGATCGCGCAGGGGCGGCTCGGTCCCGGCCGCATCCACCATTGCATGCGGTTGATCGGCTGCGCCCAGCGCGCGCTGGAATTGATGTGCCAGCGCGCGGTGTCACGCACGGCCTTCGGCAAGCCGCTCGCCGAGCAGGGCTCGGTGCGCGAGGACATCGCGCACTCCTTCTGCGAGATCGCGCAGGCACGGCTGCTCACGCTGCAAGCCGCCGACAAGATGGACCGCGAAGGCAACAAGGCAGCGCGCGACCTGATCGCCGCGGCCAAGATCGTGGTGCCCAGCATGGCCGCCCGCGTCATCGATCGCGCCATCCAGATCCATGGTGCGGCCGGCGTCTCGCAGGATACGTTCCTCGCGCGCGCCTATGTCTACGCCCGCTTCATCCGCATCGGCGACGGCCCGGACCAGGTGCACCTTGCCGCCGTCGGCAAGGAGCTGATCAAGCGCGGCGGAGTGATGGCGGGGTAGGTGGAGGCTAGACCTCCTGTTGGCGAACAACGATGTGCAACGTGTCGCGCTATCTCGCGCGGTTGCGGTGGTCGCGGACGTCGCGCAATGCGCTGGTGACGCTGAGCACGTAAGATTCCGGGAGTCGGAATCCGTGGCTCCAGGAGTCATGTTGCTGACGCAATCCCCGTCTTAGACGGTGACAACGAAAGCAGTGTGCGGGACCGCTCTGGTTCCCACAACGGTTCCATAGCCAAGGGGTTGGCTCGAATCCGCAAAGGATTGGCGCAAGTTCGAAAACGCTTTCGCGTTCGCTTGGCCATGTTCCGCGGCGTCGGGAACCGGACGAAAATCAAAGGAGTTGTAATGGTGTTCCGCTCGAGCGCCGCAGTTTGCGGCGCCCTGGTTACGCTTGCCGTTTCTGTTAGCGTTGCGCGTAGTGAAACAACTGGGGTTCATTCAAGCGCCGTCGTCGTTGCCGCCTCCGGGGATGCGGTCGTTGGCGCGGCATCGACGTATAATCCGTTCAAGCCCGGCAAGGAGGAGGGCGGCCCGAGCACGGCCTCCGGCGAGCGTTATGACCCCAAGGTCTGGACGGCTGCCATCAAGACCAGCTTGCGTCAGAAATTTGGCGGGGTCGAATTCGGGGCCAGACCAAAATATGCTCTCGTCGAGGCCGTCGGCAAAAAGGTCATCGTCAAGATCAATGACGTGGGGCCGCTCAGGCCCGGCCGCATCATCGACCTCAATGAGCGGACGATGCGCCATTTCGATCCGGGCATGGAGCTTGGCGTCATTCCTGACGTCACAGTCACGCCGCTGTCCGGCGACGACTGGACTCCCGGGCCGGTTGGATAGCGGAAACGCTTCGGCGAGTTCTGCCGCAAGGTTGGACCGCCTGCTCGAACGGGTGGATATCTATTTTCGCGACGGGATCGGATGCGCTGGTTCCGACCCGTTGCGACATCTTGTCGACCCAACCCCGTCATCATCCGTTCAAAATTCATTGCTAGCTTCCAATCTGACGATTGGTTCGCCGGATGTACGCGGACTGCGTCGCAAGCCTCGGCCCTCGCGCCGGGGCTTTTCGTTTCCGAAGCACGCGTCAGCTTGGATATTCGCGCTATCGTGTGCGGCGCTACAGGCTCCTGATGAGCCGCCCAACCAACTCATCGATCTTGCCCAGCGCCATTGGCGGATCGAGGAATTCGATATCGTCCACGTTCCAGTATTCGACACGATTGGCGGCGTCGGCAAAGCGACGCTCGATCATGGGGCGATGCTCGGCGTCCTTCAGCGCGACCACAATCTCGGCTTCTGCAAAGTCGTCGACAGTGCAGAGCACGGGATTGCGCGTAGCGCCTCCTGCAAAAATGCCTTTCGCCTGCAAGGCGTCCAGCGCGTAGGGCGACATGGGTCCTACGTTTTCAGGGAAGAGCTTTTCGGCGACGGCGCGCGAGAAGGCGCGCCAACTCAGCCCTTCGCGCCCGGCTTGATGGTTGAAAATCTCCTCGGCATAGCGGCTTCGATAATAATTGCCGGTGCAGAGAAACAGCACGCGATTGGTCTTGTTCATCAAGCAGCGCTTCCACCAACGATCTGCCACATGCCCGGGGCAGCCATGTGGTCCCGCAATCCGGAGAAACTAACACCGTTTCGCGCCGAGTGACACGCCGATAGACACTTGGCTCTTTGAGCCCCTCTCAACAGCGCAGCCGTGTAACGACCTGTGGCAGCGACGCCAGGAGCAGAACGACGCAGACGCAAAGCAGCACAATATCCTTGAACAGGAACTCCCCCGCCAGATTCCAGGCCATCGGGTCGGTTGAGATGCTCCATGTCACGACGCCGGGCGTGGTGAAAAAGAACGACCAGGTGACGGCGAAAGTGAGCACTCCCATGGACGATCCCAGCGCTGACAGGATCGGGCTGAATGCACCCGCAATCAGCAGGGCTGCGATCACGAATTCGGTGACACCGAGGACGTAGGCTTCGCCCCTCAATCCGAAGATCGACAACCATGATACAAACGGACTGTTGCTGATGAATTGCGCGATGCCCTGGGCCGATTGCGGCGTGAATTTCTGCATGCCGAACGACACGAAAATCACGACCATGACCCAGCGCAGGATGGCAAGTGGTCGATAGGATCCCGCCCCGTCTTCTGCAACATGGAAGGTTGTTCTTGCTAGCTCTCTCATTTCACCGGCCCTTGAAGATACACTGCCGGAGGTACGGCCGAGTCCCCTGGACTCGTTACGTGCGCTTGGGGCGTTTCAGTTCACGATTGTGTGCATACGGCCGGAGTCGGATTCTCGAGAATACATCGGCGACGGCGGGAATAATTGATGCCGAAACGTAATATTGGCACGGGCGCCCACGAACATTCTCCTGGGCTGGAATTGAACTTTGGAGGACGAAGATGCTCGGAGAGGTGATCGTCATTGGAGATCTCAAGCTGCGGGACGGCGCTTCGGGCGACGCCTACGATCGCCTGGGCGAGCGCATGTATGGAATCGTCAGCGCCCTTCCGGGATTTCTGTCCGTTAAATCATTCAAGGCGGATGACGGAGAGGAGATCACCGTCTTTCGATTCGCTTCAGAGGAAGCGCTCGAGGGCTGGCGGACCCATCCCGACCATGTCGAGGCCATGAAGCGAGGTCATGCTGAATTCTACGCCAGCGGATTTTTGCAGATCTGCCAGGTCATCCGCGAAGTTGGCCCGTTCGAACATGGGTGATGCAGCCCGGGCTGAACCAGATGGCGTCCGTGGAACGTGGGTCTCCGGGGGCCCATAGGGATCGGTTCGGGAGCGCCGCCATGATGACATCATGCCAGTGTTTTGCCCGACGCGTCAAATATATTTCGTAAAATCCGTAGGCGCGCCGCGCGACCGGTCGAACCCTTGATAAGGCGCGCCCCGGTTACTGTGCATGGGGTTGTTTTCGCGTTTTCTGTTTGAACGGGCCCGCCGCAGGCCTTGCAGGCGGCGGTCGCCGCGCGATCATCCAGCTTTGGCGATGCGGCTCTCCGCCGCGCCCGATCGCAGGTTCTGGAAGAACTTTTCCACTTCGCGCGACAGCGTGTCGGACGTCGCGGTCAGGCTGCTCGCCGCCGTCAGTACGGAAGCGGCCGCCGTGTCGGTCTCGCCGATGGCGTCGCGCAGCGAGGTGATGTTGGCAACCAGGGTCTCGTTGCCCTGGGCTGCCGATTGCGCGTTGGAGGAGATCTCGCGCGTGGCGGCGTCCTGCTGGCCGACGGCACCGGCAATCGCGGAGGTGACTTCGTTGATCTCGCGCACCGCGCCGCCGATCTCGCGCACGGCATCGACCGCGCTGCGGGTGGAGGACTGGATCATCGCGACGTTCGCGCTGATGTCGGCGGTCGCCTTCGCGGTCTGTCCCGCCAGCGCCTTCACTTCGTGCGCGACGACGGCAAAGCCGCGGCCGGCGTCACCGGCGCGGGCGGCTTCGATGGTGGCGTTGAGCGCGAGCAAATTGGTCTGCTCGGCGATCGCCTGAATGAGGGTCAGGACGCCGTCGATGCGCTGCGTGGCGGCGGCGAGGCTCTCGATCTCGGCGATCGATTTTTCGGTGCGCTGGCCGGTCTGCTCGACCGCGCTTGCGGATTGCCGTACCTGGCGGCCGATCTCTTCGACCGACGCCGACAGCTCCTCGGCCGCGCCCGCCACTGCGGTGACGTTGTGCGAGGCCTGCTCGGTGGCGTTCGCGGCTGTGCCGGCGCGGCTGTTGGCATCCGCGGTGACGCGGGTGATGGTCTGCGCGGTCTCGCGCATGACCGAGGCGTTGTCGCCGAGGCCGCGCATGATCGCGCCGATTGCTTCGCGAAACGCTTCGACGGACTGCTCGATGTGGTGGGCGCGCTCTTCGCGTGCGGCAGAATCCTGCGAGACTTGCGAAGCGAGGTTGCGGTTGCGCCCCATCGCGTCCTGGAACACTTCGATGGCGCGGGCGAGCGCACCGATCTCGTCGGCACGGCCGCTGTGCGGCACCACGACATTCTCGGCACCGTCGGCGACCTGCTTGATGGTCGCGGTGATCGCGGCAAGCGGCCGGGCGATCGAGCGCGCGATGATGATGATGCCGATCACGACCAGCGCCATCGCGACGCCGCCGAGGCAGGTCAGCACCAGCGACAGGATGCGATTGGTCTCGGTCTCGTGGGCGATCTGCCTGGCGCGCTCGGCATAGACTTTGGAGAGCGCCTCGAGATCCTTGTTCAGCGCCGAGCGCACCGCGCGGTTGGCGTCGTTGTCGCCCCATTCGCGGCCGGCGGCTGCATTGATCTCGACGCCGCGGCGCACCAGCTCCTTGCGGAAGTCGACGAATTGCTCGATGCGCTTTTTGAAGGTGGCGAACTGCTCGGAATCGTCGGCCTTGACGATGGTCTCCCAGCCTTTCACCACGCCCAGGATCCGCTCGTTGAACTTGAGCAGGCCCGCGCCGTATTTTTTCACCACGGCCGGTTCGGTCGACATGTAGACGCCGCGCGATTCCATCACGACCGCATAGACCAGCGAGTTGACGCGCTCGACGTTCAGCGCGGCAGCATTCGCGGTCTCGATCGCGCTGGTCAGCTCGGCGCTGCGGCGGCTGTTGTAGTCGGAGAGCATCGCGATCGCCGCGGTGAGCACGGCGAATAGCGCGAAGATCGCATAGAGCTTGGTGGCAAGCGTGAAACGGCCTGCCAGGCCGGCGGCATTCCCAGATCGTTCTGATGTCATGTGCGGGGGCCCGAATGGCCAGGATTGGCCGGACAGCGCGGTCTTCTCAAATTGATGCAAAACTATGCAGAATGAAGATGGACGCAGTGTTAACGCGGCTGTTGACCCCCTTCGCCCTTTGTCGAAAGAAAGGTAAGATATTTCAGCGTCTTGATCCGAAGGTATAGTCTTGGGATCGCCTTGGAGTCGGTCACTGGCCGACGAACCCTGGAGGGGCCTTTGGTCTACCGCCACGCCATCGACGCCACGACCTACACCTTCCCCGACCTGCGCGACCTCCTCGCCAAGGCGACGCCGCCGCGCTCCGGCGACCGGCTGGCCGGCATCGCCGCGGGGAGCGCCGAGCAGATGATCGCCGCGCGGATGGCGCTCGCGGACGTTCCCCTTGGTCAATTCCTCAACGAGGCCGTCATCCCTTATGAGACCGACGAGGTCACCCGCCTGATCATCGACAGCCATGACACCAAGGCGTTTGCGCCGGTGGCCTCGCTGACGGTAGGCAGTTTCCGCGACTGGCTGCTGTCCGACGCTGCCACGCCGGAGAGCTTGCGCAAGCTCGCGCCCGGCATCACGCCGGAGATGGCCGCCGCGGTATCGAAGCTGATGCGTAACCAGGACCTGATCCTGGCGGCGCGAAAATGCGAGGTCGTCACCGCCTTCCGCAACACTATCGGCCTGAAGGGTCGGATGAGTACGCGGCTGCAGCCCAACCATCCTTTCGACGATGCCAGGGGCATCACCGCCTCGATCCTCGACGGCCTGCTGCTAGGGGCGGGCGATGCCTGCATCGGCATCAATCCGGCAAGCGACGATCCGGCCGGAATTGCGCAATTGCTGCGGCTGCTGGATGAGATCATCGCGCGGCTGAAGATCCCGACCCAGGGCTGCATCCTGACCCATGTCACGACGACGCTGTCGCTGATCGGGAAGGGCGTGCCGGTCGACCTCGTCTTCCAGTCGGTCGCCGGCACCGAGGCCGCCAACCGCAGTTTTGGCATCGACCTCGCTTTGCTGAAGGAGGCGCAGGCGGCCGGGCTGTCGCAGAAGCGCGGCACGGTCGGCGAGAACCTGATGTATTTCGAGACCGGGCAGGGCTCGGCGCTGTCGGCCAACGCACATCATGGCGTCGACCAGCAGACCTGCGAGGCGCGTGCCTATGCGGTCGCCGGTGCCTTTGCGCCATTGCTGGTCAACAGCGTGGTCGGCTTCATCGGTCCGGAATATCTCTACGACGGCAAGGAGATCATCCGGGCGGGGCTGGAGGACCATTTCTGCGGCAAGCTGCTTGGCCTGCCGCTTGGGATTGATATCTGTTACACCAACCATGCCGAGGCGGACCAGGACGACATGGACAATCTCCTGACGCTGCTCGCTGCCGCCGGCGTTACCTTCATCATGGGGGTGCCTGGCGCCGACGACGTCATGCTGAACTACCAGTCCACCTCCTTCCACGACGCGCTCTATGTCCGCGACGTCTTCGGCGCAGCCCGCGCGCCGGAGTTCGACGACTGGCTGGTCCGGACCGGGATTGCTGATGCCGATTTCCGGCTTGCCGGCGACGCAGCCCTGTTGCCCGATTTCGCCTCGCGGCTGATCGCGTGACGTGAAAAACTCGCGAAAAAACCCCATCGGCCGGCGTGAACCAGGGAAACCATTGGCGCGTCTCACGAATTAGTTCGGTGCCACAATATTGAGGAATTCCGGCCGCAGCGTTACGCTATGTTTCTGGAGACCTCGTCAGTACCGTTCTTAGAACGTGGTTGGGGGAAGTTCGATGCGCGCTGAAAGTAACGGAACGAGCCGGCACATTCTCTGCGTCTTCCCGGCCTACACGTCGTCCTTCGGTACCTTCGAGCACGCCTATCCGCTGACCGACGGCGTCCGCGCCTTCATGCCGCCGCAGGGCCTGCTGCTGCTCGCGGCCTATCTGCCGAAGGAGTGGCAGGTCAAATTCGTCGACGAAAATCTTCGCCGCGCGACGAAGGAAGAGTTCGAATGGGCGGAGGCCGTCTTCGTCAGCGGCATGCACATCCAGCGCCAGCAGATGAACGACATTTGCCGCCGCGCCCATGAGTTCGACCTGCCGGTTGCGCTCGGAGGTCCGTCGGTCAGCGCCTGTCCGGATTATTATCCGTCGTTCGACTATCTCCATGTCGGCGAGCTCGGGGACGCGACCAATCAGCTCTTCGAGATTCTTTCGCGCGATATCTCTCGCCCTGAAAGCCAGGTGGTTCTGACCACCAAAGACCGCGTGCCGATGACGGAGTTTCCGATCCCGGCTTATGAGCTGGCCGATGTGAAACGGTATTTCCTCGGCAGCATCCAGTATTCCAGCGGCTGTCCCTATCAGTGCGAGTTCTGCGACATCCCCGGCCTCTACGGCCGTAACCCGCGCATCAAGTCGCCGGAACAGATCATCGCCGAACTCGACCGCCTGCGCGAATGCGGCATGACCGACACGGTCTATTTCGTCGACGACAATTTCATCGGCAACCGCAAGGCGGCGATGGATCTGCTGCCGCATCTGATCGAATGGCAGAAGAAGACCGGCTATGTGGTGCGGCTCGCCTGCGAGGCCACGCTCAACATCGCAAAGCGCCCCGAAATCCTCGAGAAGATGCGCGAGGCCTATTTCATCACCATCTTCTGCGGCATTGAAACGCCGGACCCCGACGCGCTGAAGGCCATGCACAAGGATCACAATATGATGGTCCCGATCCTCGAGGGCGTGCGCACCATCAACTCCTACGGCATGGAGGTGGTGTCCGGCATCATCATGGGGCTCGACACCGACAAGCCGAACACCTCGGACGCATTGCTGTCTTTCGTGGAGGAATCGCAGATCCCGTTGCTTACGATCAATCTGCTTCAGGCGCTGCCGAAGACGCCGCTATGGGACCGTCTCGAACGCGAGGGGCGCCTGGTCGATGATGAGGGGCGCGATTCCAACGTCAACTTCCTGCTGCCTTATGACGAGGTCGTCGCATCCTGGAAGCACGCGATGGGCGTGGCTTACGAGCCCGAGAAGGTCTATGCGCGCTTCCAGTATCAATGCGACCAGGTTTATCCCCATCGCCTCAAAATGCCAGTGCCGGACGAAATGAAGACCTGGCCGAATATCAGGCGCGGCCTGGTCATGCTGCGCAACATCTTCTGGAAGGTCGGCGTGCTCGGTGACTACAGGCGCGTGTTTTGGAAATTCGCGCTGGGGCGAATCCGGCGCGGTGACATGGAGGGCCTGATCAGCTGCACCATGATCGCGCATCATCTCATCACCTTTGCGCGCGCGGCATCGAGTGGCAGGCAGAACGCGTCGAATTATTCGATCCGGCTGCGCGAAGCTTCCGTTCCCGCCGAATGAGCGACAAGCCCGTTCCGGCTCGCCCGACCGTCGACCTGAGATCGTTCACGCCTGCGCGCGTCGCGCTCGGGCGCAGCGGGGTGAGCCTGCCGACAAAGCCGCTGCTCGATTTCACGCTTGCCCATGCGCGCGCCCGCGACGCCGTGCATGCCGCATTCGATGTGCCAGGTCTGATCTCCGGGATCACTGCGCTCGGCCTTGCCGCCACGGAGGTCAGCAGCCGGGCCGCCGATCGCGGGGATTATCTGCGCCGGCCGGATTTGGGACGGCAGCTCGATGCCGGCTCCACCGCGGCGCTGGCGGATGGCGCCAGCGCACCGTGCCAGCTTGCGATCGTCATCGGCGATGGATTGTCGGCCGCCGCGGTTCATGCCCATGCGGTCGCGCTGCTGCAGAGCCTGCTCCCGCTACTCGGCGAGAGCGAAGCTGTCGCGATCGGCCATGTCGTCGTCGCGTCAGGCGCGCGGGTTGCGCTCGGTGACGAGATCGGGGCTATTCTCGGCGCCCGAATCCTTTTGATGCTGATCGGCGAGCGGCCGGGTCTGTCCGCGCCCGACAGCCTCGGTGCCTATCTGACCTTCGGGCCGAAGCCAGGTCTGACCGATGCCGAGCGCAACTGCGTGTCGAACATCCGCAAGGCTGGGTTGAGCTATGACGAGGCGGCCCTCAAGATCGCTTGGCTGGTCCGCGAGGGACTGGCGCGGCAGGTCACAGGGGTGGCGCTCAAGGACGAGAGCGCCGACCGTGCGCCGCGTCGAATCGGCACGGCTTTGCCGGAATGACGGGCATTCCGGCAAATTGATCGAACTGGCCACACGTCGCATGCTTGCGAGATGGGCTATTGACCTGCTAAACCGCTGCCGGCGATTTTCCGCGCATTTTCAAAGGGCAAGCCTCCCATTGGTATGGCGTTTTCAAGCCGTTCGCGGGGCGCAATAAGCTCACTGACCGAAGCGATTTAGGAACTGGACAAGGCATGCTCGAGAAGCACAGCGAGAATGAGGTTCATGTCGACAAGGTCGAGCACGGACCTACGTCCTCGATCGCCTTCGGGCTGGAGCGCATCGGGCTGATTGCGGTCCGGGCGCCGATCGTCTCCTGCATCATCCTGCTGGTGCTGATCGTTGGCGCGGTGTTCGGCATCCACCGGATCAAGATCGACGATTCGCTGTCGCAGCTGTTTCGCTCCAACTCACGCGAATTCCACCAGTACGAAGAGGTGACGAAGAAGTTCCCGGCCGAGGAATTCGACGTCCTCGTCGTGGTCGAGGGCAAGACCCTGCTGGCGCGGAACAACCTCGAGAAGCTGCGCGACTTCGTTACCGACTTGCAGCTTGTCGACGGCACGCGCGGTCTGGTCTCGCTGTTCTCGGCGCGCCAGGCCCCCGCGCCGGGCAAGCTGCCGGCGGCGTTGTTCCCGGCTGAGCTGCCCGAGGGCGCGGCCTATGACCAGTTCATCGAGACCGTCAAAAATAACGAGATCATCCGCGGCAAGCTGTTGTCGGATGACGGCACGCTCGCGCTGATCGTGCTCTCGCTCGATCCGGAGGTGGTCGCCTCCAACAAGCTCACCAAGACCGTCGGCGATATCCGCGCGCTGATGAAGGAGGATCTCGGCGACACCGGGCTGAGTGTCCAGCTCTCCGGCGTGCCGGTGATGCAGCTCGAGATCCGCAACGCGGTCGAGCGCGACGGACTCACCTACAACATCCTCGGTATTCTCGCCGGCTGCATCATCGCCATCATCTTCTTCCGCAAGATCTCGTTCATGGTGGTGGCGGCATTCCCGCCGATGATCGCGATTCTGATCGCGCTCGGTGCGCTCGGCTGGGCCAATTTCAATCTCAACATGTTCCTGAACGTGATGACGCCGCTCATCATGGTGATCTCTTTCTCGGACTCGATGCAGCTCACCTTTGCCGCACGCGACCGGCTGATCGCGGGCCAGGACAAATTCACCGCATTCAAGAACGCGGTGCTGGTGGTGGGCCCGGCCTGCGTGCTGACGCACGGCACCGCCGGCATTTCCTTTATCGCGCTGCAGTTCTCCGACTCCGACCTGATCCGCAAATTCGGCGAGGCGGGGCTCGCTGCGACCATCATCGCGCTGGTCACGGTGCTGTCGCTGGTGCCGGTTTTCGGCGTCCTCTTCGTACGCAATGAGAAGCTCTTTGCGGTCAAGTTCCAGAGCGCGGATGCCGGCGTGCAGGCGCTGCGCAATTTCTGCTACTGGATCGCGGTGCGCATGGTCGGCAGGCCCGGCCTGTTCAGCCTGATCGCGCTGGTCTTCGTCGCCAGCCTCGGCGTGGTCTACGCCAATCTGGAGCCGCGCTACCGGCTCGCCGATCAGGTGCCGGACAAGCGGCAGGCGGTGGCCGCGAGCAACCGGCTCGACGCCAAGCTGACCGGCGCCAATCCGGTCAACGTCCTGATCACGTTCCCCAAGGGTGAAACGCTCTACTCGCCGGAGACGCTGCAAACCATCGCGGACGTGCACGCGACCGTGGAGAAGGCAGCCGGGGTGGGCAACGTCTGGTCGCTGGAGACGCTGCGCCGCTGGCTCGCGGAAAAGGCCGGCAGCGACGACGTCGCAACGCTCAAGGAATATGTCAACGTCATCCCCGAGCATCTGGTGCGGCGGTTCATCGACGCCCAGCAGGATGCAGTGCTCGTGGCCGGCCGCGTGCCGGACAAGGATTCCAGCCAGTTACTGCCGATTGTCGACAAGCTCGATGCCGAGCTTGACGCCGTCCGCAAGAAGCATCCCGGCTACGAGGTGGCGGTCACCGGTCTCGCTGCGATCGCCGCGCGCAACTCGGCTGGCATGATCGAGAAGCTGAACCGCGGGCTCACCGTCGAATTCGCGCTGGTCGCGCTCTTCATTGGCCTCGCCTTCCGCTCCTGGGTGGTGATGTTCGCCTGCATCCTGCCGGGTATTTTCCCGGTGGTGATGTCGGGAACTGTGCTGTGGGCCATGGGCGAGGGGCTGCAATTCGCCAGTGTCGTGGCGCTGACGGTCTCGTTCGGTCTAGGGCTCAGCGCGACAATCCACTTCCTCAACCGTCTGCGGCTGGAGAGCAGGCCCGGGGTCGGTTCGGCGCTCGCGGTGGAGCGTGCGACCGTGCTGGTCGGCCCGGCGCTGATCCTGACCACGGTGGTGCTGGCCTGCGGTCTCGTCGTCACCGTGTTCTCCGACCTGCCGTCGCTGCGGCTGTTCGGCTGGCTCGGCGCCTTCTCGATGGTGTCGGCGCTGGTTGCCGACCTCTTCATCCTGCGGCCGACGGCGATGTGGCTGATCAACCTGCACGCCAAGCTTCAGGGCCCCGACAAGCCGGCGATCTGAATCGATTGCGACGAGCGATCGACCCAATTCTGATCCAAGAAAAACCCCTGGCTTGCAAAAGCCAGGGGTTTGTTTTGATCTGAAGTCTTGGAAGCGAGAAGAACGATCAGCCCTTCGTCATCGTGATATTGACGCCGCGGATCTCGCCCTTGGACGAGATTTGCACCGTCTGCTTTGAGCCGTTGGTGCGCAGCGACAGGTTGGCGGCAAAGCCATTGGCCTCGACGAAGACCTCGATCTGGCCGCCGCCGGCGGTGCCCTGCAAATTGCCGAAGATGTTGCGGTTGGACTCGCTCCAATTGCCAGAGATCCGCTCGCCCTGGCTGGTCACGTCGCTGGTAAGGTCGAACTTGTAGCTGTCGGAGGCGCAGTGCAGTGCCTGCTTGAGGCTGAGGCCGGTGCCGGCGACCTTGTAGTCCGCCTTGCAGCGGATGTGCTCGGTGGAGCCGTCGGACAGCGACACCGTGCCGGTTCCGGCCCATGCCCCGTCGAAACCGGCGAACGGCCCGGACGACTGAGCGTGGCTTGCCGCAACTGAGAAGAGCAGGGCCGCACCAATGCCGGCCGCCTTGATCGCCAGTTCAGATCGCCCAAAGAATTTCATCATCAATATCCCGTTTCTGGAACGACGCCCGCTCATGGCAGGACATCTCGCCACATCGAAAGTTTAGTGTTTCGGGCCGGTGTCAGGTTCAAGAGGCTGCGCCAGGTTCAAAGCCCAACCTTCCAAAATGTCAGGCTCGCAAAGCGGTCTTGCCAAGGTCTGACCCCTGATTCCCTCTGTTTCTGGGTGTTTCTCGCCGAAAAGACGGATCTGGCAGATGCAGCTCTGCAACAGGTGCGCAGCAAAACGCCGCATGCCAGAATTATGACGTAGTATCAAACCCTTACATCTGCCAATGAAAACCGAGGGAAGACCTGATTTGGTAGGAGCGGCGCCAATTTGGCCGCATTTACCAGCGCTTGTGCCTTTCTCCGGTGCCGCTCTCTCCGCGGTAACTTGCCATCAGAACAATCCGTTCCTGTCGCCGCCCTGTGCTGTCCGGGATTGGTGCGATTCTGCCGTCAGAATGAAGGAATACAATGCGTAAGCTTCTCGTCGCTCTCACCTTGCTGTCGGCAACCCTGTCCACGGCCGCGTTCGCCCAGCAAGGGCGCGGCACGGACGCCGAGCAGAAGGCCTGCTCGCGCGATGTGCAGAAGTTCTGCCGTCCGGTTATCGACCAGGGCGATTTCACCGTCCTGGCCTGCCTCAAGGAGAACCGGGCCAAGATCTCGCAGGCCTGCGACCAGGTCCTCAAGAACCACAACCAGTAAGCTCGGCCACTGGCCCAAAAAGGCGGCCATCGGGCCGCCTTTTTCAGGCCGGATACGGAAGGGCTGCCATCGAGAGACAGGATTGGTTTTGCGGCCGTATTCCCCTATATGGGGGCCGCGGCAGCACCGCCGGCGTGAGCCCGGGCGGCCGAAAAAGCCCTTCTTGTCCAAACGATTGTTGATCAGCCCTCGATGACCTCTGCGAGCGAATTACGATCCGGCAAGGGTGAGCGCGACGAGAACTTTCCCGTCGCGTCCTGGATCATTCATCCGCGTCATCGCGCGCTGATCCTGGCGTATTACAATTTCGTCCGCACCGCCGACGACATCGCCGACCACGCGACGCTGCCACCCGACCAGAAGCTTGCCTATCTCGATCTGCTCGAGGCGGAACTGCTCGGCAAGGGCGATACCCAGGCCGAAGCGGTCGCCTTGCGGCGCGCGCTCGACGAACGCGGTATGGCGCCGCGCCACGCGCTCGACGTGCTCATCGCGTTCCGCATGGACGTGACCAAGCTGCGCTACGAGAATTGGGACGAGGTCATCCACTATTGCCGCTATTCGGCGATGCCGGTCGGCCGCTTCATGCTCGACGTCCATGGCGAGAGCACCTCGACCTGGGCTGCGTCCGATGCGCTCTGCGCGGGCCTCCAGATCAATAACCACCTTCAGGATTGCGGCAAGGATTTCCGCGAGCTCAACCGGGTCTATCTGCCGCGCGATGCGCTGGCTGCAAGCGGCGCTTCGGTCGAGCAACTCGGGCTTGCGCAGTCGCCGCCGGCGATGCTGTCCTGCCTGCAGGCGCTCGCGGTGCGCAACGAGGCACTGCTCAACGAGGGCAGGTCGCTCAGCGCGGAGATCAGGGATTTCCGTCTCGGCGTCGACGTCTCGGTGATCCAGGCTTATGCCGATCGCATCGTGCGCCTCCTGAAGGTGCGCGATCCACTGCGCGAGCGCGTGCATCTGAACAAGCTTGAACTGCTCACCTTCAGCCTCGCCGGGATGATCGGCGAAGCCGGCCGCCGTGCGATCGGCCGCAAGGCCATCTCGAATCCGGGGACTGCACATGACGCTTGAGGCGACCGCGCCCAGCGCCAATTATGGCTCGTCCGCATCCGGCAGCTCGTTCTATGCCGCGATGCGCATTCTGCCGCGCGACCAGCGCGAGGCGATGTTCCAGATCTACAGCTTCTGCCGCCAGGTCGACGACATCGCCGATTCCAACGGCCCGCGCGATGAGCGGCTCGCCGCGCTTCAGGAGTGGCGCAACGATATCGATGCGCTCTACCAGGGCAATCCGCCGCCGCGGCTTGCCGACTACGTCACCTCGGTGAAGACCTTCGGGCTGAAGCGCGAGGATTTCCTCGCCATCGTCGATGGCATGGAGATGGACGTGCCGCAGGACATCCGCGCGCCCGACATGGCGACGCTGGATCTCTACTGCGACCGGGTCGCCAGCGCCGTCGGGCGGCTGTCGGTGCGGGTGTTCGGCCTGCCGGAAGAGGACGGCATCGAGCTTGCTCATCACCTCGGTCGCGCGCTCCAGCTTACCAATATCCTGCGCGACCTCGACGAGGACGCAGGCCTCGGCCGGCTCTATCTGCCGCGCGAGGCGCTGCTGCACGCCGGCATCACCTCCAGCGATCCGAACCGCGTCATCGTCGAGCGTGCGCTGCCAAAGGTCTGCCTGCCGCTGGCGCAGCGTGCAAAGGTGTATTTCGAGAAGTCGGACGAGATCATGAACCGCAACAAGCGCCGCGCCGTGCGCGCGCCGCGGATGATGTCGAAATACTATCATGCCATTCTGGACCTCCTGATCGCGCGCGGCTTCAACGCGCCGCGCGAGCCGGTGCGTGTGTCGAAGGTCACACGCTTCGCGATCCTGCTCCGCTACGCTCTCATCTGATGCAAAACACAGCTCACATCATCGGCGCCGGAATTTCCGGCCTCTCCGCCGCCGTGCGGCTCGCCAATGCCGGCTTCAAGGTCGCTGTGCACGAGGCGACGCACCAGGCTGGCGGCCGCTGCCGTTCCTATTTCGACGGCGCCACCAATCTCATGATCGACAACGGCAATCATCTGCTGCTGTCCGGCAATAGCCATGCGCGCGCCTATGCGCGCTCGATCGGCACCGAAGCGGGCCTCGTCGGCCCCGAGAGCGCGCAGTTTCCCTTCGTCGATATCAAGACCGGGCAGCGCTGGCAGATCGATCTCGGCGCCGGCCGGCTGCCGACCTGGGTGCTCGACGAGAGCCGCCGGGTGCCCGACACCGGGCTTACGGATTATCTCAAACTGGCGCCGCTGATCTGGGCGTCGGAACAGACGCTGGTCGGCAAGTCGATTCCCTGCGAAGGCATTCTCTATCAGCGTCTGGTGCAGCCTTTGCTGCTCGCAGCACTCAACGTCGATCCGCCCGAAGGATCGGCCGGGCTTGCCGGCGCGATCGTGCGCGAGACGCTGCTTGCGGGCGGGCAGGCCTGCCGTCCGCTGATCGCGCGCGATGGCTTGAGCGACGTGCTGATCGAACCCGCCGTCAAATTCCTGCAGGAGCGCGGTCACTCCGTTCAGCTCGGCCATGAGCTGCGCTCCCTCGTCAGCAGCGACGGCAAGGTCAGCGCGCTGAATTTCGGCGGCGAAGATGTGATCCAGCTTGGTGCGGGCGATGTGATCGTGATGGCGGTGCCCCCGCGCGCGGCGACGAGCCTGCTGCCGGGCCTGACAGCGCCGACCGAGTTCCGCGCCATCGTGAATGCGCATTTCCGCTTTGAGCCGCCACCGGGTTCGGCGCCGATCCTGGGCGTGATCGGCGGCGTCGTGGAATGGCTGTTCGCGTTCCCGAACCGGCTGTCCGTCACCATCAGCAATGGCGACCGCCTCGTCGACATGCCGCGCGAGGAACTCGCGCAGGCGATCTGGAGCGACGTCTGCAAGGCGGGCGGTGTCTCCGGCGAGCTGCCACCTTGGCAGATCGTGCGTGAACGCCGTGCCACATTTGCGGCGACGCCGGCGCAGAATGCCCTGCGTCCGGGGCCGGTCACCGCGCTGAAAAACCTGTTCCTTGCCGGCGATTGGACTGCTACGGGATTGCCCGCAACGATCGAGGGATCGGTCCGGTCCGGTGATCGCGCCGCAGATCTGGTTTTGGCCGCCAAGAAAACCTGACGAGCGGCCCTGACGGGCAATGTCCCCGTCACTTTCGGTCGACTATCGGAGCAATCGAGCGACATGGATTCGGTGAACGCGACCAGCCGCGAAGCTTTGGAATCGAGCATTGCGTCGGCGACGCAAGGCGTCATCGGCTTGCAGCAATCCGACGGCCATTGGGTGTTCGAGCTCGAGGCCGACTGTACGATTCCGGCCGAATACGTCCTGCTGCGCCACTATCTCGCAGAACCCGTCGACACGGCGCTCGAAGCCAAGATCGGCAACTATCTGCGTCGTATCCAGGGTGCCCACGGCGGCTGGCCGCTGGTGCATGACGGTGAGTTCGACATGAGCGCCAGCGTGAAGGCCTACTTCGCGCTGAAGATGATCGGCGATTCCGTGGACGCGCCGCACATGGCGCGCGCGCGCGAGGCGATTCACGCGCGCGGTGGTGCGGTCAACAGCAACGTCTTCACCCGCTTCCTGCTTGCGACGTTCGGCGTGGTGACCTGGCGCGCGGTGCCGGTGCTGCCGATCGAGATCGTGCTGCTGCCGTTCTGGTCGCCGTTCCATCTCAACAAGATCTCCTACTGGGCGCGCACCACCATGGTGCCGTTGATGGTCATCGCCGCGCTGAAGCCGCTGGCGCGGAATCCGAAGGGCGTCGGCATCGACGAATTGTTCCTCCAGGATCCGCGCTCGATCGGTATGACCGCGAAGGCGCCGCACCAGAGCATGGCCTGGTTCCTGCTGTTCCGCGCGCTCGACGGTATCTTGCGCGTGGTCGAGCCCATGTTTCCGAAGAGCCTGCGTCAGCGCGCGATCGATGCCGCGCTCGCCTTTACCGAGGAGCGGCTCAACGGCGAGGACGGCATGGGCGCGATCTATCCGCCCATGGCCAACATCGTCATGATGTATGACGCGCTCGGCAAGGACGAGAATTTTCCGCCGCGTGCGATCACGCGCCGGGGCATCGACAAGCTGCTGGTGATCCACGACGACGAGGCCTACTGCCAGCCTTGCGTCTCGCCGGTGTGGGACACGACGCTGACGGCGCATGCTTTGCTTGAGGCCGGCGGTGACACAGCCGTGCCTGCGGCCAAGCAGGGGCTCGACTGGCTGATCCCGAAGCAGGAGCTCGAGGTCAAGGGCGACTGGGCGGTGAAGCGGCCCGACGTGCGTCCGGGCGGCTGGGCGTTCCAGTACAACAATGCCCATTATCCCGATCTCGACGACACCGCTGTCGTGGTGATGTCGATGGACCGCATGCGCCGGGAACACGGTGCGACCGGCTATGATTCCGCGATCGACCGGGCCCGGGAGTGGATCGAGGGCATGCAGAGTGACGACGGCGGCTGGGCGGCCTTCGACGTCAACAACCTCGAATATTACTTGAACAACATCCCGTTCTCCGATCACGGCGCGCTGCTCGATCCGCCGACCGAGGACGTCACCGCCCGATGCATCTCGATGCTGGCCCAGCTCGGCGAGACCGAGACGACCAGCAAGCACGTCGCCGATGGGATCGCCTATCTCAGGAGGACCCAGCACCCGGAGGGGTCCTGGTACGGCCGCTGGGGCATGAACTTCATCTATGGAACCTGGTCGGTTGTCTGTGCCCTGAATATGGCCAGGGTCAGCCACAGCGACCCCATGATGCGCAAGGCAGCCGCCTGGCTGGCCTCGATACAGAACAAGGACGGTGGCTGGGGCGAGGACGCCGTTAGCTACCGGCTGGACTACAAGGGCTGGGAACCCGCCCCCTCGACCGCCTCGCAAACGGCATGGGCCTTGCTTGCTCTGATGGCTGCTGGCGAGGTTGATCACCCGGCCGTCGCCCGCGGGATGGAGTACCTGATTGCAACACAGAACGAAAAAGGACTATGGGACGAGAGCCGCTACACCGCCACAGGCTTTCCCCGCGTGTTCTATCTGCGGTATCATGGTTACCCGAAGTTCTTCCCGCTATGGGCGCTGGCGCGGTATCGGAACTTGCGGAGCACCAACAGCAGGGTGGTAGGGGTCGGAATGTGACTTTGGGGATGGGGGACTATCTTACCGTGGGCAATACAATTGATCCGCGGCCGGTTTTGATCGTGACCGGATTGGTCCAGGAGGCCCGCATTGCTGCTGGGCCCGGGATGGCGGTCATTTGCTCGTCCAGCAGCCCGACCCAGTTGCGCGCGCTCCTGACGGTGGTCGATCCCGAGACGATTCGCGGTGTGATCTCATTCGGCGTCGCCGGCGGGCTCGACCCGACGCTGCGCTCCGGCGATGTCGTCGTGGCGACCGAGGTGCTCGCGGGCGACGCCCGCTGGGCCGCTGGCCTGTCGCTCAGTGACGACCTCATCGACAAGCTGACCTCGGGCCGCCGCCGGGTCGTCCGCGGCAGCCTTGCCGGCGCCGAGGAAGTGGTCACCGGCAGCACCTCGAAGGCGGCGCTGCATTCGGAGACCGGCGCTTCCGCCGTCGACATGGAAAGCCACATCGCGGCCGCCTACGCCGCCGAGGCCGGCTTGCCGTTCGCGGCGGTCCGCGTCATCAGCGACCCCGCCCACCGCGCGCTGCCGGCACTCGCCCGCGCCGCGATCAAGCCGAACGGCCAGATCGATCTCGGCGCCGTCCTCCGCGGCATCGTGCGCAATCCCGCGACGCTGCATGCGCTGGTCTCGACCGGCATCGACTTCAACCGCGCGCTGCGCAGCTTGCGCGGCTGCCGCGATTTTCTGATCGGGACGGAGCTGCTGGAGAGCGAGACGCTGGTGTCCAAGGCGGCTTGAGCGGAAGCTTCGCGCTCACAAAGAAAAGGCCCGGTCGCCATTGGCGATCGGGCCTTTTCATTTGAATTGCGCAGTTGTCTTCACACGCGAGTCGCATTCACTCGATGTGTGCTCTCAGCACCGTCACCGCCAACGAATGGCTTGAATGTGAGACCGACCGCCCGCGTCTATCTTACGTTCGTCTTACATCAAGAAGGTCAGGCCAATGGCCAGCGCGGAAAAGCTTACCACCACCGTTTCCACCAAGGGGCAGGTCATCCTGCCGAGCGCCATTCGCCAACGGCGCGAATGGAGGGCGGGAACGCGGCTCACGGTTGAGGACACCCCGGAGGGCGTGCTGTTGAAGCCGGCGCCGGCCTTTGCCGAGACACGGCCGGAGGACGTGTTCGGCGTCTTGGCCCACCGGGGCAAGCCGAAAACGCCGGAAGAGATGGACGCAAGCGTGCTCGCCGAAGCCAGGCGGCGGCATGATCGCGATTGATACCAACCTGATCGTCCGCTACCTGACCGGGGGCCACGCCACACAATCCGTACGTGCCCGCGCCTTGATCGACGGCGAGAAAGTCTTCGCCGCTATCACGGTGCTCCTCGAAGTCGAATGGGTGCTGCGAAGCGCGTACGAGTATCAGGCTTCGGACGTCGTGCGTGCGCTTCGCGTCTTCGCGGGGCTTCCGACTGTCACGGTCGAAGACGGCTCGATGGTTGCGGCGGCGCTCGACCTTGCCGAGAAGGGAATGGATTTCGCGGATGCTCTGCATCTGACAAGATCCGGACATTGCGAGGGCTTCTTCACTTTCGATCGCAAGCTCGTCAAAACGGCGAAAGCGGCTGGCCATGCGGGGGTGCGCGAAGCACGGTAATCGCGGCGAAACCTAAACGGCCCGACAGGACTGAAATGGCCTCCGGATCGCCCTTCCCAACGCTGAGCTGAAGAAAACAAAAAGCAGGGTCGCCATTGGCGACCGGGCCTTTTTGCTCGTGGTGATGTGCGCGTTTACGCGGCGGTCGAGGCCTTCCGTGCGGCCTTCTCCTGCGCGGCGGCGGCTTCGTCGCGGCGGATGTCCGAGAGCTTCTTCTCGACCTGCTCCGCGAAGATGTACTGCGCCGGGCGCTGCTTCGACATGTCGATCTCCGGCGCCATCGGACCGGAGGTCTTGATACCGCGCAGCGACACCCACATCGCCTTGATCGGGTTGTTGAGAGCGGCGGTCGCCGCCGTCGGCTCGTAGCCGCAATGGGCCATACAGTCGGCGCACTTCTCGTACTTGCCGGTGCCGTAGGTCTCCCAGTCGGTGGTGTCCATCAGCTCCTTGAAGGTTTTCGCGTAGCCTTCACCGAGCAGATAGCAGGGCTTCTGCCAACCGAAGATGTTGCGCGCGGGCATGCCCCACGGCGTGCACTCGTATTCCTGGTTGCCGGCGAGGAAGTCCAGGAACAGGCCGGAATGCATGAAGTTCCACTTCTTGCCCTTGCCCATCGCAAAGACGTCGCGGAACAGCTTCTTGGTCTTGGTGCGGTTGAGGAAGTGCGCCTGGTCCGGTGCGCGTTCGTAGGCGTAGCCGGGCGACATCGAGACGCCGACGCCGAGCTCGACGGTGAGGTCGAGGAATTTCGCGATCTCTTCGGCCGGATGGCCGTCGAAGATGGTGGCGTTGACGTTGACGGTGAAGCCGCGCGCCTTCGCCGCCTTGATCGCGGACACGGCACGGTCGAACACGCCCTTCTGCGACACGGCCTTGTCGTGATGGTCCTTCAGGCCGTCGAGATGCACGGAGAAGAACAAATAGGGCGAGGGCTCGAACAGGTCGAGCTTCTTCTCGAGCAGCAGCGCGTTCGTGCAGAGCGAGACGAACTTCTTGCGCGCGACGAGGCCGCGCACGATCTCGCCGATCTCCTTGTGGATCAGCGGCTCGCCGCCGGGAATCGCCACCATCGGCGCGCCGCACTCGTCAGCAGCGTCCCAGCACTCCTGTGCGGTCATGCGGCGGTTGAGGATCGCATCCGGATAGTCGATCTTGCCGCAGCCGACGCAGGCCAGGTTGCAGCGGAACAGCGGCTCCAGCATCAGAACCAGAGGATAGCGTTTGCGGCCAAGCATCTTCTGCTTGAGCAAATAGCCGCCGATACGCATTTCCTTGAAGAAGGGGATTGCCATTATACGTTTCTTTCTGGGCTTGAAATTCAGGTAGGTCAGCTCGCAGCCAGTTGGGCCGGAAGCCTGAATTCGATGTTTTCCTCGCGGTCCGTGAGCACCGAGACCGTCACCGGTCCGATCGGCCGCAGCGCTTCGATCACGTCATCCACCAACACCTCGGGCGCCAAGGCGCCCGCCGTGAGGCCGACGGTTCTGGCACCATTCAACCACTCCGGATTGAGTTCGCGGCCGTCGGCGATCAAATAACCCACAATACCGGCCTCAGTGCCGATTTCGCGGAGCCGGTTCGAGCTATCGGGAGCGCCCACCACCAAGATCACGTCGACCAGCTTGCTCAAGTCCCTTACCGCAGATTGGCGGCTTTGTGTCGCATAGCAGATATCCCGGATGTTTGGGCCTTGAATATCTGTAAATTTAGCTTGATGAGCCTCGATAATGTCCCTGTCGTCGACTGACGACGTGATCCGGGTGATGTAGGCCATTGGCGCATCCGCCGCCACCGTCTGCGCATGGGCCTCTTCCACGCTCCGGACCACCAGGACGGGAACCTGGCCGATCGCTAGATATACTTCCATTGGACGCCAATCACGCAAATCGCTCCAATCCGCTCAATTGCCCCCTACGGCCAAAGTTGCAATATCCGCACCATTGGTTCGCGACGGCGGAAACTGCCTATCCATGTGGGCTGCGGCGCATGCAGGCACAGCACTTTGTGTCAAAAAACCGGCGATAGGAAAAGGTGGAACGAGCCCAGCGCCCTCAGCAGGATCGCTTCAGGGTACTATAATACTTCTTTGTCCGCGGGCAAATTGGCGACATTTGTGCTCACCCCTTCGTCACTTTACCGCCTCAACTCCACGGCTATACCGGCCGCTCCGCATGTTTTTGCCATGGTCCCCCGCCGTTTACTTCGAACCCGGTTCCCGCGAGAGCCACACAAACAGCAATAGGTTTCGCCCGGGAACTCCGATAAACAGCCGGCGTTTCCGGCAGGCTGTTAACACTAGAAAGAAAAGAAGTGCTGCAGAGCGTAGTCGTTGCCATCGTCAGGGCCTGTACCCGGTTTGCTCCCCTCGTCGTCGTTCTCGGGCTCCTGCTGGCAGTGGGGGCGGGCTATTACACGTCCAAGCACTTCGCCATCAACACCGACATCAATTCGCTGATTGCCCAGAATCTGGACTGGCGCCAGCGCGACCAGCAGTTCGACCGCGCGTTCGACCGCGACGCGACGATTCTCGCGGTGGTCGAGGCCAGGACGCCGGAGATGGCGACCGCAGCCGCGGACGCGCTGTTTGCCAAGTTGAAGGACAACAAGACCGAATTCCAGTCGATGCAGCAGCTCGGCACCGGCGAGTTCTTCGAGAAGAATGGCCTGTTGTTCCTGCCGACGGAGGAAGTCGGCAAGATCACCGGCCAGTTCGAATCCGCAGCGCCCCTGATCGAGATCATGGCCGGCGATCCGTCGATCCGCGGCCTGACCGGCGCGCTGGAGACGGGGCTCGCCGGCGTCAAGCGCGGCCAGGTCAAGCTCGACAGCACCGATCGGCCGTTCAACCAGATCGCAGAGACCGTCGAGGCCGTGCTCAACAAGCACAATGCGATCTTCTCCTGGCGCGAGCTCGTCAGCGACAAGCCGCTGGAGGATTCGGACAAGCGAGCCTTCATTGAGTTCAAGCCGATCCTTGATTACAACGCGCTGGAGCCCGGCAAGGGCGCAACCGACGCGATCCGCAAGGCCGCGGTCGATCTCGATTTTGCGACAAAGTATCAGGCGCGGGTACGGCTGACAGGCCCGGTCCCGATCGCCAACGAGGAATACGCCACCGTCCAGGAAGGCGCTGTCGTCAACGGCATCGGCACGGTGCTCGTCGTGCTCCTGATCCTGTGGCTTGCGCTGCACTCCTCGAAGATCATCTTCGCGGTGTTCGTCAACCTCTTCGTCGGTCTTGCGCTGACGACCGCCGCCGGCCTGATGATGGTCGGCTCGTTCAATTTGCTGTCGATCGCGTTCGCCGTGCTGTTCGTGGGACTGGGCGTCGATTTCGGCATTCAGTACAGCGTCCGCTATCGCTCGGAGCGCTACAAGCACGACAATCTCTCCGGCGCGCTCGTGCTCGCGGCGAAGCGCTCTGCGGTGCCGCTGTCGCTGGCGGCGATGGCGACCGCCGCCGGCTTCCTCTGTTTTCTGCCGACCGACTACAAGGGCATCTCCGAGCTCGGCCAGATCGCCGGCGTTGGCATGCTGGTGGCGTTCGTCTCCAGCATCACCATACTGCCCGCGATGCTGAAACTGCTGAATCCGCCCGGCGAAATGGAGCCGGTCGGCTATGCCTTTCTGGCGCCGCTCGACTACTTCCTGGAGAAGCACCGTGTGCTGGTTGTGGGCGGCACGTTGCTGCTGGCGATCGCCGGCCTGCCGCTGCTCTACTTCCTGAAGTTCGACTTCAACCCCATGAACCTGCGCAATCCGAAGGCCGAATCGATCGCGACCTTCCTCGACCTGCGCAAGGACCCGAACACCGGCGCCAATGCCATCAACGTGATGACCAGGTCGGAAGAGCAGGCGAAACAGGTCGAGGCCAGGCTGGAGAAGGTGCCGGAAGTGCTGCGGGTGATGTCACTCGACAGCTTTGTGCCGGAGGACCAGCAGCCGAAGCTGAAGCTGATCGCACAGGGCGCCAAGATCCTGAACCCGGCGCTCAACCCGGACCAGGTCGACGCGGCGCCGTCGGACCAGGAGAACGTCGAGTCGCTGAAATCCTCGGTCGACAATCTGCGCCGGACCGCCGGTGACGCCAAGGGCTCGGGCGCGGTTGCCTCACGCCGGCTCGCGGACGCGCTCGAGAAGCTCGCCAATTCGGATGAGGCGACCCGCAACAAGGCGCAGGACGTGTTCGTCGCGCCGATGAAGATCGTGTTCGACCAGCTCAGGAACGCGATGCAGGCCGAGCCGGTCACCCTGAAATCATTGCCGCCTGATCTCGTGAACGCCTGGAAGAGCAAGGATGGAATCATCCGCGTCGAAGCTCAGCCGAAGGGCGATCCCAACGACAACGATACGCTGCGCAAGTTCGCGGCAGCCGTGCTCGCGGCCGAGCCGACCGCCATCGGCGGGCCGGTCTCGATCCTGAAATCCGGCGACACCGTGGTGAACGCATTCATTCATGCCGGCATCTATGCGTTGCTTGTGATTGGCCTGTTGCTGTGGATCACGTTGCGCCGAATCGTCGACGTGTTGATGACGCTGGTGCCGCTTCTGGTTGCGGGCGCGGTGACGCTGGAGATCTGCGTGTTGGTCGGCCTGCCGCTCAACTTCGCCAATATCGTCGCGTTCCCGCTGCTGCTCGGCGTCGGCGTCGCGTTCAAGATCTATTATGTCGTGGCATGGCGGTCCGGCAGGACAAACCTGCTTCAGACCAGCCTGACGCGCGCGATCTTTTTCAGCGCGCTGACGACGGCGACCGCATTCGGCAGCCTGTGGCTGTCGAGCCATCCGGGCACGTCCAGCATGGGCAAGCTGCTCGCACTTTCGCTGGTGACGACGCTTGCCGCTGTGCTGTTGTTTCAGCCCGCCCTAATGGGCAAACCCCGCAATCTCAGGGAGTAGACAGATGTCGCCGATGGGATCGGCGGCACCTTTCTGACCGGGCTTGGCTGCAGCGGCGCTCTTCGGAGCCGCCGTCGTCGGCGCTGCGGCACCTGGGGCCGGCGCGGCCTTGGGCGCCGCTCCGGTGGTCTTGGGCGCACCCTTGGCCATGGCGTTGGCGGTGCTCAAGGGGATCGGCGGACCGACACGGGTCCAGGTCTCTCCGCCGCACAGGAAGCCCAACACGCAGCCCTTGATCTCGAGCTGGTCGGTGCCGACAGGCGTGATGGTCGCACTATACATCTGACCATCTTTGGCGTTGTAGACCTGACCTTCCCACTGCTCGGCGCCAGCGGTCTTCTTCATATTGATCAGGGTCGGCATGCCCAGTGTCGGCCTGTTCTTTTTTGAGGCATCCGGGTTGTTCTCGTCGCGGCCTCCGGGCTGCTTTTCCCAGGAAACCGCGCCCCACATGCTGCCATTGCATTGGGCGACGCGGATATTGGCAACGCCGTCGGCGACCCGCCAGTCGCCCGTGGGATCGGCGGCGAGCGCCGGCGTCAGGCCGGCGAAACCGCCTGCCAGTATTATTCCGGTGTAAATGGCCAAACGCATATGTGTTCCTCGGCAGTGCAACATGGTCTAAAGCTGTGCTTGCGAAGATGGTCCGAAAAAGGGCAAAAGGCCGCACAGACCCTTTTCTGTCTGCTGACCGTTTTCAGTTGACGAAGCGGCCCTCAACCGAAGTATGTAGCGGATGAACAGTCCAAATCCAGACATGTCCCAGTTGTTCGCGGACCGTCAGGCCCAGCGCAGCACCCTGCATAATCGGTATCTGAACGAGCAGTTCGTTCGGGTTCTCAAGACCATCGGCTACGATGTCGGCTTCCAGAAGGGGCAGGGACAGTACCTCTACGATCGCGAGGGTGCCCGCTATCTCGACCTCTTGTCCGGGTTCGGCGTGTTCGCAATCGGGCGCAATCATCCGGTGATGCGCGAGGCGCTGAAAAGCGTGCTTGACGCAGATCTGCCCAATCTCGTTCAGTTTGACGTCTCGGTGCTGGCCGGCGTGCTGGCCGAGCGGCTGTTGAAATACGTTCCCTATCTCGACAAGGTGTTCTTCGCCAATTCCGGCGCCGAATGCGTCGAGGCGGCGATCAAGTTCGCGCGCGGCGCCACCGGCCGCCCCGGCATCGTCTACTGCGCCCATGGCTATCATGGCCTGACCTATGGCGCGCTGTCGCTGACCGGTGATTCGAACTTCCGCACCGGCTTCGAGCCGCTGCTACCGGGGTGTACCTCGGTTCCGTTCAACGATCTCGCCGCGCTCGAGAAGGCGCTGGCCTCGCGCGAGGTCGCGGCCTTCGTCGTCGAGCCAATTCAGGGCAAGGGCGTCAACTTGCCCTCCGACGAGTTCCTGCCGGGCGCGGCTGCGCTCTGCAAGAAGTACGGCACGCTGTTCGTCGCCGACGAGATCCAGACCGGCATGGGCCGCACCGGCCACTTCCTCGCCGTCGAGCACTGGAACGTCGAGCCCGACATGGTGCTGCTGTCGAAGTCGCTATCGGGCGGTCACGTGCCCGTCGGTGCCGTGCTGACGCGCAAGAGCATCTTCGACAAGATCTTCAACCAGATGGACCGCGCCGTGGTGCACGGTTCGACCTTCTCCAAGAACGATCTCGCGATGGCCGCCGGAATCGCCACGCTCGACGTGATGGAATCGGAGAAGCTGATCGAGTCCGCCGCCAAGCGCGGCGCCGAGCTTCGCCTCGCACTCACCCGCATGGTGCCCGGCTACGAGCTGATGAAGGAAGTGCGCGGCAAGGGACTGATGATCGGCATCGAGTTCGGTCCACCGAAATCGCTGCGGCTGCGGGCGTCCTGGAATGTGCTGGAGGCCGCCAACAAGGGCCTGTTCTGCCAGCTCATCACCGTGCCGCTGTTCAAGGATCACAAGATCCTGACGCAGGTCGCCGGTCACGGCAGCCACACCATCAAGCTGCTGCCCCCGCTCACCATCACCGAAGAAGATTGCGGCTGGATCGAGAAGGCGTTCGACGACGTCATCGCCGGTAGCCACAAGGTCCCTGGCGCGATCTGGTCGCTCGGCAAGACGCTGGTGGACAACGCGGTGAGAAGGTCGGCGTAAGCCAATCGCTCAGGCGGCTTCAGGCTTGTTCACGGTCTCGATGCGATCGAGTGCCTTGCCTAGATCGCGCTTGGCGATCTGGATGTCGTAATCAATTTGAAGATTGAGCCATAGCTCGGCCGTCGTGCCGAGCGCCTTGGCCAGCCGAAGTGCGGTGTCGGCGGTGATTCCGGTCTGCTCGCTCGCAATCCGCTCGATACGTGTGCGCGGCAGGCCGCACGCCTTGGCAAGCGTGTCGGCGGACATGTTCAGCGGAACCAGGAATTGTTCCCGCAGGACCTCACCAGGATGCATGGGCTTGAGTTTCTTGGCCATCGTCACGTCCTCCTGGTGATAGTCCACGGTCTCATGAGCCGCCGTTTCGGTACCGCCCCGGTGATTGTCCAAACACGCGGCTGAACGCCTTCGAAAACGCCGGCCCGGACTCGTAGCCGACGGCGCGTGCGATCTCGTCGATGGAGTGGCCGGCTTCACGTAGCGCTTTTGCCGCAAGGCTCATCCGCCAGCGCGTGACATAGGCGAGCGGCGGCTCTCCAACCAGTTGCGTGAACCGGCGCGCAAAGGTGGCGCGGGAGAGCAGGGCGCGATCCGCCAGAGCCGCGACCGTCCAGTCGTCTTGCGGTTGCTCATGGATCAGGCGCAAGACGCGCGCGATGGAGGGATCGCTCAATGCGCCGAACCAGTCGGCGGCGCCTGCGGGCTGGGTGTCCATCCACGCGCGCAACAGCAGAACCAATGCGCTGTCGAGCAAGCGCGATGCGATGAGGTCGGCTCCGCTGCGGCGGCTTTCCGCTTCGACGCGTAGCAGCTGCAATGCCAGTCGCAACGGTTCGTTAGCCTCGACCTGCTGCGCGGTGAGATGAATCAACGGCGGCATCAGCGACACCATCGGATGAGGCGCGGCCTCATCGAGCTGGTATTTTGCGCACAGCAGCCTCGTTGTATCGGGCGCTGAAGCCGCTTGTTGGTAGGGTGCGGCGGATAGCGCGGCGCGAATGGGAACGATGGAGGCATCGGGCGGATCGCTCAGTGCGTGGCCGATGCCGCTCGCCACCAGGACCACGTCGCCGGGCGAAAGACGAACGGGTTCGTCACGGCCCGCCAGCCTCAGCCAGCAATGGCCGGCGAGAACGACGTGCAGTGCGGAGTCCCGCTGCGGATCGACGCCGATCCCCCAGGGACAGCGCAACACCGCCGTTCCGAGAAACGCGCTGCCGGTGCGATACGACCCCAGCACGCCCGCCATTGCATCCATCACGTTGGCTCCCGCGACCCGACGGCTGCTGTTTGAGACGATCGGACATGACTTTGCAAGCCCCGCACATCGACGGCGAACGTCTTGTCAGTCCAGAAGCATGACGGCGATCTCATTGGAGACAACGTGATGAACGACATCATTTCGGCCAACAAGGCCATCGTGCGCGATTTCCTGGAAACAGCGATCAATCAGGGGAATTTCGATGGCGCCGCAATCTATTTCGGACCGCGCTACGTCCAGCACAATCCCATGATCGGCGACGGTGTCGACGGCATCCGCAAACATCTGTCCGAGCTTCGCCGGCAATTTCCGGAGCTGAAGGCCGAGGTGAAGCGCATCGCCGCCGACGGCGATCTCGTCGTGGCGCATGTTCACGCCAGACGCTCGCCCGCCGACCCCGGCCTTGCCATCGTCGACATCTTCCGCCTCGAGGACGGCAAGCTGGTCGAGCATTGGGAGGTGCGGCAGCCCGTGCCCGACGCCGCGGTGCATGGCAACGGGATGTTCTGACTGGATTGGTCGTCGGAGAGTTCGGGCAGCATTATCGTCGTCGTCACGAGGGAAGGCGAGCAATCCAGAATCCTTCCGTGGTGACGCTCTGGATTGCTTCGCGGGACTAGCGCCGGCAAGGACGGGGACGCGACTATCCCTCCGCACTCACCTTCATCCCTTCATTGCCGCCTCGAACTTGTCGACGAATTCGGTGAGCTCGTCGCCGCCGATATCGCTGACGGCCCAGAAGTTCAGGCCGCGCTCGCCCCAGCGGCGGCAGTTGAAGCCCTGCATGGTCTGCGTCTTTGGCGGCCTATGCTCGGTGCTCGCGGTCTGCGCCACGAAAAGGTTGATGATGTGCTGCCGGCGCTTGTAGACGACTGCGCCGATGGCGCGTGCGTCGACATAGTCGAGCCGGCCGCCGACTAGCGTAAAGCCTTGCGCGGTGAGATCGATCACAGGCGGGGCGACGTCGAGCTTGCCGTTGAACCAGGGCTTCACCGTGTGCTGATCGGTCGAGACGACGTCGATAAGGTGGCCGGCCTGAAGCGAGCGCAGATGCGCGGAGACCACTTCCGAGAGAATGCGCTGCTGGTCGTCCTGGCGCAGCACGACAGCGACGACGCCAGAAGCGGCGAGCGCCGAGACCGCCGAGCCCATCGCGAAACCCCGCAGCACGGAACGTCGGCTCGGCTGCGGCTGCGGCCGCGCTTGCGGCAGCGATGCCTCAATACGGGCGCGCAAACTATCTGGCGCGGTATAGCGCAGCTTCGTGTCGGCCAGCACGCGCTTCATGTCGCGCTGTGCCGCGAACTCGGCCGTGCAGGCTGGGCAGGTGGCGATATGGGCTTCGACCTCGCGCGCATGGCCGGCATCGAGTTCGTTGTCGAGCAGCGCGTGAAGCAGCAGGTTTGCTTCGTCGCAGGTCATTTCGAGTGCTCCTCTTCCGCCGTCCAGGCTGCGCGCAGCATGGCGCGGGCACGGGCCAGGCGGGACATCACGGTGCCGACTGGGGCACCGATGGCTTCTGCAATTTCACGATAGGACAGGTTGTTGATCTCCCGCAGCACGAAGGTTTCCTTGAACGGCTCGGCGAGCGCGTCGATCATCTTGCGAATGGCGCCGGCGTCGCGGCTGCGCAGCACTTCCGTCTCCGGGCCCGCCTCGTTCTCCTGCCACATCGGCGTCTGGTCGGCGGCGCCGGGCGTGTCCTCGATCGCGGCGTGCCTGTGCGCGCGCCGTGCATATTCGGCATTGCAGACGTTGCGCAGAATCGCGAACAGCCACGGCTTCATCGCGGGTCCGCGATAGCTGTCAAAGTGCTTCAACGCGCGCAAATAACATTCCTGCACCGCGTCCTCTGCGTCGGAGGCATCGCGCAGCAAATAGCGTGCGAGCGTGTAGACGTCGTCGATATAGGGTAGCGCCGCCTCGCGGAAGCGCTGCGCTTTCTGGAAATCGTCGCTGACCGGCATCGCCTCTCGCTTTGCCTCTTGCTGCGTTTCGTACGGCGTTGTCTTCGCGTCGTCTTTGGCCTTGACCGCAGGCACGCGAGCCCGGCCGGCGTGGGACCACCGGCCGGGCAAGACAGAGATGCCTTGGTTGGAGACGTTACTCAACCTTGATCATCCCGGTCATGTGCGGGTGCAACGAACAAAAGTACTTGTAGTCGCCCGCATTGGTGAAGGTGAACGTGAATTTGTCGTCGGTATCCAGGGTCTTGGACCTGAACTTGCCAGCCGACACCACGGTGTGGGGGATGTCGTCCCGGTTGGTCCAGGTCACGGTCGTGCCGACCTTGATCTTGAGCTCCGGCGGCTGGAAGACGAAATTGTCGATATGCACCTCCAGGTTGGTGTCGTCGGCACGGGCGGTTGTGACGGGTAGCAGGATGGCCGCGGCCACAGCGACCCCGAAGTCGCGGCGATTGAGTGTCTTCATTGTCAGCTTCCGTTCAGCGCTGGATCAACCCTGCAGCGGCGTGTCGATGATCGCGAGCCGCTGCTCGTTCTGCTTGAAGTTGATGCTGGCGACCCCGAGCATCGAACGGAGCTTGGCGTCCTCGACCTTCATCGGTCCGGGTGAGGCGGCGGTGCCCGGCGCCGGCTGCGGGAAGGCGGTTGAGCGTGCGGTGTGGAAGGTGACGTTGCCCTCGACCTTCTGCATCACCTGATGGATGTGCCCGTTCAGCACGGTGACCGAGCCAAAGCCCTTGACGTATTCGAGCGCGCGGCCGCCGTCCTCGGTGCCCCAGCCCCATTCCGGATAGACAGTCCAGAGCGGAATGTGGGCGAACAGAACGACAGGCGTGGATTTCGACTTGCCGCGAAGGTCGTCCTCGAGCCAGGCAAGCTGCTCGGCGCCGAGATTGCCGAGGCCGCCGCCCTTGAGGTCGACGACGTTGACGAGGCCGACGAAGTGCACGCCGCCTGCATCGAAGGAGTACCAGCCCGCGCCCTTGGTGCCGCGGCCGTATCGCTCGCGATAGAACTTCACCTCTTCGTCGAGGAAGTCATGCTCGCCGGGCACGTAGTGCACATCGAGCTTGGACTGCGAGATGATGCGATCGGCGTTGTCGAACTCGGACGCCTTGGACAGATGGGTGATGTCGCCGGTGTGGATCATGAACGACGGCTTGACCGGCATCGCATTGATCTTGTTGACGGCTTCCTCCAACGTGCCCAGCGCATTGGGGTTGGCCGGCTTGTCGAAGCCGACATGGCTGTCGCTGATCTGGAGGAAGGTCATGCCGGGCGCGGCGGCGGTTGCAGCCTGCGCGGAATCGATGATGCCGAGCGAACGCGGCACGCCGCCCGTGATGGTCCAGAGCACCCCGGTGCCGGCCCACGTCATGCATTCCAGCACCTTGCGGCGGCTGACGCCGTCTTCCCCGTGATCGTGTCCGCTCATCGCACGTCTCCTTTGGCCCGGAATTGGGCTTCGGGGAGTTGATTGGGGGAGGGGCAGGTTTATTCGCGGGGAGCGATGACGTTTTCGTGAGGTGAGGTCACAGAGGCCGGATGCAACGCAGCGTGCCCGTGACAGGGAAGTGAACAGGTATCTAGGTCGAAAATTCCCGGACGGCCCGCAGCACGAGGGCGGGGGCTTCCTGCGCCACGCAGTGGCCGGCACCTTCGAAGGCAAGGGCACGGGCGCGCGGGATGAGCGTCATGGCGCGTGAGGCCATCTCCTTGTAAACCGGCCCCGAGGTCTCGGCGGTCGTCACCGTCACGGGGCACGCGATCTCGCCGAACCAGGTGAACGGATTGCCGCGTGCGTCGCCGACGTAAACCTGCTCCATCGCTTCGTAGATCGGGCGCAGCATCGCGGACTCGATCTCAGGCGTGCAGCAGAGACGCACCCGGCCATTGTCGAGCAGCGTGAAGCCGTGCCGCACATAGGCCCAGAGTGATGCTTCGGTCCAATCCGCAAAGGCAGGCACGGAGCGGTAGCGCTTGAAGACGGCATCGGGACTGTCGAACTCCGCCTGCCGGCGCAGCGCCCCCTGCACGCGGGACAGCGCTTGTTCGCTCAGTCCAGTCGATGGATCGTGCGCCGTCTGCGGGTTCATCACGGTCGGCTCCATCACAAACAGACGCGTGAAGCATCCCGCCAGCAGCTTCGCGGCGAGCAACAGGTCGGTTGCGCCCGCGCTGTGGCCGATGCCATAGACGTCACGCAAGCCCAGCGCGTCGATGACCCGGCAGATGTCGTCGGCATGGTCCAGAAAGTGATAGGCGCCAGGTTTGTGGCTAGCGCCGTGTCCGCGGCGATCGAGTGCATAGACGGTATGGGTTGATGCGAGGTCACGCGCGACCTCGTCCCAGACGTCGGCTACGAAGCCGGTGCCATGCACGAGCAGGGCGGGCGGTCTGCCGCTCTCGCCCCATTGCAGCATGGCGATCTCTGCGCCGGCGGGACCGATGAAGAAGCGCTGACTGATCATGGTGATTGGATGCTACTTCGCATCCTCCAAAATCATGGTCGCGCCCTTCTCGGCGATCATCGCCGTCGGCGTGTTGGTATTGCCCGAGGTAATCGTCGGCATGATCGAGGCGTCGATGATGCGAAGACCGCTGAGGCCATAGAACCGCAGGCGGTCGTCGACCACGGCCATGGGATCGCTCACCGCGCCCATTTTCGCCGTGCCGACGGGATGGAAGATAGTGGTGCCGATGTCGCCGGCGGCCTTTGCGAGCGAGGCATCGTCGTCGCCAACGGTGGGTCCGGGCAGATATTCGCTGGGGCGGTATTTTGCCAGCGCCTTCTGCTGCATCAATCGGCGCGTGGTGCGAATGGCGTCGGCGCCCACCTGGCGGTCGTCGTCGGTGGATAGGTAGTTCGGCGCGATGATCGGTTTCTCATCCAGCGTCGCCGAGCGTAGCCGCACGGTGCCGCGCGATGTTGGCTGGAGATTGCAGGCGCTCACCGTGATCGCGGGGAAGCGATGCAGGGGATCGCCGAACTTGTCGAGCGACAGCGGCTGCACATGGAACTGGATGTTCGCGCGCGCGCGTGTGGCATCGGAACGCGTGAAGATGCCGAGCTGCGACGGCGCCATGGTCAGCGGACCGCGGCGGCGGAAGGCGTAGTCGAGGCCCATCAGACCGCGGCGGAACAGATTGTAGTAGGTCTCGTTCAGCGTCCGCACGCCCTCGACCTTGTAGATCGCGCGCTGCTGGAGATGGTCCTGCAGATTGCGCCCCACGCCAGGCTTGTCCATGACGATGTCGATGCCGAGCGGCGACAGCCAGTCGGCGGGCCCGATACCGGAGCGATGCAGCACCTGCACCGAGCCGATCGACCCGGCCGAGAGGATCACCTCGCGCTTGGCGCGTGCCTCGATGATCTCGCCGTTCTGGATCAAGCGCACGCCGACGGCGCGGCCCTGTTCGATGATCAAGCGGTCGACCAGCACGTTCTTCTCAAGCCGCAGATTGGGGCGGTTCAACGCCGGTTTGAGGAAGCCGCGCGCCGAGGACCAGCGCCGGCCGCGTTTCTGGTTGACGTGGAAATAGCTCGTGCCTTCGTTGTCGCCGGTGTTGAAATCCGGGATGCGCTTGATGCCCATTTCTTCTGCGGCATCGCCAACGGCATCGAGAACGTCCCACGACAGCCGCGGCGCCTCGATGCGCCAGCCGCCGCCGGCCCCGTGATGCTCGCCGGCGCCCAGGAAGTGATCCTCCAGCCGTTTGAACAGCGGCAGCACGTCATCATAGCCCCAGCCGGTCATGCCAAGCTGGCGCCAGTGATCATAGTCAGCGGCCTGGCCACGCATCGAGATCATGGCGTTGATCGCCGAAGAGCCGCCGATCACCTTGCCCCGGGGATAGGCCAGCGCGCGGCCGTTCAGGCCCGGCTCGGCTTCGGTCTTGAACATCCAGTCCGAGCGCGGATTGCCGATCGCAAAGAGATAGCCGACGGGAATGTGGAACCAGATCCAGTTGTCGTCGCCGCCGGCCTCGAGAATGAGGACGCGGTTTTTGGACTCGGCCGACAGCCGGTTGGCAACGATGCAGCCGGCCGTGCCGGCGCCCACGACAATGTAGTCAAACTCACCTTCAAGCCGCTTTGGCATTCTGCTTCCACCTGGATGGTCTCTAAACGTTCCATCCTAATAGGCAGACGGAGACGACCGGGACAAGTCCGGCCATGCCGCAAGGACAGGCTAGACCTCGATCCGCGGCAGTTGGGTGGACTGGTGCTGCATGGTAGACAGGCCTGCATTTTCAACAAAGCTCGAGACCCTCCATGCCCATCGTGAATCGCGTCGCCGACCTTCAACCCGATATTCAGGCCTGGCGACGGGACATCCATCAGCACCCCGAGCTGCTATATGACGTCCACCGCACCGCAGCATTCGTCGCGGATCGCCTGCGCGAGTTCGGCTGCGACGAGGTCGTGACCGGCATCGGTCAGACCGGCGTGGTCGGCGTGATCAAGGGCAACAAGCCGGCCGGCGAGGGGCTCAAGGTGATTGGCATGCGTGCCGACATGGACGCGCTGCCTGTCGACGAGCAGACCAACCTGCCTTACGCCTCGAAGATTCCGGGCAAGATGCACGCCTGCGGTCATGACGGCCACACCGCGATGCTGCTCGGCGCCGCGCGCTACCTCGCCGAAACCCGCAACTTCGCCGGCGACGCCGTCGTGATCTTCCAGCCCGCCGAGGAGGGCGGCGCCGGTGGCGCGGCCATGGTCAACGACGGCATGATGGAGCGCTTCGGCATCGAGCAGGTCTACGGCATGCACAATGGCCCCGGCATTCCGATCGGTTCGTTCGCGATCCGGCCCGGCCCGATCATGGCGTCGACCGACGAGGTTGACCTCATGATCGAGGGCCTCGGCGGCCACGCCGCGCGTCCGCACAAATGCATCGATTCCGTTCTGGTCGGTGCGCAACTGATCACCGCCTTGCAGTCGATCGTCGCGCGCAGCATCGATCCACTGGAATCGGCCGTGATCTCGATCTGCGAATTCCACGCCGGCAACGCCCGCAACGTCATCCCGCAAACCGCGATTCTGAGGGGGACCATCCGCACGCTGGCGCCGGAGGTGCGCAAGCTGGTCGAGAAGCGCGTGCGCGAAGTCGTCGCAGGCGTCGCGCAGATCACCGGCGCGAAGATCGATTTGCACTACAAGCGCAATTATCCGGTCGTGAACAATCACGCCGCGGAGACCGAAGTGGCGTCGCGCATCGCCAAGCAGGTCGCGGGCGATGCCAATGTGCTCGATATGTCGCCGCTGATGGGCGGCGAGGACTTTGCCTACATGCTGGAAGCGCGCCCCGGCGCGTTCATCTTCTGCGGTAATGGCGACAGCGCCGGCCTGCATCACCCCGCCTACAATTTCGACGACGAGGCGATCGTCTTCGGCACGTCGTACTGGGTCAAGCTGGTCGAGGAACAGCTCGCGGCGTCGTAACTCGCAACGGCCGAGCGCAACAGAAAAGGGCCCGTGCATCGCACGGGCCCTTGGTCGTCAGCAAGCGGCGCTCTCAGAAGACCTTTGAGAAGATATAGTACAATGTGCCGGAGAGGATCATCGCGACCGGCAGGGTCAGCACCCAGGCCATGGCGATGTTGCGGATCGTGGCCCATTGCAGGCCCGATCCGTTGGCGGCCATCGTGCCCGCGATGCCTGACGACAGCACGTGGGTGGTCGAGACCGGCAGGCCGTAGATGTCGGCGGCGGCAATGGTGGCAGCCGCGGTGATCTCGGCGCAGGCACCTTGCGCGTAGGTCAGGTGCGTCTTGCCGATCTTCTCGCCGACCGTGACCACGATGCGCTTCCAGCCGACCATGGTGCCGAGGCCGAGCGCGATGGCGACCGCGATCTTCACCCAGCCCGGGATGAACTTCGTGGCGCTGTCGAGCGAGCCCTTGTAGGCGTTGAGCGTGGCGATATCGTCGGCGTTGAGCTCGGCTTCCTTGTCCTTCATCAGGAAGCGGAGCGCTTCCGAGACGAGGTACATGTCGTTGCGGGTGTTGCCGACGGCTTCCGCCGGCACCTTGGCCAGCGAGCCGTAGTTCGTGACCTGCCTGGCGATATCGCGTGCGAGCACGGCGAGCGACGGGAAGGTGCCGCCGGTGATTTCACGCGTCGCGACGTAGCTGGTCACGGCGGGGCGCGGATCGCCAATCACGTTATAACCGGCGGCCCTGGACTCGATGACCTTGCTGGCGGCTTCGGAGTTCTTGATGAACGCAGCGATCTGGCTCTCCGGCATCGAGCGGTTGAGCGCATACGCCGTCGGGACCGTGCCGATCAGGATCAGCATGATCAGGCCCATGCCCTTCTGACCGTCGTTCGAACCGTGGAAGAAGCTCACCAGCGTGCAGGTGAGGATCAGGATGCCGCGGATCCACCACGGCGGCGGTTGGTCGCCCTTCGGCTCGCCGAACAAGGCAGGCGTGGCGCGCAGCAGCACGGTGCGCAGGATCAGCAGCAGGACGGCGGCGAGCGCGAAGCCGAACAGCGGCGACAGCAGCAGCGCCTTGCCGATATTGGTGGCCTGGGACCAGTCGACACCCGAGGTGCCGCTGCGGCCGTGCAGGATGGCGTTCATGATGCCGACACCCATGATAGAACCGATCAGCGTGTGCGAACTCGAGGCCGGCAGGCCGAAAGCCCAGGTGCCCAGGTTCCAGATGATCGCGGCGATCAACAGCGCGAACACCATGGCGAAGCCGGCGCTGGAGCCGACCTGGAGGATCAACTCCACGGGCAGCAGCGACACGATGCCGAACGCGACGGCTCCGCTCGAGGCCAGAACGCCGAACAGGTTGAACATGCCGGACCACACCACGGCGACATGGGCGGGCAGCGAGCGCGTGTAGATGACGGTCGCGACTGCGTTCGCGGTGTCATGGAAACCGTTCACGAATTCGAAGGCGAGCGCGATCATCAGCGCGACGAAAAGCAAGAGGAAGGGCAGATAGGACGAAACCTTCGCACCGGTCGCATCAACGTCGGCGTAGATGCTGTAGGCAACGAAGAGCACCGCGGCGGTGATGACCCCCAAATAGATGATGCCGGTCATCGGGTGGAATCCGGCGTTTAAGTCCGGGCCTTTACGCAAGGCCGGCTCGATGGAGCCTGGCAAAGCAACGTCACTCATTGGAAATTCTCCTGTCCCAAGGCCCCGATTTTGCGCGCGGCGTGTGACAGGCAGTTGAAATGGGAGGCAGACAGATGGACTGATGGAACTTATCCACGCTCTGTCACTGTGCGTGACAGCCGTGTCAGGCAGCGTGGGCGGACCTCTTCTGCAAGCCGGCAGCAATCGTCAGGTCTTCGACAAAGCGCTGATATTCCAGCTTCTTCGCCTCCGGATCGGGTAGCCGCAGCAGATAGGACGGATGCACTGTCACCAGAGCCTTGCGTCCGTCGGGGAGGTCTATGAGCCGGCCGCGGGTCTTGCCTACAGGCGTAATCTTGCCGAACACGCTTTGCGCGGCGGTTGCGCCCATCGCCACGATGAGATCGGGTTGGACTGCCGAAACTTCCCGCTCGTACCATTGCCGGCACGCTTTGATCTCCGGCGTCGCCGGCTTCTGGTGCAGGCGGATCTTTCCGCGCGGTACAAATTTGAAGTGCTTCACGGCGTTGGTGACGTAGACCTTCTTGCGATCGACGCCGGCTTCCGCAAGCGCGCGGTCGAGCATCTGGCCGGCCGGGCCGACGAAAGGATGACCGGCAAGGTCTTCCTTGTCACCGGGCTGCTCGCCGACCAGCATGATGGTCGCGCTCTTCGGACCTTCGCCAAACACGGTCTGCGTCGCGTCCTTGTAGAGCGGGCAGGCGCGACAATGGGCGGCTTCCTCGCGAAGCGCCTCGAGATCGTTGGCGGCAGTCATGCGTGTCATCGGAGCCTCCGGCCGCTTCTGGGGCTTGTGCGGATCGGTTGCGGCATTGGCCATCATCGCGCCGGTCATGCGCTCGGCGTCCTCGATCAGGGGTTTAATGATCGAAGCCTCGGGCAGGTTCCTCCAGTATTTCTTTGGCATCTCCGCTTGCATCGCCTTCACCTTCAACCGCGCCGGATTGAAGATGCTGGCGTAATAGCGCCGCCAGGTTTCTTCCAGCCGGTCTTCGCCCGGTGCTTCGCTCTTGCTCACGCCAGGCGTGAACGAGAGCGCATGGCCATCCCAATGTGCGCAGAGATCCGGCGTCAGGATCGACCAGGGCATGTCGGCAAAACGCTTGGCGAAGAACGGCGCGGCGAGCTCGACGATGTGATGCTCCGGCTCGAACCAGGCGACGTAATGCGCTGCGCGTTCGCGGCCGATTTCGCGAAATCGCACGAAGGCGTGCATCTTGTGCTCGTCGCGATGGACCGCTCGCGCCATCGCCGTGACCAGCGCGACATCGGGGTCGATCGCGACTTCGATGAGATCGTGATTATCCTTCAGCCGATAGAGCAGGCGATAGAGGATCGCAAAGCGCTCGGGATCGCGGTGCAGGATTGCTGCCTGGGCAAGGTCGACGAATTTCGCCGACACGCTGAAGGTGCCCTCGTTCACCTCGAGGATCGGCGACGGTGCGGGCGGCGCGAACAACTCGGCTTCGCCGCCCTGCACGGCCCAGGTGACATCGGCGGGCTTCACATGATGCAGCACGAGCGTGCGCGCGCCTTTGCGCCAGCCGTCGAAATCGGTTTCGGTGTCGAGGGTGATGTACTGCATCAGAAGCCGAATCCCAGTTGCGTTGCCTTCGGCTTGAACCGTTCGATCAGCCGCGCGTCGTCGAGCCGATGCGGCGCGGGCCGGTGGTCGCTGAGGATGATGAACGGCAGCGCCTTGTTCCGGGGTACGTGCAGCCGCGCAAGATCGGAGAGGCGGATCGTTGTGGTGCGCCGCGTTGCGATGATGCGTTCGACCGCTTTGGTGCCGAAGCCCGGCACGCGCAACAATTCCTCGCGGCTGGCGTGGTTGACGTCGAGCGGAAAACGGTCGCGGTGGCGCAGCGCCCAGGCGAGTTTGGGGTCGATGTCGAGCGGCAGCATCGCGCTGTCGTCGACGATCTCGCCGACGTCAAAGCCGTAGAAGCGCATCAGCCAGTCGGCCTGGTAGAGCCGGTGCTCGCGCAGCAAGGGGGGCTGTACCAGAGGCAACGCACGGCTGGCATCCGGGATCGGGCTGAAGGCGGAATAGTAGACGCGTCTCAGCTTGTAGGAGCCGTAGAGATTGGCGCTGGTGTGGAGAATGGTGTGATCGGAGGCGCTATCAGCGCCGACGATCATCTGCGTGCTTTGTCCTGCCGGCGCGAAATGCTGCGGCTTCGCCTTCGTCTTTGTGCTGCTGATTTCCTCGGCTTCGTCCAGCCTCAGCCGCAGCCGGCCCATGGTGCGGCGGATCGCGCGCACGTCCTTCTCGGGCGCGAATTGTTGGAGACTCGTGTCCTCAGGCATCTCGATGTTGATGGAGAGACGATCGGCATATTTGCCGGCTTCCGCGATCAGCGCGTCGTCGGCCTCCGGAATGGTCTTGAGATGGATGTAGCCGCGGAAATGATGCTCCTCGCGCAGTTTTCGAGCGACGCTGACCACTTGCTCCATCGTGTAGTCGGGGCTGCGAATGATGCCGGAGGAGAGAAACAGACCCTCGATGTAATTGCGCCGGTAGAAGTCCAGCGTCAGCTTGACCAATTCGTCGATGGTGAAGCGGGCGCGCGGCACGTTGGAGGAGGCGCGGTTGACGCAATAGAGGCAGTCGTAATTGCAGGCATTGGTGAGCAGCACCTTGAGCAGCGAGATGCAGCGTCCATCCGGCGCGTAGGAATGGCAGATGCCCATGCCGGGCGCGGTCGAGCCCATGCCCTTGCCGTCGCTGGAATCCCGCTTTTCAGTGCCGCTGGAGGCACAGGAGGCGTCGTACTTGGCTGCGTCCGCCAGAAGCTCCAGCTTGCGTTGTACGTCCATCCCGGAATCCCTTTGATTCAGCTCATGAATTCGATCAATCGCAATTCGATTGACTCTTCGAGCGCCGTTAGCTTTATATTAGAACATATCATGAACAAATGAGCCAGCCGCTGGTTCTCTTTTTTGAGAGCCACCGGCAATCACCTCTGAAGGAGCGGCGAGCATGAGCGCACGCATGAGCGCGCTTGCGACCTTGCGCAGCCAGATCGAACGGATCGAGACGGCGGAGGTCGTGCATCAACGCGACCGCGTTGCGCTCGGCCACGGCGAGGTCGACCGTGCCTTGAAGGGCGGGCTCGCGCGCGCGGCGATCCACGAGGTGTTTTGCGCCGGGTCTCAGGGCGCGGCTGCGACGGGCTTTGTCACCGGGCTTGCGGGCCGTGTGACGGTGCGCCGGCCGCTGCTGTGGGTACGGCAGGATTTCTCGGAACTTGAAACCGGCGCGCTGTCGATGAGCGGGCTCGCCGAGATCGGCCTCGATCCGCGCCGGGTGGTGATGGTGCGTGCCGCCGATGTCGAGAGCGCGCTACGCACCTCGGCCGATGCGCTCGCCTGCGATGCGCTCGGCGCCGTCGTGCTCGAACTCTGGGGCGAGACGAGACAGTTCGATCTCGTCGCGAGCCGCAAGCTGACGCTGGCTGCCCAATCGTCCGGCGTCACTGGCTTACTGCTACGGATGGCGGCGCAGCCGCTGCCCTCGACTGCGGAAACACGATGGATGCTGCGTGCGGCGCATTCGCCGCCGGGATCAGCTTCAATGCCTGCGGCGCCTTGGAGTGCCTGGGGCGCGCCGCGCTTCGATGTCGAGCTGTTGCGCAATCGTCATGGCCCGTGCGGCCGGTGGATCATGGAATGGAAGTGTGATGAGTGCCAGTTCAGTGAGCCGTCGGCGTATCCTCAGCCTGTGGCTGCCGCGCCTGCCTATCGACCGGATTCAGCGGTTCTTCAACAGCGCCGGGCTGGGTAACACCAATGATCCGAGCATCGTTGTCGTCAAGGACAACAATACGCTGGTGATCCATGCGCTGGACGAGGCCGCCGAGCGGCTCGGCCTGTACATCGGTCAGCCGCTGGCGAATGCGCGGGCGATCTGTCCGAACTTGAAAGTGTTCGATGCCGATGCCGTGGCCGATGCGAAGACGCTGAGCGACATCGCCGACTGGTGCGACCGCTTCACGCCGCTGGTGGCGCTCGATGCGCCGCACGGCTTGTTCCTCGACATCTCCGGCTGCGCGCATCTGTTCGGTGGCGAAGCTGCATTGTTGCGGACGCTGGTCCGGTCGCTGGCGCGTCAGGGCTTTGCCGTCAGCGCGGCGATTGCCGGCACCTCGGTCTGCGCGCGCACGCTGACGCGGCAGACCACGGGCACCATCGTCGCCGATGGCGGGGAGGCGGCAGCGATCGACCGGTTTCCCGTATCCGCGCTCGGTGCAGGCGAGGCCATCACCACCGGCCTGCGCCGCGCCGGGCTGAAGACCATCGGCGATGTCGCCTCGCGCGCGCCGAGTGAAATCACGGCGCGGTTCGGCGCGCAGTTCTCGACCCTGCTCGCGCATGCGCTGGGGCGGGGCGATGCGCCGATCAGTCCGCGCAAGCCGCTGCCTGACTACATCGTCGAAAAGCGTTTTGCCGAACCGATCGCCACCGACACCATGATCGCGATGACGCTGTCCCGGCTGGCCGATACGCTGATCGCGTCCATGGAAAAGCAGGGCAAGGGTGCGCGCCGGCTGGAAGCCGCGTTCTTCCGCACCGACGGCGTTGTGCGCGCGATCATGGTCGAGACCGGGCGACCGGTCACGCAAAGCAAAGTTATCGACCGGTTGTTTCGCGAGCGCCTCGATGCACTCGCCGATCCCCTCGATCCCGGTTTCGGCTTCGACATGGTGCGGCTGTCGGCGAGCCGCACCGAAATCGTGGTGCAGGAGCAGCGCGATCTCGACGCGCATGTCCACGACAATGACGAGCTCACCGCGCTGATCGACCGCATTGCTGCGCGGATCGGCGGAAAACGCGTCGTCGTGCACTTGCCGCAGGATACGCATATTCCCGAGCATGCGGTGCTGGCCGCATCTGCTCAACATCATCTCGCTGCCGCCATGCAGGCCGAATGGCCGGCACGTGCCGAGAGCGAGCCGCCGCTGCGTCCCCTGCGGCTGTTCGACAAGCCGGAGCCGGTCACTGTGCCCTTCGCAACCGTGCCGGACGGCCCGCCGCATCAGTTCACCTGGCGGCGCGCAAAACATGCGGTGGTGCGGGTGGAAGGACCCGAGCGCATCGCCATGGAATGGTGGCGGCAGGACGGCAAGCAGCTGACGCGGGATTATTTCCGGATCGAGGATGCCGAGGGTTTGCGCTTCTGGATCTTTCGCGACGGTCTTTACGAGGGGGAGGTGTTCGACGCCGCCGGCAAGCCCGCTCCGCCCAACTGGTATGTGCACGGCCTCTTCGCATGAACACATCAGCTTATGCCGAGATCGGCATCACCACGAATTTCTCCTTCCTGCGCGGCGGCTCGGATCCGCGCTCCTATGTGCATCAGGCCAGCAAGCTCGGCATTCCCGTGATCGGCATTGCTGATCACAACACGCTCGCCGGCGTGGTGCGGGCGTGGAACGAGCTCGACAATGACAAGGTGCTGCACAAGCCAAAACTGCTGATTGGTGCGCGTATCGTCTTCATCGACGGCACGCCCGACATTTTCGTCTATCCGCGCGACCGGGCCGCCTATGGCCGGCTGTGCCAGCTTCTGACCCGTGGCAAACGCGGCGACGACATCACGCGAATCGAGAAGGGCGAATGCCATCTCACCTTCGCCGATCTTCTGGAATTTTCGGAAGGCCAGCTCCTGATCCTGACGTTGCCGCATCGTTTTGAGCCGGCGGAGGCGATGGATATTCTTGCAAAACTCGGAGAGAGCCGCGCCGAGGGCGTATGGCTGGCCGCGAGCCTGATCTATCGCGGCGACGACCGCCGCCGCCTGGCGCGGCTCGACGATCTCGCCGCCAAAGCAAAAGTGCCGCTGCTTGCGACCAACGAGGTGCTCTATCACGACCCCGGCCGCCGGCCGCTTCAGGACGTGCTGACCTGCATCCGGGAAAAGACCACGATCGAGGCGGTCGGGCGCAAGCTGGAAGCCAATGCCGAACGCTTTCTGAAGACGCCACGCGAGATGTCGCGGCTGTTCCGCGATTTCCCCGAGGCGATCGCGGAGACCATGCGCTTTGCCGACAAGATCGACTTCACGCTCGACCAGCTCAAATACCAATATCCGGACGAGCCGGTGCCGCCGGGCAAGACCGCGCAGGGGCATCTGGAGGATCTGACCTGGGCGGGCGTCGACAAATATTTCGGCGGTATTGAAAAAATCGACGCGAAGCTGCGCGCTACTCTGCATAAGGAGCTCGCTCTGATCGCCGAGCTGAAATACGCGCATTACTTTCTTACTGTGCACGACATCGTGCACTATGCGCGCGACCAGAACATTTTGTGTCAGGGGCGGGGATCGGCGGCCAACTCAGCCGTCTGCTACGTGCTCGGCATCACCTCGGTCGATCCGACCAACGTTGATCTGCTGTTCGAGCGCTTCATCTCCAAGGAGCGGTTGGAGCCGCCGGATATCGACGTCGATTTTGAGCATTCGCGGCGCGAGGAGGTGATGCAATATGTCTATCGCCGCTATGGCCGCCATCGCGCCGCGATCATCGCCACCGTCATCCATTACCGCCCGCGCAGCGCCATCCGCGATGTCGGCAAGGCGCTGGGCCTGACCGAGGACGTCACTGCCGCGCTCGCCGACACCGTCTGGGGCAGCTGGGGCAAGGGCCTCAACGACATGCAGGTCAGGCAGGCCGGGCTCGATCCCCAAAATCCCATGATCAATCTCGCGGTCGAACTCGCGACCGAGCTGATCGAATTCCCGCGCCATCTCTCCCAGCATGTCGGAGGCTATGTGCTGACGCAGGACCGGCTCGACACCTATGTGCCGATCGGCAATGCCGCGATGGACGACCGCACCTTCATCGAATGGGACAAGGACGACGTCGACGCGCTCAACATGATGAAGGTCGACGTGCTGGCGCTGGGCATGCTGACCTGCATCCGCAAGTGCTTTGATTTGATCGACGCGCACAAGGGCGAGCGCTGGGTTCTGGCAAGCGTCCCGCAGGACGATTCCAAGGTTTACGACATGCTGTGTGATGGCGAGTCGCTCGGTGTGTTCCAGGTCGAGAGCCGTGCGCAGATGAACATGCTACCGCGCTTGAAGCCGCGGACCTTCTACGATCTTGTCATCGAGGTCGCGATCGTGCGCCCGGGTCCGATCCAGGGCGACATGGTGCATCCGTATCTGCGCCGGCGGAACGGTTTGGAGAAGGTGACCTACCCCTCGCCATCGCCGGAGCATGGTCCTGCGGATGAGCTCTACAAGGTGCTGCACAAGACGAAGGGCGTGCCTCTGTTCCAGGAACAGGCGATGCGTATCGCCATCGAGGCGGCGAAATTCACCTCCGAAGAAGCCAACGGCCTGCGCCGCTCGATGGCGACCTTCCGCAATGTCGGCACCATCGGCCAATACGAGGAGAAGCTGATCGGCAACATGGTCGCACGCGGCTATGATGCGAACTTCGCCAGAAGCTGCTTCGATCAGATCAAGGGCTTTGGCTCCTATGGTTTCCCTGAGAGCCACGCCGCGAGCTTTGCGCAGCTCGTCTATATCTCGTCATGGCTGAAATATCATCACCCCGACGCCTTTTGCTGCGGCCTCCTAAACTCGCAGCCGATGGGCTTTTACGCGCCGGCGCAGATCGTCGGCGATGCCCGCAAGAATGACGTCGATGTGCGCGAGATTGATGTGTCCAACAGTTTTGCGCAGAACACGCTGGAGAACACCGACAAGAAATATTGCGCCGTACGCCTCGGATTTCGCCAGATCGACGGCTTCCATTGGCTCGATCCCGATGAGGAGTTCCTCAAAAAGCAGCAAGCGGAGCGACAGGGTAAGACATATGTCGCGCAGGAAGACTGGGCCGACCGCATCATCAAGGCCCGCGACCGTCAGCGATTCACCTCGCTCGAGGACTTCGCCCGCGACACCGGCCTGCCCAAGCGCGCGCTGATCCTGCTGGCGGATGCCGACGCGTTCCGTTCGCTCGGGCTCGATCGCCGCGAGGCGCTGTGGCAGGTGCGGCGGCTGCCCGACGATGTGGTGCTGCCGCTGTTCGAAGCGGCCAGCGCGCGCGAGCAGCCGGACGAACAGGCCAAGCCATTGCCCGTGATGCCGCGTCCCGAGCAGGTCGTCGCCGACTACCAGACCATCCGGCTGTCACTCAAAGGCCACCCGATGGAATTTTTGCGCGAGACGTTTTCGCGCGAGCGGATCGTCGCCTGCAAGGAGATCAGTCATGAGAACGAGCGGCGCCGCGTCCGCTGCGCCGGCGTTGTACTGGTGCGGCAGCGGCCTGGCAGTGCCAGCGGCGTGGTGTTCATGACGCTGGAAGACGAAACCGGCATCGCCAATGTCGTGGTGTGGCCCAAGGTCATGGAGCAGTACCGGAAAGAGGTGATGGGCGCGCGCCTCATCCTGGTCGAGGGCTATATCCAGAGCAGCCCAGAGAAGGTGACGCATCTGATCGCGCAGCGCATGATCGACCGCTCGCACGATCTGGTCGGCCTCGCCAATGATGCGCTGAGCCGCAAGCATCCGGTCCCGGCAGGCGCCACCGTGATCGAGCCGCTCAACGACGACCGCCGCGACCACGCGGATATGCCCGCGCAAAAAATCCGCCACCCCCGCAACGTCCGCATCCTGCCGCCGTCGCGGGATTTTCACTGAGATGTGGCGCGGGATGCTGCTCTCTCACCGTCACCCTGAGGTGGCCGCTTCTTCAGCGGCCCTCGAAGGGCGACGGCCCAGCTGCATCGGGGCCGTGCATCCTTCGAGGCTCCCGGCGCGATGCTGAGCATCGCGCCACTCGCACCTCAGGATGACGGGGTGAGCGCTCGCGCGCGCCTCAAAAATTCACCCGGTTCGAGATCGCACCATCCACGATCAGATTGGCGCCGGTCGTAAACGACGACGCTGGACTCGCCAGAAACACCGCGGCGCTCGCGATCTCCTGTGGCGTCGCCATGCGCCCCGTCGGATTGCGCTTCATCGCGTCGTTGTAACGCTCGGGCATGTTTTGCTCGATCATGTTCCAGACGCCGCCCTTGAAATAGACGGTGCCGGGCGACACGACATTTACGCGGATCTTCTTCTTTGCGTATTGCCGCGCCAGTCCCTTGGCCATGTGGATCAGTGCCGCCTTGATCGGGCCGTAAGAGCTCGCGACATCGGCCTGCGCCGCAGAGATCGAGGAGATGATGACAAAGGCGGCATCGCCGCTTTTCTCGCCGCTGGCTTCGAGGAATGGCCGCGCGGCGTCGAACGCATGCACGGCGCCGAGCAGGTCGAGCCGGAAATTCTGTTCCCATGATGCGGGATCGTGACCTTGCGCCATGGCGCCTGCATTGGCGAACAGCAGGTCGATGCCGCCGAGCTCCTTTGCCGCGCCCTCGACCCACGCCTTCAGTGCCGCGCCGTCGGTGACGTCAACCGTGCCGCCGGTGGCGCGGATGCCGCTCGCCTTCAATTCAGCAACGGTGGCCGCGACCTGCTCCGCATTGCGCGCGCACACCGCGACATTGCCGCCTTCACCGGCCAGCGTCGCCGCAATCGCCCGCCCGATGCCGCGGGTGCCACCGAGCACGATGGCGTTTTTTCCTTTGAGACCGAGATCCATTGTTTTGTTTTCCTTGTTGTTGGTCGCGGGTAGTGTAGCTGTTTCAGAAGATGCGCAGAAGCCTCCACATCGTCATTGCGAGGAGCTCTTGCGACGAAGCAATCCAGACTGCCGCCGCGGAAAGATTCTGGATTGCTTCGCTACGCTCGCAATGACGGCGTCGAGAGAGGGGCGAGCCCCCTCACTCCGGCGCGGCCCCCACCGGCGGGCCACCGGGCGGGCGGTGCAGGAAGGTCAGCGATGCGTAGGCGCCGACCCAGGAGCCCATCGCCGCGAAAGCGACATAGAAAGCGTTCTCGGTGTAGCTGATCACGGCGTAGGAGGAGAGCAGGTACCAGATTGCACTCCAGTTCGCCGCCGGCACGCGTTTGCGTGCGATCACGGCCGAAGTAAACATGACGTAGACCGCGTCGGTGGCCGCTGTTGCGATGAAGACGGCGCCGGCGGTGAGGGGATCGATGGCGGCCATTACATTCCTTTATGTGCTAATGGATGGTCATCAAAAAACTAAGGGAGAGAAGAGGCCATGCAAAGCCCCGCTGACATCCTCAAGGCTATCTGGACCTCCGCCGGCGGCGATGTGGCCGCGCTCGAACGCATACGGCTGACCGGCGAGGAGCCGCAGATCCCATCCTCGTTCCGCGTTGCCGTCGCCGGGCAGGCGACAATCGCCGCAGCAGGCCTTGCGGCCGCCGAGATATGGAGGCTGCGCGGCGGTGAGGCGCAGGACGTGACGGTCGACATGCGCCACGCCGTCGCCGAATGCCGCTCGGAGCGTTATCTGCGCCTTGACGACAAGCCGCCGCCACCGGCCTGGGACGCTATCGCCGGCGTCTACAAGACCGGCGACAATCGCTTCGTCCGTTGCCACACCAATTTTAGGCATCACCGCGATGCCGTCTGCAAGGTACTCGGCTGCGTGCCCGAGCGCGAGCAGGTGCAGGCCGCGCTGATGCAATGGAAGGGCGCGGATTTCGAGACCGCGGCCTATGCCGCCGGCGGCGTCGTCGCGCTGATGCGTTCTTACGACGAATGGTCGGCGCTGCCGCAGGGGCGCGCGCTCGCGGAGCTGCCGCTGATCTCGATCGAGAAGATCGGCGACGCTCCGCCCAAGCCTTGGACTAGAAAGCCGTGGCCCCAAGGATTGTCGAACGGCGATCGTCCGCTCTCGGGTCTTCGCGTGCTCGATCTCTCCCGCGTCATCGCCGGTCCCGTCGCCGGCCGCACGCTCGCCGCGCACGGCGCGGATGTGCTGCTGGTCTCGGGGCCGGAGCTGCCGGCCATTCCCTGGCTCACCATCGACACCGGCCGCGGCAAGCTCACCACCTTCATCGAACTGAAGAGCGAAGCGGGCCAAGCGCAGATGCGCGAACTGCTGAAAGACGCCGACATCTTCTCGCAAGGCTATCGTCCGCGCGCGCTCGCCGCCCTCGGCTTCTCGCCGGAGCAGGCCGCAGAGATCAATCCCGGCATCGTCTACGTCACCCTGTCGGCCTATGGCCATGCCGGCCCATGGGCCGAGCGGCGCGGTTTCGATTCGCTGGTGCAGACCACGACCGGCTTCAACGATGCGGAAGGCAAGGCCGCTGGCATCGACGGTCCCAAGGAATTGCCGGCGCAGATGCTCGATCACGCCACCGGCTATCTGATGGCGTTCGGCGCGATGATGGCCAAGGCGCGCCAGGTCCGTGAAGGTGGCAGCTGGCACGTGCGTGTGTCGCTGGCACAGACCGGGCGCTGGCTGTGGAATCTCGGCCGGCTCGAAGGCGGTCTCAACACCCCGGGTCTTACGGGCGAGGCCGTACATGCTGCGTTCATGGACACCGTGTCATCTGGCTTCGGCACGTTGACGGCGGTGCGCCATTCGGCGGTGCTGTCGCGAACGCCGGCGCGATGGAGCCGTCCGGCGATGCCGCTCGGGAGCCATCCGCCGCAATGGCCTGCACGAAGCTGACGCGGTGCCGAAGCTGACGTGAAGCTGACATGTCGCAAAATTTTAACGCAAACCGAAAGACGACCAGCGTTTTTTAGGTTGTTTGAAATCGCAATTCGGCACTATTAGCGCGACCGATGAGGCAGTGGTCTGCCGAGATCGTCGCAGACACGACCGGGCCCCATGGTAGTTGAGAATACCAAGCGATTGCAGGCGCTTACAAAACGACGGGTGATCACATCCGTAGTTTTACTGGCGCTTGTTGGGGCTGGCGCCTACGGCTTCCTGTTTGCGGGCGCCAAGGACAAGAAGCACTCCGAAGTCTCCAGTCAGTCGCGCAGGAACGCCCAGAATTTCACGCCGACACCGTCCGAATGGGCGACGCTGACGATCCAGCCGGTCAATGCCAAAAGCTTCCGCGCCGAGTACGTCACCGAAGGCAAGGTCGCGGTCGATGAGGACCGCTCGACGCCGGTGTTCTCGCCCTATGCTGGCCGCGTGACCAAGCTGCTCGCCAAGCCGGGCGAGAGCGTGACCCAAGGTCAACCGCTGTTCACGATCGAGGCCGCCGACACCGTGCAGGCCCAGAATGATTTCATTGCGGCGATGACGTCGCAGAACAAGGCAAAGTCGGCGCTCGAGCTTGCGGACATCCAGTACCGGCGCGCCAAGGATCTCTACGAAGGCCGCGCCATTCCGCTCAAGGACTATCAGCAGGCGGAAGCCACCCAGGTCCAGGCGCAGAACGACATGCGTTCCTCGGTGACGGCGCTGGAGGCCGCAAACAACAAACTGCGCATCCTCGGTTTTACCGACGAGACGATCAAGGCGTTCCAGAACAAAGGCACCATCAATCCGGAGATCACGATCTATGCGCCGATCTCGGGCACGGTCGTGCAGCGCAAGATCGGCCCCGGTCAGTATGTCAATTCCGGCGCCAGCGATCCGGTCTTCGTGATCGGTGATCTCTCCACGGTCTGGCTCACCGCCTTCGTGCGGGAGAGCGACGCCGCTCAAGTCAGCGTCGGGCAGGACATCTCTGTCAATGTGATGGCGCTGCCGGGCCGTCCGCTGACCGCCAAGATCAACTACGTCGCCGCCGCGATCGATCCCAGCACCCGCCGCCTGCTGGTCCGCGCCACCATCGACAACAAGGACGGCCTGCTCAAGCCGGAGATGTTCGCCAACGTCACGATCTATTCGGCCGGCGACCGTGCGGCACCGGCGGTGCCGAAGCAGGCGCTGATCTACGAAGGCAACCAGGTCCGCATCTGGGTCGCGCGCGAGGACAAGTCGGTTGAGCTCCGCCAGATCAAGATCGGCCTCATCAATGGCAACCTCGTCGAGGTGACCAGCAACCTGAAGCCCGGCGAACAGATCGTCGTCAAAGGCAGTCTGTTTATCGACCGCGCGGCGTCCGGTAGCTGATCGACGACCCAAGAAGCTGCGAAAAACCTGAATGGATCGTCTCGTCGCCCTTGCCGTCAACCGGCGTTTCCTGATGGTCGGCATGTTCGTCGCCGTACTCATCGGCGGCCTGATTGCGTTCAACCAGCTCAACATCGAGGCCTATCCCGACCCGACCCCGCCGATGGTCGACATCGTCACCCAGAGCCCGGGCCTGTCGGCGGAAGAGATCGAGCGCTACATCACGATCCCGATCGAGACCCAGGTCGCGGGCCTGAAGAACCTGACGACCATCCGCACCATCTCGCTCTACGGCCTCTCCGACGTCAAACTCCAGTTCTCCTTCGCCTACACCTATGAAGAGGCGTTGCAGCAGGTCCTGAACCGTCTGGCGCAGCTCGCGCCGCTGCCGGGCAATGTGCAGCCGCAGATCTCGCCCCTGAGCCCGATCGGCGAAATCTTCCGCTATCGCCTGGTCGGCCCGCCGAACTACAGCGTGCTCGACCTCAAGACCATCCAGGATTGGATCCTCCAGCGCCGCTTCCGCTCAGTGCCCGGCGTGATCGACGTCACCGGGTGGGGCGGCAAGAGCAAGACCTATGAGCTTCAGGTCGACAACAACAAGCTGGTCGCCAACGGTCTGACGCTGCCGCAGCTGCTCCAGGCGGTCAGCAATTCCAACGTCAATGTCGGCGGCAACACCGTCAATATCGGCCAGCAATCGGCCGTGGTCCGCGGCGTCGGTCTGATCCGGTCGATCGACGACCTCGCCAACACCATGGTCGCGCAGACCAACGGCAATCCGGTGCTGGTGAAGGACGTCGCCACCGTCACCGTCGGACAGAAGCCGCGTCTCGGCATCGCCGGCCTCGACGATGCCGACGACATCGTGCAGGGCATCGTGCTGATGCGCCGCGGTGAGCAGAGCACCCCGACCATCAACCGCGTCGAGCAGCTCGTCGCCCAGATCAACGGCTCCACGATCCTGCCACCGGGTGTGCGCATCGAGCGCATTTACGACCGCAAGGACCTGATCGACCTCACCACCCACACCGTGCTGCACAACATGGTGGTCGGCATCCTGTTGATCGTGCTGTTGCAGTGGATCTTCCTCGGCGATCTCCGCAGCGCGCTGATCGTCGGTGCCACCATTCCGTTCGCGCTGTTCTTCGCCGTGATCATCCTGGTGCTGCGCGGGGAGTCGGCGAACCTGTTGTCGGTCGGAGCCATCGATTTCGGCCTGATCGTGGATGCCACCGTGATCATGGTCGAGGCGATCTTCCGCCGCCTGACGCAAACCACGCCGCCGACGGAATCCGAACAGATGTCGGCCGAGACGCTGTTCGGCATGAAGAGCCATGCCATCCTCAGCGCCGCGGCCGACGTGTCGCGCTCGATCTTCTTTGCCGCCGCGATCATCATCGCGGCCTTCCTGCCGCTGTTCACGCTATCCGGCGTCGAGGGCAACATCTTCGGGCCGATGGCGCGCACCTATGCCTACGCGCTCGCCGGCGGCCTGCTTGCGACCTTCACCGTTACGCCCGCGCTGTCCGCGATCATCCTGCCCGCGCATGTCGAGGAGACCGAGACCAGAGTAATGCAGATTCTGCACCGGCTCTACATGCCGCTGCTGAACTGGGCCGTCGCCAACCGCGCCATCATGCTGGGCGGCGCGATCGGCCTGGTCCTGATGACGGTCGCGCTCAGCCGGCTGCTCGGCCTCGAATTCCTGCCCAAGCTCGAAGAGGGCAATCTCTGGATCCGCGCCACGCTGCCGCCGACCATCTCGCTGCAGGAAGGCAACTCCTACGTCAACGAGATGCGCAAGTTGATCCGTGCCCGGCCCGAAGTCGAGTCCGTGGTGTCGCAGCACGGCCGCCCCGACGACGGCACCGACGCCGCCGGCTTCTTCAACGCCGAATTCTTCGCGCCGCTGAAGCCTGCGAGCGAGTGGCCCGGCACGCATGACAAGGAGGTGCTGACTGCGGAGCTGCTCAAGCAGCTCGACGATCGCTTCCCCGGCGTCGAGTTCAATTTCTCGCAGTATCTCCAGGACAACGTCTCCGAAGCCGTCTCCGGCGTGAAGGGCGAGAACTCGATCAAGCTGTTCGGCAGCGATCTGCAGGCGCTGACCGACACCGCCAACAAGATCAAGTCGGTGCTGTCGACCGTGCAGGGTGTCACTGACCTCGCGGTCTTCACCTCGCTGGGGCAGCCGACCGTGCAGATCGACATCGACCGCGCCAAGGCCGCGCGCTACGGGCTCGCCCCCGGCGACATCAACGCCACCATCAAGGTCGCGATTGGCGGCGACACCGCGGGCGATATCTACGAGCCGGGCTCCGATCGCCACTTCCCGATCATCGTTCGCCTTGCGCCGGAGTACCGCCGCAGCGCCGAGGCGATCCAGAACATACGGATCGGTGCGCCCGGGCCGAATGGCTCCGTGACCCAGATTCCTCTGAGCGAAGTCGCCACGATCAGCCTCGTGTCCGGCGCGGCCTACATTTATCGCGAGCAGCAGGAACGTTATCTGCCGATCAAATTCTCGGTGCGTGAGCGCGATCTCGGCAGCGCCATCCGCGAGGCCCAGCAGAAGATCGCCGACCAGGTGCAGTTGCCACCCGGTTCGCACATGGAATGGGTCGGCGAGTTCGGCAATCTCCAGGACGCGATCCGGCGGCTGTCGATCGTCGTGCCGATCTCGCTGGCGCTGATCGCCGTCCTGCTCTGGTTCAATTTCGGTTCAATGACCGATACCCTGCTGGCCATGAGCGTGATCCCGATGGCGATCTTCGGCGGCGTGCTCGGTCTGCTCATCACCGGCACAGCGTTCAGCGTCTCGGCGGCGATCGGATTCATCGCGCTGTTCGGTATCGCCGTGATGGACGGCATCATCATCCTCTCGCAGTTCAACCAGCTCATCGATGAAGGTATGGACCGCGTCAGCGCAGTGATACGCACCGGCGAATTGCAGCTTCGTCCGGTGCTGATGACCTGCGTGGTCGCCGGCGTCGGCCTGCTGCCGGCCGCGCTGTCCGGAGGTATCGGCTCGCAGGTGCAGAAGCCGCTCGCGGTCGTCGTCGTCACCGGCATGATGCTGGCGCCGATCGTGATCCTGGTGACCCTGCCGGTGCTGATCTCCTTCTTCTCGCGCCGCGCGCGCTGACGCTCGGCTAACTCAACGCTCGTTGCGCGATCCGCAGCAGTATCGTGATGAATGCACAGATCTGGTGCAACTCAGAAGCCGTAGAGTCGCGCGGGATTATCGACCAGGATTTTCTTGCGTACATCCGCATCCGGCGCCCACGCCGGAAGCTGGTTGAGCAGGCGGCCGTCGTCGATCTGGTGGAACGGTGCGAGGTCGGTGGTCTTGCGGCCCTCGACTTGCGCAGAATCCGGATGTGGCCAGTCGGTGCCCCAGACGATGCGGTCCGCGTTCGCCGCGATCAGCGCACGCGCATAGGGCGCCATGTCCTGATAATCGGGCGCCAGGTTTGACGACCGATAGGCGCCGGAGATCTTCACATAGGCCTTGCCGGATTTGACGAGCGCGATGAGGTCGGCAAAGCCGGGCTGCTCGAGTCCGAGCGAGGCCTCGAGCCCACCAAAGTGGTCGAATACCGCAGGCACAGGTGAGGCCAGCACGAGATCCCTAATGGCCGAGATCATCGACAGTGTGGTGTAGAGCTGCACATGCCAGCCCCGCGCCTTCATGCGTTCGATGGCGGCCGTGAAGCGGGCACGGCCGACATCGGGATTATTGACGCCGTCGGTTGCAAGATTGATGCGGATGCCGCGAAAACCGTCCGCGTGCATCGCGTCGAGCTGGGCTTCCGTGGTTCTATCGTCGATCACCGCCACTCCGCGCGCGGTCGCGCCGCGCGCCTTCATCCCGAAACTGCTGGAAGAGTTGTCGGTGCCATAGACGCTCGGGGTGACGATGACCACGCGCTCGATGTGCAGCGCCTTGTGCAGCGCCGCCATTTCCTCGGGGCTCGCGGGTCCAGGCGTATAGACGCGCCCCGCGAAGAACGGAAATTTTTCGACGTCACCATGGATATGGGTGTGACAGTCGCAGGCATGCGCCGGAACGTCGAAATTGATCGGCGTTGCGGGCTGCGCTGCGCGCGCGTAAATTTTGTCGGTCATGGCTACTCCGGCGGCGGGGAAGGGGCGCGCACGATATCACATCAGCTGTGCAGTCCTGCCACGTCGGTGCATAGCTGGTCGACCAACTCCGCAAGCGGCCGCGCGCCGTCGACGCGCACGGTCGGGCAGGGCAAGCCGGCAACCCACGCTTCATGCGTTGCGAGGCTGCGGCCGTCGCGATCGCCGGCCTCGTAATGCGCGGCCCATGCGATGAAGGTCTCGGTCTCCTCATGACGCCAGCCGCCCTGTGCGACGGCATCAGCACCAAAATGCGCGGCCTCGCGGGCACGCAGGCGCTTCAATCGTAATTCGCGCGGCGTGACCACGAAGACGACGAGGTCGAAATACGCGACGAGTTCGTCGCCCCAGCCGGTCGCGGTTCCGCTCAACACCCAATCGAGCCGCGGCAGGAACATCTCGCGCATGAGGCGCAGCCGATCTGCGGCGGGGCGCGTCGTCTGGTAGGGCGGCGCCGTCGGCAGCCAGAAATAGTCGTCGCTATCGTGATGCGGCAGCGCCAGCCGGTCCGCAAGCGCGCGGCCGAGCGTCGTCACGCCGGAGCCCGAAGCTCCCATCAGATGGATACGGCGGCTCTTCATCGATGTCGGCCGGAAGGTTTGAAGTTACTGCCCCGACGGCGTGCGCAGGCCGTGCCAGGCGTCGCGGACCTGATGGTAGTGCACTTCCGGCAGATAGTCCGGCGTGTTCAGGCTCAGGGTCTTGACGTCGAGATGACCGACGGCGCTGAGCAGGGTGTAGGAGGCGATGACGCGGTCGCGCAGCGCGCCGATCAGGCGAGCCTTGGCCTGGATCAGATCTGCCTGCGAATTCAGCACGTCCACCGTGGTGCGCTGTCCGCCGGCGGCCTCGCGCTGCACGCCCTGGAGCGCCACGGTCGCGGCCTTCACCTCGGACTCCGAGGCCGAGACCGCGATCTTGGCGCCTTCATTGGTGACCCAGGCGCTGGTCGCTGCCGTGCGTGCCTGGTTGCGCACCTGGTCGAGCACCAGCCGGCTCTGCGCTGTGACTTCCTTGGCCTGTCGGGTCTGCGAGGCGGCCTGGCCGCCGTCATAGATCGGCGCCGTGACATTGGCGACGATCGAGGCCTGGTCGGTGGCGAAGGTGCCGAGCGTCTGGTCGTTGTCGCGGCTGCGGCTGACGCTGCCCTGGAGACTGGCGCTCGGCAGCAGCGCGCCTTCGGCAACGCGGATATTGGTCGAGGCGACGTCGACGTCGAAGCCCGCAGCCATCACCGCCGGATGCTCGCGGATCGACATCGCGATCGAGTCCTCGCGGCTCTTCGGCAGATAGCGATCGACGACCTCGGCGGGGCGAAGCGCGGAGGGTGCGTTGCCGATCACTTGCGAATAAGTCGCCTGGCTCACGGCGAGCGCGACTTCGGCGGCGTTGAGATCGGCGAGGCCGCGACTGAGGCGCGCCTCGGCCTGGGCGCTGTCGGTCGGGGTGACGTCGCCGGCGTTGAGGCGGCGCTGGGTGATGGAGAGCGTCTCGCGCAGGAAGGCGACGTTGGAGCGTTGGGCCTCGACCAGCGACTGGTTCGCCAGCACGTTGGTGTAGGCGGTGACGGCGTCAAGCAGCACGCCTTGGCCGACATTGCGCAGCGCCTCGCGGCCGGACTGAACCTGGAGTTCCGCGACCCGCACGCTGTTGGCGGTGCGGAAGCCGTTGAACAGGGTCTGCGACACCGTGACCCCGATGGTCCACGGCTTCAGCGTCGCGGTCTGGATGGTGTTGTCCGGAAGCAGGTTGCGCACCGCCTGTAATCCGGCGCTGAGGCTCGCCACGATCTGCGGCCGGTAGCCGGCGAGGGCCTGTGGCACGTTCTCGTCGGTGGCGCGTTGCCGCGCGCGCTCGGCATTGAGTTGCGGGTTGGTCTGGTAGGCCTTGACCAGCGCCTCCGGCAGGGCCTCCGCATAGGCCGCGGTAGGCAGGGCGCAACAGAGCGCCAGCGTGGTCCATGCCGCCAGGACAGGACCCACGCCCGATCGACGCCGCGTCATCACGCGACCAGCTCTGGCGGCACGCCCAATCATGTAATCCCGCAAAACCCCGGCTGTCCGCCCCCGCCGACGGCGGCTCTCTTAACTGTTTACCCAGCGCCAGTCCCGCAGGCAAACTGCCGCGGAGGAAACCCCCATGAAATCCGTGCTTGTTGCAGGTGCGTCACACACGAATCTTGCCCCGAATGCGCTATAGGAGCCTTTGGCGGTTTCAATCCGTCAGGTGTCTGTAATGTGGTCCGGACTCTACGGATGAAGCCGAAATTCTTCTCCGATCCCGATGCGCTCGCGGAGGAGATCATTCGCGACGTCGGAACAGATCTGGTGATCGGTCTGCCGCTCGGCCTCGGCAAGGCCAATCATTTGGTCAACGCCCTCTATGCGCGGGCCTGCGCCGATCCTGACATCAAGCTGACATTGCTGTCGGCGCTGACATTGGAGAAGCCGCGGCCGAAGGCCTTGATCGAACGCCGGTTCATCACGCCCGTGATCGACCGCCTGTTCGGAGGGTACCCCGACCTGGCCTACGCCGATGCGTTGCGCGAAAAGCGGCTGCCGCCCAACGTCAACGTCGTCGAATTCTTCTTTCTTGCCGGGCGCTGGCTGCACGTGCCGGCCGCGCAGCAGAATTACATCTCGGCCAATTACACCCATGCCGCAGGCTATCTGCTGGCGCGCGGGATGAACGTGGTAACGCAACTCGTGGCCAAGCGCGTGGTCGACGGCGTGCCGCGCTACAGCCTGTCCTGCAACACCGACACGACGCTGGACGTGCTGCGCGAGCGCCGCGCCGGACGCGCGTCGTTCAAGCTGGTCGCGCAGGTGAATTCCGAGCTGCCGTTCATGCCGGGTCCTGGCGATCTTCCAGCCGACGAGTTCAGCGCCGTGCTGGACAGCAGGGCGACCGACTTTCCCCTGTTTGCGCCGCCGTCGGAGCCCATCTCCGATACCAAATACGCCATCGGCCTGAACGCGGCGTCCCTGGTGCGCGATGGCGGCACGCTTCAGATCGGCATCGGGCAGATCGGGGACGCCCTCGCACAGGGGCTGATCCTGCGCCACCGCGACAGTGCAGCGTTTCATGATGTCGTCACGCGGCTGACCCCGGCGCGACCGGCCGTTGCGCACGAAGCCGGCGCCTTCGAGGCCGGCCTCTATGGCGTCAGCGAGATGGTCACCGAGGCCTTCATCGGCCTGATCGACGCCGGCATCCTCAAGCGCGCCGTGGACGGCGTGGTGCTGCACGGCGCCTTCTTTCTCGGTCCCAAATCCTTCTATCGCGCGCTGCGCGAGATGCCGCCGGACCAGATCGCGCGCATCCGCATGATGCCGGTGTCATTCACCAACGAACTCTATGGCGACGAGGATCAGAAGCGTCGCGACCGCGTCGATGCACGCTTCATCAACAACACGATGATGGCGACGCTGCTGGGTGCGACCGTGTCGGACGGCCTCGACGACGGCCAGGTCGTCAGTGGCGTCGGCGGGCAGTACAATTTCGTGGCGCAGGCCTTCGCGCTTCATGGCGCGCGATCGGTCCTGACGCTCGAAGCCACGCGGCAGGCCGGCGGTGCGCTGAAATCCAATATCCTCTGGCGCTACGCACACGAAACCATCCCGCGCCATCTGCGCGACGTCTTCGTCACCGAATACGGTATTGCTGATCTCAAGGGAAAGTCGGATGCCGATGTGATCGCCGCAATGCTCGAGATCGCCGACTCGCGCTTTCAGGACGAGTTGGCGCGCGTGGCGAAGGACGCCGGAAAGCTGCCGCGGGACTATCAGATCCCGGCAGCTCACCGCGAAAACCACCCCGAGCGGATCGCGGCAGCGCTCAAGCCCGCACGCGATGCCGGGCTTCTGCCGTCTTTCCCGTTCGGTTGCGATTTCACCGAAGTGGAACAGCGCCTCATCCCGGCGCTCGAGATCCTGCAGGGCGCGCAACATTCGCCGCGCGCGCTGGCGGGTCTGCTGTGGCAGGGATTGTTGCGAAAATCCGATACGGCCGACGAGGCGTGTCTGGCGCGCCTCGGCCTCGATCGCCCCAAAACCTGGCCGGAGCGTTTCTATCGCGCGCTCGTCAGCGCGGCCCTGGTGCAGAGCCGCGCTGCGTAGTCCTTCATCGGTTCTTGTTCATCGGCTTGCGCTTCTCGATGAACGCGGCCATGCCCTCGGAGCGGTCTTCGAGCGCGAAGGTCGAGTGGAACAGGTTGCGCTCGACGCTCATGCCCTCGGCGAGCGTGGTCTCGAAGGCGCGGTTGACCGCTTCCTTGGCCATCGCGACTGCAGGCCGCGACATCGCGGCGATCTTCTCGGCCGCCGCCATCGTCTCGTCCATCAGCTTGTCGGCGGGCACGATGCGGCTGACGAGGCCTGAGCGCTCGGCTTCCGCTGCATCCATCATGCGGCCGGTGAGGCAGAGATCCATTGCCTTGGACTTGCCGATCGCGCGGGTGAGGCGCTGGGTGCCGCCGATACCCGGGATAGTGCCGAGCGTGATCTCGGGCTGGCCGAATTTGGCGGTGTCGGCGGCAATGATGAAATCGCACATCATGGCGAGCTCGCAGCCGCCCCCAAGCGCGTAGCCTGCGACCGCCGCAATGGTCGGCTTGCGGCAGCGCGCGATGCGGTCGCCGCCGATCGCGGCGAAATCCTCGGAGAACATGTCGATGAAGCCCTTCGGCTGCATCTCCTTGATGTCGGCGCCGGCGGCAAAGGCCTTCTCGCTGCCGGTCACGACAATGCAGCCGATGGCGTCATCGGCCTCGAGATCGTCGACGGCCGCGGCAATCTCGCGGAAGACGCCGAAGGAGAGCGCGTTGAGCATCTTCGGCCGGTTCAGCTTGATGATGCCGACCGCGCCTTTGCCTTCGACGATGATGTGTTCGAACGTGCTCATGCTCCACCCACGCTTTTGATCGGGCGGCCAATGTGCCCGCTGGCGGGATGGGCTTCAAGGGGTCCAAGAGCCGCCGGGACGCGCGCAGAGCGCGCCCCGAGACCCATCAGAAGAACCAGGCCAAGAATTAGGCCATGAACATGCGCGCGGCGGAGGCGAGCGTCAGCAGCGTACCGACGCCGATAAAGATCTTGCCGATCAGGGAGCTCTGGTCCCAGGCCGAGTTCTGCAGGCTGCTCGCCATCACCGGCGCCGGGCGCGGCTGTGCGTCGGTCGCTGCGACCACCGCTTTCTGCACCGGCGGATTATCCTGTTGTAACGTGCGATCGAGGTCGTTGGGCTGGTCGGATGCGATCACCTGGCTCTCGGCATTCGGTGCAGCGTTATTGTCGGCTGCGGCCTGCAAATTGTCGTTGGCGCGGCCCGTCATCGCCGAGGCTGCGGCCGCAGGCGGCGTGTCGGCGGCGAGCTGCGCATTGGCGTTGGCGACGTCTGGCGGCATCTGGCTCGAGGCCGGGACGTCGGTGCTGGCCTTGTTGTCGGCCTTGGCCTCATTGACCTGGGGCGCGGCATCCGTCTTGTCGGCCTTGTCGTCGGATTTCTGCGCTGTCTTGCTATCGGTGTGGCGCGATGAATGACGCCGCTGCTTGCCCGGTTTGACCGCTTCGGCCTGTTTGCTGGCGCCGTCCGGCTTCGTGCTCGCAGAACTCGGCGCGGCCTGCGCAGAGGCTCCAAACAGCAGCAATAGTCCGGCCAGAACGACCAATGCCGCGCGTCCGCTGGCTTTCATCATGTTGACGATCTCCCCAATTCGCCCGTCCCGGAAGCGAACAGAGACCCCCGCCCATGACGACAGCGGGGCAAAAAATGGGAATCTTCGGCCCACACGGGGCAAAACCGAGGCAAACCGGTCGGGCGCGCCGGTCGGCCGCGTGCGGCAGGGATCGATCGGTGTTATGAGCCCTGACGGGGTTTCTGCGGCTGCTTCGGGGGCGAAGCCCAGCGTCTATCACGACTTCGTGATCGTGCAAGACGCAGCGTAACAAATTGAAAGAGCGGCCGAATTGCAATGGTGAGGGGCGCGCGTGCGCGGACGTGAGGACGAGTGGACCGGCCTGATGCGGTCGGCCATGGCAGGCGACGATGCGGCGTATCATCGCCTGCTGAGAGCGGTCACGCCGGTGCTGCGCGCTGCCGCGAGACGCGGCCTGGCGCGTGCCGGGCAGCCTCCAGACCAGGCCGAGGATATTGTGCAGGAGATTTTGTTGGCGGTGCATCTGAAGCGGCACACCTGGGACAGCGAGGCACCTTTCGCACCCTGGCTGTTCGCGATCGCGCGCAACAAGCTGATCGACGCTCTCCGGCGTCGCGGCCGGCGCGTCTTTGTCAACATCGACGATTTCGCCGAAACGCTGCCCGGCGAGACGCCACAGGAGACGGCCTCGGCGGGCGAGGTCACTGCGCAGCTCAGCACTCTGCCGCAGCGCCAGCGTGACGTGTTGCAATCGATCGCGGTCGACAGCGCCTCGATCAAGGATACGGCAGCGAAATTCTCGATGAGCGAAGGTGCGGTGCGGGTCGCGCTGCATCGGGGGCTTTCGGCCCTCACTGCCAAACTACGGGACCACTAGTCATGGACACCGATCAACTGATTCGTACGCTCGCGGCCGACAACATCCATCGCGCTCCGCGCGTCGGCGCGCTGCTGACCGTGGGACTCCTGGTTGCGGCGCCGTTATCGATCCTGATCTTCGCGACGTTCCTCGGCGTGCGGCCGGACGTGATGAGCGCCATGCACAATCCCTTCTTCGACATGAAGTTCGCGGTCACACTGTCGCTCGCGATACCCGCGATCATCATCAGCCTGCATCTGTCGCGGCCTGAGGCCCTGATGCGCGGCTGGGGCTGGCTTCTGCTGCTGCCCGTCGGTCTGCTCGCGGTTGCGATCGGCAGCGAAGCGATGATGGCGCCGGCCATGCCGATGACGATGCGGCTCGTCGGCAAGAACTCGCGGTGGTGCATGTTGGCGATCCCCGCGATGTCGCTGCCGCTTCTCGCGGGCGCCCTGTTCGGTCTGCGCCACGGTGCGCCGTCGCGGCCGGCGCTTGCGGGCGCGCTCGCCGGCCTGTTGTCGGCGGGCCTTGCCGCCACGCTCTACGCCTCGCACTGCACGGACGACTCGCCGCTGTTCGTCGCGACCTGGTACACGATCGGGACCGCAGTCGTGACCGCGATCGGCGCGTTCGCCGGGTCGAAGGTCTTGCGGTATTAAGCCGCCGACGTCGTGCTCTGCATGCGTTGGAAGCGCAGCACCTGCTGCGCGGTCGAGCCCCGCAGCGCCTCGTAGGCATCGCGCTGCGTCAGCATGTCGGTCTGCGAGCCGCCGGACAGCTTCTCGCGCATGGCGACGATAGCGCGCACGCTCGACCATTGCATGCCGGCGACCTTGGCGAGGATCATCACGCCCTCGGTCCGGCTCTCGATCATCATGTTCTCGGCGGTCTCGACTGAGACGCCGGCGAGCGCCGCGAGGCCCGCATTGGTCTCGTCGAACTTGCCCTGTTCGGCGAAGGTCGCGACCTGGAATTCGTTGAGACGGCCGTCATCGTGGAGTGATTTCACCAGCGCGCGCGCCATTTCGGTCTGCCTGGTCATGGCGGCGGCACGGACCCGCTGCGCCGCTTCCTGGACCGCGCTCGACACTTCGTCGGCGAGCTCCGGATGTGCGGCCTCCAGCTTCCTGCGCACGCTCAGGGAGGCCTTCGCAATCAGCTTCAGATAATGATGGCGCGGCAGGTCGGGCCGCACGCCGATGCAGGCGGCAAGATCGTCATCGCGCTCGGCGCGGGTGACGAGATCGGTGAGGCTGCCCTCGGAGAGCTGCGCGCCCGGATTGCCGACGGTCGACTGCACCACCTCCTCGGTGCCGCGCGTCACCAGCACGTCGGTCAGTGCCTCCGAGAGAACCCGCCGCAGCGAGATCGCCTTGAGGTGTGCCTGGCTCTTGCTGCGTGCGATCTCGATCAGGGTCGTTTCGTCGAGCCGCTCCGACTTCGACAGCACGGGGCCGGCGACCTCGATGACGTCGTCGAGTGCGAGCGTCCGGATGATCTGGGGCGGCGCGGCGGCGATCGGCGCGAGCCGGTCGGCAAGCAGTGCTTTTGCCGAAGTCTCGATCTGCTCGATCAGGCACTGGAAGACGTCGTCGAACACGCGGATATGGTCGTCGGAATAGTCCACCGCGTTGTTGACAAAGAGGTCGGTGACGCGGCGCAGCGTCTCGACACGGTGCGCGACGGTGCCGTGCGCGAGCGCCGACTGCAATTCCTCGAGCAAATTCTCGGATGTCTTGACGGATTTGGATCTCATAGCCCTGTCCTGGAGCGTTTGGTCCGGTCGCGGCTTCCGCGCGGCCGGCCTGCAAATGGATTGGTCAACTCATAGCAATGCGGTTGCGCCCTTGCGCCTTGGCGGAATAGAGCGCGCTGTCGGCGCGCGCGAGAAACGTGTCGGCAGTATCGTTGTCGCGCAGCGTCACGACGCCGGCGGAAATCGTCACGCGCATACCGGGCGAGAATGCGCTCCAGTCGAGTTCGGCGACGATGCCGCGCAGCCGATCGAGCATGCGCGATGCGGCCTCGTTTGCGATGCCGGGCAGCAGCAGCAGAAATTCCTCGCCGCCATAGCGGCCGAAATGATCGTCGGGCCGGATGTTGGCGAAGATCGTAATGGCGAAGGTCCGCAACACCTCGTCGCCGACGGGATGGCCGTGGGCGTCGTTGATGCGTTTGAACCAGTCGAGATCGATCAGCGCGATGGCGCAGGGCGCGGATGCTTGCCGCGACTTTTCCACCTCTGCATCGAGAAGCCGCATGATGCAGCGGCGGTTGTAGGAGCCGGTCAGCTCGTCGAGCTCGGCAAGCTCCTCGATGCGCTGGTAGGCGGCCTTCAGCTCGATGCTGCGCCGGTACAGGATCTTGCGCAGCGTGGCGCCGAACAGGCCGAGGAAGGCGCACTGGCCGATCACCAGCACGAAGCACAGCATCGAGGCGATCCGCTGCAGCCGCGTCGCAACCGGCATGCCGATCGGTAGGTCCGAGCCGAGGAACACCGCCGCGAGCGCGATGGTCGCGATCGCCCAGGTCAGCATCGCCTGGGCTGAGGTCATGCGCAGCGTGCCGAATGCGAAGATCAGGAACAGCACGCTGACGAAGGCGATCCCGATCGCCGGCACCGACACCAGGAACACGAATTGCAGCGCCATATGCGCCGAGATCTGGAAGACCGTGAGATAATGGTCGGTGTGCTTGTCGCCGACGCCGGCCTCCGACATCACGGCGAAGATGCCGATGATCAGGAGGCCGCCGACCCAGAACAGCGACGGTACGTTCATGTGAACGGCGCCGTCATAGGCATAGAGCAACAGCACGAAAGCGCCGAGCGAATAGCTCGCGACCTGGCCGATATACATCTGCCGGCGCTGCCGGGCCCGCCGCGCCAGCACCTCGGGCGCGGCCGCCTCGGGTGTGAGGACGATATCCGCAACCTCTGCGGCACTCCTCTCCGGAAAGGACGTCGCGGCCGTACTCATGGTCCCGCCAATGGTGGATGTCAGCCGAAGAAATCTACGTGGCAAGCCTTTAGGTTTGGTATCCTTCTGGACCGAATCCTTAGCGGGACGCCGCGCGGATGAGGGCCTCGAGCGGCGCTGAATTTTGCAGCCAGTTAGGCATCGCAGGCGATATCGCGGACCAAATCCGGCGCCGTGCGACATAAGGTGCACAGGCCCGTGTTGTGGATCTGGCTCGACAGAGCCGTCTGTACCGGCCCACGGCAAGTCGGCAAGAAAGTGTTTCCGTATTATGTTACCGTTCCGGAGCGAGGTGGCCGACCGCCACGGGTGGGATAAGGAAGTTGCGCGTATGTGGGGTAAATCACACAGATCCCCGTATGACTGCGGTAAGCTGAAGAATTTCACAGCTTCCGTCGAACCCTCCCCCGCGTCGACCCGACCAATCTTGCGAGACGGCCTTTGAGCGTGACACAGGCGGCTACGGACGAAGTCCTTATCGCCAGGATCGCCCAGGGCGACCGGCTCGCCATGCAGGTGCTGTACGGGCGGCACCATGTCAGGGTGTATCGGTTCGGGCTCAGGCTCGTGCGGGACGAGCAGACGGCGGAAGACCTCATCAGCGAGGTGTTTCTCGACGTCTGGCGTCAAGCCGGCAAGTTCGAGGGTCGGTCCGCCGTTTCCACCTGGCTCTTGGCGATCACCCGATTCAAGGCCCTGTCTGCGCTTCGGCGCAGAAAGGATTTTGAGCTGGACGACGAAGCCGCCAACGCGATTGAGGATTCGTCCGACAATCCCGAAACGGCGGTGCAGAAGAAGAATACCAGTGAAGCGTTGCGGGAGTGTCTGACGGGCCTCTCGCCGGACCATCGGGAAATCGTCGATCTCGTCTACTACCACGAGAAGTCCGTGGAGGAGGTGGCCGAGATCGTCGGGATTCCGGAGAACACTGTGAAGACGCGCTTGTTCTATGCGCGCAAGAAATTGGCCGAACTGCTGAAGGCAGCCGGCATTGAGCGAGGCTGGCCATGATGGCGTTGAGCAAGAAGATGCTGGAGCAAGAGCCCAGTGAGATCGAGATGCTGCTGCCGTGGCATGCCGCCGGCACGCTGAACGCGCGCGATGCCCGCCGCGTCGAGGAAGCGCTCGCCAGCGATCCGGCGCTCGCGAGGCAATATGCGGCGATCCGCGGCGAGTACGAAGAGACCATCCATCTGAACGAGAGCCTTGGCGCTCCGTCGGCGCGCGCGATGCAGAAACTGTTTGCTGCGATCGACGCCGAGCCGGCTCGGGCGACCGGTTCGCTGCCGCTGTCGGCGCGCATCGCCACGTTCTTCGCGAGCCTGTCGCCGCGCACGCTGGCCTGGTCGGCGAGCCTGGGTGCCATCGCGCTGCTGCTGCAGGCTGGCATCGTCGGCGCCGTGCTGATGAAGACCCAGACCGCGACCTTCCAGACCGCATCGCTCTCGACCGGCGCGCCGATCACGCGCGAGCTGGGGGCGGCTGCACCTTCGCGGGCGCTGGTGCGCTTCACGCCCGAGGCGCGCGTGGCCGACGTCACCGCGCTGCTCGACAGCTACCAGGCCTCGATCATCGGCGATGCCAGGGGCGGCATGTTCCGCCTGCAGTTCGACAAGGCGATGAGCCAGGACGAACTCACCGCGCTGCTCGGTAAGATGCAGCGTGAGAAGTTCGTCAACCTCGCCGTGGCGGCACCTTAAGCGCACCGCTGCACCAATGCCGCGCAAGTCCGAGAGCCAGTTGCGAGCCGGGGCCTACGCCTCGTCGGTCGGAGCTGCGTTCCTGCTCGCCGCCTGCCTCGGTATCGAGGTGGCGCACGCCCAGGCGATCATGCGCACGCCTACGATCAGCGTTCCGTCGCGGACGCCGACCATCAGTCCGAACATTGCCGCCAGGGCGGTGAGTGTCGCTCACGGTCCGCATGTGGTGACCACCGCCCGGATCCCGGCACGGATCGGTTCGACGCCGGTGCTGCCCCATGCGCGCTACTCGCCGAACCTCTATCCGGCCTGCACGGCTGCCTATCGCGACGCCGACGGCGAATGCCTGGCGCAGCCGAATGGAGGCGGCGACGCCGCCGGCAGATCGGCAAAGAAGAGTGCGGGCAAGGGGCGGGGCAACAATACACCGGTCGCCTTGAACCTGCGGACCTTCGCCAACGAATTCGTGGCCGAGATCGACAGCGCGCTATCGCTGACCGAGGCCGACGAGCTCGCGCGCCGCCACGGTTTGACGCGCGTCTCGTCGGAGAGCTTTCCGCTGATCGGTGCCACGGTCGGCCTGTTCCGCATCGCCGACGGTCGGCCTTATGAGACGGTGCGGCGCGAATTTGCTGCCGACGGCAGCGTGCGTTCGCTGCAGCCGAACTTCCGCTACGTGCTCCAGGACCAGAAGCCGGCGGTGCCGGCCGAGGGCGATCCCGCGCAATACGTGCTGACGAAGCTCCGCCTGCCAGAAGCGCATAGACTGGCGCACGGCGCCAATGTCACTGTCGCGGTGATCGATTCAGGCATCGACGCAAAACATCCCGAGCTCGCCAGCTCCATCGCCGACAATTTCGACGCGCTCGGCAGCAGCGAGGGGCCCCATATCCACGGCACCGGCATTGCGGGGGCCATCGTCGCGCATGCGAAGCTGATGGGCAGTGCGCCGGAAGCGCGCATCATCGCCATTCGCGCCTTCGGCGGCACCACCGGCAGCGCCGAGAGCTCGTCCTACATCATTCTGCGCTCACTCAATTACGCGGCCGAGCACGGTGCCCAGATCGTCAATATGAGCTTTGCCGGTCCAAAGGACGCGGTGATCGAGCGCGCGATCGCGGCCACCGCCGCGCGCGGCCTGGTGCTGATCGCGGCCGCCGGCAATGCCGGCGCCAAATCGCCGCCGCTTTATCCCGCCGCCAATCCCAACGTGATCGCAGTCAGTGCGACCGACCAGCAGGACAAGCTGTTCACCGCGTCCAACCGCGGCAATTACATCGCGCTGGCGGCGCCCGGCGTCGACATCTTCCTGCCGGCGCCGGATGGCAAATATCAGATCACGTCGGGGACCTCGTTCTCGGCGGCCTATGTCTCCGGCGTCGCGGCCTTGCTGCTCGAGCGCAACTATTCCCTGAAGCCGGAAATGCTGCGCATGACGCTGGCGAAGACCGCGCGTGATCTCGGTTCACCCGGGCGTGATGATCTCTACGGCGACGGTGAGCCCGATGCGTTTGCCGCGGTCATGGCCGTTCCGGCCGACAGCACGACGCCGGTCGCGGCTGCGTCCGGTACAACTAAACGTGAAGATGCCGAGAAGCGTCGCGACGACCCCGGCATCCGCGCAATCGAGCAGCCGTCGCTGTCGAGCGCAGGCGATAAATCCACGATTTTTCAGGCGGATAGGCCGGCGTCGCGATAACGCCTGCGACAACATTGCGCGCGGGCCAAAGGTTAGAAAATCGAACGCCGCTTTGAACGTTCAGCCAGCTGCCACGACCAAATTATGTGGGAGCGGTTATCCCTCCCCATCAGTCATATTAGGCGCGAGCGCCCATCCACCCCAAGCGCCCATATGGCTCGACCCGTCCGGTTGTCCCCCCGGACGGGTCTTTTCATTTGGGGCATTCGATTTTCTTGAAGCGTCGTTCGAAATCAGCTTGCGGTTGAGGCCGCGAGGACGGTTGTCGTCGCAGGCCGCGGCGGCACACGGCAAGTCCGCTATGCTTGTGCGAAGCTTGACTCGCAAATCCCTTAAAACTCCGCACGACTACGGTTTTTCATGACAGGAGCCGTGTCATTGCTGGACAAGTCAAAACTTTTCCACAAAATATTCATGTCGCTTCTAAATTGATTCGTGTGCGTTGCGTCCCCGCGTCCGTATTTTTCTCCTGACGGGCTGGTTTATGACACATCGCCAAGAGTCTCTTCGTGCCGAGGCTTTGGGCCGCGACATTGCGGCACGCTGGTGCACGCTCGCCGAGCAGCGGCTGGAGCATCTCTCCGAAATGTTCGAGACCGGACGCTGGCGCCGCTATCACTCCGAACTCGCATTCCTCGAAAACATCCAGGAAGCCAAACGTGCGGTCCAGACCTGGCGTGCACTTGCAAACGGCGGAGACGTCGCCGCGGCTGCCGCGAGCGTAACTTCCGCATTCGGCTGGTCGCCCGCGACCATGCCGCGTGTGTTTCCGCGCGAGCAGGCCCAGACCATGCAGTCCCGGACCTTGCAGCCTCAAGCCTTGCAGCCTCAAGTCTTGCAGCCAAAGGCCGTGCACATCGCGACCGAAACCGCCGTTCCGGTCAGGCTGGAGCCCGAACTGGACGTGCTCGCCGAAATCGTACCGATTGCCCCGGTCGCCCCAATTGCGCCGGTCGCTCCGCCTGCACCGGTCGGTCGGATGGCGCCGGCGGCTCTAACCACGCCGGTCGCACGGATGGCGCCAGCCGCCCGGACTGCGCCGGTGGCGTCGATTGCATCGTTCCTGCAGACCTTCTCGCCGCCCGCCGCCGAAATCGTCGCGGCCCCCGAGCGCGTCGTCGAATTCACCTTCAACCTCGATGGCATCGAGGCAAAGTACCCGCTGCTGCGGAATACATTCTAGGATAAGGCCCCTGAGCCCGGCGCGCGCTCTCCAACCCGTCATCCTGAGGTGCGAGACACGTGGCGCGACGCGCCGCGTGGAGAGCCTCGAAGGAGGTACGGCCCGACTGCCTGCCGCAGCACGCCTACGTCTTGGGCCTAGGCCCTCCCGCCCGCCGTTGCGCAAACTGGCTCACTGATTTCCAATCCGACCGAATGAGCGCTTCCTTCTTCGCGCGGCTCCAGCCCTTGAGCTGCCGCTCGGCCGCGATTCCGTCCGTTATCCGATCGAAATACTCGGACCAAACGAGGACGACCGGACGTCTCGAATAAGTGTATCCCGGATAAGCGCCGGCGTTGTGCCCATCGACGCGCTTGGGTGTGTCCTCGCCGGTGGCGCTGCCAATGTAGAACGAGCCATCCGCGCAGCGGAGCATGTAGACATAGATGCCCACAACACCATCCTTCGAGGCTCCCCGCGCGGTGCTCCGCACCGCAGGGCTCGCACCTCAGGATGACGGCGGTGTTTTGGTTGTCAAGTTTTGATGCAGCGATCTCAGGATATTCCGTCATCCTGAGGTGCGAGTTTCGCGGTGCAGAGCACCGCGGAGCGAGCCTCGAAGGATGCACGGCCCATCTGTCGCCGCACGTCTACTACCGCACCGCGTTGCCGCCGACCACCACCTGCGCGAAACGTTGCGCGCCGTCCGCCGACAGATCCGCCGTCACGGCACGCGCATGGTCCAGGCCGACCACGGCGCCGCGTGGGGTTTCCGAGATCATGTTGTTGTTGACGAGCGCGGTGCCGGCGCCCGGCACGACGGAGACGCCGATGCCGGCCAGCGCCTTGCGGATGACATTGCCGGAGATCACGACGTCGCGCAGATATTTGCCCCAACCCGCGACGATACCGTAGGACGGCGCATTCTCGATCACATTGCCGGTCACCGACGTGTCGGCCTCGATGTAGATGCCGATGCCGGCATCGTCGTCCGGTGCGGTGCCGATCGGCCGCTTCGGGATCAGATTGCGGATGATGTTGCCCTGAACCACCGCGATGCGGCCGCCTTCATTGAAATTGCAGACGGAGACGCCGACGGCGGCGCCGTCCACAATGTTGTTGGCGATCACCGCGGCCTCGAACGCGAACTCGGAATAGAGTGCGACCTCGCGCACGTCGCTGACGCTGTTGCCTGATATGTGGATGTTCGAGGCCGAGTGGCCGCGCACGGCGGAGTAATCGCAATTCCTGATGCGATTGCCGCGCACGATCACGTTGCCGGCGCGGAAGGCGTTGATGGCGTTGCCGTACTGGCCGGAGCCGCCGGGGCCGGCCTTGATGTCTTCGATGCGGTTGTCCGCGACCAGCGTGCCGTCATCGCCGATCGCCGTACGCAGGATCTCGATGCCGTTGTCGTTGGTACCGGTAATGGTGTTGCGGGACACGCTGAGGCCCCTGGCGTCGAACGAGACCACGGCCGTCGCGGCGATGTTGGTGAAGATATTGCCGGAGATGTCGCCGGACACCTGCTCGAGCCAGATGCCGCTGCCGCCGGAGCCGGTAATCTCGCAATCGGCGATGCGGACGTCGCGGCCGCCAAGGACGTGGATCAGCCCGCGCCTTGTCGGCAGCGGAATGCCGCCGCCGTCGAAGGTGAGGCCGCTGAGCCCGATTGAGTCAGAGCCGTCGCTCTGGATCGCCGACGCTCCGCCGGTGAAGACGAGTTTTGTCGCGCCGCGCACGCCGATCAGTTGCGCGCCGTTCGGCAGCCGCAGTAACCCCGTTCGGTAGAGTCCTGGCGGCAGCGCCAGCGGTATCTGCGCGCGCGAGGCTTCGTCGATCGCGCGCTGCAGCGCGCGCGTCTGATCCTCGGCTACACCGGGTCGCACGCCATATTGGGTTGCGTCGCGGCCGAGCAGCGACGTCAGCGGCGCCGCGCGCGCGGCGTCAACAGGCATGGCGAGCGCGCCGGCAATGCCGGCGGTCGACGCTCCGATGAGATGACGGCGATTGAGGTCCATGACGCGTCCTTCGGCGGACGCGGGGGGTCCGCGGAGGTTAGGTAGCGCAGGGCGCGGAGCGCCGTGGGGATTGTTCGCGGTAGGGTTAAATGTTTACCGCAAAGACGGTGGCGCACGGTGGGCAAAGCGTAGGGTGCCGACCCTACGAAACGCGCGCCTTCCTTGCGAGCTGAGCGATCTCCATCAGCATCGCCTCTCCCGCATCCACCAGCTCTTCCAGCGTGATCCGGGCTACGCCCTTGCGCCGCACTGCGCCGCTGCGCGCAAGCAGGGGAATGTGGATGAACGCCGCCAGCTGCGGGCCGCCCGCCCTGACATTCTCGATCGCGCGCCAGCTCAGATAGTTGCAGAGATAGGCGCCGGCATCGCGCGAGGGCCGAGCGTCGATTCCGGTGAGGCGTGCGGCGCGCAGCAGCCTTGCCGTATGCGGGCCGAATGTCATGGCATCCGCATGACCGGCGATACCGCGCTTGCTCGAGCGGGTGTTGGCGGCATCCGGCCACAGCATGGTAACGGCGTTGCGCGCGCGGCTCTCGATGCGCAGGAAAGGCGTGCGCGCGGCGAGGCCGAACATCAGCAGCGCATCCGGCTTCATCTTTGCCAGCACATCGGGCAATTGCCGATCGACGGCGGCATAGGTCACCGGAAAAATATGGCTCGATAGCGCGACATCGTCGAGCGCCGGACGGCGCAGCTGCGCCAGCCGCGCCACCAGCGGCTGGGTCGGATTATAGGGCGCGCCGGGAAACGGGCCGAAGCCGGTGAGGAGAATGCGGAGCTTGTCGGACAATGATGTGATCCCCTCGCCGAGGTGTAGCATGGGATCTCGTATCCGGCGAGCCTCCCGCTACGTCTCCATTTCCGGATCGTGCTTGTGCCGCTCGCGATAGGTTCGAGTTTTCTCCCGGTTGCCACACAGCGTGGATTGACACCACCGCCGCGTGCCGGGCTTCGAGCGATCGAAAAAGACACGCTGGCATTCGTCGGCGGCGCACATCTTCAGACGGTCGAGCGTGCCCGCCGCCGCAGCATTGTAAAGTTCGGCGACGATCGCCGAGAGGCCGGCCTGTGCGTCGGCCTGCACGGGCATCAGGGCGAATCCGTCCTTGCCGATGCTGGCGACCCGCAACGCAAATGGCTCCATAGCCTTGTTGAGGGGGGCGGTGACGGACGCCCTGCGATGACGCTCCGCAGGATCGCACTTGAGATAGTCGCGGATCGCGTCACGCAGCTGCAAGGCTGCTTCGAACGTTCTCTGCGAGGGCGGCGCTGTGCGGTCGATCAGTCGGCGCTGTTGCATCCAGTCGCCGAGCGCGGCGGCGTCGGGCAGGTCCTCGGCCCGCTGATGCTGCACGCCGTGATGCGTGAAATGACGCAAATCCAGTGAGTTGGCGAAATCGTAGGCATTCGCCAATGCATCCGGAACCTGAAACTTGCGGGATTCTTTCGACATGGAACACCACTTAATCGATTTTGACGGTTGACTCAAGAAACCTGTAAAAGTATTTTACTGGTGTCTATCGAGGCGACCGGACATCAACGAGAGAGAACGGAGTTTCATCCATGTTGCACGTCAATCATCCCCCGATCTCGACCGAGGAAGCTTCGTATCGAAAATACGTTCCGGTGCTCGACAGCCAGATGGCCTATGTCGACGTCGGGACGGGCGACCCGATCGTGTTCCTGCATGGCAACCCGACGCCGTCATACCTCTGGCGCGACATCATTCCGCATCTCTTGCCCTATGGCCGCTGTCTTGCGCCGGACTATGTCGGCATGGGAAATTCGGGCGTTGCGCCGAACGGCTCATATCGCTTCGTCGACCACCAGCGCTATCTCGATGCCTGGTTCGATGCATTGGGCCTGCACAAGAACGTCGTCCTGGTCGTACACGATTGGGGTTCGGCGCTTGGCTTTCACTGGGCCCATCGCCACCCCGACAGGGTCAAGGCGATCGTCTACATGGAAGGTATCGTGCGTCCGTTCCACTCCTGGGACGAATGGCCTGATGCCACGCGCGCCTTCTTCCAGGCGCAACGGACATCGCAGGGCGAGGAGATGATCCTGCAGAAGAACCTGTTCATCGAATATCTGCTGCCGTTGCGCCACATTGCCCCTGAGGCGATGGAGGTCTATCGCCGGCACTTCCGCAATCCCGGACCGGGTCGGCAGCCGATGCTGACCTGGACGCGCGAATTGCCGATTGCGGGCGAGCCCGCGGACGTTGTCGCGATCGTCGATGCCTACGCAGAATGGCTCTCGAGGAGCCCGATTCCAAAGCTGTTCATCGACGCGGAGCCCGCCGGCTTCCTGATCGGCGCACAGCGCGAGTTCTGTCGGGCCTGGCCCAACCAGCAGACGGTCATGATCAAGGGATCGCATTTTCTCCAGGAGGAGGCGCCGCGGGAGGTGGGTGAGGCAACCGCGCGCTTTGTGTCGAGGGTGCTGGCCGGGCAGATCGGCTGAGCCGAATTCCGCAACGCCCTGGCCGGAAAATTCCGGCCGGCGAGTCTCAATGCAGAAGGCTCATGATCTCTTCGGCGGCAAACGCCGGCGTGAGGTGACCGTCGGCGACCTCCGCCTCGATCTTCTTCACCTTGGCCCGCACCGACGCCTCGCTGCGCAGCCGCGCCAGCATGCGCTGCTCCAGCATCGACCACATCCACTTCACCTGCTGGTCGCGCCGTCGCGCGGCGAACTCGCCGGACGCGTTCATCGCCTTGCGGTGTTCGAGGACCTTCTGCCAGAGCTCGGCGATGCCGGTGCCGGCCAGCGCAGAATAGGTGACGACAGGCGGATGCCAGTGCTCGGACCTCGGCGCCAGGATGTGCAGCGCGCCGCGATAGTCGGCGGCGGTGATGTTGGCGCGCTTGAGATTGTCGCCGTCGGCCTTGTTGATCGCGATCATGTCGGCGAGCTCGACCAGGCCCTTCTTGATGCCTTGCAGCTCGTCACCGCCGCCTGGCAGCATCAGCGCGAGGAAAAAATCGGTCATGTCGCAGACCGCGGTCTCGGACTGGCCGATGCCGACGGTCTCGACCAGCACGACGTCGAAGCCGGCAGCCTCGCAAAGTAACATCGCCTCGCGCGTCTTGGCAGCGACGCCGCCGAGCGTGCCTGATGACGGCGAGGGACGGATGAAGGCATCGTCAGATACCGACAACTGCGCCATCCGCGTCTTGTCACCCAGGATCGAGCCGCCGCTGCGTGCAGAGGACGGATCGACCGCGAGCACCGCGACCTTGTTGCCCTGCTCAATCAGATAGGTCCCGAGTACATCGATGGTGGTGGATTTGCCGACGCCGGGCGAGCCGGTGATGCCGACGCGAACCGCCTTGCCGGTGTCGGGCAGGAGCATCTGCACGAGCTCGCGCGCCTGCGCCTGATGATCGCCACGCCGGCTCTCCACCAGCGTGATGGCCCGCGCCAGCGCCGCGCGGCGGCCTGCACGGAGGTCGCGGGCGAGGGATGTAATATCGAGCGAAGTTTTCTTCTCAACCATGCCCTGCTTTACAACGGCGGACGCAGGCAGGCGAGGGCCCCCCCCGGCAGGAAGCATGGGGGTCTCATCAGGCCTTGGCAAACCCGGCAGCTTTCATGGCCTGACCCATCTGGCTATCCGCCTGGCCCATGAAGGTCTCGAACTGACCGGCATCGCGCCATACCGTGCCAAAACCGCGTCTGGTCATGAAGTCCTTGAATGCGGGGGAATCGTACACCTTCTTCAAGGCCGTGGTCAGCCTCGTGGCGATTTCCGGAGGCAAGCCCCTCGGCCCGCCGATGCCGCGCCATGAGCTGGTGGAATACTCGACGCCGAGCGTCTCCTTCAGCGTTGGGACGTCGGGGAAGATCGGATTGCGCGCGTGCGCCATGATCGCGAGGCTCCGCGCCTGGCCGGCCTCGATGGTGGCGCGCGCCTCCGGCACCGAGCAGGTGGTGAGGTCGAGGCTGCCCGCGACGAGATCCTGCATCGCCGGTGCTGCGCCATTCGACGCCGACCACGCGACCTGGTTTGCCGGCAATCCCATCGCCTGCATCCAGCCGACGAGAGCGAGATGCCAGATGCCGCCTTGTCCGGTGCCCGAGGCCTTGAATCGTCCCGGCGCAGCCAACTTGATGGTATCCGCGAGCTCCTTCACCGTCTTGTATGGCGAGGACGTGGACACCTGGATGCCCGGCGGGTCTTCGTTCATCAGCCCCAGCGGCGTGAAGTTCCGCGGCGTCAGATGCGTTAGCGCTTGCCAATGCAGCATCGCGATTTCCACGGTCAGCATGCCGACCGTGTAGCCATCCGGCGATGCGGTGGCGATCTCGGCATGGCCGACGACGCCGGACCCGCCAGTGCGGTTGACGACGTTGAATGGCTGGCCGAGCTCCTTCTCCAGCAGCGTGGCCACGATGCGCGCGGTCGCATCCGAGCCGCCACCCGCGCCCCAGGGCACGATCAAGGTCACCGGCCGCGCCGGATAAGCTTGCGCGCGCGCAGGTGTGAGGAGGGCGGACGTGGCGGTAGCCACTGCGGAGGCCGCGAAAATGCGGCGCGTGATTCCTGGCATCAACAGTCCCGGCGGCGCCCTCGGGAATCGGGCTCGTATCAATGCAACATGTTAGGCGGCTTTGCACGGATGTCGCAAGCGGCCGGCCAATGGCGCCGTGAGCAACGGTTCCGTTGGAACCTATTGCTGCTCGTCAGCGTCGCCCCTTGGCCGCGCGCCGCCGAAGATGCGTGCGCCTTCCGCAGTGAGATAGGGCTTCAAACTCTCCCACGGAACGAATGCGACGTATTGGCCCTCGGCGTAGGGACCGACGGCATAGGGCGGGTAGTGAAAGGTGAGGCCGGAGCTCTTGCCTGTTTCGGTCGACGGCGCGAGCGTCGCGGCGCCGATCTTGAGCAGGCTAGGCTCGACGCCCTTGAACCATTCCTCGGTCGCGGTCTCGCTGGTGTCGCGCTTCTTCTTCTCGATCTTGAGCGAGGCGATCACGGCCTTCACCATCGCCTTCATGGTCGTGCCATTGTCGGCGGTCTCGGTGAAGAAAGGGCGGATCGAGATGCGCTTGTTTTCGGACTTGTCCCACAGGACCGTGTTCACATCCGAATTGGGATGGGCGCCATGGGTGTCCATGTAGTCGTCACGCAGGACACTGACATAGCGGTCGACAACGACGGAGCGGATCGAATATTTGCGCTCAAAATCCCAGCCGCCGTCCTTGAAGAATTGAGGATCCTGCTTGCGCGAGGCGGCAGCGTCGGCGGCGTTCTTGTCGAGCCACTTCTTGCCTTCGGCAAGGCAGTCGGCCGCGAGCGGCGCATCGGCCTTGACCTTGTCGTCGAGGAAGATTCGCGCGTCGATGTTTCTGTTCTTGACGATGGCGTCAGGCGTGGGATCGGCGGCGAGAGAGGAACAAATACCAAGTGCGCTTAGCAACAGTGCCACGGCTGGTTTCAAGACGAGCTTCAAGGATTCTGCTCCTCGGCGATGGTTCGGATGAAGGTTTCAAGGGGCGGAAGATCGTGCTCGATCTTGTCCCATAGCAAGTCTGCGTCGGTCCGATGATAGGCATGGCGCAGCCAGTTTCCGAAGTCGGCCAGCCCCTCTCCAATTGATGGCAGGGTTCTTCGCTTTGACGTCGTCAGGAATGAAGCGCGACGCTTCACTCACCACCCGGAGCAGTCGCTCGATCGCCAGGCGCATGAATATATCTTGGGTGAAGCTATCTCGCGTGCGGCCGGCTACAGCCGTCCTGATCTTGTCGGTTGCATCCAGGATATGGCCGATCCGGTCAGGAAACGTCGGGCGCACGTCAAAATACGTCGAGGATGTCGTCTGCGATGCGCTGCGCAAAGCGGGGCGAAATGGAGCGGCGGACGGTTGCCTGGGCTTGCAAGCCGGTTGCATCCTCGATGATGTGCTCGACGTCGATCAGGTTGAGCAGCGAAAAAGAGATGTCTGGTTCGATCTCGACCAGGACGTCGATGTCGCTGTCCGGACGATAATCGTCGCGGGCTCGTGAGCCGAAGATGGCAAGCTTCGACACGCCCTTGCCTTTTATGGCATCGGCGTTCTTGCGTATCGCAGCGATGATCTCGTCACGTGTCATGGACACAACCTGACCAGCTACCCCGGCCAGTGTACCATTTACTCCGCGGCCTCGCTATGCCCCAGCCGGGCGTTCAGTTTGCGGATCAGCTCCTCGGCCGCGTCCGCAATCACGGTGCCGGGCGGGAAGATAGCTTCGGCACCGGCGGAATACAGCGCATCGTAATCCTGCGGCGGCACAACGCCGCCGACGATGATCATGATGTCCTCGCGGCCCTGCTTCTTCAGCGCGGCCTTCAGCTCCGGCACGGCGGTGAGGTGGGCGGCGGCGAGCGAGGAGACGCCGAGGATGTGGACGTCGTTCTCGACGGCCTGTCGTGCGGCTTCGTCCGCGGTGGCGAACAGCGGTCCGATATCGACGTCGAAGCCGATATCGGCAAACGCAGACGCGATCACCTTCTGGCCGCGGTCGTGGCCGTCCTGGCCGATCTTGGCGACCAGGATGCGCGGGCGGCGGCCTTCGGCCTCCTCGAACGCGTCGATCAGCGCCTGAACCTTCTCGACCTGATTGCCCATGCTGGATGCTTCCCGCTTGTAGACGCCGGTGATGGATTTGATCTCGGCGCGGTGCCGGCCGAATACTTTTTCCATCGCGTCCGAAATCTCGCCGACGGTCGCCTTCGCCCGCGCCGCGTCGATCGCGAGCGCGAGCAGATTGCCGTTGCCTTCGCCGGCCGATCGCGTGATCGCGGCGAGCGCGGCGTCGACGTCCTTCTGGCTGCGCTCGGACCTCAGGCGCGTCAGCTTGTCGATCTGGAGGCGGCGAACATTGGTGTTGTCGACCTTGAGGATGTCGATCGGCGTCTCGTCGGTCGGCTTGTACTTGTTGACGCCGATCACCGCCTGCTTGCCGGCATCGATGCGCGCCTGGGTCTTGGCCGAGGCTTCTTCGATGCGCAGCTTTGGCACGCCGGCTTCGATCGCCTTGGCCATGCCGCCGAGCTCCTCGACCTCCTGGATATGGCTCCAGGCTTTTGCGGCGAGGTCGCGCGTGAGCCGTTCGACATAGTAAGAGCCGCCCCAGGGATCGATGATGCGGGTGGTGCCGCTCTCCTGCTGCAGGAACAGTTGCGTGTTCCGGGCGATGCGCGCCGAGAAATCGGTCGGAAGCGCCAAGGCCTCGTCGAGCGCGTTGGTGTGCAGCGACTGGGTGTGGCCCTGCGTCGCTGCCATCGCCTCCACGGTCGTGCGCATCACGTTGTTGAAGACGTCCTGCGCGGTCAGCGACCAGCCCGAGGTTTGGCTATGCGTGCGCAGCGAGAGCGAGCGCGGGTCCTTCGGGTTGAAAGGCTTCAGCAGCTTCGCCCAGAGAAGGCGCGCAGCGCGCAGCTTGGCGACTTCCATGAAGAAGTTCATGCCGATCGCCCAGAAGAACGACAGCCGCGGTGCGAAGCGGTCGACATCCAGGCCTGCGGCAAGGCCCGCGCGCAGATATTCGACGCCGTCGGCGAGCGTATAGGCGAGTTCGAGGTCCTGCGTCGCCCCGGCCTCCTGCATGTGATAGCCGGAGATCGAGATCGAATTGTATTTCGGCATCTTTTGCGAGGTGTAGGCGAAGATGTCGGAGATGATCCGCATCGAGGGCGCAGGGGGATAAATATAGGTGTTGCGCACCATGAACTCTTTCAGAATGTCGTTCTGAATGGTGCCCGACAGCTTCTCCGGCGCCACCCCCTGTTCGCCCGCGGCGGCGACATAGAGCGCGAGGATCGGCAGCACGGCGCCGTTCATGGTCATGGACACGCTCATCTGGTCGAGCGGAATGCCGGCAAACAGGGTGCGCATGTCGTAGATGGAGTCGATGGCAACACCGGCCATGCCGACGTCGCCGCCAACGCGCGGATGATCGCTGTCATAGCCGCGATGGGTGGCGAGATCGAAGGCGACCGAGAGGCCCTTCTGTCCGGCCGCGAGATTGCGGCGGTAGAACGCGTTGGAATCCTCCGCAGTGGAGAAGCCGGCATATTGCCGCACGGTCCAGGGCTGGTTGACATACATGGTCGGGTAGGGGCCGCGCAGGAACGGCGCGATGCCCGGATAGGTCTCGAGGAAATCGAGCCCGGCGATATCGGCCTCGCCATAAGCAGGCTTCACCAGAATGCCCTCGGGCGTCAGCCACGGTTCGGCGCCGCCTGTTGGCGCAATGGTTGCGGTCCGCTCGAAGGCGATGTCAGCGAAGTTCGGAATGCGGCTCATGGCTTCAACCATATCACAGGGTAGCGCTTTGGGCGCTCAATCATGGTCCGGATGCTGATGGCTGATGATGGTCGCCATCTTCTCCGGCCCGTAGTTCTGCTGCGTGGTCTGGCTCGGCAGATTGGAGATGCCGACCACCCAGCCCAAGCGTGACTCAGTTCCGTATTGGCGCGTCGGCACCAGGCGGTCTGGCCGGTCGAAGGCGCCGGTCATGATCTCGATCCGCTCGCCGTCGATGCGGCCGAAGCTCAGCGGCGTGCCGCAGGCGGCGCAATAGCCGCGGTCGGCGATCGAGGAGGAGCGGAAGAACGCCGGCTGCCCCTTGGTCCAGGCAAAGTCCGTCCGGTTGATGTCGGCGAAGGAGGCGAACGGCGCACCGCTCGCCTTCTGGCACATCCGGCAATGGCAGATCGAAATCTTGTTCGGCGCGGCGGTCAGCGCAAAGCGCACCGCCCCGCATTGGCAGCCGCCGGCGAGAACGGTTTTGCTGGCCTCGGTCATGCCTGCTCCATCCGCAAATAAGCGTCCTGCAACGTGGCAAGCGCATCGCCGCCGGAAAACACAAACCCCGTGACACCGGCCGAACGAAGTGCCGCCTCGGCCTCAGCCGGACGGCCCGCCAGATAGATATGTCGTGCGCCCGCGGTTTGCAGGGTCTTTGCCGCAGCTTCCGCGTGTTCCGCATAAACCTTGTCGCTGGAACAAAGGCAGGCGAGCGCGGCGCCGGAAGCCTTGAATGCGGCAGCCAGCTTGGCAGGATCGGCAAAGCCCTCGCTGTCGACAGCCTGGATGCCGCCGGTCTCGAAGAAGCTCTTCGCGAAGGTCGCGCGCGCGGTGAAATCGGCGGGTGTGCCGAGATTGGCCAGGAACACTTTTGGCCGCACGCCGCGCGCCTTCAACGTCGCATCGGATTTGTCGCGAAGCGCTTCGAATGGTTGTGCGAGCCGGATCGGGGCGAGCGCGTCGAACTTGAACTTCTGCTCGCCATACGGTGCGAGTTCGACCGGCGTCGCTTTCAGCACCACCGTCTCGCTCTCATGCAGGTTGGGAAACTCACTGGCACCCGTCAGCACGTCGCGGCGCTTTGCGATATTGGCGTCACGCGCTTTTCGGGCGGCTGCGACCTTGCTCTGGAACAGACCCTGTTGGAGCGCGGCGAAGGTGCCGCCGGCTTTCTCGCTCTCCTGGAACAACGCCCAGGCCGCCTCGCAGAGCTGCGCCGTCAGCGTCTCGATGCCGCCTGCGCCCGCCGCGGGATCGCTGACCTTGGCGAGGTTACTCTCTTCCAGCAGCAGGACTTGCATGTTGCGCGCCGCGCGTCGTGCGAACGGGTCTGGCAGCCCGAGCGCCAGCGTATGCGGCAGCACGGTGATCGCATTGGCGCCGGCGAGCCCGGCCGCAAACGTCGCCATGGTCGCACGCAGCATGTTCACGTAAGGATCACGCTGCGTCAGCATGCGCCAGGCGGTGTCGGCGGCAATGAACAGCCGCTTCGGCGTCAAGCCGCTGGCCTGCTCGATGCGCGCCCACAGCAACCGCAGCGCGCGGAACTTTGCCATGGTCAAAAACTGGTCGGCATCCGCGGCGAGCCGCGCATAGACCATGCCTTGCGCCTGCTCGAGCGGAACGCCGGCGCTTTCGATCGCGCGCAAATAGGCGAGGCCGCAAGCGAGCACGAAGGCGAGTTCCTGCACTTCCGATCCGCCGGCATCGTGGATCACACGTCCGTCGGCGGATGCAAACGGTCCCTTGAAGCCGAGCGCGGCAAGGCCCTTGATGCCACCTGTGACCGCCGGAACGATCTCCTCCCAGCTATAAGGGCTGGAGCCCCACACGGCGCAGGCCGCGAGCGGATCGAGCCCGAAGCGGATGTCGCAAGTGGCGGGATCGAGACCTTTGCCCTTCACATATTCCGCGACATGGATCGCTGCCATCCGCGATTGCGGGCCGACCTGAAGCTCGATGCCGATGCCGGCATCGAGATGAATGTCCTTCAACACTTTCGCGACCGCATCGGCCGTCGGTTCCAGGCCGAAACCGTGAGCGCCGTTGCCGCCGGCGAACACCAGCGAGAGTCCTGTGGCGCCATTCTGGAGATCAATCAGCGCCTGTGCATTCGCCGCCGCTGCATCGGGATGATCGATCCGCTGCATGATCTGCCATGGCGCGGCCTCGGACCGTCCCGCCACAGGCGCAACGCCCTTGGCGCGCGGATAGAGCGGCTGGATCTTCAATCCGTCATAGGTCTTGGCGACCAGCTTCTCGAACGGCGCGCCCTTCAGCACGCCGTCGACCAGCTTGCGCCAGTCCGCGTCCGTCGCCTTGGGAAAATCGGCCGCCAAGGGCAGATCGTCAGTCACGGAGGTCATACGGCCAAGGGCTCCCAAACGTCTCGTCATTCGCAGGCGAAATTGCCACGGCCGGGCGTCCCTGCAAACGGTTGTTTTTGGTTAACCGGTATCCGCAAGCCGTTCAATGCCGCTGCTGGAGACGCCGGCGAGGCCGTCACGCACACGGATACCTGAGATCACGCGGTCCGGCGCGATTTCGGCCAGCGGCACCAGCACAAAGGCGCGCTCGAACAGCCGTGGATGCGGCAGGGTCAGGTCGGGCTTCCTGAACGACACATTGTCATAGGCGATCATGTCGAGATCGAGCGTGCGCGGACCCCAGCGGCGGTCCTTGTCGCGCGTACGGCCGAACTTCTGCTCGACTTTCTGCATGACGAACAAGAGCGCATGCGGATCGAGGTCGGTCTCGATCTCGACGCAGGCATTGATGAAGGGATCCTGGTCCTCGTCGCCCCAGGGCGGCGTGGTGTAGTCCGACGAACGCGCGATCATTGCGGCTTGCGCCATGCCGCAGATATGGGCGATCGCCTTGCGGAACGTCGCGCGGACATCGCCGACATTGCCGCCGAGTGCGATCAGCACGCTCGCCATGTCAGGGACTCCGCGAGCGGGTCAGCATGATGCCGACATCGTCGAAGATCGCGGCGATCGGCGCGTGCGGCTTGTGCACGGTGATCTTCACCGCGCGGATGCGCGGAAAGTGCGACAGGATGGCGTCGGCGACCGCACCCGCCGCGCGCTCCAAAAGCTTGTAGTTGGTATTCTTGAACGCCGACGTCGTGGTCGCGACCACGTCGGCATAGGAGACGGTATCGGAGAGGCGGTCGCTGCGCGAAGGCTCCGACAAATCGGTGTAGAGTTCGAGGTCGATGACAAAGCGCTGGCCGACTTCGGTCTCGTGCTCCATCACGCCGTGACGCGCATGGATCGACAGGCCGGTCACGAAGATCGTATCGGTCATTGCTTGCTCTCGATTGCGTTGGCGACCCGCAGGGCCTGCAAGGTCTCGGCGACGTCATGGGTCCGGATGATTTTCGCGCCCTTCTGCGCGGCGATCAGATGTGCGGCGATCGAGCCGGCGAGACGCTCTTTCGGCTCTGACGGCGACACCGAGGCGATGAAGCGCTTGCGCGAAGCGCCGACCAGGATCGGCAGGCCGAACATATCGAGCTCGTGCAGCCGCGCCAGCGCGATCATGCTTTGCCCGGCGGTCTTGCCGAAGCCGATGCCAGGATCAAGCACGATTTTTTCGCGCGCGATGCCAGCCTTGGCGGCGATGTCGAGCGAGCGCAGGAAGAACGCATTCATGTCCGCCACGATGTCGATGGCGGAATCGGCGCTGTCTCGGTTGTGCATGACGATGACGGGGACGCCTTTCGCAGCGACGAGCGGCGCCATATTGGCGTCGCGCTGCAATCCCCAGACGTCGTTGGCGATGGCCGCGCCTTGGTCGAGCGCGAAGGCGACGACTTCGGCCTTCATGCTGTCGATCGAGACCGGCACACCAAGCGCGACCACGGCTGCCAGCACTGGCTTCAACCGGGTCAATTCGTCCGCCACGGTGACCGGCTTGGCACCCTTGTAGGGCCGGGTGGATTCCGCGCCGATATCGATGATGTCGACGCCTGCCTCGATCATCGCCCGCGCCCGTGCCAGCGCCTGGTCCGGCGCAATGAAATCGCCGCCGTCGGAAAAGGAATCCGGCGTCACGTTGAGCACGCCCATCACCGCCGGAAGAGGCCGTTCCAGCAGCGTCCGCAGCACGTCAGGCCCGGCCGAGCCGGCCGGCAGGACGGATGGGGAGGGCAAGGCATTCATGCGGCCCGCTTTGCGCGGTCGGGGAGGGGGAGTCAAGGCGGGAGAGGGGCAAATGAACGCTGCTCTGTCACCGTCATCCTGAGGTGCCGGAGCGCAGCGGAGGCCTCGAAGGATGAGCGGCCCGGCTCTTTCCGTGGCGGCGGCGTGGCCGTGCATCCTTCGAGGCTCTCCATGGGACGCGCTGCGTCCCATGCTTCGCACCTCAGGATGACGGAGCTACTATCAGTACGTAATCTTCGGCGACAGCTTCTTGGCCTTGGCGATGATGTCGCCGACCGACTTCTCCGAGGGCAGGATGCGGACGAGCTTCCTCTGACCGTTTGCCTCGCGCATGCTCTGCGCCAATCTTGCCGGATTTCGATAGGCGAGCTCACGCACCGTGGTGACGCCGGCGGCGCGGACGAGACCGACCTTGGCCCGGCCCATGCCGGGAATGCGCATGTAGTCGGACACGTTGGCCCACTCCAGCAACAGTTGCTCGCTGATGCCGGTCTTGGCCGAGAGCGCCTTGCGGCCCTTCGCGGTGCTCGCGGCTTCCAGCAGCGCATCGGTGGTGCGGATTCCCTGCGCCTTCAACTTGTTGGCGGCAAAGGCTGGCAGGCCCTCAATCTCGGAGATCGGATATGTCATGATACTCAATATGAAAATGCGACAGCTTCAGGCGAACTGGCTGAGGCCCGGCGTGCCCGCGATGATCTTGCCCATCTGATCCGCTCCGATTTTGTCTCGACCGTAGCGGAAAAGTTCACGGGCAATCGCCTGAATGTCGGACATCCCAAGTCCCAGGCCCATCAGGCGCGTGCCGATGGCCATCAGGCCGCCGCCCATCAGCCGCGACAGCCCGCCGCTCTTGGACGCCTCGATCGCCCCTTCTGCACCAGGGATCTGATCGATCAGGGCCTGCACGATGCCGGACGGACCTTCGCTGCGGAGGAAGCCCAGGATAATGCCGACGCTCTTTTCAGCCACAGCACCATCTATGCTGGCGCTTGTCGCCAGCCGTCCGATCAGCTCGTCCATATGGGCCTGCCCCTCAGCCGGTTCACATGCCGGAGATTATTTTCGAAAAATGATCTTGGGCCGGTGTGATGTGAAATACAAGTGATGAACGCACGCAGTGTTCCGATTCATCCTCGAAGACGCGAAAAGTGTTGCAGCGATGCAAGATCAAAGAAGAAATTCGTGAAAAAATGCCGCGGTGCGAATACATCACTCCGACTTTCGGCGCATGCCGCGGCGCGCAGTCTCCGACAATGTCGCATGTCGATACGGCCTTGAACGGTTTCAATCGGCTTGCGACATGCGTTAAACTGCGGAACTGGTGAGTTCGAGTTTCGATACGCGAAACAAACGATAGAGAGAGTGATGACGGCGCAGGACAACAAGCTCGGCGATACCGACGACAGGATCTTCGTCGGCAAGGGAGACGAGCAAGCCTGGCTGACGCTGGCGCTCGCCAATCGTCATGGCCTCGTCACCGGCGCGACCGGAACGGGCAAGACGGTCACGCTGCAGGTGATGGCGGAAGGATTTGCGCGGGCCGGTGTTCCCGTGTTCGCCGCCGACATCAAGGGCGACCTCTCCGGCATCTCCGAGGTCGGGGAGGCAAAGGACTTCATCATCAAGCGCGCCACCGAGATCGGGCTGACATTCCAGCCCGATCAATTCTCGACGGTGTTCTGGGACGTGTTCGGCGAGCAGGGACATCCGGTGCGGGCGACTATCACCGAGATGGGGCCGCTGCTGCTCGCTCGCATGCTCGATCTCAACGACGTTCAGGAGGGTGTGCTCAACGTCGCCTTCCGCGTCGCCGACGAGAACGGTCTTGCTTTGATCGACATGAAGGATCTGCGGGCATTGCTCGACGCCATCGTGCCCGACAGCGGCAAGAAGGGGCCGGATTCGGACGAGGATCCACTCGCGCCGGTCCGGAAGGCGGCCCAGGGTTTTGGCAACGTCACCAAGGCTACCGTCGGCACTATCCAGCGCCAACTCTTGGTGCTGGAGAACCAGGGCGCCACAAAATTCTTCGGCGAGCCGGCGCTGACCTTGAAGGACTTCATGAAGACCGACCGCGACGGTCGCGGCATGGTCAACATCCTCGTCGCCGACAAGCTGATGCAGAGCCCGCGGCTTTACGCGACATTCCTGCTGTGGATGCTGTCGGAGCTGTTCGAGGAATTGCCCGAGGTCGGCGACCTGCCGAAGCCCAAGCTGGTGTTCTTTTTCGACGAGGCGCATCTGTTGTTCAACGACGCGCCGAAGGCGCTGATGGACAAGATCGAGCAGGTGGTCCGCCTGATCCGCTCCAAGGGCGTCGGCGTCTATTTCGTCACGCAGAATCCGATCGACGTGCCCGACCGCGTGCTCGGGCAAATGGGCAACCGGGTGCAGCATGCGCTGCGCGCCTTCACCCCGCGCGACCAGAAGGCGGTCGCCGCTGCGGCCCAGACCTTCCGGCCCAATCCGAAGCTCGACACCGCCAAGGTGATCATGGAGCTCGGTAAGGGCGAGGCGCTGGTGTCGTTCCTCGAAGGCAATGGCACGCCGGCGATGGTCGAGCGGGTGCTGATCCGCCCGCCATCGGCCCGCATCGGGCCGATCAGCCCGGAGGAGCGCAAGGCGATCATGGATGCAAGCCCGGTGAAGGGCAAATACGACACAGCGATCGATTCCGAGTCCGCTTATGAGATCCTCCAGAAGCGCATCGCCGGCACCGCCGCGCCGGCCGATGGCCAGGCGGGTGGAGGCGGTGGCGGCATCCTCGGCCAGATCGGCTCGATCGTCGGCACCATCTTCGGCACCAACACTGGACGCAACCGGCTGACGACGGGACAACGCATCGCGCGCGACGTCACGCGCACGGTCACCGGCAGGGTGGTCGGCGGCGTCGCGGCCGATCTCGGCAAATCGGTTGGCGGTCAGCTCGGCGGCTCGGTCGGCCGCGCGCTAGTCCGCGGCGCACTTGGCGGGTTGCTGCGAAGGTAGGCAGAACGCCCGGCTGTGGTCTACTGGTCCGCAGCGCCGCTCCCGTGGCGCGGGAAGCGGCATTCTTGCCAGGTACAAATTCGGGTGAGGGGGGACTCTCCAAGCGTCCGTCGGTCTGCTACGTGCTATTTGTTTCCGACTGGACATCAAGTGACGCGATCGAATTCATCAGACAAATCTCGTGCACTTCGGCTCCCGTCGTTGCGCGCGCCGCTCGATCTGCTCTTCCTGCTCTGCTGCGTCGTCCTCGCCGCCGATGTCCTCGGGCCGGAGATTTTCGGCCGCGGCAAGACCAAGGATTACGCGCTGTGGTACTGGGCCGGGCAGCAGGTGCTGCATGGCGGGCCGCTCTATCCCAGCGAATTGGGTCGTCCGTTCGAGTTCATCTATCCGCCGCTGCCTGCAATCCTGCTGGCGATCCCGAGCTGGTTCGGCAGGATCCCGCTCTACCTCGTGCTGTCGGTTCTGAACGTGGTGGCGTGGTGGACCACGGGCGTTCTCTCCAATGCCATGACCGGCTCGGACCGCAAGCCCGGCCCGTGGCTCGAAGCGCTGCCGGCGGTCGCCACCGTGACCTTCGTGTTCGACATGTTCGATCTCGGTCAGCCGAACCTCGTTCTGCTGGCGATGATGCTCTACGGCTTCTGGAGCCTCCAGCATCGGCGATCCCTGTTCGCAGGCTTCATGTTCGCGCTCGCCACCGCCATCAAGGTGTTTCCGATCGCGGTGCTGCCTTATCTGGTCTGGCGGAGGCAGTGGGCGGCAGTCGTCAGCATGATCGCCTTCATCGGCATCCTGCTCTACGTCGTACCGGCGCCGATCCGTGGCTTCGAGACTAACGCCGCCGAGCTCAAGACCTGGTACCAGGGCATGGTCGGCTCGAGCTCGGAAAAGGGTTTTGGGCAGCGCGACGAGCAGAACTGGTCGTGGGTCAACCAGTCCATCATCGCGGTGACGCACCGGCTGGTCCGGCCGATCAACTACAATCTGGAGGATCCCAGCAAGCCGGTGCGCACGATGAATGTCATCGACGTCGACTACAAGACGGCGAACTGGATCGTGCTCGCGGTATCGGTGCTGATCGGGCTCGGCTTTGTCGCAATCATGCCGCGGCAAGCGCAGAGAACGGCGCGATCGGACGCCGAGGAGCTCGCCATCCTGTTCTGCCTCATGACGGTCGCCTCGCCGTTGGCGCGGCAATATTACTTTGTGTGGCTGTTCCTGCCGTTCACGGTGCTGATGCATCGGGCCGCCTTCGACGTGCGGCCGAAGGTGCGGCTGGGAACCTGGCTTGCGCTCGGCGCTGCAGGAATCCTCATGCTGCTGTCGCTGCCGCTGTTCCCCAACACCGTCCAGGCCTGGGGCAACAACCTCGTCGCCACCGCGATCCTCGCCGTTGCGCTTGCCTGGCACATCCGGCATCCGCCTGACACGGCTAGCTCCGACGCCGCGGCAGGGTTAAAACCCAAGACCTCCTAAAACCCAAGACGTCCTAAAACTTATGCCGTCTTGAGACTCGAAAAGTCAGGGAACACGACATGGCCAATGCGCAGCTTCAATCCGTGCTCGACCACATCGACAAAGACTTTGACAACAGCCTCGAGCGCCTGTTCTCACTGTTGCGGATCAAGTCGATTTCTGCCGATCCAGCCTATGCCGGAGATTGCAAGGCGGCGGCCGAGCATCTGGCCAAGGACATCGCGAGCCTCGGCGTCGCGACCGAGGTGAGGCCGACCGCCGGCCATCCCGCCGTCGTCGGCAAGGTCAAGGCAGGCGGACGGCCGCATGTGATCTTCTACGGCCATTATGATGTGCAGCCGGTCGATCCGCTCGACCTCTGGCACCGTCCGCCATTCGAACCCGTGATCGCCGATCATGCCGACGGCCGCAAGATCATCGTCGCGCGCGGCGCCGAGGACGACAAGGGCCAGGTCATGACCTTCGTCGAAGCATGCCGCGCGTGGAAGAAGGTCACGGGCTCGCTGCCGATCGACATCACCTTCCTGATCGAAGGCGAGGAGGAGGTCGGCTCCAGGAATTTCGTGCCGTTCGTCGAGGCCAACAAGGACGAGTTCAAAGCCGATTACGTGCTGGTCTGCGACACCGGCATGTGGGATCCGGAGACGCCGGCGATCACCACGGCGCTGCGCGGCTTGCTCTATGAAGAGGTGAAGATCACCGCCGCCAGCCGCGATTTGCATTCCGGCGTTTTCGGCGGCACGGCGATGAACCCGATCCGGGTGCTGACCAGGATTCTCGGCGGACTGTTCGACGACGACAACCGCATCACCATTCCCGGCTTCTATGACGGCGTGAAGGATACGCCGCCGGAGATCCTGGAGCAGTGGAAGAAGCTCAACTTCACGCCGGAGTCGTTTCTCAAGCCGATCGGTCTGTCGATCCCGGCTGGCGAGAAGGGGCGGCTGATGGTCGAGCAGGCCTCCACGCGTCCAACCTGCGACGTCAACGGCATCTGGGGCGGCTATATCGGCGAGGGCTCCAAGACGGTGATTCCGTCGCATGCCTCGGCAAAAGTCTCGTTTCGGCTGGTCCAGGGGCAGGACCCCCTGAAGATACGCAAGGCTTTCCGCGACTACGTGACCGCCCGGATTCCCGGCGATTGCAAGGTCGAGTTCGGCGACCATTCCGCCGCACCCGCCGTGGCGCTCGACTGGAATATGAAGCCGCTAGCGGCCGCCAGGAAGGCGCTGACCGAGGAATGGGGAAAGGACACCGTGCTGATGGGCTCCGGTGCGTCGATCCCGATCGTCGCCGATTTCAAGCGCGCGCTTGGTCTGGACTCGCTGCTCGTCGGTTTCGGGCTCGACGACGACAACATCCACTCGCCGAACGAGAAGTATGACCTCCGCAGCTTCCAGAAGGGCATCCGCTCCTGGGCGCGGATTCTCGCCGCGCTGGCCGAGGTGAAGTAGATGATGCCGTAGGTGGGCAAAGGCGCGAAGCGCCGTGCCCACCACCTCTCAATGATGACCAAAGAAGAAGACGTGGGCACGCTTCCGCCTTCGCTCTTCGAGCTACGGCGGACAAGTCGCTTTGCCCACCCTACGAGACCTTCATCCGTCATTGCGAGCGAAGCGAAGCAATCCAGAATCTCTCCGCGGAAATACTCTGGATTGCTTCATCGCAAGAGCTCCTCGCGCTGACGGTGAAGCCAAAAAAAACGCCGCCCGGAATTGGGCGGCGTTTCATTCCGAAATGTGTAGAGGGTGTTGAGGCCTACCCTACACGAAATCCCGTAAATCTCAAGAGCGGTAGCCCGGGAGCTCGCGATCGAGCTTGCGCAGCAGCGGCGGCCAGACGAGGTTGGTGGCGCGCAGCTCGGCGCGGTCGCGGTTGGCGAGCAGCTCGGTGTTCTTCTCGATCGCGATCTCCTCGACCGGATAGACCGGCGTGCCCAGCGCGCGGGTGCGCACCTGCATCGAGCAGGCGCGCTCGAGGTGGTACATGCGCTCGAAGGCGGAAGCGACCGAGCGGCCGACGGTCATCGTGCCGTGGTTGCGCAGGAGCATGTGGTTGTGGTCGCCGAGGTCCTTCTGCAGCCGCGGCCGCTCGTCGTGATCGAGCGCGATGCCTTCATAGTCGTGATAGGCGAGGTCGTGGGTGACGAGCTGCGCGGTCTGGTTCAGCGGCAGCAGGCCTTCGGCGCTGCTCGACACTGCGGTGCCGTCGAGGGTGTGGAGATGCAGCACGCAGATCGCGTCCTCGCGCACCTCGTGGATCGCCGAATGGATGGTGAAGCCAGCCGGGTTGATGCTGTATTCGCTCTCGCTGAGCTGGTTGCCGTGCAAATCGACCTTGACCAGGCTCGAGGCCGTGATCTCGTCGAACATCAGTCCGTAGGGGTTGATCAGGAAGTGATGGTCGGGGCCAGGCACGCGCGCGGAGATGTGGGTGTCGACCAGATCGTCCCAGCCGTACAGCGAGACGAGACGATAGCAGGCGGCGAGATTGACCCGTTGCTGCCACTCGGCCTCCGTCATGTTCGACGGCACTTCCTTCAGGCGCGCTTCCGCTGGTGACATGGCAAATCTCCCCGAACCTCGTTGTTGCGGGGAGGGAGCCTAGTCTTGGGTGAAGCCCGCAGCAAGGCGCCGGGAGCGCGGCAGTTCAGCGTAGCCCGCATGGAGCGGGCTGCGGCTTTCGGAGAAAACTATTACGGCGCCGGGATCGACAGCAGGCTGGAAATGCTTCGGCCGCGGATGTCGTAGACGCGGGCGAACACCACGTCGTCGCGCTTGATCTCGACCATCACGGGCGCGGTCAGGCCCTTGCAGTAGAATTCGCCGAGCGTCATGGCGAAATCGGCCGCATTGGAATCCCAGCCGATGGTGAAGTCGGGGCCGAGCGCGACCTGGGCCGGGCGTTGCGGACCGCACACCGCGACCTTCCATTTGCGATTGCGCGGCGGCACTTCCTGGCGTTCGACCAGTTGCTCGCGCAGTCCGTCGGAGGCCTGCTTCAGCGCGAGGCCCCAATAGTCCAGCATGAAGCGGTCGTCGGCGGCGCGCACCGTGCCGGCGATATGGTTGAAGTGGGTGTATTGATAGGGATGCAGCCGGATCATCTCGGCGAGCGGCAGCGCCAGGCCGAAGCAGAACACGGCGAGCACGGCCGGCTGCCAGGCGCGGTGTTTGACGCGAAGGCGCTCCACGGTCCAGGCGAAGGCAACGCCGCCGAGCACCGCCATCGGCGGGATCACGAAGACGAAGTGGCGGATGCCGTTATAGAGCGCCGGACGCTTCACCATCGCGATCGCGAGCGGCAGGGTGGCTGCCAGCGTCAGTGTCAGCAGGATGGTTTTGCGGCGCGCCGGAACCTCGCGGCGCGGCAGCATGGCAAGGGTGCCGAACACGGCGCCCGCCGTCAGCACCAGCATCACTTCGGGAAGCTGCAGCGCGAACAGTGTCGGCAGATAGGACCAGGGCATGTCGGGCACGGACACGATCGCGCCGTCGAACATCTCTTTCCAGGGCTTCTCGAAGAAGTGCGAGAAGTAGGTCAGGGCCTCGAAGGGATTGCCGGGCTCCATGATCGACCACGGCCAGATCAGGCCCATCACGAGGTAGCCGAACGCGAGGCCAGGCAGCAGCACGTAGACGACATGGGCGAAACGCCTGATAGCCTCGCGCGCGCCCTCAAGGCGCAGTTCCTCCAGGAACAGCGGCATGAAGCCGATCATCGCATAGACCAGTGCGAGCCCGCCAAGGATGCGGCAGCCAATCGACAAGCCGGCACCGAGGCCGACGATCACAATCGTGCGCGGCGAGGGCTGCGGATATTCCTCGGCAAGACGGACCAGGCCCAGCATCAGGACGATCATCGCCACCGCGAAGGGCGCATCCTTCGGGTTCATGAACATGTGGCCGTAGAAGATCGGGCAGAGTGCCAGCAGCAGAAGCGCGGCAAGACCTGCAAGCGGTCCGGCGATGCGACGGCCGAGCCGCCACGTGACCGCCAGCCCGATCACGCCGACGATCGCGCCGACCAGGCGTCGCGTCTCGAACAGCTCGAGGGGGATAATCTTGTGCAGCATCGCTGCGGCCATGTCGAAGCCGCCGCCATACATGTAGAGGTTGGCGAAGGAGAGGGCGGACGTGTCCCTGAAGCCTGAGCCGTACATGCGCAGCAGCAGGTCGGCATATTCGGCGTGGGTGTAGTCGTCCCAGCCGAGCCCGTAGTCGCGGAAGGTCAGGCCTGCGATGACAGTGACGGCAGCCAGCACCAGCATGGCAAGGTCGTCGCAAGTCCGTTCAACCGAGCGCCCGAGAGGCGTGTCGATCGCCGAAGTCGTGATGGATGTCATGGCTATTGGTGACCCGGAATCCCCTCTTGGCCCTGCTGGTGCGCGCGGGCCTGCTCCCCGGAATCCCTATAGCGCAGTTCCATTACCAAGTAATTGGACATTATGGCTAAATTCCTGATGCGACGCAGCAATTTCCAGAAACTCGGAGCACATGAGAGCTAGCGGACCGTTGCTGAAGGGAATGTGAATAAGTCTCTGATATCCCTCCCTTTAGGAACGGCCCGGGCAATTGGTCGTTGGCGAGGAACGCAGTATGACGGTATCGTGGCGTAACGAGTGTCGCGCATGGATGCGCGGCCGGGGGTGTGTTCGATGAGCTTGGCTTTGTTGATTGTAGGGATTTTCGCCGTGTTGGCGGGCCTCTTTGCGGTCGCTTTTGGCTACTCGATCAGGGATTTCAGCCTCGGCAGCACGCTCATAACGAGCGGAACGATTGGCGTCTGCTCCGGAATGTTACTGGTCGGTCTCTACGTCGTGCTGCTCGAGCTGCAAGGCATCGCCCGCCGGCTGGCCGGGACGGCCGCGCCGTCGGAGGTTCGCGTGAGACCGGTGCTGCCGCCGGGCCTCGCCGCGCCCGCGCCGGAGCCCGCACCGCCTCCAACGATGCGGGTCGAGCCGCCAGCCGCGCCGCCGTGGCAGGCCGAAGCGCCCGCACGCGAGCATGCGCGGGCCGAGGCACCTGCCGGGCCGGAAGCGCCTCCGCCTCCGCCTCCGCTTACGGCGGCGGAAGCTCCACGAAAGCGCAACCTGATGTTCGCCTCGAGCTCACGCAAGGAGCGCGAGCGCGCCGAGGCGAAGGCTGCCGAGAGCCCGCCACACGATGAGCCCGCGGCACCTTCCGCCCCTGAGGCCCCGCCTGCGAGCTTCGATGACGCTTGGCCGAAGCCGGACCGCGCGCGGCCGCCGGAGCCGCCCGCGGCGCGACGCCCGCCGCCGCCGCGCCCGGCATCGACCTTCGAGCCCGCTGTTCCGCAGCCTGCCGCACCGGAGACGCCGCCGGCCGAACCGTCGCAGGTGACGGTGCTCAAATCCGGCATCGTCGACGGCATGGGCTATTCGCTCTATTCCGATGGCTCGATCGAGGCGCAGATGCCGGAGGGCATGATGCGCTTTGCCTCGATCGACGAGCTGCGCGCCCATCTCGACCAGCGCGGCTGAAGCCCCGCCGCGTTCAAGTAAAGTCTCGCGCCTGTTGTCGCGGGACCAGTAATCGGTTCATATTTTCCAGTCGTCGTATTTCGGCCAAACGTATTGTTGACAGAGAATACTTCCCCGCCGCCAATGCAGCGCGACGGAGTCACTGGAGAGGGTCGAGCCCATGTCGGATGTTGGGGCTAAAAATTTCATCGAGCTGACGGCCAACATCGTCTCGGCCTATCTCAGCAACAACCCGACGCCGACCGCCGAGATTCCGAACCTGATCAGCCAGGTGCATGGCGCGTTGACGCGGGTATCGTCGGGCCGCGTCGAAGCGCCGCTCGAACCGGCAAAACCTGCGGTCTCGCTGAAGAAGTCGATCGCCCCGGACTATCTGGTGTGTCTGGAAGACGGCAAGCGCTTCAAGTCGCTGAAGCGCCATCTGCGCACCCAGTACAGCATGACGCCGGAGCAATATCGCGAGAAATGGGGCCTGCCGGCCGACTATCCCATGGTCGCGCCGAACTACGCAGTGGCGCGTTCGCAACTGGCGAAGAAGATGGGCCTGGGACAGCAGCAGCGGAAGAAGGGGAAGTAGTCCCGCGCTCGCGATCTCGTAGTAGCGCTACGGGCTCGGTCTCGTAGGGTGGGCAAAGGCGCAAAGCGTCGTGCCCACGAATTTTGATTGATCGCACTCAGAACGTGGGCACGCTCCGCTTTGCCCACCCTACGGCACCTCACCACGAGGAGCTAAGACGCCTCCGCGAGCGCCTCTTTCGCGTCGGTCTTGATGCGCTCGACCATCGAGCGCAGGCCGTTGGAGCGCTGCGGCGTCAGATGGTCGCGGAAGCCGAACTCGTCGAACACCGATATCGCATCGGTCGCAAGAATCTCCTGCGGTGTGCGGCCGGAGTACAGCGCGAGCACGATCGCGACCAGCCCGCGCACGATATGCGCGTCGCTGTCGCCACGATACTTCAGGATCGGCGCGCCATTGCCGCGATCGACCAGCTTCTGGAGCCAGACCTGGCTGACGCAGCCACTCACCTTGTTCTCGGCCGAGTGTTCCGCCTCGGGCATCGGTTCCAGGGTGCGGCCGAGCTCGATGACGTACCGGTAGCGGTCGTCCCAGTCGTCCAGAAGCTCGAAATTGTCCCTGATCTCGTCAATCGCAGTCATTGATGGCCCGTGGTTCCCGCTTGCCGCCAATATAGGGACGCGAGGCCTCGAAATCGATAGGATTCGGGCCTTAATTCGCCGTCTCCGGTCCGTGCCATTCCACCGCGAGGTCGTCCTGGGTCAGCGTGTCGCGCGGTGCTTCGCTGACTGCGGCGTCGCCTTCACCGGCGACCGTGATCGAGCCGGTGTGGTCGGGCGCCTTCTTGTCGGTCTTCTCGAGCTGCTCTTTCTTGTCGTTGATGATCTGGTAGATCTTGCGCGCGCCGTCCTGGGCCCGCTGGCCGATGATGGCCGCGGCCTGGCCGCCGACCTCGCAGGCCGCCGGCTGGCGTTTACAGAATTGGCTCGCGTCGGAGACGGCCGCAGTCGCAGCCTGCACCGCGTCGGCAGCACCGATCTGCGGCAGCTTCTCCGATTCGGGCGTTTTGTCCCGAGGCAGGAGCACCAGCACCAGCCCGAGCCAGAATGTGATGCGGAGCAGAAAGCGCATCTTGCGACCTGTCTGTTAGATCCCGCCACTGCGATTCCCGCGCGGCGATGCGACCTAGCAACTCTCGATAAATCGCAAGTGATTGCCTTCCGCTTAATTCGCAGAAAATTGACGCAAGAATCTCGCGGAATGCAGGTCTCGTAAATTTTCCATTGACGCGCGCGTCCCTGGTGCCTCGGGCCTGCATGTCCACCAATTCGAAACCATGAAAGGGACGGCGAAACCCTGTGTTCACCATCCCCGATGATGACATCGCCAAATCGTCTAAAAATCTTCGCGATGACGCGGTGTCCGGCGGCGGGCCGATCCGCCTTAGCACTCGTTTAAGATCGCTCTGACACGTTGGCTCAACGATAAGGAGGCGTTCCGGCACGTCTTCCAGGACGAATGAGCCGAAGCGCGAGACCCGTGACAGTTTTGAGTATCATCCGCGATTGTCTCGATGCGCTGCTGCATCCCTCCGCGCGCTACGATGCGCTGACGCGAGCGCGCCATCGTGCCTTCATGGCGCCCCGGCTTCTGGGAAGCCTGGCCGCCTTTGCCGCATTTCCCGTCTATCTCGTCCTGCGTGGCGCGCCGAGCGCGATCGAGGTCGCTGCCTTCGCCTGGCTGATCGCGCCGATCCTGCTATCCTGGTTCCTGTCGCGCACCGGACGGTACGAAGGCGCCCATGTGCTGTCGTCGCTGGCGCTCGCCGGCCTGATCATGGCGATCGCGGCCACGACCGGCGGCATCGAATCATTCGCCGCGATCTGGCTGGTCGTGGTTCCCCTCGAAGCCGCGTTGTCGGCCTCGCGCCGTGTCGCGGCCTTTGCCTCGGTTCTTGCGCTCTCCTGCGCCGGGATCCTGATTCTCGTCAGTCAGCTCGGCTGGTTGCCGCTCGATGAAGCGACGGCCACGGAGCGGGGCGTGCTCATGGCGTTCGGCGTCGCCTCCGCAACGCTCTATGCCGCCGGCCTCGCCTTCGGCGCCGAGTCGCTCGCGCGTACCAGCGTCACGCTGCTGTCGCGCGAGGAGGAGCGCTATCGCCTGCTGGCGCGCAACATGAGCGACGTGATCTCGCGGCATCAGCGCAACGGCGCGGTGCAGTTCATCTCGCCGGCGGCGGAGGCCATGCTCGGCATGCCCGTTGCGCAGCTGCACGGCCATGGCCTGTTCGATCGCGTCCATGTCGCCGATCGTCCGGCCTATCTCACCGCACTCTCCGATGCCGCGCGCGGCGACGTGCGCAGCGTCGAATTCCGGCTGCGGCGGGAGCCGACCGGTTCGGAGCGCGGCCAGGTCGACTTCATCTGGGTCGAGATGCGCTGCCGGCCGCTCGATCAGGATCTGGGCCGTGATACCACGCGAGAGGCCGAAGTCGTCGGCGTGATGCGCGACGTCACCGATCGCAAGGTTTCAGAGCAGGCGCTGGATCAGGCGCGCAGCGCGGCAGAGGGGGCCGATGCCGCCAAGACGCGTTTCCTTGCCACCATGAGCCACGAGCTGCGCACGCCGCTCAACGCCATCATCGGCTTCTCCGAGATGATCGCGCAGGAACAGACGTTGATGCTGGGTGCGGCCCAGCGCAAGGAATATGCCGAGCTCATCAATGCGTCCGGCCAGCATCTGCTGTCGGTCGTCAACGGCATCCTCGACATGTCGAAGATGGAATCGGGCAATTTCGAGATTGCGTCGGAGCCGTTTGCACCGCGCGCCTCGCTGATGCATTGCTGCAATCTGCTGGCGCTGAAAGCGCGCGAGAACGGCATCGATCTTGTCACGGACGCGCCGCAGGATCTGCCGGTGATGACCGGCGATCCGCGTGCGTTCAAGCAGATCGTGCTCAATCTTGTCGCCAATGCCGTCAAGTTCACCGAGCGCGGCGGTCAGGTCTCGGTGTCTGCAGCGGCGTCTGGTTCGCAGCTCACGCTGCGCATCAGCGATACCGGGGTCGGCATCGCGCCCGACGATCTCAAGCACATCGGTGCGCCGTTCTTCCAATGCGGCAAGACCTATGAACGCCGTCACGAAGGCACCGGCCTCGGGCTCTCGATCGTGAAGAGCCTGGTGGCGTTGCATCTCGGCGAATTAACGGTACAAAGCAGGCTCGGCGAGGGCACCGCTGTCACCGTCAAGCTGCCGCTCGTCTACACGCCGCCGCAAGCGAAGCCGGCCGAGAGCAAGATCGCGACGCTGACGCCGGTGTTCCGTCATGAAGTTCAGGACCAACCTGCTCTGGTGAAGAAAAGTGCCTAGAAAGTCTGCAAAGCACGAAGCCGCTCCGCGCCGCCGTGGTGCCAAGGCCGCGGTCGTGGATGTCGAGACCGAGCGCAATCTCGTGATGCGCGTGCTCTTGCACAGTCCCAAGGACACGCTGGCCGGCCTCGTCGCCGCCGCTGCCGTCAGCGCCATCGTCGCGAACGCGCTGTTTCTGCAGACCGGCCGGCATCCGGCGCCGATGTTTGGCACCGTGATCAATCTGCCCGTACCGTCGTCCATGTCGCTGTCCAATCCCTTGCCGCGTCCGCGTCCCGTCGGCGCCGATACGTCGCCGCTCGAACCGAAAGCAACCGAGTTTCGCGTCGAGCCGAAACCGGCCGAGAAGGCGCCGGAGAAGCCCGCCGAGACGACGGCCTCGACGCCTCGCGCCGGCGATCCCATGACCAATCTGGTCATCAAGGCTACGACGCCGACGCCGCCCTCGGTCGCCATCGCGCGTCCGCCTGCGCCGATCCCGGTGCAGCAGAGCCCGGCGGCGCGCCGCCTCGCCGGCGTGCAGCGCGCCCTGGCCGAATATGGCTATGGCAATCTGAAGATTACGGGCACGATGAGCGGCGAGACCCAGTCAGCGATCCAGAAGTTCGAGCGCGAGCACAGGATGCAGGTCACCGGCCAGGTGTCCGACCGTCTGTTGCGCGAGCTCGGCGGCGCAATCGGGCATCCCGTCGAATAAGCGGCAGCGTTTCGCCAAGCCTGTAAACCTGAAGGCTGGTGCTGATGGCAGCGCTGGCCTATCGTGCGCTCATGCGTTTGAAATCAAATATCTGGGTCTCGGCTTATCTGCGCCGGTGCCAGACCGAGGGCGTGTTCGGTGCTGTGCGCCGTCGCGGCGCCGAGGAGGCGGGGGCGGTGTTCGTCAAAGTGTCGCTGCTCGACGGCAATGCGATGCTCTACGTGCCGGCGCCGCAGACCGTCTATGACGATGGCCGGCCGGTCGACCGATTCTTCGTGCCACATGCGCCGCAGCCGATGCCGGAGCCTGCGGTGGAGGAGCGCCTGACCAAGGAAATCCGCTTCGACCCGGACGCCTGGATCGTCGAGATCGAAGACCGCGCGGGGCGGCACTTTCTGGAATTGGCGAAGACGTAACTGCCGCCCCAGTCATTGCGAGGAGCGAAGCGACGAAGCAATCCAGAGTCTTTCTGCCGAGGGACTCTGGATTGCTTCGCTGCGCTCGCAATGACGAGCGTGGGGACAGCGCGCGTCCCACATCCAATGGCGCTGTCTGTGAGGGCCCGCCTTACCGCTCCATCGACCCGCCGCTGCTCGTGCGCACCGCCGGGCTCGATCCGGGCTGCACGTTTGACCGCGACTGGCTTGCGCCGGCGCGCGCGCGCTGCCTCTCACTGTCATGCAACGACGGCTGATATTTTGCGCGCGTGACAGCGAGCGTCGAGCCGCGCCACGCGGCCAGCATCACCAGCGCGGAGCGGTCGCTGAGGCGATCATAGAGCCGCGACAGCCGGTAGACCGCATCCACCGAGTTGCCGATCTCCGGCTTGAAGAACAAGAGGATGCGCTGGAAGTTCGGGCTCGGCATGTCGAGGGCGCGGGCGGCAATTGCGAGCGCCTCGCCGCCGGCGTCGTCGACGATCTCTGCTGCGACGCGCGAGGACAAGATCAGGCTGTCGCCGAGTTCGAAGGTGAAGTTCTCGACGTCGCCTGCAATCGCCGCCATCTCCAGGATCTGGATCGCGCGCCTGGCGCGCACGGTCGGAATCCGCGGCGCGGCCTTCAGCGGCGTCTGCGCCAGATTGTGCAGGATCAGCGCGCGCTGGCTCGCATCGGCGCCGAAGAACATGTCGTGGATCTCGGCCGCTTCATTCGGCTGCATCGCCATGTTGGCAGCCATGCGCCGCTCGGCGTCGGTCGGCGTGCGGGCAGGCGATGCAGCGGACGCAGCACGCGGGATTTCGCGCGCGAGCGGCACCCGGCGGCCTTCTTGCGCTGCGACCAGCCCGAGCTTCTGCAGCACCGGGATCGGAGTCTGCGCATAGATCGCAAGCTTCGCTTTGACAGAGGCGCGCGTCGCATCGTCGACCTGGTCGATCAGCCGCGTCGCGAGCTCGATGAACTGCCGCTGCTCGTCCTCGCTGTGGGTGGGCGCCTGGACATACAGATCGGTCAGCACCCGCAGCAACGTCGGACGAACATCGACGCCCTCGCGGCGGGAGAGTGTCATCAGCCCGTCGAATCCGGGAAACAGCGACTTGGTCATGGAGGGTACGCAACTTGGAAAAAACTGTTGCCTCAGCCTATCAGGGGTTCCTTTAAAGGCTCGTTAAGGAAAACGAGGTGTGAAACAAACCCACCCATTTCAGCGGATCGCGTCTCGCAGCGGGACGACCTGGGCAGGCCCGTGACGTTACGGTCCAAAGGCCATGTTTACATCCCGTTAACCATAAACTGATCCTAATGACCCGCATGTTGCAGGGGCGCAGTTTGTCGCGCGGCAATTGAGAGAGCTGACATGGGGACCATCATTGAATTTCCGGCCGGTCGCCGGGTGGGCTCGTCGGGGGATGTCACACCGCGCGCGGACAGGGGGACGGTTTTGATCCTTCCCGTTATCCGTATCGAGCGCGAGGCGGACGAAACCAGCGGCGATCGCGGGCCGGAAGCGGGCACAGCGCCGGGACGCCGTCGTCGTCGCCGCTAGGTTCCGGCTTTTGCAATGCCGGGCTCCATCCGCCAGATTCGCACAATCGTATCGGCCACCCTGCTCGCAGCCGTAGGCGCGTCGCTTGCTGCCTGCAGCGGCGGCGATTTCGGCCGCACCCGCGCCGACATGCGCAGCGACGATATGCATCGTTGGCTCGGCACCGAAGTCACCGGGAGCCTCGGCCTGAAGGCCTCTCAATTCCAGCTCACCGACGAAGAACGTCAGCTCCGCGACCTTGCCTATCCCATGATCGAGCCGCCGCTGTCGCGGCCGGCCTGGAAGAGCGTGTTCGGCGACTACAAGGCGTTGCCGTCGCCGTGGCGGCAGAAGATCGTGTTCGACCGCACCATGTACGGGCGCACGTTGATCGACGAGCCGCATCGCTCGCATGCCTCCCGTTATGCGCAGCTGATCGAGGACGTGCGCAACGACATCACGCGTTTTGAGCCGTTCTTTGGCTCTGCTATCCGTGTCATCGATCTCGACAAGAAGCGTGAGGCCAGCATGGCTCGCGTCTCGGCGCTGTCGCCGCAGGAGAGGGCCGACGCCGTCGAACGCATGCAGGAGAACTCGCTGATCATCCAGTGGGTGCAGCTGTCGCTCGAACAGCGCGTCTCATCCTATCGCTGGGCGCTGGAGCGGCTGGTGATCCAGGCACCCGACGGCATGGCCGCGGATGCCGATCGCTTGATCGGCGAACTCGCTGCGCAAACCGTCAATCCGCCGGTTCAGTCGCAGCCGGCCTACGGGCGCGCGGTCGTCTCGAAGGGCTAGCGTTCCCGTCAGCACGAACGGCAATCCGGGACGCCCCGGCTGCGGCCAAGCCTGCAACCTTGGCGAGGAGCACGTCCAGGTGCCACCGGGAGGGGCTCCGGGAACCTGTGTTGGCCGCGGCCCACGCGGGTCAGCATTTGGTCGAACCGCCCCCGATTGGTGCTTGTTCTCCCAAGCCATAGCGCTAGGATTGCGCCCTTATACCAAGTCATTTTGCACGAAGGTCTTTTGAGATGAGCATCAATTCCGCGATGCCGCTTGACGCCCGTCGCAATTCCACACCTCTGAGAAAATTGCTGGCCCTTGCCATCCTGCTCGGATCGACCGGATCCGCCGCCGCGCTGACCAAGGAGGCGGCGATCGAGCACTGCCGGATGAGCGTCGGCAGGCCGATCGTGCAGGCCTGCATGCGTGCGGGCGGCGGCGCCAATCTGGAAGCGTGCCGCGCCACGGCCACTCCCAAGGTCAGGGCCTGCGTGATGGCGGCGCTCAACGCCGCCAACGGCCGCGCCAATGTCGCCGCCGAGTTGCCGAAGGAAGCGGCGCCCAAGCTCGATCCCGGCACCGCCCTGCCAAAGGACTTCGTCGCGCCGCCGCGCAATATCTCCGACATCACGGCGATTCTCGACGGCGAGAAGCCTGACGAGAAGCTGATCGCTGAGCTGAAATCGGACGCCGACGCCGTGCCGACGGGGAAGGAAGCGCGCGTGGATCTCGCGCAATTCTACTTTGACCGCGCCAACGCGCGCGCCCAGCTCGGCCGCCTCGCCGACGCCACCGCCGATGCGGACAAAGCCGTGGAGACGGGGCGCGGCGTCGCCAGCCCGAACATGATGGCGCGGATGATGCAGCTCCAGTCGTTCCAATATGCGACTGCGGGCGATCCCAAGCGCGCGTTCGAAATCATGCAGAGACTGCTGCACGAGTTTGCCGGCACGCCTACCGCCAAGGGATATCAGTTCAACGCCAATCGCTCGATGGGCGCCATCCTGATCCAGATGGGCGACATCCCGCAGGCCGAAGCCTATCTGCGCCGGAGCCTGACGGGGATCCAGGAGGCGCGCACCAGCGGACTTCCGCGCTGGCGCGCCTCCTATGCCCGGCTCGGCCAGAACTGGGAGGGCGAGATCGAGATTTCGCGCGGCCAGATCTTCGAGGCGCGGGGGCAGTTCGCCGAGGCCGAGGCTGCTTATCGCACCGCGGAGGTGCGCAAGCGCGCTGGCAACAAGGGGGTTCTGGAAGGGGACAATCCACCTGCCGAGACCCTTCTGTTGCAGGCGGTCGACAGCACGATCCTCAGTCAGGCACGCATGAAGGCACGGCAGGGCAGGCTCGCCGAAGCCGAGGTCGATGCGCGCCGGGCGCTGCTGTCGCGTCTGAAGGACACCGGCAAGTACAATCCGGTGACGCCGCGCTATGTGATGGGATTGGCCGGTATTCTGGTCGACCAGGGCCGTTACGACGAAGCCGAGCAGCTCGGCCGTGTCGCGCTCGAGATCAACAAGACGGTTGGCGTGCCCGAGGACTCGCAGTCGACCGTGCAGCTGCTCACGCAGGTCGCCGGCATCCTGAATCTGCAGCGCAAGAATGCCGAGGCCAACGACATGTTTGCGCGGATCGACAAGGCGGTCGTCAATTGGGATCCGCAGCGCCGCCAGGTCATCGAGCTCAATCCGGCGCGTATTCTCGCGCTGTACAATTCGGGCCAGCTCGACGCCGGCATCGCCGCCGCAGAGCGACTGGTCAGGAAGCAGATCGATCGGGTCGGCGAGAGCCATTTCGATGCGGCATCGGCGCGTGGCACGCTCGCGATCGGATTGATGCGCGCGCGGCGCGATGCCGACGCGATCCGGGAGTTCAAGGCTGCCATTCCGATCATGATGGCGAACGCAAACGAGAACGCCGACGACGAGAACACGACCGTCGTGGCCGCGCGCAGCCAGCGGCTTCAGACCATCGTCGAGAGCTACCTCCTGCTGCTCGCGCGGGCCGAAGGCACCGGTGACGCCGTCGGCGAGGAGACGTTCAGCCTGGCCGACGCGATCCGCGGCCACTCCGTGCAGCAGGCGCTGGCCGCCTCCAGCGCGCGTGCGGCGGCGAAGGATCCCGCGCTGGCCGAGCTTGTGCGTAAGGAGCAGGATCTCACCAAGCAGGTCAACGCCCAGCTCGGCACGCTCACCAACGTTCTCGCCATCCCCTCGGCGGAGCGCGGCGAGAAGGGCGCGCAGCAGATCCAGACCTCGATCGTCGCCTTGCGCGGTGAACGCGACAGAGCGCGCCAGGAGATCAAGCAGAAGTTTCCGATCTACGCCGATCTGGTCTCGCCGAAGCCGCCGAGCGTCGCCGAAATCCGTGCGACGCTGGCCGACAACGAGGCGATGCTGTCGTTCTATTTCGGTCAGTACGGCAGCTTCGTCTGGGCCGTGCCGAAGTCGGGGCCGGTGGCGTTTGCTGCCGTCAAGGCCAGCATCGGCGACGTCGAGACCAAGATCCGCAAACTGCGCGAGGCGCTCGAGCCGCAGGCTGCGATGATCTCGGACATTCCGCCGTTTGATCTCAAGCTTGGTTACGAGCTCTACGAGCTGTTGCTGAAGCCGGTCGAGAGTGGATGGAAGCCGGCCAGGAATTTGATCGTGGTCACGAATGGCGCGCTCGGCCTGTTGCCGCTGTCCCTGCTGCCGACGGCGCCGGCCGAGGTGGCGGCGGATGAGGACCCGCTGTTCATCGGCTACCGCAACGTGCCATGGCTGGCGCGCACCCACGCCGTGTCGACGGTGCCGTCGGCGGCCGCGTTGCGCACGCTGCGGCAGCTGCCGCCGGGCAAGCCGGGGCGCGGCGAGCTCGTGGCGTTTGGCGACCCCTATTTCAACAAGGACCAGGAGAACGAGGCGGAAGGCGCTGGCGACAAGGTGAAGGTTGCCGATGTCGGTGGCAACGTGACGCGCGGCATGCCGCTGAAGCGTCGCAACAGCCCGAAGCTCGATGGCGTCGACAGCGCCGAACTCGGTCTCTTGCCCCGCCTTCCCGATACAGCCGACGAGCTCAAATCGATCGCGCTGGCGCTGCAGGCCGATCCTTCAAAGGTGCTGTTCCTCGGCAAGAACGCGACCGAGAGCGCGGTCAAGACGATGAACCTTTCCGGATTCAAGATCCTCGCATTTGCCACGCACGGCCTTGTTCCGGGCGAGCTCAACGGTTTGACACAGCCGGCGCTCGCACTGTCATCGCCAACGGTGACGGGCGAAGGCGGCGACGGCCTCCTGACCATGGAGGAGATTCTCGGCCTCAAGCTCGACGCCGATTGGGTCATCCTGTCGGCTTGCAACACCGGTGCCGGCGCCGGTGCCGGAGCCGAGGCGGCATCGGGCCTCGGCCGCGCGTTCTTCTACGCGGGAACGCGGGCCTTGCTGGTGACGAACTGGTCGGTGCATTCGCAATCGGCGCGGCAGCTGGTGACCGACCTGTTCAAGCGGCAGGCCGACGATCCCAAATTGTCGCGGAGTGAAGCGCTGCGTCAGGCCATGATGGCCCTCGTCGATGGCCCCGGTTACCTCGACAGCGAGGGCAAGACCCAGTTCGCTTATGCGCATCCGCTGTTCTGGGCGCCTTACACGATCATTGGCGATGGCGGCGTGCGTTGAGACGGTTGAGAAAGATTGGAATGACGATGAAACGGACTTTCTTGCTTGGACTCGTGGCGGCAAATCTTTTGGCGGCCGGTTTCCTGTTTTCAGGGCCGTCGCGGGCGACACAATTGATCACGGAGGACGAGGCGAAATTGCCTCCGCCGAAGGGCGCGATTGCGGCCGACAGGCGCGGCATCCTGCGCGGTCCCAAGGTGGAGTTCGTGTCGCCGAGTGACTCGGTCGGCTCGCCGCTGCACCTGGTCTTGAAGTTCGATTCCTATGGCGGAGCCAAGATTGATCCGGGTTCGGTCAAGGTCATGTTTCTGAGGACGCCGAACGTCGATCTGACGGCACGAGTCAAACCGTTTATCCAGGCCGACGGCATCAACATGCAGGACGCCGAATTGCCGCCGGGCGATTACACCGTGCGGGTCGACATCAAGGACAGCGATGGGCGGCCGGGTACGGCCATTTTTACCCTCAAGGTCGCACCCAAGTGACGTGCCCATACTGCCAGTCCAGAGCTGCGGACGGTGCGCTGATTTGCGCATCCTGTGGGCATGACATAGCCGTTCCGGCCGGGCTGATCGCTGAACGCGACGAACTTCTGCGCAAGCGAGATGAGCTGCGCGACGAGCTGAGACGAGCGAGAGAGGAAGCCGAGGGCTTCATGCTGCGCAGGAAGTCGCGTTAGCAATGGAATGTCCGTTCTGCGCCGAGACCATCAAGGACGAAGCCATCGCGTGCAAGCACTGCTCGCGCGATTTGCGCGTCGTGCGGCCGACCCTTCTGGAGATCGAGGGCATCGTTGCCGAGCTGGACAGGCTCAGGCGAGATCTCGACCGGGTCAATGTCCGGCTCGAGCGCTACAAGAACCCGCTGCGCTATTTCGGGACGCATGCCCTTCTCTACGTCGTCATTCCGGCCGCTCTGCTGACGATCGCGCACGTTCTGATCACCATCACCTTCAACCTCTCTCCGATCCCGCTCCGGATCGCGTCGATCGTCGTCCCCCTGCTGTTCGGGTTCGCAGCCTATCCTCTGCATCGGGTCTCGGCATTGGGGGCGTTCGTGCTGGCGTTGCTGCTCGCCAGCGTCAGCATCCAGGCAATGCTGACGGTGACAGGCCTCCACGATGACGTTCCGATCCTGCCGACCGTGTGGATCGAGTGGCGCGAAGTGTTCGAATACGGTGCGAGCATCCTGCTCGCTTTCATTTCCGGAAACATCCTGGGAGTCGTGATCTTCCAGGTCTTGCCGCGCGTGCTCAGCCAGGGAGGCAAGCCGAACGCATTTGCCTTCAGGATGGCACGTCTGCTCGGGCAGCATGTCGGTGAGGAACAGCTCCGCCGCCGCGCCCGCTTGATTCAGGACCTGATGCAGACCGTCGGACCGCTGGCAGGTGTCACCGCAACGGCCGTTGGTTCGATTTATGCAGGCCTAAGGGGCTTGCTCGGATAGTGGCGGAGCGCTAGCGCCGGCGCTCGGATGTGTTGCCCTTGAGGAGCCGATGTTGCGTCCGCCCGGACTTTGCGCGCCGCCTTTGCAGCTTCCCGACAAAATCCTTCAGCGCGTCCGCCAGCGGCACTGATGCGCGATAGGCAATCCCCACCTCGCGTTTGACCTTCACATCGATCTCCCGGATGGCGATATCAGGATGGCCCTTCGCCACGCCCTCGGGGACGATGGCGATGCCGATTCCGGCCGCGACCAGCGCCATCGCCCAATCCTCCGATTGCGCGATCGCCGCGGATGGGCGCCGTTGGGTGGCGCGGCCGAAGAACGCGCTCTGCTCGCAATGGCAGCGGTCTATCATGGGCACATCGGCGAGGTCGGCGGCGCGAAGCTTGTCCTTTAGCGTCAGCGGATGCGACGGCGGCAGCGCCGCGACATAGCGCTCGCTCCAGAGTGGGACGAAATGCTCGTCATCCACAAGCATGGTCTTCGAGATGATCCTTGCATCCGCGCGCTCGTCGCTGCCGACGAGCCGGAGCGCGATGTCGCTGCGTGCCGTCAACGGCTTCAACAGTGCGATGGTCCGGGGCACGTCGAGCGTGCGCATCAGGCCGAGCGTCAGATTGGTCCTGGTGCTGGGCTTGCGGAACAGGCTGCGCGCGGCATCGGCCTCGTCGATGATGCGGCGAGCCAGTATATGAAACTGCTCGGCCGAGGCGGTCGGCGCGACGCCCTTCTTGTGCCGGATGAAGAGCGTGGTGCCGAGCTCTGCCTCGAGATTGGTGATCGCGGTCGAGATCGACGGCTGCGACACGAAGCAGGTGCGTGCGGCCGCCGTGAGGTTGCGTTCACGGTAGACGGCGGCGAAGTAGCGAAGCTCACGGATGTCCATAGTATGAACCTATAGATACTATCGGTATTCGATATTTTACCTATGGATGGGACAATGACAAGAACGCCCTGTTCACAACAGGCGAGCGTCATCCATGAAGATCCATCATCTCAACACCGGCACGATGTGTCCTATGGGCCGGCGGCTGGTGAACGGCACCGGCGGCCTGTTCCAGCGCGCCCGCATGGTCTGCCATTGCCTGCTGATGGAGACCGGTGACGGCCTCGCTCTGGTCGACACCGGCATCGGCCTCGGCGATATCGCGACGCCCGACCGGCTTGGGAAACGTTGGCTGCGGCAGACCGCGCCAAAGCTCGATCCGGCGGAGACGGCTGTGCAGCAGGTGAAGGCGCTCGGCTATTCGCCTAATGACGTGCGCCACGTGCTGCTGACGCATCTCGACCGCGACCACGCCGGCGGCGTGCCCGACTTTCCCCATGCCGCGATCCACGTCCATCGCACCGAATACGACATGGCGGTGCTGCGCAAACCCGCGCCGCCCGAAGGGCGCTATGTCGGGGAACAATGGAGCCATGGGCCGAACTGGACATTCTATGGCGAGGCCGGCGAGGACTGGTTCGGCTTCAAGGGCGTGCGCGCGCTCGGGGACCGGGAAGGGGACATCCTGATGATCCCGCTCGCCGGCCACACGCTCGGCCATTGCGGCATCGCCGTCCGTTCCGGCGATAAATGGCTGCTGCATGCCGGCGACAGCTATTTCCATCACGCCCAGCTCGACGCCTCACCGCGCGCGCCGCTGGTGCTTCGTTATTTCCAGCGCCGCGCCGACATGGACCGGCAGGCTCGTGTCGCCAACCAGGCGCGGCTCCGTGAGCTGAAGCTCGGCCACGGCGACCGCGTGACGATCATCAACAGCCATGATCCCGTGGATTACGAGAACTGCCGGTGCGCGGCACACTGGCCCGCCGGGATTGCTAGCGCGTGAAGGGGCGAAGTCAATCGTCACGCCGCAGCCGCGAGAAGCGGAAATTGCAGTGGCTCGCGCCGCCGGCCAGCGTTTGCGTGCGTTCCAGACGGATGCCACGCGTGGCATAGGCGTCGAAATCGAGCCCGCATATGTTCGGCAGGATCTCCTTGTCGCCGTGGCGGCCCGCGAATTTGCAGAAGCCGCATGCCCGGTAGTTGATGCCGAACTCAAAATTGTCATTCGGCCCCGGCGCGACGAAATCGTAGACGAAGTCCTCCGAAAATTCGGCCTGATGGCTTGCCGTGACGCTTTTTGCAGCCTGCTCACGCAGCAAGGTCTGGTTTTCCGGCGACATGAATTGATCTCCCGCGGCGAGACGCTCCGCTTCGGGTGCGGTGAGCAATTGCGCCTTGTAGGTCTCCCGCTCGATCTCGCCGATGACAGGCAGCGGCACGCTGTGCCGCCGCAGCACGCGGCTGATCGCCGTGAAGCCGATCAGGCGCATGAAGAAATCGCTCATGCGGCTCGCGGCGCCGCCGACATAGGGCAATTGGGTGAGCACGATGTCGAACTCGCCCATGACCTCGTGCCTGATCCCCTCGATATCGGTGAGTTCTGCGCGCTCGCGCAACATCGTATCGGCAAGCTCGAGCCGATGGCGCATCGCAGCCTCCATGGCATCGCGATGCTGCTCGTAGAAGGGGTGGATGATCTCAGCCATTGGACCCTCGCATCATGGGCTTATTGGAAAGTCGGTGAAGGCCTTTCATTCCGCGGCGATGGCCTCGATCTCCAGCAGCCATTTGCTGTCGACGGTCTCGGCAATCACGACCGTCAGCGCAGGCTGATGCTCCCCGAGCATCTTGCGCCGAATGGTGCGGTTGGTCACGACTTGAGTCCGGTCGGTCAGGAACGTGGTGACCTTGACCAGATGCGCGACGCCAAGGCCGGCGGCGGCGAGCACCTCCAGCACGTTGTGCCAGGCCTGCTCGCATTGCGCCTCGAAACCTTCGGGCACGATGCCGTCGGATCTCTCCGGCACCTGGCCGCTGACGAACAGCAGGCGGCGATGTTGATTCACCTCAAGTCCCAGGCTGTAGCCGCCGGCGGGAGGGTGAACCGTTGTGGGATTGTGGCTGACGATGTGGGCGAGGGGCATGGGGGCACTCCGAATTGCGGGCCGACCGTATCCGGCGGCGTCGCCGCGGCGCAAAGCATTGTTGCTGCGGTTCAGCGCAAGAAAATCTATTGCAAGGCCTCGGTCCATCGGTGTCAAACTGCGGTGCGATGACCTACACCTTGCCACCACTCAACGCGCTCCGCGCCTTCGAGGCCGCCGCGCGCCATCTCAGCTTCAAGCTGGCCGCGCATGAGCTGCACGTGACGCCCGCCGCCGTAGGACAGCAGGTGAAAGCGCTGGAGGCGCGCCTCGGCGTGCAGCTGTTCGAGCGGCTGCACAAGCAGCTCATCCTGACCGCGGCGGGGCAGGCCTATCTGCCCGGGGTGTCCGATGGCTTTCGCTGCATTGCGGAGGCGACCTCGCAATTGAAGCCGGCGGGTGCGGTGCTGCTGCAATTGGGAGTGCATGCCAGCTTCGATCTGCGCCGCCTCGATCTGGCAGCGTTTCGCGAGGCGCACGTGGAGATCGGGTTGCGCGTGTTGCAGCCCGCCGGCCTGCACGAACTGGTCGAAGGCAAGGTCGATTTGTTGATCGCCCGCAATCTCGGCCATCATCCCGGCTATCGCTGCGACCGGGTCAACGAGGGATCCGGTCTGGGCGATTGGCTGATCGCGCCCGAAGGCACTGCGGATTGTCCCGAGATCGTCAGCTTCCGCGAATGGCTACGCGCCCAGTCGGTCGAGAACCCGCGCGCAAACCGCCGTCCGCGGCTGGTCGGCGGCATCGGAAGCTGAAGCGACCGCCGCCATGTCACGTTGAAAGCATCAACCACAGCAGGGCTGCCTGGCTTTTGGAGCGCAGCAGGATTGCTTCTCCTGGAGCCATCGGTCGCGCGGCTTGCAACTCGACGGACGCGCCGAGAGATAGACCCGTATGGTTGCGCCATCGGTGTCCATGCGTTCCGCGCGATAGATTTGCATTGGCCCGACACCGTCGCTGACTTCAAAGGTCAGCTTGGCCTGCGGATCGAAGCCGACGGCTTCGTCGACCTTGCGGATGATTGCGAGGAATTTCCCGGCAGGCATATGGCCCCGGTTGTCCTCCTCGATGTCCCAGAGCTGAATGAAGGTCTCGCTCCAGCTTTCAGGATTCGCCCCGCAATCGAGGCCACGGAATAGACCGGTCTTGACTTCGGTGACGTGGTAGCTGGGCCGTACATCCCTGCCGTCGTAACTGAAGATCAGCGGCTTCACCCTGTGCGCTTCGAGGCCGGAAAGGAGCGCTTCAGCCGAGAGTTCGTCCACCGGAAGCAGGGCGCCGACGACCGAGCGGGTATTGGCAAGCGTGTCCATGGCTGCTATCCTCATTTCAATGGTTCTTGAATTGTAGGATTGTCGAAAAATGGAGGAACGTCAAGCCCGAGCCGCTTTCGCCGCGCTGTCGCAGGAGACGCGGCTGCGCATCGTTCGGCTGCTGGTCCAGGCCGGTCCTGACGGAATGGCGGCAGGGGCGATCGCCGAGGCGGTCGCGGTGTCGCCCTCCAACGTGTCTTTCCACCTGAAGGACCTCGAGCATGCGGGCATGGTCGCGCCGCGTCGCGAGGCGCGTTCGATCATCTACTCCGCAGATTTCACCGGCTTGCGCGATCTCGTCGCCTTTCTGACGAGGGATTGCTGCGCGGGCCACCCGGAAATCTGCGCGCCGGCGCTTGCCGATGCCTCCTGCGTGCTCCCCAAGGCCAGGGAGAAGGCCAGGAAGAAGGCGCGTGCATGATGCGCGACTTCGACCTGCCAAGGCGCCTCGCGGCGGAGGGCTTCGGCACCCTGCTGCTGGTCGCAACCGTCGTCGGCTCCGGCATCATGGCCGAGACGTTGACCAAAGACGTGGCGCTGGCGCTGCTTGGCAACACCCTTCCGACCGGCGCCATTCTGGTGGTGCTGATCACGATCCTCGGACCGATATCCGGCGCACATTTCAATCCGGCGGTCACGCTGGTGTTCGCGCTCAAGGGCGAACTCCGTCCGCCGCATGCCGCGCAGTACGTCACGGCGCAGATCCTCGGAGGGATCCTGGGAGCGATGGTCGCGCATGCGATGTTCGGCCTGCCGTTGCTGGAGTTGTCTGCAAAGGCAAGGACAGGATTTCCGCAGTGGTTCGCGGAGTTCGTCGCCGCATTCGGACTACTCGCAACGATCATCGGTGGTCTTCGGTTTCGTGAGACCGCAATTCCATGGCTGGTCGGGCTCTACATCACGGCCGCCTACTGGTTCACTGCGTCCACGTCTTTCGCCAATCCGGCCGTCGCCATTGCGCGATCGTTCACCGACACGTTCTCCGGCATCCGCGCGCAGGATCTGCCGGGATTCATCGTCGCCGAAGTTCTGGGCGTCATGGTCGCGGCGGCATTCATGACGTGGCTGCTGCGGGGCGCTGAAACCACGAAGGAAGCCATCCGATGACGGTTACGATCTATCACAATCCCGATTGCGGGACGTCGCGCAACGCCTTGGCAATGATCCGCCAAAGCGGGGAGGAGCCCGAGATCGTCGAATATCTCGAGAATCCTCCCTCGCGTGACACGCTGATGTCGCTGATCTCCGCCATGGGGACGACGCCCCGGGCGCTGCTCCGCGAGAAGGGCACGCCCTATGCCGCGCTCGATCTTGCCAATCCGAAATGGAGTGACGACGAACTGATCGATTTCATGATGGCGCATCCCATCCTGATCAATCGGCCGATCGTGGTCTCGCCAAAGGGCGTGAGATTGTGCCGGCCGTCCGAGGCCGTTCTTGATCTGCTCGCCGTGGCGGACATCGGCCAATTCATCAAGGAGGACGGGGAAGTGATTTCGCGGAAGACGCCGGGTGCAGGCGCCGGATGAACGGCCGCAGACAACTTTTTCGATCCGCGCTTGGCAGCGCGCAGAGCGTTTGCATGGGCCTCATTAATTGCGGGGCTTATGGTCCCAGGAAAATTACTTCGGCGGTTGAAGCCCTGGGGATTTGGCCCAATCGTCCAGATGGCTCGCGATCTCGACTTGCCGCGCCTTTTGGATGAGCGCATCCCGCTCGCGACCCGCGGGCAGGGCTGCCGCCTGCTCCTGAACCGCTTTCGACCATGCCGCCAGACGATCTTGCAGCGTGAGTTGTTGCTTGAAACGACGCCGCTTGAACATGGCGCGCTCCTTTCCTGCGAGGAAGGCGGGAGCGCAAACAGGCGTTCTCATCACCGACAGATGCCGCTTGCCGTGCGGTGATGATTGAAAACTACCACCACGCCGGAGAAGTTCCACAGCAAATGTTAGGTTCTGAGATCAAATCGCCGCGAAAATCGAAATAACCCATTGCTCTCCTGTGCTTGGACGCCGGGACCAGCGGCCGGTAATGCGATCGTCACAATCCGCTGGTCGAATTCGCAGCGAAGAATTCGACGGCAAAGGCGAGCTCGGACAAACGAACCTTGCAGTGCAGCGGCGCGATCTCGGCCGGTGTGGGCGATGTGAAGGCCTCCAAGGAGATCGGGTTTACCGTGCAGAGATCGGCGGACGGGAAACTCTCCGTCTCGGTCACGCCGTTTCAGTTTCAAGGCGTCGTGCGGGCAGGGGATCTGCACCGTCAGTTGTCCACACCCACGACACGCAGTATCGAATTGCTGATCCGACCCACTAGCCATCGACAATTTGCCAACGCGCCTCCGCGTCGCTTTGATGGCGACATGAGCACGAAATCGCGCGAGGTCATCTGGGGCGGCCGGATCATGGGCGCGGAGATTTCCGCCAAGCATGCGCGCGCAGAAGCGAAGAGAGCAGTCCGCGAGGCCGATCGCGCCGAAGCCGAAGCCTGGTCGGTGCGCATGGAAGGCTACGGTGGTCCCTCGCAGCCATCGCCGACGATCGCGCAATGCCTCAATGGCGGCATGGGCTGGCTCGAGGTCGAGTGCAACAGGTGCAAGGCGCGCGCGAGCCTGCCGCTCGATGCGATCCGTCGTCCCCGCGATACGCCGATCTGGAAGCTGGAGGCATCGCTGAAGTGCCGATCATGCCGAAAGGGACGGTCCGCACCGCCGGTCCACATGATCAAACTGACGGAAACGCGGAGCATCACGCCCTACAAATGGGTGCATCCGACCGAGGAGCGTTAGAGCCTGATCGGAGTCAGGATTGGGATTCCGACTTGAAGAGGGCCGTTCTGACGTTCTTCAGAAACTCGGCGTATTTCACGCCGCCCGCTCTGATGACCACCTGTCGCGCAACGAATTGGGCGAGCACGGTATTCAGGTCAACGCGGTCGTCCCGGGCGCGACGATGAAGGCCGAACGCATAGCGGTGATACAGTCGAACGCAGCGAAAGCGCCTTTCGACCTCGTGGCCACCGACGCTCCCCAGACCCATCCTTCGACGAGTGTCAGATCGAGCCAGCCTAGGTGTTGCGACCGCGCACTGAATGGCTCGAACGGGGAAAGCCTCTCCGGTGCGTCAGATGCTGCAAAAAGGCGGCCTGGCCGAGCATCTGGGCAACATGCCGCTCGGCCGCACCGGGTATCCAGACGATCTCGCCAAAGCCGTGCTATTCATGGCGTCCGACACATGGCGAGCGACGTCAACGGAACATCGCTACTCGTTGATGGAGGACAAACGTTGCGGTGACGTCCGTCGCGCCCGTGACGCGTGGTCTCCCAGTTGCAATGAAGCTTCGTCTTTGCAGCACTCCGACAAAGCCACCCTCCTGCACGATCAATCGGTTGGATTATTTTTGCTGCAAGGCCATGCGAACGCCGAGACCCAGGTAGATCGCACCGATGACGCGGCCTTGCCAGCGGCCGATGCCGCGATGACGGGCAAGCCAGCCGGCGACTTGCCCGGCGGCGAGAGCGATCAACGCGGTGTAGATTGCGCTCATGATCACGAAGACGAGGCCGAGAACCGCAAGCTGGGCAACGACGGAGCCTCGCTCGGGATGTACGAACTGCGGCAGAAACGCCAGGAAGAACAGCGCCGTCTTCGGGTTGAGCACTTCTGCGAGCACGGCCTGCCGAAAGGCGAGAGGCGCATCGACCAAACGCGTCCGTGTCAACCGGAGATCCTCGCGTCGCTCCATCAACGCGCGGATGCCGAGATAGATGAGATAGGCCGCACCGGCATACTTCACGAGGCTGAAGGCAAGAGCCGAAGTCATCAGGACTGCAGACAATCCGAGCGTGGCCATCGCGGTGTGCAGCAGATCTCCGGTGGCGATGCCCAGTCCGGTGGCTATTCCAACGCGATGCCCGCCAACAGACGAGCGCGCGAGCACCAAGAGGACGGCGGGACCTGGAATGAGGAAGAGACCGAGTACCACTGCAATGTAGGTCAGCAACGTGTCGAAATGGATCATGCCAAGTTCCGATTCAGCTATTGGAGACTGAGAGCCAGCCAGACCTGGCCCCTCAATTCAAGCCCTTGCTTGTCGCGGGGGACAAGAGCGATCCTTTCATCATGGCAACCTCCGTCCTGGCATGAAAAAACCCGCGACGGATTTTCTCCGTGCGGGTGTTACGATCTTTCGATGATGCCATTCTGCCAGTGTTTTGCCCGACGTGTCAAAGCGCAAAATTTCACGCGGTAGGGGGGCGAAGTGCAGCTCACCCGACCGAAAAGAGCTAGCCCAATGATTTCACTGCCCCCGCTACTGTGCATGGGGTTGTTTTTCAGGTTTTGGTTTTGAGGGCGCCTAAACGCTCGCGCTTCAGCGCCGGCCGCGCGGCGCCTCGGCCTTTGCGGGCGCTTCGGTCTGTGGTGCGCAGGTCGCGGCCGCAAGCGTTGCCTGCGCCTGCGGCATCAGGCCGGGCTCGGCGGCCAGCGCCTTCATCACGATCAGGCCGGTGGTGCTCGGGGAATCGATGATCAGGCGGTCGGCCGCTGTGACCTCTTCGTCCTCGGGCAGCTCGTCGTGCTGTGCCTGCGTCATCAGGTCGAGCTCGATCACCTTCTTGCCGGCCGAGCGGTCGTTGATGGCGTAATAGGCGATCTCGTTGCGGGTGTAGAACGACACCGACGTGTAGGCTTGGCTCACCGGCACCGCGAGCTTGATCGGCCCGCTTGCGAGATCATAGCGACAGATCGCGAGCGCAAAGGCCGGGTCCATGAACGGCATCGGCGAGGTGTTGGGATCGGCCAGCGGAAGCTGCGTTACGCTGTTGAGCTTCGTCATCGGCGTCAGCCGTGAATAGGCGTCCTGGGTCGCGATCCGCGGCAGCGCCAGCACGCTGACGAGATGGACCACGAGGCCCAGCACCACGCCGGCAACGATGGTGAACAGCAGCCGGATCATGAGCAGCCCGCCGTCGCGATCGTGGGCATCGGCGCGTCGCGCTTGGTGCGGGTGGCGACGCCGACAGGGGTGTCGTAGAGGCGGAACATCAGCGCATAGCGCTCGATGCCGCCGGTCGGCAGCCAGTTGCCGGCGCGCGAGCGCGCGGCGATGTGGATCTCGAACGAGCCGTCGGACTGGCGGATGATCTCCTGGCTGGTGAAGCCGTAGCGCTGCAGCGAGTTGGCGACGAGATGGCCCTTGCGGTCATACAGTGTCAGCGTCCAGAACCGCGCCGGCGGCGTCACGCCGGAGACGACGACATCGCAGCGGCCGTCGAGCGCCTTCTTCTTGTCGTCGGCGGTCGCGGTGAAAGCGACGCCGTCACCGGTGCCGATCGGCAGCTCGCCGTTGCGCACGATGGTGGCGCGCGAATAGGGATCGACGTCGGCGGTGCCGGTGCGCGGGCGCGCGGTCCAGGCGCCGATGGTCAGCGCTCCGATCTCGGTGCCGCGCGTCGTCGTCATCCATGTCGCCCCGACGCCGACCACGGTCGCGAGCAGCAGGGCCGTCAATGTGATCAGGATCAGCCGCACGGGATCGGATCAGTTCTTGCGCGGGGTGGGTGAGTTCGCATTGTCTTCCGCCGCATAGTTCTGCGGGAAGGCGAGCGCGCTCGTTGATGATGCCGGCTTGGCCTGCTTGCCGTCGTCGGCAGCGGCCTTGGTCGCGGTCTTGGCGGCGTCGTCGAGCAGCTTCTCGACACGGACCAGGACGTCGGCGCCGCGCTTGGTCAGCACGGGCGGCGGACCGGGCTTGGTCTCAAGAACTTTTGGTGCCGCATTCGCCTGCGCGTTGGCGACCTGCTCGCGCGGCAGCTTCTGGCCCATGCCGACGCCGGGAATTTCCCGGACCTCGACGCCCTGATGCGCGGCAACCATGATGTCGTGCCAGGTCTGCGCCGGCAGCGAGCCGCCGGTCATGCGGTTGGTCGGCGAATAGTCGTCATTGCCGTACCAGACCGCGCAGGTGAAATTGCCGGTGTAGCCGACGAACCAGGCATCGCGATACGCATTCGTCGTGCCGGTCTTGCCGGCGGTCGGAATGCCGTCGAGCGCTGCGCGGCGCGCGGTGCCTTCGCTGACGACGTGGCTCATCATACCGGCCATGTCGGCGGCGATGTTCGGCGGAATGGCCTGCTTCGGCTTCGGGCCGTCGCGGTCCCAGCGCCAGACCAGATCGCCGGCGCCGGTGCGCACCTCCAGCACCGCATGCGGCGTCACCGACTTGCCCTTGTTGGGGAAGGTCACATAGGCGACGGCGTGCTCGAGCACGGTGACCTCGTCCGAGCCGATCGGCATCGACGGCGTGTCGGGCAGGGGCGCCTTGAGGCCGAAGCGGCGGGCGACCTCGACGATCTTGGCGCGGCCGATCTTGGCAGGGTTCGGCGCCTTCGGCTGTTCCTTCTGTCCGATCGCGATCGACAGCTTGACCGGCACGACGTTGATCGAGCGCGTGATCGCCTGCGTCAGCGTCACCGCGCCGGAATAGGAATGGCCATAATTCTGCGGGCACCAATTGCCGATGCAGACCGGGCCGTCGATCACGATCGAGTTCGGCGTATAACCGTTCAAGAGCGCGGCGGTGTAGACGTAGGGCTTGAACGACGAGCCGGGCTGGCGATAGGCGTCAACCGCGCGGTTGAACTGGCTTGCGCCGTAGTCGCGACCGCCGACCATGGCGCGGATGCCGCCGTCGAGATCGGAGACGACGGTCGCGGCCTGCGTCGCATGATAGTCGCGGCCGAACTGGCGCAGCTGGTTCTCGATCGCGTCCTCGGCACCCTTCTGTACGTTCATGTCGATCGCGGTGCGGACCACGAAGACGCGCTCGGTGTAGGATTTCGGGAAGGTGTCGACCAGCTTGCGCATCTCGTCGAAGGCGTAGTCGAGATAATAGTTCGGCGAGGCCTCGTCGCGGCGGTCGACAGCGAAGGCCGGGTTGCGGCGGGCGCCGAACACCTGGCCCTCGGTCATGAAGCCGGCATCGACGAGATTGTCGAGCACGACGTTGGCGCGGGCGCGCGCGGCGGGCAGGTTGATGTGGGGCGCGTACTTTGTCGGCGCCTTGAACAGGCCGGCGAGCATCGCGGCTTCGGCCAGCGTCACGTCGCGCGCCGACTTGTTGAAGTAGAAATGCGCCGCACCGTCGACGCCGAACGTGCCGCCGCCCATATAGGCGCGGTCGAGATAGAGCTTGAGGATCTCGTTCTTGGTGAGGCGCCATTCCAGCCAGACCGCGAGGAAGGCCTCGTTGATCTTGCGCTCGATGGTGCGCTCGTTGCTCAGGAACAAATTCTTGGCGAGCTGCTGCGTGATCGAGGAGCCGCCCTGGCGGACGCCGCCGGCTTGCGCGTTGGTGACGAGAGCGCGCGCGGTGCCGGCGATGTCGATCCCGAAATGCTCGTAGAAGCGTCGGTCTTCGGTGGCGAGCGTCGCCTTGATCAGGACATCCGGAAAATCTTCCAGCGGGATCGAGTCGTTGTGCTTGATGCCGCGGCTGCCGATCGGGTTGCCGTAGCGATCGAGGAACGTCACGGCGAGGTCGGACTTCTTCAGCCAGTCCTCGTCCGCAGTCTCGCGGAAGGCGGGGATGGCGAGAATGAGCATCAGCACCATGCCGCCGAGGCCGAGCGTCGCTGCCTCCGACAGCGGCTCGATGAACACCCAGCGCTTCCACCGCCCGACATAGAAACGGTCCATGAAGGTCGAGTAGCGCTCGTAGAGTTCGCGGATGCCCTTAGCCGAGGAGAACAACGAGGAGTCGATGCGCGCATCGAGGTCCAGGAAGAAGTTCCTGATACGACTCTTCCAGTTGGATGGTGTGTTCTGGACCACCTAGAACCCTTGAGGCTCGCTTCGAAAGCGTTCAAGCACCCGGCCGGGGCGGCATCGAGACGTTTTGCGGGATTGTTGCGGCAAACCCAAGGCGCCCGTGCCGCGTCCGAGGGGACTTGCTGTTCTTCTAGCCGAGCGGGGCCTATAAACCAATGGTCAGGCTCGCAATTTTGAACAACAGGCCTAATTGAACCCCGGTTCATTACGGGCCTTGCGGGGGCGTTGCTTGCGGCTTGATCGCCATACGCCCTAGATGGCGCTGGCCCCTAGCTCTTTCGAATCGTATTGAGGCGTATGACCGCAGCTCCGAAACGACCTTCAGACCAGGATGGATTCTTCTGGAAAACCAAGAAGATGGAGGACATGTCGACGGCCGAATGGGAGAGCCTTTGCGACGGCTGCGGCCGCTGCTGCCTGAGCAAGCTCGAAGACGAGGATACCGGCGAGATCTATTTCACCGATGTCAGCTGCAAGATGCTCGATTCCTGCACCAGCGGCTGCAAAGACTACGCGAATCGCTTCGACTTTGTGCCGGACTGCGTTGTCATGACCCCCGAGAAGGTCCGCACCCTGCCTTGGCTGCCGCCGAGCTGCGGCTACAGGCTGGTCGCGCAAGGCCGCGATCTCTACTGGTGGCACCCGCTGATATCAGGCGATCCTAACACAGTGCACGAGGCCGGGGTCTCTGTGCGCGGCCGGGTCGGGGGCACAGAAGACAACGTCCCGGACGACAAGCTCGAGAACTACCTCGTGCAATGGCCGGGGCAGCTGCCGAAACGGGCTCGCCTGAAGCGCCGTCCCAAGGACTGATCGACCGGCCATTTCTCATCACTTGTTCGGGATGACTCCGGTGCGGGATGCACCCATGCGCCGCGGTGCCTGCCTGAGAAGAACTTTGCTGTCTAGATTGGCTTCATAGAACGAATCCTTCGCGGCTTTGCGCCGCAACATGCTCAATCTGACACGCACGAAATGAATCAGTTCGCACGGCAGAGCAGCCAGTCTGCCGACCTCCAGACCTTGCCCGACGATATCGCCGAGGAGCTGACCCGCCTTCCGGGCGAGGTCATCAGCCTCAGTGATGCGCCGTCCCTCGCGCCGCCGGTACCACTGTCGCAGGACGAGGTCCGCACCATCGTGCTCAGCCTGATGCTGACGATGTTCCTGGCTGCCCTCGACCAGACCATCGTCGCGACTGCGCTGCCGACCATCGGGCGCCAGTTCCACGACGTCTCGAATCTCTCCTGGGTGATCACTGCCTATCTGCTCGCCTCGACCGCGGTCGCGCCGGTGTTCGGGACGTTGAGCGACATCTACGGCCGCAAGGTCATGATCATCGTGTCGTTGAGCCTGTTCATAGCCGGCTCTGTCCTGTGCGCGATCGCGCCGAGCATGCCGATGCTGATTCTTGCGCGCGGTCTCCAGGGATTGGGGGGCGGCGGCATCATGCCTGTCGTGCAGACCGTGATCTCCGACGTCGTCTCCCCGCGCGAGCGCGGCCAGTACCAGGCCTATTTCTCCAGCGTCTGGATGGTCGGCGGCATTCTCGGCCCCGTCATCGGCGGCGTATTCGCCGAGCATCTGCACTGGTCGATGATCTTCTGGATCAATCTGCCGCTTGCAGCCGCGGCACTGGCGCTGCTGCTGCCGAAGATGAAGAAGATCCCGGTGTTCCACCGCAAGCGCAAGGTCGACTGGCTCGGCGGCGTACTGCTGATGGCGTCTGCCGTCGTCTTCATGCTGGTGCTGACCTGGGGCGGCACACGTTATCCATGGCTCTCGCCGACCGTGCTGTCGATGGTGGGTGCCGCCGTCGCGCTCGCTGTCACCTTTGTCTGGCACGCGCGCCGCTCAGACGAGCCGTTCCTGCCGTTGAAGCTGCTGACGGGATCGGTCGCGCCGTTCGCGCTGACCGCCGGCGGCTGCGGGCTCGGTGCGATCACCGGCCTCACCGTGCAACTGCCGCTCTACTACGAGTCTGTCTACCATCTCAGCGCCAGCGAAGCCGGCCTTGCGCTGATTCCGCTCGCGGCGGTCTCGACCTGTGGTGCCGCGATCGCGGGCCGCACCATGGCACGCGCCAAGCACTACAAGCGCGTCGCCATCATCGGGACCTCGTGGGCTGCGATCTGCGCGCTCGGCCTCACCGTCACCACGCTGCCGCTGTGGGGACTGTTGACTCTGATGGCCGCGTTTGCGCTCGGCCTCGGCACGACCTTCCCCGTCTGCGTGGTCTCGCTGCAGAATTCGGTGGCCCGGCCGCAGGTCGGCACCATCACCGGCGCGATGAACTTCTTCCGCTCGCTGATGTCGTCGTTCACGGTCGCCGCGTTCGCCGCCATCCTGCTCATCGCGCTCGGCGCCGATATTCCGCTGGCGGGCGAGCATCACGCCGCAGGCAGCATCCCTGCGATCCCCACTGAAGACATGCGGCACGCGTTCCGGTACGTCTTCGCGGCCGCGACAGCGCTGATGACCATCGCCGCGCTCTGCCTGATCATGATGGAGGAGCGGCCGCTGGCCGGTCCTTCCATCACGCAACCGGTCGAGATGGCGGAGTAGGGCCTAGCCGCCTCGATCGGTGTAGGGCTCCTCTTCAGCATTGCTTGCGGCGGCTTTTCGCGCCGCTGCCGCCAGATGGCTCTTGAGCCGCGTCAATGCGTCGTCAGACCAGTCATGGACATCGGTGACCGCGACCCAGGCATCGACATAATGCTCGGGCGCGTAGACATGGCCGAAACCCATCGGCGTGCCGTTCGCGACCGCCATGTCGAGGGCGAGCTGCAGCATCGTGATGATCGGATACCAGCGCAACTCAGGTGACACGTCAGGCCCGCGCGGCGCGCTCATCCAGGCCGGGGGCCGATAGGCGTCGCGGTAGGCGAAGAAGGTGATCGCGTCGCTGGCATATTGCAGATAGACCACGCGCATCGGGCCCCACGGCGTATCCGGCGGCACCGTCGGTCCATTCTGATTCATGAAGCGCACGAAGCGGCCGTCGCGGAATTCCGGTAACCACGCCGGCGAGCCCGGATTGCGGTTCGCGGTGACCGAGCTCCAGATGCGGCTCGCGAACGGCGCCCCGCTCCACAGCGCGCCGGCAATGGGATCGCCGATGGTCTCGAACAGATCCGCGGATTTTTCCGAGTTCAGGGCGCCGAGGCTTAGCCCATGCAGGTACAGCTTGGGCCGCCCGTCCTTCGGCAGCGTCGTCCAGAAACCGTAGATCTCCGCGAATAAGGCGCGCGCGGCTTCCGCGCCGTATTCGGGTTGAAACAGCAGCGACAATGGACTGTTGAGGTAGGAATACTGCATCGCGACGCTGGCGACGTCGCCATGATGGAGATATTCAACCGTATCCATCGCGGCGGGATCGATCCAGCCGGTGCCGGTCGGCGTGATGATGATCAGGACTTTGCGCTCAAAACCGTGCTGGCGCTTGAGTTCGTCCAGCGCAAGCCTCGCGCGGACTTGCGCCGTGTCGCCGCTGCCGAGGCCCACATAGACGCGCACGGGGTTGCGCGCGGGGCTCCCCGTGACGGCGGTGATCTCGGCCGCGGTCGGACCCGAGGCAATGAATCTGCGCCCCATGCGTCCGAGCTGCATCCACTTCACCAGCGACGCCGCGCTTCCCGTTCTCTCAGCGGCGGTCGGCTGCGGCCGCTCGGGCTCGAGCCGGGCATCGATTTCGCGGAAGGATGAATCGAGCGCGTTGAATGCCGTGCGGATCAGGACATTGCTCGCGATCGACCAGAACAGCAGGGCTGCAATCAGCACGCCGATGACGTTCGCGACTTTTCGGGGAATGACGTGTCGTATGCGCGCAGCCAAAAAGCGTGCGATCAGCGTAAACAGCCGTCCCAGCACCAGCAGCACCACGAACGTAATCAGGGCGATGGCGCAGACCTTGAACGGATGGGCGGTCTCGACCGGTGCCATCTTCATAACAGTGCGGATCGAGTTCTGCCATTCGGCAGTCCGCCACAGGAAGACGATGACGACAAGTACGCAGAAGGCGGCGACAAGCGCATTCGCAATCGATCTTGCGTGCGCCGAAGGTTCGGGGAGTTCGAGATAGTGCCACAGCCGACGCCACAGCACGCCGGCGAAATAGCCGATCGCAAAGCAGCCGCCTGCAAGGGTGCCCTGCGTGAGATAGCTCCGGGGGATCAGTGTCGGCGTCAGCGCGGCGGCGAAGAACAGCGCGCCCAGCATGAGGCCGACGCCGGACAGCGAGAGCAATTGCCGTCGAATGAGCCACGTCAAACTCTTCAAGGCATCCTCCTGGCGGGTTATTCCTTGTTCCGGTCTGAAAGGCCGGTCTTTCGCGGCAGCAGAATCGTGAACTCCGTGAATTGGCCGGGCTCCGTCGCGACGTCGATCGTGCCGCCATGCTGCTTCACCACGATGTCGTGGCTCATCGATAGCCCGAGTCCGGTGCCTTCGCCAGCCGGCTTGGTCGTGAAGAACGGATTGAACATCTTCGCCTTCACGTCATCGGGAATGCCGGTGCCGTTGTCGCGGATGCGGATTTCGATAGTGTCGCCGCGGTCGCGAGTCTTGGCGGTCACGACCGGCTCGAAAGTGCCGGCGCCGTTCTCCGCCTTGCGTTTTGTAACCGCGTAAAACCCGTTTGAGATCAGGTTCAGCAGCACCCGCGAGATCTCCTGCGGAAACACTTCGGCGGAGCCTGCCGCCGGATCGAACTCGCGCTTGAGCGTCACGTCGAACTGCGGCTTCTCGGCACGCGCGCCGTGATAGGCGAGGTTGAGGCTCTCCTCGACCAACGCGTTGATGTCGCTCAAGCCGTACTCGCCGCCGCCTTCGCGCGAATGCAGCAACATGTTCTTGACGATGGAATCGGCGCGCTTGCCGTGCTGAACGACCTTTTGCAGGTTGGTCTTCAGCATCCCGGTCAACTCGTCGACGTCGTTGCGGACATCGTCGCCGAGCGGGACGGACGCCAGCACCTCGTTGAGCTCGTCCGTCAGCTCAGTGGAGAGCGCGGCGAAATTGTTGACGAAGTTGAGAGGATTCTTGATCTCGTGCGCGATGCCGGCGGTGAGCTGGCCGAGCGAGGCGAGCTTCTCGGTCTGGATCAGCCGGTCCTGCGCCGCCCGCAAATCGTCGAGCGATTTCGCAAGGTCGTGCGTGCGGTCCTGCACCTCGTTGAACAGCCGCGTGTTCTCGATCGCGATCACGGCCTGATCGGCAAAGGTCTTGAGCAGGCTGATCGCCTTGTCCGGGAAATGGCCGGCTTCGGGGCGCGTCACGCCGATGGTGCCGATCGCAACGCCATCGCGCATCATCGGGATCACGAGGATGCTGCGATAGCCGCGCGTCCGCGCCAGCTCCCGCATCGCTTCCGTGAGGTCTGTCTCGTTCTGCATGTCGCTGCGGAAGGCGAACTCGCCGCTGATCGCGACCCGGCTGTGAATGCCTGACGACGACAGCGGCGCCGGGAATGTGCTGAGCAGCTCCGCATTGCCAGCCTCGTTGTCGGTGGTGAAGGCGGCCAGATGCAGGATACCGTCGATGACGCGGGTGACGGTGGAGGAATGGCCGCCGACCAGTGCCTTGGCGCTGTCGGAGATGGCCTGGAACACCGGCGTGACATCCGCCGGCGAGGCCGCAATCACCTTGAGGATATCGGCTGTCGCAGTCTGCCGCTCGAGCGCCTCCCTGGTGGCGTTGAACAGGCTGACATTCTTGACCGCGATCACGGCCTGGTCGGCGAAGGTTTGCAACAGCCGCACATGATGCTCGGCGAACGCGCCGGTCGTGCGCCGCGTGGCGATGATGACGCCCTTGGCTTCGCCCTCGCTCATCAGCGGCGTGAACAGCATGCTGCGAAAGCCGCGGGCGCGCGCGATGTCGCGTGCGGCTGGCTCAAGCTCGGTATCGGGCAACTGCGCCGATTGACCGTTGGCCACGAGCCGGTAGGCCGGAAACTGCGCGAACGGCACCGGGAACGAGTCCTGCAGCACGCGATCGCCGGCCGGATCGCCCGGCGTGAAGGCCGCAAGATGCGCGGCGCCGTCGATATAGCGCAGTACGGCGGTGGAGAAGCCGCCGATCAGCCGATTGGCATTGGCCGCGATGGCGTCGAACACCGGCTGCACGTTGGAGGGCGAAGCCGCCATCACCTTCAAAATGTCGGAGGTGGCGGTTTGGCGCTCCAGCGCCTCGCGCGTCTCGTTGAACAGCCGCGCATTCTCGATCGCGATCACGGCCTGGTCGGCAAAGGTCTGGAGCAACTGCACGAGGTCGGGTGCAAACGCACCGGGCTCGGCGTGGGTGACGCTGATCATGCCGACCGCCGTGCCCCGGTTCATCAGCGGCATGAACAGCACGCTGCGGAAGCCGCGTAGTCGCGCGAGGTCGCGGTTCAGCTCCGGGACTTCGCCGGCCTCGCTGTCGGGAAACTGGATCGTCTCGCCGCCGCGGACCAGCGCAAAGGTCGGAAAATCCTCGATCCGCCGCGGGAACGACGCCTTCAGCCCCTCGTCGCCTTCCGGGCTGGTCGGCGTGAACGCCACGAGGTGCAGCTCATCGCCGATGAACTGGAGCACGGTGGCGGAGAAGCCGCCGAGCAATCGCTTGGAACTGGACGCGATCGCCGCGAAGACCGGCCGGGCATCCGACGGGGAAGCCGCGATAGCGCGCAGGATCTCGGCGCTGGCGTTTTGGCGATCGCGCAGCCGCGCGTTCTCGGCTGCGGCTGACTGCAATTGCCGCTTGAGCTCATCAATCCCGGCAGCATCGTTGGAAGGGATGGTCATTCGCATTCCGGCTGAATGCCGCGACAGGCGCGGCACCAGGCCGGATTATCACATCTCCTGCGGCCGGAGCCAGCACCCGCGGCGCTGCTTCTATCTCACGTGCCCGGCCGCGACACCTCAGTCTCCTTGCTGGTGATGAACTCCAGCAGCACAGGGATGCCTTCCCTTGTCTTCTGGATGCCGCGCTTGATCGCGGGGATGATGTCCTCCGGCCTGGTCACCCGTTCGCCATAGCCGCCAAAGGCGCGCGCCATCGCGGCATAGTCGCCGGAAATGTCGGTCGAGCGATATTTCTCGGTCGAAATCGGCATCACCTTCAGTTCGATCGCCATCGAGAAATTGTTGAGCAGGATCGACATGATCGGGATGCGCTCCCGCACCGCGGTCTCGAAATCCATGCCGGTGAAACCAATCGCCGCATCGCCCCAGACATTGATGCAGAGCTTGTCGGGTTTTGCGAGTTTTGCGCCCATGGCGAGGCCAAGGCCGTAGCCGAGCTGCGTCGTCTTGCCCCAGCCGAGATAGGAGAGGGGCGTCACCGCCTTCCAGAATGGCGAGAGCTGGTCGCGCGGGCTGCCGGCATCATGGGTGATGATGGTGTTGTCGATGTCGACGGTGTGTTGCAAGTCCCACAGCACGCGATAGGGGTTGAGCGGCGCATCATTGCTGGTGAGCTTCGGCATCCATTTGGCCAGCCACTCCTTGTGTGAGGCCGCGATCTCGGCCGTGACCGCCGAGGCGTCGCGATCGGCGGTAACGGTTTTGCCGATCTCCTCCAGCAGCGCATCGAGCACGAGCCCGGCGTCGCCGACGAGGCCGATCCTGGCTTCCACATCCTTGTTGAGGTGGTTCGGATCGAGCGTCGAATGGATGATGGTCTTGCCCTTCGGCATCGCGATGCCAAAACTCGTCTCGGTGAAGGAGCAGCCGATGCCGAAGATGACGTCGGCTTCAGTGAGGAATTTCGGCACCGCGCGCGGCACCGCAAGCCCGCCGGAGCCGAGCGAGAGCGGATGCGTCTCCGGGAATGAGGACTTGCCGCCGAGGCTGGTGGTGACGGGAATGGCGAGCCGCTCCGCCAGCCGCTTCAATTGCGGCCACGCCTGCGCGTAATGCACGCCCTGGCCGGCATAGATCACCGGACGCTTCGCGTTGACGAGCAGGGTGGCGGCTTCCTTCACATGAACAGGGTCGGCGCCGTAGCGGGTGCGCAGCACCGGCGTGTAGTTCAGCGGTTCCGGCACCTCCTCGTTCCACATGTCGGCGGGAATTTCCACGATCACCGGTCCGCCGCGGCCGTTCTTCAGCTTGGTGAAGGCGCGCCGAAAAATGTTGGTGACCTCGGCTGCCAGGATGATCGGCTCGGACGATTTCGAAAACGGCTTCATCGCCTCGCTGGAATTGAAGTTCGGCTCGATATGCGCAAGGCGGCGCTGATAGCCCATCGGCAGCACCAGCACTGGAACGGATTCGCCATAGCACTGCGCGATGCCGCCCATCGCGTTCTCCGCGCCCGGCCCATGCTGCATGCAGAACGCGCCGATCGTGCGTCCGGACGTGACGCGTGAGATCGCATCCGCCATGTGCACCCCGACGCGTTCCTGGCGCACCATCACGGGGCGGATCTCGGCCTTCGCCGCGTGCTCGATCAGATGATTGACGGGATAGCCGCAGAGGATCTCGATCCCCTCGCGCCGCATGATTTCCGCAATGGCGGTGCCGAGCTTCATGGCGTCTCTCTCCCTGGCGAGGCCGGTTGGTCCGGCCGATTAGGGAGAGAGGATCAGGAAATGCGGGGAGGGTAAAGCGCGGGGAGACGACAGTCAGCTATGCAGCGCGCTGCGGTAGCCCGGATGGAGCGCAGCGTAATCCGGGATAATCGCGCTCGCGGGACACCGCCCCGGATTACGCTTCGCTCCATCCGGGCTACGGGCGGGCGGGATGCTCAAGCGATGGGGCTCAATTTACAATTGTGACCGTGCAAAATATGATCTCAAGCGCGAAGGGCTCAATCTGAAAATGCGTTACCTCTGGCTAATGATCTCGCTGTGCTTGGTCGGTACAGCCTCGTCTGCCGAATACGGCGGGTACACCGCGTGGCAAGTGGACGAATTTCACCGCAGCATTCAGAAATGTTTTTCGCAGCAAGCGAGCAATGTGCAAGACAAGGTGAAGTTGCGGGCAACCATCGCGGCGAACGGAATGATTGACGGAGAACCCGAGGTCGTAGATCCCGTGGATAGCGACGAGTTCCGCGCGGACGTCGAGGTCGCCCTCAAACAGCTGCGCAGCTGTCAACCGTTTATCGTGGACCCCTTTGGTCGCGTCCGGCATTCCGTCAAACAGGAATTCCAGTTTACGCACGAGAAAGACCAGACGTCGTACGCAGCGATCAGCACATCGATCAACGCGGCACTCAAAGCCAACTTCCAGAAGTGTTGGACGCCGTTGCGAAGGGGCCCGGCTATCGTTGTCAGATTCGACTACCGGCAGGACGGCACCTACGGGCGTCCGCCGATGCTGGAGAATCCGGAACGCACCGAGAGATATGCCCGCGCTGCGACGGAGATCCTAGGACAGATCAATAAATGTCCTCCGCTCAAATTGCCGGAGCTGGCTGCGAAGCAGCTCGCCGCGCACAGTTTCAACTGGACTTTTCCAAGCTACGAAAGCGCCAGGGCCAATAAACCAGGATTGTGAATGTCGACTAGCGCTTGTGGACCGAATACAGCGCTCGATCCGGATTACGAGCTTGCCGGCGGCTACAGCGGTGAGGAGTTTTCGCCAGCGGTCGATAGCCTTCCTATTTGCTGCAATTCTTGCAGATGGTCAGCTTTCGCTTCAATGCCTCGTCTTCCTGATCAATCGATGACTGCGCGTCGGGGCCATTTGTATCCCGACTGGAGCCCTTCGCTGCGCGTGACCTCACAGGCGGCGCCAGCTGGCTAGGTGCGTCATTGTCGTCAGTGCCGGCGCTGAAGCCGTCATAGTCGGCGGCAGGAGCAGAATTCGGCAATTGTGGAGGTCCGCTGGTCGCCGGTGCCGGCGACACCCTGTTGGACGTTGCCGGGGAATTCTTCACGCCCGCGCGCGGAGGCGATGCCTTGGGCGGGCTCAGCGAAACCGGCGGTGCGGTTTGAGCCCTCGCGCTGTCTTGCGTGCAGATGCCGACCAAGATGAGGCTGAGAGCCAGGACGGTCGTGCGTCTCATCCGCATCCCTCAAACAGTAGGTTCAATGATTGACAGCATGGCGCGTCGTGCCACGCCCTGAAGAATATCAGGACTAAAATGATCGTCAAAGGTGACGGAAATGGGGAGCTTGGAGGATGGGTAGAGCGAAGCGAATGCCCCAGACACCGTCATTGCGAGCGCAGCGAAGCAATCCAGACCGTCTCCGCGGAGAGATCCTGGATTGCTTCGCTGCGCTCGCAATGACGAGATAGCGTTACTTGGTCGCCGCGCTGATCGAGTTGAACTTGTTGCTGAGCAGGGCGCTGCCCGTGTTGGTCACGACGGTCACGATGGCAAGGGCGACGCCGGCGGCGATCAGGCCGTACTCGATCGCGGTGGCGGCTTTCTCATCGGCAAGAAAAGACCTGAGCAAAATCATCGCCAACTCCTCATGATCCGGTCCAATGTGGGCGCGCGGCGTTATCAAACTGGTAAATTGATCGACGGGCATTTTCGCGCGTCAAATATGCAAGGCTCGGCCGAACCTTGTCCGCTGTGTCTTAACGTAACAGCCGTTAAACGAAGGTTTCATTATCCAATTGAAATGAAGGAAAGCCGGCCCGCCTCAACCCGTGGTGGTGCGTCCCGGCGCATCCTTGCGCGCGCGTCCCAGCACGGCCGCGAGACAGTCGACCAGATAGCCCACCACATGCGGCTGCATGCGCGCCGCATTGTCGGCGACGCGCTCGTCCTCGGTCGTGTCGTTCACGATGCCGATGTAGTTCTTTCTGGCGTCCTGCTGCGGCACGAAGCTGCGAACCCTGGCTCAATCGATGGCCGGACCATGGTGCGCGCAAGGGGAATCGGAAGTTAATTTTAGCTTCCGTAGGAATACTCGGTGCGACACGATGGCATCGTCGCGCCGAAAGTGACCCGGCCGCTTAAGGGATTGCTGAGGCTGTTCGTTAACCGATCAGCAAGCATGCCGATCACGGCTCATCCGCGCCGGTCGCCCGCGTTCAACGCACGCAGCATGCCGACGCGCGCGAACATCAGCCAGCCGCCACCGGTCTCGGCTGCGTTGATCAGCATCTCGATCGCGGTCTGCCAGCGCGGCTCCTGCTGCTCGGCTTCAGGCAGCTGCACGATGAAGTCGGCGGCCTCTTGCAGCGTGCGCAGCCTGCGTCCACCGCGCAAGCCGATCGGATCGTCGAACGGCGTCGACCAGGGCATGTCAGGCAGCCCGATCGTTGAGGGGAGACGTCACAGCGCGATCGGTGAGGCGATGCCGTCAGCCAGCCTTCTTGGTCCGCGTCGTCGTGCGCACCGGCTTTTCGGCCCTTTTCGGAGCCGCTTCCTTGGCGGCGGCGTCCTTGCCGCCTTTGCCCGAGATCGGCAGCAGCATCTCGCGCTGGCCCTCGACGCGCTTCTTCGGCTTCTTGGCCTTGACGGTCTCCTTCGCGGTCTCCTTGGAGACCTTCGCCGCGGGAGCCGTGTCCTTCTCGCTGGCGAGGCTCTTCTTCAGGGCGTCCATCAGGTTGATGACGTTGCCGCCGTTCTTCGGTGTGGCCTTGGCTGCGATCGGTGCGCCCGAACGCTTCTTGTTGATGAGATCGATCAGCGCGGTTTCGTAATGGTCTTCGAACAACTCGGGCTCGAACGCGCCGGACTTCTTCTCGACGATGTGCTTGGCGAGGTCGAGCATGTCCTTTGTCAGCTTCACGTCCTGGATGTCGTCGAAATATTCGCCCTCGCTGCGGACCTCGTAGGGGTAACGCAGCAGCGTGCCCATCAGTCCGCTTTCGAGCGGCTCGAGTGCAATGATGTGCTCGCGGTTGGTCAGCACCACGCGGCCGATCGCGACCTTGTCCATGCTGCGGATGGTCTCGCGGATCACCGCAAACGCGTCGTGGCCGACTTTGCCGTCAGGCACGAGGTAATAGGGGCGGATCAGATAGCGGCTGTCGATGTCGGTCTTCGGCACGAACTCGTCGATCTCGATCGTGTGGGTCGAGTCCAGCGCGATGTCGTCGAGCTCGTCCTTGGTGACTTCGATGTAAGTATCGGTGTCGACCTTGTAGCCCTTGACGATGTCCTCGGAGGTCACCTCGTCGCCGGTCTCGGCGTCGACCTTGAGGTACTTGATCCGGTGGCCGGTCTTGCGGTTGATCTGGTTGAACGAGACCTTCTCGGTATCCGAAGTGGCCGGATACAGCGCGACCGGGCAGGTCACGAGCGAGAGGCGCAAAAAACCCTTCCAATTGGCACGGGGGGCCATGGGTTACTCCAAACGCAACAGGGACAGAAGACGAGGATACCATCGAGGAACTGCGAATCATACACGGCTCGGTGCGGATTCTTGCAACTGCGTTAACCAGTCGCTGACCTCGCGGTTCGGCCCAATCCAATGGCAAAAACCGGAACATCAATTCGGATGGGGCGTTGGCTCTGGACACAGGGCCGTGATGACGTCGCGGTCATCGGAGGCGACTTTCAGAGATTGAGGCCACCATGGCAACCACACGCGAGGACCGTCAGATCGTCGAAACTGCAACCGAGGCGCGCCAAGGCGAGCCTGGCCCGTCGGTGGCCGCGCTGCTTGCCATCTCGACCGGGCTTGCGATCCTGATTCTCGCCGTCATCTGGTTCGTGTTCTTCCGGACCTGACGGCCAATTCTACGGGAAGGGCGGACCTTCCCACTCGCTGCGACACGCCGCACATTGCGCCCGTCATGCCGCCGGCTCGCCCCGTCGATTGGCGGGCGCAGTCGCGTCTGTTCCGAACACGTCGTATATGACCAAAAAGTAACGCGGTCGGTTCCCCGCGTTCATATTCAGTTCACGCCGGAATTGCTCATCTCTGGCGTAGTTGATGCAGCCATCTCGGAGAGAAGCGTGCGCCTGCTCGTTGTTGAGGACGACCCCGATCTCAATCGTCAGCTCACAAAGGCGCTGACGGACGCCGGCTATGTCGTCGACCGCGCCTTCGACGGCGAGGAGGGGCATTATCTCGGCGACAACGAGCCGTATGACGCCGTGGTGCTCGATATCGGCCTGCCGAAGAAGGACGGCATCTCGGTGCTGGAAGCCTGGCGCCGCAACGGCCGCACCATGCCGGTGCTGATCCTCACCGCGCGCGACCGCTGGAGCGACAAGGTCCAGGGTTTTGATGCCGGCGCCGACGACTACGTCGCAAAGCCGTTCCATCTGGAGGAGGTGCTGGCGCGGATCCGCGCGCTGCTGCGCCGCTCGACCGGGCATGCCCAGAGCGAATTGAGCTGCGGACCAGTCACGCTCGACACCCGAACGGGCCGGGTCAGCGTCTCCGGCAATCCCGTCAAGATGACCTCGCACGAATATCGGCTTCTGGCCTACCTCATGCACCATTCGGGGCGCGTCGTGTCGCGCACGGAGCTGGTCGAGCATCTCTACGACCAGGATTTTGACCGCGACTCCAACACGATTGAAGTCTTCGTCGGCCGTATCCGCAAGAAGCTCGACGTCGACATCATCCAGACCGTCCGCGGCCTCGGCTATCTCCTGACCCCGCCACCCCAGGGGGCTTGAAACGGGGCTTGAGTGATCTGGGCTTGACGAGCGATCGGACAGGGGCCTTGGTCGTGCCATGACCGCCGACGCCATGCCCCCTCGGGCTTCCGGGATCATTCCGATGCCCGCCAGCTCGCTTGCCAACCGCCTGTTCCTGTCGGCGACAGCCTGGCTCGTGGTGATCCTGGCCATCACCGGGGTGGTGCTGTCGTCGGTCTACAAGAACGCGACCGAGCGCGCCTTCGATCGCCGGCTCAACCTCTATCTCCGCACCCTGATCGCCGAGGTCGCCACCCCCGACGAGCCGCCGGACCGTCAGTTCCAGTCGCTCGGCGAGCCCCTGTTCGAGCTGCCGCTGTCCGGCTGGTACTGGCAGATCACGCGCACCGACACCGAGAAGCCGGAAGTACGGTCCTCGCGCTCGCTCTGGGACAAGAAGCTGCCGAAACTGGAAGACCAGGGCACCGAGCTCACCGCGGCCGGCATTCGCCTCGCTTATGTCGACGGGCCGGAGGGGCAGAATTTGCGCATGGTCGAGCGTCCCGTCGATCTCGGCGCCGACGGCAAATACCTTGTCAGCGTCGCCGGCGATGACACCGAGATCTTCGACGAGACGCGCAGCTTCGACTATTATCTCGGCGGCACCTTCACCGCGCTCGGCATCGTGCTGCTGCTGACCACCGTGTTCCAGGTCCGCTTCGGTCTCGCGCCACTCAAGCGCATCTCGGAATCGATCGCCGACATCCGCTCCGGGCGGGCGGAGCGGCTCGAGGGCGAATTCCCGGTCGAGATCGCGCCGCTCGCGCGCGAGACCAACGCGCTGATCGATGCCAATCGCGAGATCGTCGAGCGCGCCCGCACCCATGTCGGCAATCTCGCGCATGCGATCAAGACGCCGCTGTCGGTGATCGTCAATGAGGCCGGAACGCATGCCGCCGATCCGTTCTCGGCCAAGGTGATGGAGCAGGCGGACGTGATGCGCAACCAACTCGCCCATCACCTGGAGCGCGCCCGCATCGCGGCCCGCGTCTCGATCGTCGGTACCGTGACGGAGGTTGCGCCCGCCATCGAAGGATTGCGACGGACCATGGAGAAGATCCACCGCGGCCGCGGCATTGCCGTCGAGGCCAAGGCCGATCCGTCGGCGAAATTCCGCGGTGAGCGGCAGGATCTGGAGGAGATGGTCGGCAACCTCGTCGACAATGCCTGCAAATGGGCAGCCTCGCGCGTCTTCATTGAGGTGTTGGTCGAGGCCCCGCAGGCCGGCGCAGGCCCCCGGCTGCGGCTCATCGTCGATGACGACGGGCGCGGTCTTTCCGAGGCCGAGCGAGCCCAGGTCTCCCGGCGCGGCCAAAGGCTCGACGAATCCAAGCCGGGCTCCGGGCTCGGGCTGTCGATCGTGACCGACCTTGCCGCCCTCTATGGCGGCAGCCTCTCGCTCGGCAGCGCGCCAATCGGGGGCCTGCGGGCAGAGCTGGTGCTGCCGGGAATATAATCCTCTGATCCCAAACGATTATTTGGGCTTCCGGGTGAAACCCGAGGTATTCGGAGCGACTTCCTCAACGGCTTCTTAAGGCGCACCCACCTATGATCGTGCAGGACGCATCCTACGTCCGCCATTTTACCGTGCATTACCCGGGCGCATGAGCCAGACATCGATCGAGCGGCTGAGGGAATATCTCGCGCAGCTCCCGCCGCAGGCGCAGGCGCTGCTGATGCGGGAGTTCGAGCGCGCGCTTGAGCGCGGCCAGGACACCGCTGTAGCGACCCTCGTGCTCGAGCAGCTGCGCAAAATTGTGCGCAAGACCGAGGTCGACGAAGCTCCGCCGCCGCGCACCGACGATCTGTCGCGATTGCTGTTCCAGGTGCTGGAACCCTTCCTGGTCGAGGCCGGTGCGCCGACCCGGGCCGGACAGATTCGCCGCTCCTCGCTACATCCGATCTGGCAATGGCTCGGCCGCGATGGCGCCCCGGACAAGCTGGCAGAATTCGAGGCGGCGCTGGCACGCATGCCAGCGTCAGACAGTGCGGGACAGGTCGAGGCGCTGGCGCTCAAGCTCCAGGCCGTGGCCGCGGGCGCCATCTTCGAGCTGACGGGGCCCGGTGGCGGCGACAAGTCGCGCGCGCTTGCCCGCGTCGGTCCACCCAACGTGATCGAGGACCTCTATTCGATCGGCGCGGTGCTCGCCGTTCGCGAGGCCATCGGCACACTCAATGAAAAACTGCCGCGCTTCCTGCGCGCATTCGGCGATCCCCAGATCGCCTCGGTGACCGCTGCGCTCAACATTCCCGTGCTCCAGACCCCGCAAATGTTGCCATTTGCGATGTCGGTGGTGGTCCAGCGGATGACCGCGCCGTGGCAGATCATTCGCCTCGCTATCAAGATCGCCGCGTCCGACGACGAGATCCGCGTCGCGGCAACGCCCTACGGCGTCGCCGTCACGATCGCCCTGCACGATCTGACGCGTGTTGCCGCCAATTTGCGCATGGATATCAAGCGCGGCCATTTCGAGACCGTCGCCGACAATCTGAAGGCGCTGCATGACGGCGTGCGCGGCCTGCGCACCGAGCTCGATCTGCGCAACGATTCCCCCTGGGGCAAGCAGCTGACCTCGATCCGGGCCGACATCTCCAACGCGCTTCAGTCCGAGATCGACAGCGTTCCCGGCCGCGTCCGCCGCATCCTGCGCCAGCGCGCCGAGAAGGACATTCCGCCGGGCGCACGGATCGACAGCACCGAGGTCGAGGAAACCGTGGCGCTGATCGATTTCGTCGCAACTTGCCGCAATTATGCCAGCGAGCTCGCGATCAACGAGGTGACGCTGCGCACCTATTCCGACCTGCAGCAATATGTGGAGCGGTCGACCGAGCAGCTGGTGCAGTCGCTCCGCGCCGCCGATCACAAGGTTCGCACCTACCGGCAGCAGCAGGTGCAGGCCGCGATCCGCTTCTGCCAGGTGCTGTTCGGCGATGATTATGCCTCGCTGATGAGCCGCGCCGCAGAGAACGCGGCGACGGGCGAGCGCAAATCGACCCGCGCAAGCTGATCCAGGCGCATCTTTTCGTGATCACAATTTGTAGTTGACGATGCCGGTTGTGGGCCCTACGGTCTCCGTGCAAGCTTCTGGAATTTCTATCTGTGGGCGCATGAAACCCGTTATCAGCTCCATCGAAATTGAAAACCGCGTCATTGTTGCCAAATATCAAAGGCTGATGGTCGGCGCGAAGGTGGTGCTGGTCGAGAAGGCAAGCGGTCGGCAGCTGCCTGAGACCGTCACCAGGGTTGCGTCGCCCGTTCCAGTCGGGGCGTTGCGCATTAGATTGCCTGACGCAATCGGGCCGGGAACATACTTCCTGAGGGCCTTGAACGGGCATGGCGAGGACGCCGCTCAAAGCGCTGACTTCGAGATCAGCTAAGCCATTGGATTTTCACCATTTCGGACTATGTGCGCTCGCGCCAAATTGACAATTGTCAATTGCCGCATCGTCCGGCCGTGGTGTAAAGCCACCTGCAGGCGCGGCTCGCGCGCTGCCGGAAGCTTGCCAGATGATGCTATGGTTCGTGTTCGCGCTGATGACCGTCGCGGCGATATTCGCCGTGCTCTGGCCGCTCGGCCGTGGCGGACGCCTTGACAATCAAGGCAGCGAGGTCGCGGTCTACAAGGATCAGCTGGCCGAGATCGAGCGTGATCTCGCCTCAGGACTGATCGCGCTACCTGAAGCCGAGGCGGCGCGCGTCGAGATCAGCCGCAGGCTGCTCGCCGCTGCCGGGAGCGAGGCTGCGCTGGCGCCGACATCCAGTCTGAAATGGCGCCGCGCGGCTGCCGTGCTGGCGCTGGTCGGCCTGCCTTTGGTCGCGGCCGCGATTTACGTTCCGCTCGGTTCGCCCGCGCTTCGCGACTTCCCGCTGGCGCAGCGGGAGCGCGGAGCGGGCCAGGGCATGGCGCAGTCGCTCGAGAATCTCGTGGCACAGGTCCAGCAGCATCTGGAAAAGAATCCGACCGATGGCCGCGGCTGGAATGTGCTCGCTCCGGTGCTGGAGCGGCTCGGCCGCTTCGACGACGCCGTGCGCGCCTACCGCAATTCGATCGCCTATAACGGCGAGAGCGCGGAGCGCCGCTCCGATCTCGGCGAAGCGATCGCGGCCGCCGCCAGCGGCGTGGTGACGGCGGAAGCCAAGACCGAGTTCGAGCGTGCGCATGCGCTCAGCGCCGACGACCCCAAGGCGAACTACTTCCTTGGGCTCGCTGCCGAGCAGGACGGCCGCAAGGATGATGCGGCCAATATCTGGCGGGCGCTGCTGGCGAAAGCGCCGGCGGATGCGCCGTGGCGGCACCTGGTGCAGACCTCGCTCGCCCGGGTCGGCGGTGGCGGCGTAACGATGCCGGCGCTGTCCGACGAGACGATCGCAGCGTCCAAGGAGATGAACGACGGCGATCGCAACGCGATGATCCGCAGCATGGTCGAACGCCTCGCCACGCGCCTCAAGCAGAACGGCGACGATGTCGAGGGTTGGCTGCGTCTGGTGCGCGCCTATCAGGTGATGGGCGATCGCGACAAGGCCCTGGGCGCCTCGACCGACGCCCGCCAGGCGGTTGCCAAAGATTCCGAACGACTGCGCCAGCTCAACGAAGGCCTCAAGACTCTCGGGCTCGACGGATGAGAGTCGCAGCACGAGACGAGCGGAGAACGGATACGCCATGACGCGCAAGCAGCGACGTATGACCATCATCGGCGGCTCGCTCGCAGTGCTCGCGCTCGCGGCCGCGCTGGTGCTCAATGCTCTGCGCGACTCCATCGTGTTCTTCTCGACCCCGACCATGGTGGCCGAAAAGCATGTCCAGCCGGGCAAGCGTTTTCGTCTCGGTGGCCTGGTTCAGCCGGGCTCGCTCCAGCGCGGCGACAATCTCGCGGTGACGTTTGAAGTCGCCGACGGCGGCGCCAAGCTGCCCGTCGCCTATAAGGGCATTTTGCCCGATCTGTTCCGCGAAGGGCAGGGCGTCGTCGCCGAAGGCGCGCTCGACGCCAACGGCGTGTTCAAGGCCGACACCGTGCTCGCCAAGCACGACGAGACCTATATGCCCAAGGATGTTGCGGATGCCCTGAAGAAGCAGGGGCACTGGAAGGACGACTACGGCGCCAAGGCGTCTGATGGCATCAAGCCTTCGGCGACGACGGCGCAGGGCAATTCACAGGGAGCGGTGCGGTGATCGCGGAAGCTGGACATTACGCGCTGGTGCTGGCGCTCGCGCTGGCGCTGATCCAGTCCTTCGTGCCGATGATCGGCGCACGCTTGCGCGATCCCGCGCTGATGAACGTGGCGCGCTCCACCGCGCTGGCGCAGCTCCTGTTCGTCGGCGCGTCATTCATCGCCCTCGTGACCTTGCACGTGACCTCGGATTTTTCCGTCGCCAATGTCTACGAGAATTCCCACTCCATGAAGCCGTTGATCTACAAGATTACCGGGGTGTGGGGAAACCATGAAGGCTCGATGCTGTTGTGGGTGTCGATCCTGGCGCTCTTCGGCGGTCTCGTTGCCGCCTTCGGCAACAATTTGCCGCTGTCACTGCGTGCGCATGTGCTCGCAGTCCAGGCCTGGATCGCGAGCGCCTTCTATCTCTTCATCCTGATCACCTCGAATCCGTTCCTGCGCATCGTCAATCCGCCGATCGAGGGGCGCGACCTCAATCCGGTGCTTCAGGACATTGGTCTCGCCGTGCATCCGCCGATGCTCTATCTCGGCTATGTCGGCTTCTCGATCTCGTTCTCCTTCGCGATCGCGGCGCTGATCGAGGGGCGGATCGACGCGGCCTGGGCGCGCTGGGTGCGGCCGTGGACGCTGGTCGCCTGGATCTTCCTGACGCTCGGCATCGCGATGGGCTCCTACTGGGCCTATTACGAGCTCGGCTGGGGCGGCTGGTGGTTCTGGGACCCGGTCGAGAATGCGTCGCTGATGCCGTGGCTCGCCGGCACTGCGCTGCTGCATTCGGCGCTGGTGATGGAGAAGCGCAACGCGCTGAAGGTCTGGACGATCCTTCTTTCGATCCTGACCTTCTCGCTGTCGCTGCTCGGCACCTTCCTGGTGCGCTCGGGCGTCATCACCTCCGTCCACGCTTTCGCCAATGATCCGACCCGCGGCGTATTCATTCTCCTGATCCTCTGCCTGTTCATCGGCGGCAGCCTGTCGTTGTTCGCGGGACGCGCGACCTCGTTGAAGCAGGGTGGCCTGTTCGCGCCGATCTCGCGAGAGGGCGCGCTGGTGCTGAACAATCTGCTGCTCACGGTGGCCTGTGCGGTGGTGCTGTTCGGAACGCTTTATCCACTGGCGATGGAAGTGCTTGCCGACTTCAAGATGTCGGTGGGCGCACCGTTCTATAATCTCAGCTTCGCTCCGCTGTTCGTTCTGCTGCTGCTGGCCGTGCCGTTCGGGCCGATGCTGGCATGGAAGCGGGGCGATCTGCTCGGCGTCACCCAGCGCCTGCTCGCGGCCGGCGTCGCAGGCCTCGTTGTGATCGCTCTTGTCTGGGCCTGGACGCGCGGCGGCAGCGCGTTGGCGCCGTTGGCAATCGGGCTTGGCGTGTTCGTCATCGCCGGGGCCGTGACGGATCTGGCCGAAAGAACCGGCCTGTTTCGCCTGCCGTTCGCAACGACGCTGCACCGCGCCCGCGGCCTGCCGCGCTCGGCATGGGGTACGGTGTTCGCGCATGCCGGTCTGGGTGTCGCGCTGATCGGGATCGTCTGCGAGACCACCTGGAATAGCGAATATATCGCGACGATGAAGCCGAACGACGTCGCGCAGGTCGCCGGATATGATCTGAAGCTCGACGGTTTGCTCGAGCGCCAGGGGCCGAACTACCGCGAGATGATCGCCCAGTTCAACGTCAGTCGGGGTGGCAACGCTCTCAGCGTCATGACGCCGTCGAAACGCAGCTTCACAACACGCGGCTCCTCCACCACGGAAGCTGCGCTTTTGACCCGCGGCGCGAGCCAGCTCTACATCTCGCTCGGTGACGTCACCGCCGAAGGCGCGATCGCCGTGCGTATCTATCACAAGCCGTTGGTGCTGCTGATCTGGTGGGGCCCCGTGCTGATGGCATTCGGCGGCATGCTGTCGCTGTCCGACCGGCGCTTGCGGGTCGGTGCGCCGAAGCCGGCGCGGGCCAAGCAACGCCTGCAACCGGCGGAGTGATCCGATGCGCCGGATGATGTCTGCGATCGTCGCACTCATGCTGCTGGCTATGCCCGCGGTGCACGCCGTGCAGCCCGACGAGGTCATGTCAGATCCCGTGAAGGAAGGCCGCGCCCGCGAATTGTCGCGCGAGTTGCGTTGCATGGTCTGTCAGAACCAGTCGATCGATGATTCCGATGCGCCGCTCGCGCGCGATCTGCGGCTCCTCGTGCGGGAGCGGATCGCGGCCGGCGACAGCAATTCGCAGGTGCTCGACTTCCTGGTCGCGCGCTACGGCGAGTTCGTGCTGCTGAAGCCACGCTTCGAACGGCAGACCATGCTGTTGTGGCTGCTCGCGCCGCTGCTGCTGGCCGGTGGCGGCTTCGCGCTGTGGCGGCAAAACCGACGCCGCGTGCAGGCTGGCGCAGATGTGCCGCCGCCGCTGACGCCTGAGGAAGAAGCGCGGCTTGCGGCGCTGATGTCCGACGAAGCGAGTTCGCCCTAATTAGTTGGTCGGTGGGCTCATCGGCATCCGTCGCCGAAACCCTATTAAGTTCCTGTAACGCTGCGACTTTTGGCCTGTGATAAACTGCCGCATCGCGGACCATGCTTCATTACAAAAGTTTAACCCCCCAGCCAGCGCGCGGTAAGGCGGAAGCCCCCATCTTCAGCTCCGTAAGGTGCCACTATCAGGCACCGAATGGATTTCAAGGCCCTGGAGCTCTGCATGACCGACCGTCCCGATTTCACGAACCTTCCGTCCCACCGGCTGCCCCGCCGTTCGGTGTTCTCCGCCCGCAGAATCGCGCTGATGGCCTCGGTCGTCGCCGGTCTCGGCATCGCCGTTCACGGCTTCAGCCCGTCGACGTCGCCGACCGACCTGTTCTCCACCCCGGCGCACGCGCAGGTCAACAACGAGGTCAAGAAGGTCGAACGTCCGATCGGCTTTGCCGACATCGTTGAGCGGGTGAAGCCCTCGGTCATCTCGGTGAAAGTCAACATCAAGGAGAAGGCTGCGAGCAACGACGACGGTGATGATTCCGCCTCGCCGTTCCAGCCGGGCTCGCCGATGGAGCGTTTCTTCCGCCGCTTTGGCGGTCCCGATGGTTTCCCGGGCCAGAAGGGTGGTCGTAGCCGCGTCGTGCAGGGCCAGGGCTCCGGCTTCTTTATCTCCGCTGACGGTTTTGCCGTGACCAACAACCACGTGGTCGACGGCGCCGACAAGGTCGAGGTCACCACCGACGACGGCAAGACCTACAGCGCCAAGGTGATCGGCACAGACCAGCGCACTGATCTCGCGCTGATCAAGGTCGAGGGCGGCTCGAACTTCTCGTTCGCCAAGCTCGCCGACGGCAAGCCGCGGATCGGCGACTGGGTGCTCGCGGTCGGCAATCCGTTCGGCCTCGGTGGCACCGTGACCGCCGGCATCGTCTCGGCCAGCGGTCGCGATATCGGCAACGGTCCGTATGACGATTTCATCCAGATCGACGCGCCCGTGAACAAGGGCAATTCCGGCGGTCCGGCCTTCGACACCAACGGCGAGGTGATGGGCGTCAACACTGCGATCTACTCGCCCTCCGGCGGCAGCGTCGGCATCGCGTTCTCGATCCCCGCCAGCACGGTGAAGAGCGTAGTGGCGCAGCTCAAGGACAAGGGTTCGGTCAGCCGCGGCTGGATCGGCGTGCAGATTCAGCCAGTGACATCCGACATCGCCGACAGCCTCGGCATGAAGAAGGCCGAAGGTGCGCTGGTGGCGGAGCCGCAGGCGAATGGTCCGGCTGCCAAGGCAGGTGTCGAGTCCGGTGATGTGATCACGTCGGTCAACGGCGAATCCGTCAAGGACGCCCGCGAACTCGCCCGCACCATCGGCGGGTTGGCGCCCGGCGCGACCGTGAAACTCAACGTGCTGCACAAGGGCCAGGACAAGGTCGTGAACCTCACCCTGGGCCAACTGCCGAACACGGTTGAGGCCAAGGCCGACACCGATAACGGCAGCGGCAAGGGCGCGAGCAAGGGCACCGATGTGCCGAAGCTCGGCATGACGGTTGCGCCCGCCAACTCCGTGGCCGGCGCCGGCAAGGACGGCGTCGTCGTCACCGAAGTCGATCCGAAGAGCGCCGCGGCCGAACGCGGCTTCAAGGAAGGCGACGTGATTCTCGAAGTCGGCGGCAAGAGCGTGAGCAGCGCCGGAGAAGTCCGCGATGCCATCAACACGGCGCGGACCGACAACAAGAACAGCGTCCTGATGCGCGTGAAGAGCGGCGGCCAGTCGCGCTTCGTCGCAGTGCCCATCGCCAAGGGCTGACAAGGGCTAAGCCTCAGGAGGCTTGCGAGATGAAGGGTGTCGTCGGCATCAGTCGCCCCCGCCGCCGGCACTCTTCCGGGGAGCAGCGCAACGCCTGCTCCCCCTGCCTACCTTCCGGTGGAATTACGCCCCCCTCCGTCGGAAGGCCTAGGGCGGTGAGGTCCCCCCAGCTTCACCGCCCGCCTTTTTGCCTACCTAAGTCTCGTTCGCTTGGCTTGCATGCGATTGCCGCTCGCGCCATGTTCAGAGAAGGTTGACCTCCTTGACCGCCGCCGAACGCACGATGCGCCTCCTCATCATTGAAGACGACCGCGAATCCGCCGACTATCTCGTGAAGGCGTTTCGCGAGGTCGGACACATTGCCGACCTCGCCGGTGACGGCGAGGAGGGCCTCGCCATGGCCGAGAACGGCGATTACGACGTGCTGGTGGTCGACCGCATGCTGCCCAAGCGCGACGGGCTGTCGCTGATCGGCTCGCTGCGCGACAAGGGCGACTCGACGCCGGTGCTGATTCTCTCCGCGCTCGGACAGGTCGATGACCGCATCAAGGGCTTGCGCGCCGGCGGCGATGACTATCTGCCAAAGCCCTATTCTTTCGCCGAGCTGCTCGCCCGCGTCGAGGTGCTGTCGCGCCGCCGCGGGGGACCTGCCGAGGATACGCTTTACCGTGTCGGCGACCTCGAGCTCGACCGGCTCTCTCACCGCGTCGCCCGCGGCAAGGACGAGCTGACGCTGCAGCCGCGCGAATTCCGCCTGCTCGAATATCTGATGAAGCATGCCGGCCAGGTGGTGACACGCACCATGCTGCTGGAGAACGTCTGGGACTATCATTTCGATCCGCAGACCAACGTGATCGACGTGCACATTTCGCGGCTGCGCTCCAAAATCGACAAGGGATTCGAGCGGCCGCTGCTGCACACGATCCGCGGCGCCGGGTACATGATCCGTGATGGGATACGTTGAAGCTCTGTAAAAATAGGGATTGTGTGATTTCGGCCCGCCGATCGCTTACCATACGTCCGCTTCGAGTTTGCGGCAGGCGGTTTACGTCGTCGCCAAGTCAATAGCCCGGCCGGATCCTCCTTAAGCCGCGGGCGACACTCTGGAGTGCTCCGTCCGTCTCAGGACGTTGCAGTTTCAGTGCGTCGTCCGAAGCGGCTCTCATCCAAGATCTCCACCTCGTCAGGCGCCGTCAGGATCAAGGGCATCGCCTGAGGGTGAATTGTTGCACCGACCTCGGCATTCGCTCGATCGTCAGGATCGCGTACAGGTCGTTGGTGGTCTCGCCCTCCTTGACCTTCCGGACCGACGTCCAGTTCGTCCATATGCAGAATCAGGCGAGCGGACGGGTCTCGTCGAGAGCGAGCCAGATGTCGCCGCCTTGGGCCTTGTCGACCTCGCTCGAACAAGTTGAACCACACGACGCAGCGTGTTCAGGCCAAAGCAGTAGGTTTGGCGGGATGCGCTGTCCGTGGATGGTGGTCGTGAAGATAGACGGCGAGCTCCTGCCGGAGGGACTCCTCGCCTTTGACAGCGTCTTCGAAGAGGCGCTCCTGGATATCCCGCGGCAGCTCGGCCCAGACGCGTAGCGCAGCATTCCCGATTGCGACCGCAAGTCGACCCTTATCGCTCATTCTTGATCTCCGTAACACAGAGCCGCAGGTCAATGCTCAGCCCGAATTGGCCGCGCCTGATGCGTTCTCGCTCTCAGGAACTGTCACCCTCACGGCGTGGCTCTGCCGGATGGCCAGAGAGGTAACCCGCGGCGACGACGTCCCGTTTATCTCTAGAAGCCGTAGTTCAGGCCAACGCGCACCAGATTGCCGTTATTGCGAAATCTATACGTGATCGTATTGCCCGCATCGCCCGGAAGCGGGGCGTAATCCAGGGTGAGGTTTTGCGCGCCAAGATCGTAGTAGAGGTATTCGAACTTGGCCCTCCAGTTGCTGGAAAATGCGTACTCCAGGCCGCCGCCCACCGTCCACCCCACGCGAACCGCCGCCGAGTTGGCACTGATCAGAAATGGGCCAGCGCCGTCTGGCACGCCAATGGTATAGATACTGTCATCGACCCTGCCGTAGGCTAGGCCACCGGTCATAAACGCAAGCAACCTGTTGTTCAGGGTCGTAAACCCAAGGCGACCGCGTACGGTCCCAAGCCAGCCCAGCTTTTGGGTAGCGGATTCGGTATTGGCGTCGATGATGCCGCCGCCGATGAAAGGGGTCGCCGGGAACACGCGCGTGTCGGTCTTGTTCAGGCCGCTGGAGTTGATGTCGGCTTCAATACCTGCGACCCAATTTGACCCGAACTGGAAATTGTATCCAACCTGAGCCCCGCCGGCGAAAGCGGTATCACCGACGCCGAACCTCGGAAATTGGCCAACGGCCTGGCGCCCGGAAAAGTCAACGCCGGTGGTCGTAAAAGACACGGGGTCCGCCCCTGTACCGCTCCACATGACGCCCACGCTCCCGCCCAGGTAGAACCCGGACCAGCTGTAGGCGACCGGTGCCGCTCCCGCAGGCGCCGCCTTGTACACTGGCGCGAGATCGGCCGCGTTGACCGAACCGGTGATCACGATCGTGGCGATAGCAGCAGAAATCCACGTCTGCACAGACTTTCTCCCGTTGCCTGGCGGACCTATTTAACCACAAGCGCGAAACGATGCCTGTGCACTTCAGGTAACACCTTGTGAAATAGTGCAAGTCGCTCTCAGTGCGCCGCCTTCATGGTGCCTATTGCTCGGGTCTAATGTGCGGTTGAAAAATGGAGCCGTGAAGTTCCACGCGGCTATCGCCCGAGACCCTTGGTCGAAGGGTGAAACCCATCAACGCTCCGCCTCAGAAATATTCCACTTTACCGAAATTTGGAATTGCAGCGCGCAAGATGGGTTTCGCTTCCGCTCCGCCCACCTTGGCGGAAAAGATCAGTATGGGCGCGTGGCGCGAAGTGGTGTCGGCGGTGACGGAGCGTTGCCGATTGCAGCTTGGCCAGGCGGATCGAGATCGTGTTCTGGTAATCAGCGCTGCCACCATCGATCGCCTGCTCGTCGATGTGAAGATTGCGGCGAACGGCGGCACCTTGAGACGCGGATCAAGCCGGTTGCGGGTATGATCCCGCTCGCGTAACGACCCGATGCTTCGCGGCGCAACATCCGGCGCGCGACCGGTCTACCCCCTTTGCGCCACGTTTGGGCTTGATTTGGTAGACAATCCTACTAACCTTGAAGTCGAAAAATGATTGTGACTGAGTGTTCGCCAGTGCTCAGGCGATCATGACCAGCCTACGTCGGCTGCCGTTATTCATAGTGGGACCACCATTGTGGGGGACCACCATTATTTTTAGGAAATGATTGCGACGACGCCCGTCGGGAGATGGACGATGACCGAAGAAAGAATTGTTCGTTTGCGAACCAATAGAAACAACATTGATCGATATCGGCGGCTGCTGAAAACGAATCTAAGTGAAATCGAGCGGCAATACCTCGAAAGGCGCTTGTCCGAAGAGCAAGCAGAAATGGAAATGAACATGAACATGGAGCGCGGTTGAGCCGCCGCCGATTATGGTGGGGCTAAATGACCACGCGGGTGTTGTTAAGGGGGACATTGCGATGGTGAAGTCAGTCGTTTCCCGTGAGGCTTTTCGTGGCTTGTTTGCTCTTTATGCAGGGAGGGCTCACCACGATCACCAGCATGATGCTGAAAACCGGATATTGCAGCTATTCGTGTCAACCAAAGACATTCCTGACTATCTACTCGAGCTATGGTCGGCCCCCACGCAGCCGCTCGGCCCCGAAACTGTTGGCTCCATACTCAGCCCGCCCGCGCGCCAGATCGCCGATGGCCGCGCACATTACGACCATGCCAGCAACTTTCTCCATGCTCTCCTCAGAGACGTAGGTCGAAACGCGCACTGAACGATTCCGTCCGTTCTTCTTGGAAACGCTTGCCCTTTTGGGAGGCACCGCACGTGAATGCGTGGGTGAAGCGGCAACAATTGTGGCGTTCATGTCTATCTACGATCCATTGCGAATGAGGTTGGGGAACGTGCGGGGCCCGGACGTTCGACTCACATTTGCGGAAATCGAAGTAATTCTCGGACGACCGTTGCCCGCCTCCGCCTACAAATTCAGTGCATGGTGGGGAAATGAAAGCTCCCGCAAAGCCGGTCACACGCAATCCAAGGCGTGGCTTCTCGCCGGCTTTGAGGCAAGGGTCTCTCTAGCGCGGAAAGCGGTCGAATTTCATCGAGCCTAACGGTCGCCGCTTGCGCTCCAACCTGCTGGTCCAATATTGACTACGCTGGCTAAACGCAGACCGCCGGTCGTATCAGCTTTTCGGCTCGACGTGGCCGCGGCCGACTGATCTTTTTGCCGCTCCCGATTGTTCAGCTCGACGCGCCTCGTGGTGTTGAAGGGGCGCGTGGTCGTCACCCGATCTCATACCAGAAGCACGATGATGCGTGGCGCTGGGCAGGCATGACGATGATACCTTCGCGATGATGGACCAGAGCGCGAGTTGTGTTTCGCACCCCACCCGGTCTCGTAAAGGTTTGGGTTTCGCCGTTCATCGACGCGATCCCGTTGTGCGTCGGCGATGTGGCAACGGGCCGTGGATTGAACATCCGCATCTCGCGCGAGGCCGTTGAAATTACTGTTGAATGCCGTGGATGGAAAATTTGCGGGGCCGTTGTGGCGCAATTGCGCGCCCAAAGTTTGGGCACAATAATCCCTTGGTTCCGCCTAATCGAACCGAAATTCCTGCCTCAAACGTAAACATACGTTGATCCGCAATGAGACGTCGGTTGCGCTCAGACTTGTGGGCGCTGGGGGCATTCAGCACAATAGGGGAATCGATTTGGCAACACTACACTACACTGCAGGGAACAACATCAACGCGCAGGGTACCTACGCGCCAGCAGCGGCGGGCTTCAACTTGGCCGACGTCTCGTCGGTGAGCGAACTCAATGCGTTGCCGGCCGGCGTGCAGGGCATGGTCTACCTTGATCAGGGCAGCGGCGTCACTCAGAGCTTCATTGACGCAGTGAAGGCCTACATCGGAAATCCGAAAGTCTACGGATTCTACCTCAAGGATGAGCCGGATCCCACGGGCCAGTACAATACGCTGGTGACGGCGGCCAACCTCAAGGCTGAGTCGGACTATATCCACGCCAACGTTCCCGGCGCAAAGACCTTCATCACCATGATGAACATGGGGTCTTCGGAAAATCCGACTTACGCGAACACCTACAACCCGACCAGCACCCACATCGATCTGTTCGGGATCGATCCGTATCCGGTGCGGTCGGACATGAGCACGGTCGATTACAGCATGATCGACAAGGCCGTGGCGGCCGCCGAGTCCGCGGGGATTTCGGCGGACCACATCGTCCCGGTGTTCCAGACCTTCGGCGGCGGCAACTGGGCCGACGACAGCGGAGGCCACTACGTGATGCCGACCGCCGCGCAGGAACAGACGATGCTCGCTCATTGGGCGGCGGCCGTTCCACATCCGGCCTTCGACTACGCCTATGCGTGGGGTTCGCAGAACGGCGACACGGCACTCGAGAGTTCGTCAGCGCTGCAGAGCGTGTTTCTGCAGCACAACACCGGCACGAGCACGACGCTTCCGGCTGGAGGCACCGGCGGAGGCTCGACGAGCAGTTCTGGCGGTAGCACAACACCCGTGACCGGTTCGAGCGGTGGCACAACTACCGGATCGAGCGGCGGCACAGGTTCCGCCGCGGGCGGTGGTACGACCACCGGCGGCACGACCACGGGCTCAAGCAGCGGCAGTTCGTCCGGTGGTTCGACATCGACGACCGATAGTGGCCAGCACCACCACCACCATCACCATGGGCTCGATTTTTCGCAGCTTGCGACGACCGCAACGACGGCCTCGCCGGCAATCGTCCCGACGTCCACAACGTCGACTCCGACTGTGGGTGGAAGCGGCGCAACGGATGCCGCTTCCAACCACACGGATGCCGCGACCCACCTGACGGATCTGATCAGTCATCATACTGACCATCACGCGTGGCACTTCTGAGTTAAGGGATCGTTTTCGTCTACAGAGACATACGCGGGGCACGCCCCGCGTATGAGAATTGCCTAGGGGATCGCTTGCGGTCGCAGTGACCGCGAGCCGGGTGCCATTCTGCGCACGGCGGAATGTTGGAATGCGAGCGCTCGCGCTCGATCACATGCAAATTTCAACTGCTTGCCGCTACCCGATCAAGGGTCGCCCGGATATGCACATGTACGCTTCGGCAAAGGCTTCCGCGCTCGCGGATGGGTTCCGTCAGATACGTCCTGGCCTGCTTGCGGCCGGTGGATTATCGATCTTCATAAACTTGCTGGTGTTCGTTTCGCCGCTCTACACGATGCAGATCTACGACCGTGTGCTGACGAGCCGGAACGGAATGACCCTCCTGCTGCTCTCGCTGATCGCGCTCGCGGTATTCGTCAGCTACGCGGCACTCGAGCATTTTCGCAGCCGGGTCCTGGTACAAGTCGGTCTTCAGTTCGACCAGCTCCTTTCCGGGGAAGTCTTCGAGACCGCGCTGGGACATTCCCTGAGCACGAGCAGCTCGCATCACGTCCAACTGCTTCGTGACGTGGACACTCTGCGCGAGGTCTTGTCGGGCGGAGTGATCACGTCGTTGATGGACGTGCCGTGGACACCGATATTCCTGGCAATATGCTTCCTTCTCCATCCTTTGATCGGCTTGGTCGCTCTGACTGGTGCAGTTGCCATCCTTTTGCTGGCCTTCCTCAATGAGCGCGCCACCAAGGCACCGCTCATTGCGGCCGCATCGAAAAACCTTCATGCCCTGGACCGATTGACATCCTCGCTACGCAATGCCGAGGCGATCCGAGCGCTCGGAATGGGACCTGCAGTGCGCACCGCCTGGAGCTCAACACATGGCGAGGCGCTTCTCGACGGCGCCCGGGCGGGTGAGCGCGGAGGCACGCTCCTTGCGATATCCAAATTTCTGCGGATGGCTCTTCAGGTGTCGATCATGGGAGTCGGCGCCTACCTCGCGATCCAGCAGGAGATATCGGGAGGCGTTCTGTTCGCGGCATCGCTCATCATGGGGCGGGCGCTCGCGCCGGTGGAAGCAGCCGTATCGCAGTGGAAGGCCATCGTCGTCGCGCGTACGTCGTATGCACGGCTCGACGCCGCGCTTCAGAGTCGGGCCTCAGAGCGCCCGCCGACCAGGTTGCCGCCACTGGCTGGCGAGGTTTCGGTCGAAGCCGTCACAGTGCTCGTACCCGGATCCCAAATGCCGGCGGTCGCAGATGTTTCTTTCCACTTGGCCCCCGGCGAGATCGTCGCAGTGGTCGGACAGTCTGGCTCCGGAAAATCATCGCTGGCCCGCGCTCTAGTCGGCTCCTGGCCCGTCGTTCGCGGTTGCGTGCGCATCGATGGGAACGACACAAGGCATTTCGATCCCAATTTCCTTGGGGAACGCCTGGGGTATCTTCCGCAGGACGTCGAACTGTTCGCCGGCACGGTGCGCGACAATATCGCTCGCTTCCGCGAGGACGCGACGGATGAAGCGGTCGTCGAGGCTGCGCAACTGGCGTCCGCGCATGCCATGATCCAACGGCTTCCGAAAGGCTATGATACCGTCATCGGCGATAACGGGGCTGGCCTTTCGGGTGGTCAGCGGCAGCGCATCGGGTTGGCGCGCGCGCTGTTCGGCAGGCCCGTGCTGGTCGTGCTCGACGAGCCGAATGCCAATTTGGACGGCGATGGCGACCGCGCACTCGCAGATGCGATCCAGACGCTCCGGAAGCATCGCGTGACGGTCGTGATCATCAATCACCGCCCCAACCTGCTTGCCCTGGTCGATAAGATCGTCTTCATGCACGAAGGACGCCTTGGGCGGGTCGGGACACGCGACGAACTTCTTCCCGTGCTGCTGGGGCAAGCGGTCACGCCGTTTCATCGTGATACGGGAACGCCGGGTGAGCGCCGTCACCAAGTCGAAGCTCATTATGGCGGCGCTCCCCTCAACGTGCCTCTTTCGAAGCCGGCGCGTCCAGCTCACGCCACGAGGCAATGATGGACAACATGATGTCGGTCAAAGAGAACACGCTTCAAAGTGAATTCACTGAGCTTCTGACGCGCCTGAGCGCGAGCGGCAAGCCTCGCGCGCGCGACATGTTGCCCGGCGCCATCGCCAACTTGCAGTCACTGGCAAGGCGGCTTCCTCGTCTTGCGATGGCCATTGGACCGATGCTTTCGCGCTTGGGCTCGGGGCGAGGCCCTGGTGGCCCGTCCGGCGATTGGCACACCCCAGCGAGGCGGGGCTTTGCCATCGTGTTCTTCACATTCGTCGTGTTTGGCGGTTGGGCCGCCCTGGCCTCGATCGATGGCGCCGTGGTGGCCACGGGCTTGGTGGTGGTCGAGAGCGACAAAAAAGCCGTGCAGCACCTTGAGGGCGGCATCGTTCAAAGTCTGATGGTGACCGGTGACGCTCATGTCGCAGAGGGGCAAATCCTGTTGCGGCTCGACCCAACTCAGGAGCGGGCGAAAGAGGAGATTGCGCGCTCAGCTGTTTATTCGGCGGTCGCCGAGGAGGCGCGCCTCCAGGCCGAAGCCGACGGGAGCGACAAGATCACGTTCCCCGCCGAGCTGGCGCAGAAGGCCTCGGATCCATCGGCGCAACGCGCGATGGGCGATCAGAAGCGGCGCTTCGACGAACGGCGCGCTGCACGAAAAATCGAGATATCAATCCTTGATGAGCGTATCGCGCAGGCGCAACGTCAGATCGAGGGGGGCAATGCGCAAAGCAAGGCATCGCGCGCGCAGTTCGATAGTGTGAGCCAGGAATACACCAAGCTCAAGCCGCTCGCCGATCAGGGAATCGTTGCATTCGCACGCGTCGCTACTCTCGAGCGCACCAAGGCCGAGCTCGACGGAAAGATCGGCGCCTACGAGGCCGACATCGCCCGCTATGGACGCGTCATCGACGAGTCGCGGCTGCAGATCGACCAGGTCGGACAGAAGGTCCTGGAGGAAGCGACTGCCAAGCTGGCTGAGACGAGGGCGCAACTTGCCGATGCACGCGAGAAGCTGCGGGTCGCCGCTGACGTTCTGGCCCGGATGGACGTGCGTGCGCCGCGCTCCGGACGTATCGTGAATTTGAAAGTCCACACCGTTGGTGCCGTGATCAAGCCCGGCGACGTACTGATGGAGGTCGTACCCGACAATGACGTGCTCGTGGTGGCGGCAAAGGTGGCGTCCCTTGATATCAATCATGTACAGGTCGGGTTGCCCACGGAAATCCGGCTTCCTTCGTTCAAGGCGCGCTCTACCCCGATCGCCGTCGGCGAAGTCCTTTCGATCGCAGCCGATGCGGTTCGCGATGAAGCGACGCATCAACCTTACTATGAGGTCAAGGTCTCGGTGCAGGTAGCGCAATTTCCCGAGAAGATACGCGAAAAGCTCAAGCCCGGGATGATGGCCGACGTTCTGATCGCTACCGGCGAACGCACTGTTCTGGCCTATCTGACGCAACCGATGACGGATGCGGTACGGCGCGGCATGCGGGAGAACTAGCTGGCCCAAGGTGCGCCTGAACAAGCGGACCGGTCTTTGGTCAGATGGGAGGTTGCTCAGGAGTTCGGCCAGTTACAGGCTTTCGCGAGCTTGCGTCGAACCGAATCCAGGCCGGCCAACTGAAAAGTGCTTTCGTATGGCAGAGCCTTGCCGGCGTAAACCCTGATCAGGAGCTGACCGCCCTCCGGCATCGAGCGCAACAGTCGAACGACGTCACCCTGAAAGGCAAGCCTTTTGCCGCCTTCTGCAGTGCGCCAGCGCTCTTCGACGGATGGCTGGTCGTTGATCTGGTACACGACCTTCACGTCGCTGTCCGGAGGTGGCTTCCAGGAGGGCGAGGTGGATATCATCAGTTCGGTCCGACTGGCGCGACAGCGGATAGAGAACGAGGAGGGCGCTTCCTTTGTCGCTGGGCGTCCTGTGGTCTGCGCCTCGATCTGGGGCTTGTAGTCCACCGGTGAAGTCGTCTCGCTGATGATCCAGCTCTGCCCTGGCAGTGCCGGGGTGGTCGGTCCGGCTGCTTCTCCAAGCAACTCATCGACGCATTTCAGGCGTTCCATTCCTTCAAGCCGGGCGCATTTCTTCAACCGATCGGTGGCATCGCCCGCCTGTGCGTAGGTCGGCGGGCTCAGGATTGCTAACGTGATCAACGCCACCGCACCTATGCCCTTCATCGAGACAGTCCAACCGTCGCGCCCTGTGAGCGGTCGAGCCATTCCTGTGCTGCGCCGAACCGGGCGAGGCCGGGCACGTTGGCGCGGAGGCTCACATCCTTCCATTTCGGATCGAAGCCGGGCGATTGCAGCCGGTCGAGCCGACCGAACAACTGATCCACGAAGCGGGCCATGCGCACGTAGCGGTCGGATTGTTTCGGCCAGTTATAGCCGGCCAGAATGGTAGGAACCGCGATGGTCGAGATGCGTTCCCCCTGCGGCACGAGGCTCGGATAGTCGGCCGAGTTGATCGCAGACGGCAGATAGTAATCCTCGAACCGCGAATCGTACTCGACTGGCAGAAATTTGTACCCGGGCTCCCAACGTCCCTTCAGAAAGGCATCGACCGGCTTCGACGTGATGAACACGACCGCTGCGATGTCCCCGCTCTTCATCTGCTGCAAGGCGACCTGATGGGGAATGAACATCTTCTCGACATTCAGCCCCAGTCGGCTGAAGATCAGCGGTCCGGAATAGGCGGCTGCAGTGCCTTGCGTGTTGAAATTAACCTTCTTCCCCTTGAGGTCGTCGAGCGACTTGATCTCGGGACGCACAAAGACGTGCAGTTCGGCTGGAAAGAGATTGAGAATGTACACGATGCGCCGGTCGATCGACGGGACCTGGGCCTTGTACTCGTCGAGGGCGTCCGTATTGATGATCGCCGCATCCACCCCTCGCAAATAGAGCAGCGAATTGACATTCTCCGTCGCGCCAGTCGTCACGATCGGGATGACATGGAGCTTGTCTTCCTCGTTGACGACGCGGGCGATCTCCGCCGCAAGTCGAAGCGGAGCACCCTCGATGAGACCGCCTGCGAGCCCGACGGTCCAGGCATTTATGCGCTCTTTTGCGACCGTGTCGGCGTTCTTTGCCGGTGCCGCGGGTGGCGCTGTGGGTGTCCTGACAGATTGGGCGTTCGCCGCCAATTGCAGCCCGACCAGCGCCGATAGAATTGCGGACGCCAACTTGATCATGCGCATGTGTCGTTCTCCGTCGTCTGCCTGCTTCGAGATCTGGTGCGGCGCTACTTCAGCGCCTTGATGCGCTCCTCTGCACCGTCAATGCCGCCGGCTTTTGCTCTTTGATACAAGTCGCGCGCCTTAGTCCGATCGCCCGCGACTCCGCGCGCATGCCACGATTCCAGCACGGGCGGATCATAGGTCTCCGCAAGCATGAAGGCGGCCTGCGCGCTGCCACGTGCAAGAGCCAACTCCAGCAATTGGCGGGCGCTGCTGATGTCGACCTGCCGGAGCAACGCATTCGCCCGCGCAAGCAGCCTCTGCTCGTCTGCGAGGGCGCGAGGCGTCGCGCTCGCCGGAGCGGAGCGCTCCGATGCCGCGGCGACCTTCGAACCCGGATCCGCGGGCGTTTGCGCCTGCAATGTCGATGAGCCAGGTTTCACAGGAGGTTGTGGGTTGGAGGTGACCGTCCAGGCGGTGTCCAGCTCGCGTGAGCGACCTCCTCCCTCACCATTAGAAGCGGGACCGGGCGCACGCTCTTGTTTAGTCTGTTGCGGCAGCCTGCTTGCTGAGGAATTTGCTGCGGCCAGTTTTCCATTCGCGTCCTCGAGCTGGGCTCTCGCCGACGCAAGCTCGCGTGCGAGACCGTCGGCGCGCCCGCGTTCACCGGCGAGGGCCTCGTTCTGCTTCGCGGCCGTCCCGTTGAGTTCTGTGACCCTGAGGATCTCGGAATAGGCGGCGGCGAGGCTTGTGGAACGTTCCTCGACCTCCTTCCGCGTGGATGTCAGTTCGCGAAGGAGAGCTTCGCTCTTGTTCCTCTCCCTGAGCAACTCATTCTTGTTCGCGGCCTGGGCGGCATCTGTGGCCCGTGCGGCCTCTCCGGCGGCGGAACGCGCGTCGTCACGTTGGTTCGTCAACGATACCGTTTCGCGTGCAAGCGCGTCTGCTCTGTCTCGCTGTTGGCCGAGCTCGCGTTCCAGCGTCTGCTTCTGCTCGCTCTCGGCTCTGCTGGCTTTCTTGCCCGCGGCTTGCCCCGCTTCGAACTCAGCTTGGACGGAGGCGAGCCGCTTCGCGGCGGCATCTGCTCGATCTCGTTGTTGCGCGAGGTCTTTCTCCAGGGCAAGCTTCTCTTCTGCTTTCGCGCCGTCTGAGGCTTGGGTTCGAGCCGCGTTAGCCGCCGTTCGCAGGGCACCCAGTTCGGTGGCGGCGGCATCCGCCTTGTCGCGCTGCAGCTTCAATTTCCGCTCCATCGCTTCTCTTTGCGCGGCCTCGGCGGCGGCAGCTTTGGAGGCTTCGGAAGCTGCCGTCCGTGCGGTTTCGAGCTCAGCCTTAAGAGAAGTCAGCTCGGTGACGAGCGCGGCGGATTTTTCGCGTTGCTGCTTCAGCTCAGGCTCAAGCGCTTCCTTCTGCGCAACCTCTGCGGCGAGAGCCGTTTTAGCTTCTGTCGCAGCGCTCCGCGCGACGTCGAGGTCCGATCGGAGCGACGCGAGCGCGGCCGCGGCGTTCTCTGTGCCGCTTCCAGGTGCGACTATCGGATCTTGCCTGGAGTCCGCTGCGGAGATCTGCATCGCCTTCGAGGTTGCGATCCGGGCTGCGTCGAGCTCTGCCCTGAGGAATGAGAGGTCTCGCGCGAGATTGTTCACCTTATCGCGTTCCAGCTCGAGGGCGTGGGTTTGCCTGATCCCCAGCTCTATAGCCCCAATCGCGTGCTCGCGATCGAGCTGGACGGCGTTAAGCTCTGCTCGGACGCTTGCCAGCTCACGTGCGAGCCTGTCGGCTCGATCACGCTCCTGTTCAAGCGCCTGGTGCTGCCTGATCCGCTCGGTTTCAACAGCCGGGGCGCCGAACTCGATATCGTCGCGCGAGCCTCCGTGTGCAAATCCGACAAGGGATGCCAGGAGAAAAGTCGCCGCAGCGGCTGTCCGCGCAAGATCCCCGGCAAGCGGTCCGTCCTGCCGCACAGGACGAAGAGCGCCGCTCAGTGAGACAATCGTTTCGTGCGCAATTGCCGGTAGGCCCATTTTAACAGCTCAGACTGGCTCCAGGCGCCTTGTCGTTCGGCGTCATCAATGACACCGCCTTGCTTGGCGCCCTGTCGAGGTCGCAGGGTAGGTAGCCACAAGGAGGTAGCGGGGCATCGTTCCGGGAATAAAGTAGATCGTCTGCGCTGCCGCCGCGCTTTCCTTGACCGGCGCGGCCGCGCGCAACAAATTGGGACAGACCAGCTGAGGCTGCGCGTGTTCCGCACAAACCAGGGGAAGACAGCATGAACAGAACAGTCATCGTTTTCGCCAGTCTGACCTTCACTGGCGCGTTTCTGGTGAACGCGATCCAGACAGGCCATGCCTCTGCTCAGGCGGGGAGCCCAAAGCTCAACGCCAATGCCAAGATGATCGCCGGTCCCAAGCGCGTGCAAACGCACCGGCTTGTCGTCCAGGTCGACGTCAATGATCCGGCGATCATGAACCTCGCGTTGAACAACGTCAGCAACACGGTGCAGCACTATTCCGACATCGGCCAGAAGATCGAGGTCGAAGTAGTGGCGTTCGGACCAGGGTTGCACATGTTGCGAGACGATACATCGCCGGTGAAGGCCCGTATCAAGTCCATGAGCGAGACCATGCCCGAAGTTGCGTTCTCTGCATGCGGAAACACCAAGGAAAATATGGCGAAGACGGAAGCCAAGGAGATTCCACTCATCACGCAGGCGAAGGTCACCAAATCCGGCGTGGTCCGGCTGATGGAACTGCAGGAGCAGGGTTGGAGCTATCTGCGCCCCTGAAACGCAGCCGGCTGGCGCGTCGGCGCGATGCGCCGGCGGGGTACGAAATCTCAAACGGACGACGCTTTGACGCGAACATCCGGCCGCGCCGTCGCTTTCTCCTTGCCGCTCGATACGAACAGCCCGAGGAGCCCGGGCAGCAGCCGCAGATGCCGGAATACGAAGAAAGCCATGGCGAGATGCCAGATGATCAGCGCGGCAGAGCTGGCGATCGCAGCGCCGGTCAATCCAAGCCAATGGATGAACGCGATGCTGGCGAGGATGTTGATGGTGGCGCTCAGGGTCAGCAGAACGGCCGCCCCCCGTTCGTGCTCGGTCATCGTCATGATGAGCAGCAGAGATCCGAAGCCTGCCGCGATCACCTGCCCCAGGAGGAGGATGCGCAGGGCGGGGGCGCCGGCCACAAAATCCCTGCCGAACCAGGCGAGAAGTGGCTCGGCCACGATCGCCAGCCCAAGCGCGATGCCCACCGAGGTACAGAGGGTCCATAAGGTGGCCTTGGTCACGAGTGTCTGCAAGGTCGCCCGATCGTTCCGAGTGAAGAGGCTCGAGATGGTCGGTGCGAACAGGGTGTTGATCGCAGTGCGGGGCAATGCCACAAGGAATGCGATATTGAAGACCAGGCTGTATATTCCGGCCTCCCTGGTTTCTCCGAACCATCCGAGCAGGACCACACCGGCGCGGTTGAGGAGAGCTTCCGCCCCCGCGATGATCATGAACGGGACGGCAGTCTGCCGCCAGGTTACGGGTGTATATTGAGGCTCTGCCGCCCTGATTGCGTCTGGGCACAAACTCCGAACAGATCGGCTGGCGAGCACGAGTCCAATGACGGCGCCGGCGACAGTCGCCATCATGATGCCCTGTGCCTCGATGCGCGATCCGAGGAAAACACCGGCCACGACGACGATGATCACAAGTAGTCCGTCCCGCATCACGCGGTCGGGTATCAGTGCCGGAACAACGCCGCCAAAAGCGCGGACGATCGAGCAGCGTATCCATAACAGGGCCAGAATGGGGATAAGAACGAAGCCGACCAGAAAGGTGTTCGTCAACTCCGTCGAGAACGGCCTGGGCCAGATCTCGATAACGCCCGCGCCGATGAATGCGACCAGGAGGCTTATGCCAAGTGAACGTCGCTCCGCGTATTGGATGACGCCTCGTGCGAGGCCGCTCGCTCCCATGGTCTGATACGCGGACACGAAGCGCAGCAGTGCGATATCGAAGCCGAGCGCGCAAAAATAGGCGAGGATGGTTATCCAGGCGATGACATAGGCGTAGACGCCGTAAGTGTGAGCGCCGACAATTCTGGCGATCAAGAGTTGCGCGCAGGCAGTTACGCCGGCGCTGGCAACGTAGACTGAGAATGCGGCAGCTCCTCCGATCACCACTCGTCTGATCCGCGCGTGGCCAGCGCTCCGCTCATGCATTTCCATTTTCTGTCCTTGCAGTACTGGCTTACCGAACGTTCCGAAATCCAGGTCAAAATGATTCAAGGAAAATGATTCAACAGGGAGTGGTCTGAGATACTCGCTTCAACATTTTCTGGTTTGATCGTGGCGCGATTCTGTTGCTCGGCGATGCCCACGATCTGCCGTTCCAACTGTTCGACCGCCGCGGCGAGAGACGTCCGATCGAGCGACGAGATGCTCACGACGTTCCTGCCTTTCCTGCGCAACACCCCGTGCAGGACGTCGATGATGCTGCGTGAGCTGAGGCTGGTTTCCACGTCCAGCTCGAGCAGCTGTTCGAACCGTCCCCCGAGCTGATGTCGGTCGCGGAGTCGCTCCTCGAGGAGCTTGGCCGGTGCGTCGAGGCGTATCAGGATGTCTGGTTCGGGGACAAGATCCAGCGCATACGAGATCAATGCCTCGTCTGCGATGCCGCAAAGCAGTGCCAGAGAGCAAATCGCCTGGACGAACGCCTGATCAAACAGGACGATGTGCGCAATCGCGGATCTGCGAAACCAGGCGTGGGACAGCCTCGACATATACTGTAGCAGCCTGAGCGAAGAGAATGTGTTGGATGGTGGAAGTATCTTGATCAGATTAAACGCTGTCCCGAGATCGCGTGAAATCCCCTGCGGTCGGAATATCATGCACACCAATTCCACCATCGGACGAGTCAAGCGCCGCGTCGTAAAGGATATCTTCCGGAGGGCCGTCGATGGTGTGACCGTCTCGCTTGGCGAGCGCTCTGCCGGCCGATGGCTGAGTACGAGGTCCACGGTGTAGTCGCGCTCGCGCAGACGTGCCGCAAGAGTACGTGCAAGTGTGGTCTTGCCGGCGCCTGGAGGACCGAAAAACTCGATGATCATATCCATACTCGGACAAATGAAATGATTGAATTTGACCGTTCCGTCGTCTGCTCTAGAGGACCCGCCACACCTCCTTCTTCACCGCGCGAATGACGTCGGCTAGAGGCTGTTGGGCGTCGATCGAGACGACGCGCGCGCCGGAAAACGCCAGTCGCGGGATAGCCGCGATACGCTGTGTGATCACGGCAGGATCCATGTCGGGTTCGCGTCTGGCGCAAACCTCGGGCGGGACCACCAGCTTGATGACGATATCCGGTGGAAGGCGCTCGGCAAGTGAATAGGCTTTAGCTTCAAATTGGCGTAGCCAGAGCGGAATCCCGACCAGGCGCGGCATCAGCGGACCTTCGTTGAAGCCGGCGATCTCGTTCTGCGGGTATCGATCCGTAACCACGACAAGGCCGCGACGAGCCCCGCGATGCGCGGCCGACAGCTTGGACCGCTTCTCGATGGCCGTGGCCGTCGCCCAGATCGCCATGAGAGCACTGTAAACCCGGCTCGGCGGGCGATCCGAGATCTTGCCATGCGATGAGCCTTTAGGCTTGGTCTTGAACAACGGTGTGATCAAAGGCACCATCAGCTTGAGCGGCCATAGTATGAGGGAGGGGCGTCCCGATCCGGTACCGAAATAGATCGGAATGACGTCCATCTCCTCGCCGAGCCACTGCCGAATTGTCGCGACAATGGTTGATTTCCCACTGCCGTCGACGCCGATGACGGCCACGACATGCCCACCACCCGGGGCTCGTCGGCTCCATGGCCGCGGGGCCCAGAGAAAGCGTTTGTTCAGGTAACCGGCGACGAGGTGCGTGGCGCGCGCCAGGCTCCGCAATCCTGCCTCGATATCGTTGTAGGTACGGTGCGGCGTGAAGTGTCTTCGGATGCGTCGCCGCAGATGACGCTGATGTTCCAGCGCGGGCTGGCAATAAAGGGCATCGGCAACCATGTCGGCCAGCTCGGCGCCCAGAAGTTCAGCCGCTCGCCTTCTGAGTGCCGCGCGAGGAATTCGGCCGGCGAGTTCTGCGCGATCTAGTGCAAATTTGCGCGTCATTGCCTGCCAGTTGCGGAGCACGACAGGATCCGATCGCCTCAGTTCGAGGCAGCCTCGTACAATCAACAGCAATGCCTCGTCCACAGGCTCGAGGATACGGATCGGCAGCTCCGGATGAGCAATCGCTCGCCTCGCCAGGGCTTCTTCCCACGGCAGGTGAAAGATCTTAAGCAGGCTGGTGCCCGCGACCAGTCGGACATGCAGATGGAGATGCACGATCCGACCACTCGGCTCGTCATAGCCGAGATAGCTCGAGATCGATGGATGGTCACGATAGGCGACGGCGGGAAAGGACTTGAGACCGCGCTCGAGGAGGATCGTCTGAGCGCGGTGCTGATCCCGTTTTACGACAAGCAGATCGAGATCTCCGTCGCCGGTCAGGCCGCGGTAAATTCGATTGCTGCTCTTCCAGTAGAAGTAGGTGATGTCGTGCCGATCAAAGTCGTTCAAGACAGTAAGAATGAGCTGCAAGATGGCGCTATCGGCGGCCGGGCCACCGCTCGGATCTGTCCTGTGCAGGGCATCCTGTCTCATCTTTCGTGCCCTTTCCGCCCGGATGATCCTGCAAAGTCCTTCGCTTGAAGTCCGATCTCCTGCATCCACTGAAACAAAGAAGAGGTGATGGAGAAGAACCGTTGACGCATGCCGGGGCGAGGCGCGTCGGCAGCAAATTCACACGCGTCGCCATAGCCATATTGCGCATGTCTTTTGAGATCTACTTGTGTCGCGATGGCCACTGCAAAATCGCCGCGATCGTTGTCGAAGCGCCCGCAGTTGCGCAGGAGGCCCAAGGCGTTCTGAGCGACCTCCCGCCTCGTGCTCCCCCATTTGACGACGAAGAGAAGCTTGTCGGCGATCGAGGGCAGCAATCGAGCCTCAATGGCTGCAAGGACTGGCGGACCATCGATGATCACGCAATCGTAGCGTTCGCGCAGTTGGCGAATGAGCTCGGCGATCTGTTCGATGGCACTTATTGGGTCAAGTCGATAGCCGGGTATCCGAACGTAGTCGAAGCCGGCCTGAGGAATGTGCCGGATCGAGTCCGCCAACGATCGGTTCGGTAGACCGACGATATGGCGCTCGCCGGCGTTATCGAACTCGGTAACGCGCATGCCTTTGTGAAGGTCGATGCCGATCAGGAGCGCACGCCGCCCAAGGAGGCCGACATAAGCCGACAGTCCCCGCGCGAGCGTGGTTTTGCCTTCGCCGGCGATGCTGGAGGTGATCAGGACCGTTTTCGCATGGCCAGGCTCGGCCAGGCGTAACGTCGCGGCCGCGGACCGGAGCGCTTCCGCGTACGGCGAGAACGGCTCGACCCGAATATAGTCTCCGGAGTCAGGCAGGTGGTGCGTAGGTACTTGCGGGACCAGGCCGACGCAGGAGAGGTCGAACACGTCGGTGATTTCCTTCTCGCTGCGCAGCGCCTTGTCGAGCCGGTCCTGGACGAGGGCGATGAAGCTCGCGCAGATGAGCGAGACGATCAGGGCGGGGAGCACGAACAGGATCGGATTCGGAGAACTCGGTCGCGATGGCGGAGAGGCAAGCGAGAGGATGCTGACGTCCGGGTTGACGAGCTCTTCCTGTTCTCGGATCTCCTTCTGGCGCTGGAGTAGACTTGCATAAAGCTGTGCGCTGGCGGCAGTTCGGCGTTCGAGCTCGCGTGGATCGGCGCCAGCCGCCTGTTCTTCGCCGCCGACATTGCGGCCGACATCGGCGCGCCGCTGGATTGCCTGGTGCAGCGCTGCGCTGGTCCGCTCGATGTCGGCCTTGACCGTCGCCATTCGTTCGTCAAGCCGGGCCAGTTCGCCGGTGGTGTAGGCTCGTTGCTGCTCGGCATTGCTCTGAACGTAGAGCTCGACGATCCTATTGACGATGTCGGCAGCCCTCTCGGGGCTCGTCCACTGGAAGGTGACATTGATGATGCGCGAGCGTCGTTCCTGGAGAACCTGCAGACGACGCTGGAGATCGTCGAATTTCAGGCCCGCGTCGGTTCGCCTGTGATGGAATAGTGGTCCAATCCAGACACCCAGCCGTCGCTTGAGCTCCTTCAGGCCCAGCGGGCCGGCCTCGCTGGTCTCGGCCTGAGCAGCTTTCGGCGTGATGGCGGGATCCACTTCGACGTCGGACGCCAGCCCGCGAAACTTTGGATCATTCCGAAAGCTGTCGAGAACGTGGCGCAGGTGATAGGGAGATGTCAGCATGGTCACCTGAGTATCGACGGCCTGCTGGAGCGCCTCGGGACTTAGGAGAGTGCCGCCCTGAACCTGGACGACCTGCGCAGTCGCGGTATATTTGGGCGTGATGAGCACACCGGCGATGCCGGCCAAGAGCGCTCCCGCGCCTGCGATGGTGAGGATGAACTTGCTCCTCCGGCGCAGGGTCCCGATCACCTGCTGGAAGCCCGGTTCGGATGCGATCGTGGTCTGGTCGTCTTGCCGCAGGCCTTCGAATTCAGGCCTCAATGGTATGCTGTCGGCGATGAGACCCGTCTTATCCATCAACTGCATCCGTACCTCCCTGCCATTGGTCCATCCTCGCGATCAGCTCGGCCTCGAGCCCAGTTGGCTCGCGCCGTATGCGGGTCGCGGGCGTGTAAGAGATCGGCCCCATGCGTTCGCAAGGCGAGCATTGCCACGCAATGCGTTGCCTCTGGCGATCGAGCGCAGCTGGTTCGCCGGCATTGGCTCCGCCACCAGGCAGACGGCGATCACAAACCAGAAGATAGGATGCCGAAGCAGGAAGGTGGCGATGGCGTAAATGCAGAGACCACACAACAATGTCGGCAAGCCTGCTTCACCGGTCGCGTAGGCGGACCTGAAAGCCGTTGCCACGAGCCAGACGAAGCTCAGGACGACCAGGAGCCCGCCCTGGGTAAATAGGTCGAGCATCGTGTTGTGCGCCTCGAAGTTCGGCACGAACGAGGGCTTGGGGTGTTCGACAAACTCGGGGTGGACCATATCCAGCTTCCTCGCCGAGACGATTGATGTCGGAATTTCGAGGTGCGGACCAGGACCCAGGCCGAGCATGCCTGATTGGACCCCGCGCTTGACGGCCTGGCTCCAAAGCGCAAATCGCAGTTCCGTCTTCTCTTTGGTTTGCTCGGGATTGTCCCGCGCCATCGACTTGGCGAGGTCGCCGGCTTCTACCGCAATCGAATAGGCCAACGGCGCCATCGAGATCACGAGCCCGGGCAAGGCCAGCACAATCACCCAGGCGAATGCTGAACGGAAGCTGATCTGCCGCGCTCGCGAGAACAGCCAGGTTCGGCACTTGAACGCCAGGAGGAGCGGGCCGGCCAGCACAAAAATGAGCGTAAACGAATCGCTCCCGGTGATCCGGCCCGTGTAGACGGGGATGATGGTGCAGGCGAGAGCGCCCATCCTCGCGCCACGCGTGGTGGACGTTTCTGCAAGATGGACCGATAGAAATCCAAGCACCATGCAGAGGACTGCAAGTTGATGCGGATTTGACGACCAGCCTCGGAATTGATCCCACCACATCGGGTCGACCGACGGAAGATCGTATAGGCCCCAGGCGTCGGCCAGTTGTGCGACAATAACCGGCGTGCCAAGTCCACACAGAAGCCAGGTGATGCGACGCAACCGGGCTTCGGGGTGCGGCCCGATCACGCTCAGGCAACTGATGGCGGCCAACAGAGGATAGGCCATGACATCGTGCATGAACCATACGGGATCGTGCTCGTCGCCGATGAGCTTTGCCGTTAGCGTTCCGAGGCTCTGCGCAAGGGCAAACAGCGACCAGAACATCAGGAGCCGCGACAGCGCTGGCGTCAGCAAAAGGCGGCCGCGCGCCGCTTCGCGGCCGAGTATGAGGATCACCCAGATGATCAGACAGACCTCGCCCGGTCCGACCGGCAAGCCGGCGATCCGCAATTGTGAAGCGGGAGTCAGCAGCAGCCCGAATGCGAACAAGGCGTCCAGGATCATCGGCCCTCATCCGTCTTTCGCACCCGGCGGCGCGAGCAGCTGTCGCGCCATTGACGTGCTTCCCGTTTGCCTCGCGGTCGGTCCGTCTCCATGGCGAGCCTTCAATTCATCCGGTTCAGAGCGATTGGGTTTTGATGGCGGCGCAAGAACACCGCCTGCAACTCCGGCGCCCCCGCGAGGGCTGAATCTCCATTCTGCGATCCCCAGCTATAGGCGAAGTCGAAGACGGGGGCCGGTATGAGCGCGTCCCAGCGGGCCAATATGTGTTGCATCTGACTTGCGCTCGGCAGCACGTATCGGCCGCCGCCGTCATCCATCCAGCGGCCGCCGCCAAAGGTCTGGTAGACTGGGACCATGTTGTCGCGGGGCACTCCGGCGGATTCGGCCGCAGCGACATAGCGATCAACCTGGTGATAGTCGCAGCCATTCAACTCGGTCCGGCACGGATAGGGATCGATCCCGTACAGGTCGACATGTGAATTGGCGGGGTTATAGGTGTCCTTGAAGGACGGCGTTCGTGACGACGTCATCGTCATGAGCAGGATGAAGGTCTTTGCGCCGGGCACGTTGGCGTGGACCCAGTCCGACTCCGCCTTCAGATGGTCAGCTGTGCAAAGCGGGAAGTGTTGTCCGGTTGGATCCGGATCGTCCATCAAATAGAAGCCGAACAGTTTCGGGTGGCCGATGAACGGGCGGACGGTATCTACGAATTTCGCGTCCGCGCCGTTGCATTGACCGACCCACACCAAGCCTCTCACACCGTCCGGCAGAGAGTCCAATTGCGCCAGGCTGCTGACGTCCGCAAGATTGAAACCGGCAGAGCCGGGAACATAGCTTCCGGCCGAGTCGAAGTTCCCGTTGGAGGCGAAATGCAAGGTGGTCGTGGCCTCCGCGCGCGTGGGCGCCTCGAACACGAGGCCCTGCAGGAGCAATGCACCGGCCGCGAGTAGAACTGCTACCGCGGACCACTTGGCGTACGCGGCGCGTGCTTGAGTCCCTAGAGGGCGCCGCATGTGTCCCCCTTGGCCGTCGACGCCAACCTCCCGTCCTTGAACCAGGCCGGGGGCGTACCATCAATCAACTGCTTGTAGAGAGCAGCATGTCGATCGACAACAGTCGCGAGCGAGAACTCCCTCCTGACATACTCGGCAGCGCGACCGGCCATGGCCAGGCCCTTCGCTCGATCGGCGAGCAGGTGGAGAATCTTTGCGGCCAATACGGGGGGCGCTCCCGGTGGCACCAGCAAACCGTTCCATCCGTCGCGGATGACTTCAGCGCAACCCGGCATGGTCGTGGTCACGATTGGCAGGCCGGCGAGTGCGGCCTCAAGGAGAACCCGAGGAACGCCTTCACGGTACTCAGTCGGAAACGCGAATACATTTGCGAGCCTGAGCAGGGCTGGGATGTCCGATCTTGGCCCGATCGCCTTCACATAGGGGGCATGCCGGTCAATCTCGGCTTGCGTGATGGCGAGGGGGCCTTCGGATTCACGTGGCCCGACAAGCAGGAAGCGTACATCGGGGCGCACCGCGTGCACCCGGGCTGCCGCGTCGAGCAGCGCCGGAATGCCCTTCTGCCTCGTCATCCGCGTCACGGTAATCACGACTTCGGCGTCGCCAAGCCCAAGCTCGCGGCGAAGCTGATCTGGCGAGGGTCCCGAGCCCAGTGCTCGGTCGAAACCCTCGACATCGACGCCCGCACCTCGAATCAGGACCGGCATCTTTCCGGCGATCCCGTTGCGCTCGAAGAACGCCCGGTCGTCACCGATCTCGAATACCGTGGCGGCTGCTGTGCGGGCCGCGAGCTTGTGGAGCGCGCGATAGACCGGACGTAGCGTCAGGGCAAGAGGGGAGCGAGATGAATAAAGAAAGGCGCGTCCATTGATCGTACGAATGGCCAACACGCCGGGAGCGCTCCGCGCGGCCAAAGGCAGGAATATCGAGGGTTTGGTGTCAAAGCTCTGCGCAAGATCGGGCCGCTCTTCGACCAGGATTTTTGCAAGGCTTTTGATGGCCGCCCAGTCGGCGCGCGGATTTACGAAACGCTTGAACTGGAAGTCTCGATAGCGGATGCCTGCTCGTGCAAATGGAGCTGGGTCTCCGCTCGCGACGGCCGTTATGCGGAAGCCATGGTCGCGCAGGGCGCACATCGCCGGAATGCGGAGATGATGATCTTCGCCTCCGATATAAAGTAGATGAGGCTGCAGCGGATCGCGTCGGTCCATCGACGTTCCATTTGGATCGTCATCAAGGAGGCGAGAACCGCGTCTATGATCGCCGTCCAGCCCTGGCTTCAACATTCGCAAAGCTCCGTCATTCAAAATCGCGCACGTCTTGGCAAACACGTCTTGGCAAACACGTCTTGGCAAATGTCTGCAGCCCGTCTGCAAAGACAGGATCTCGTCAACGCATCCGTTGGATCGCAGCCGACTTGAACGGCGTCGCTGCCCATCCAGCAATCGGACACCGCAAAGTGGTATCCGCTCAAAAGCGCCGACACGCTCAGGAAGCGTGAATTTTACCATTCAACCGAGAGGGTTGTCGGGAATCCACTTTTATCACGGCACATTCGAGATCGTATCTGAATAAAGGGGTAACTACACGATCCACTCGTCCAATCGGCGGCAGTGCGCTGCAATGCTGCGCCAGGACGATCGCGCGTACGGCGAGAATGGCTTTGATGAGGCGAGCTCGATCGACGCTGGGCCGGCGAGTGAGCCTGTATGATGCGGCCCCGCGTTTCGGGTACCCCCTTTGGACTACCCCGCAGTTCGCCTCTGTCCGGCCGTCGTCCGCCGCCGCATTTCCCGCTGCGACACCGAGCGGCCGCCTATCGATGAGGCCGTCTCCGTGCGGGCTTTGAGCTTCTGAGCTACCCATTAGGGTCTAATGAAAACGCACGTGTACCGCGTTTTCGCCGCGCGGGTATCCCGCGAGCAGGGTTAGAATCGCACGGCGGGAGGCGACTTCTCTGCAATACGTGTTTCACGTGCACCCGGCGCTCGCCGGATCGAGGGCGAGACGAGGACAATAAAAGGCCGCTCGGAATGCAGTCCGTATCCGATGTTGTTGATCGTGAGATGTTGGCGAACCACATGCGGGATATCCAAGAAATAGCATCTCCAGAGAAGTCGGGATCTTTTGCCCTCGTCTTGTTGCTCAGGTTGCATGGCATTGCAGCCGACCAGGAGCAACTCTGTCATCGACTAGGTACCCGTCACGTCGGGGTGACGGAGATGGTGCGATGTGCGAAGGCCTTCGGCCTCAAGGCGCGCACGATCAAGACCGGTTGGGCGCGTCTTGCGCGCATACCGTTGCCGGGGATCGCCGTGCTTAATCAAGGCGGCTTCCTCCTGGTCGGCAAGGCGGACGGGGACGAGGTGTTGGTTCAGTGTCCCTCGGATCCCCGTCCGCGCAAACTCAGCCGTGCCGAATTCGAGGCGGTCTGGGATGGCCGCCTGGTCTTGATGGCGCGTAGGGCGTCGCTTTCGGATCTGTCTCGCCGATTCGACTTCACTTGGTTTCTTGGTGCGATTCAGAAATATCGGCACCTGCTCGGAGAAGTTCTGCTCGCTTCCTTCTTCCTCCAGGTATTCGCCCTCGTCAGCCCACTATTCTTTCAGGTGGTCATCGACAAGGTACTCGTCCATCGCGGGATCAGTACGCTGGAAGTCCTGGTAATCGGCCTGGCCTTGATCGCCGTGTTCGAAGCAGTGCTGAGCGCGTTACGCACTTACCTCTTTTCTCATACCACCAACCGGATCGACGTCGAGTTGGGCGCACGCCTTTACCGCCATCTGGCGTCATTGCCGCTCATGTATTTCCAGACCCGACGTGTCGGCGACTCGGTCGCCCGCGTTCAGGAGCTGGAAAATGTCCGCAATTTTCTGACGAGTTCCGCGCTGACCTTCATTATCGATTTCATGTTCACCGCGGTGTTCATTGCGGTGATGTTTGTTTACTCACCGATGCTCACGCTGATCGTTCTGGGAGCGTTTCCGTTCTACATCGGTATTTCCGCCATTGCGACACCGGTGTTTCGTCAGCGGTTGGATGAAAAATTTCGTCGCGGCGCAGAAAATCAGGCCTTCCTGGTCGAGAGCATAACGGGCGTGCAAACGCTGAAGGCCCTCGCAGTTGAGCCCCAAATGAACAGACGCTGGGAGGAGCAGCTGGCCGCCTATGTTTCCGCGAGCTTTCGCGTCGTAAGCCTTGGAAATGTGGCAAGTCAGGCGGTGCAATTGGTGAGCCATCTGGTTACGGTAGCGATCCTGTTCTTCGGTGCGAAGCTGGTGATCGAAGGTAGCCTGACCGTCGGTGAATTGGTGGCCTTCAATATGCTGGCAAACCGCGTGAACATGCCGGTCTTGCGCATCGCCCAGCTCTGGCAGGACTTCCACCAGGTTCGTCTCTCGATCGAGCGGTTGGGTGATATCCTCAATACGCGGCCGGAGCCGACTGTCGGCGTAGGGCGCGCGGTGCTCCCGCCGATTACGGGCGCCGTTACGTTCGATCACGTTACGTTTCGCTATCGTACCGACGGACCCGAGACGCTGCATGATATTGGATTCCATGTTCCGGCAGGCCAGGTCGTAGGCATTGTTGGTCCGTCCGGCTCGGGCAAGAGCACGCTGACCAAGCTCCTCGAGCGGCTGTACGTGCCGGAAAGTGGCCGTGTGCTCGTCGATGGTGTCGATCTTGCCTTGACCGATGCCGCCTGGCTGCGGCGGCAGGTGGGCGTCGTTCTGCAGGAGGATGTGCTTTTCAACCGGACCGTGGCCGAGAATATCGCACTTGCCGATTCCGCTATGCCGATGCAGCGGATCATTGATGCGGCCATCCTTGCCGGAGCACATGAGTTCATACTCGAACTGCCTGAGGGCTACGATACAGTCGTCGGTGAGCGCGGCTGCAGCCTCTCCGGTGGCCAGCGGCAGCGCATCGCAATTGCCCGCGCGCTCGTCAATGATCCTCGTATTCTGATCTTCGATGAGGCCACCAGCGCTCTCGACTATGAGAGCGAACGCATCATTCAGGACAACATGCGACGCATCTGCGAAAGGCGCACCGTCTTTATCATTGCCCACCGGCTTTCCACGGTGCGACGCGCAAATCGGATCATCACCATCGATCGCGGGCGGATCGTCGAGGACGGCACCCATGATGAGTTGATCCGCTCCAACGGGCGCTACGCGACTTTGCACTTGCTCCAGGCAGGGATTAATGACCATCGCTAGAAGCATCGTTCCGTTCCCGGATCGCCGCCGGCGCCGCGAAGAGGAGACCGCCTTTCTCCCGGCCGCGCTGGAGGTCCTCGAGAAACCGCCGTCGCCGGTCGGCCGCGCCACCGGCATGATCATTATCTTGCTGTTTTGCGTCGCAACGGTCTGGGCGACGGTCTCCAAAGTCGATGTTGTCGCGACCGCATCGGGCAAGATCGTGGTGAATGGCCGAACCAAAGTGATCCAGCCCGCGGAAACGGGAGTGGTGCGCGCGATTCACGTCAGGGACGGCGCGATGGTCAAGGCGGGTGACGTGTTGATCGAACTGGATCCAACGATCACTGCCGCCGAGGTTGATCACGTGAAGAGCGACCTGGTTGCTACGCAGCTTGACATCGCCAGGTTGCGCGCAGCGCTGGGACCCGGTGATCCGATTGCGGCGTTCTCTCCTCCGGTAGGAGCCAGCCAGCAGGAGATCGACCTGCATCGTCAGTTCCTGGCCAGCCAGATGGCAGAGCACACCACGAGGCTGTCGGAGCTCGATGGGCAGTTAAGACAGAAAAAGGCGGAGAGCGAGACAATCGCGGCGACGATATCCAAACTCGATGCAACAATCCCGCTCCTCGAAGAGCGTGTGAACGTTCGCAAATACCTCTACGACAAGGCGATCGGGTCCAAGATCACCTATCTCACTGAGGCTCAAGAGTTGGTCGGCCAACAGCATGACATTCTGGTCCAGCAGAGCCGGCTCCGCGAATCGGAGGGCGCGACGGCGAGTCTCGCGCAGGCCAGATCCAAAGCGGAGGCGGAGTTCGAACGATCTCTCTATGACGATCTGTCAAAGGCCGAACGGCGAGCCGCCGGTCTCACTCAGGACATGATCAAGGCGGAGGAAAAGGCGAAGCTGCAAATTCTCACCGCCCCGATCGATGGGGTGGTGCAGCAGCTGGCGGTGCACACGATCGGCGGCGTGGTTACACCGGCGCAAACACTGGCAGCCGTGGTTTCGTTGAACCCGGATTTCGAGATCGAGGCGCTGGTATCCAACCGAGATATTGGCTTTGTCGTTCCGGGGCAGACCGTCGCAATCAAGATCGATACTTTCAATTTTACCCGCTATGGCCTGCTGAATGGTCGGGTGCTCAGCCTTTCGCGCGATGCGATCATACGTGATCGGCGTGATGACGGGGGGAGGGATCAGTCCGGCGGAGCGGAGATTGCGTCCAGCGAGCCGAAAGGGCAGGAGTTGAACTACGCGGCCCGCGTCAGCCTCGACCGTACCTCGATGGAGGTGGAGGGCCGGACCGTCCAACTGTCGCCCGGAATGGCCGTGACCGTCGAGATCAGGACGGGTTCGCGACGCATCATCAGCTACCTGCTCTCACCGTTGACGCGCTACAATCAGGAGATATTGCGAGAGAGATAGTGGCCAGGACGCTCTGAGGGTGGAGGAGCGCCTTGGGCGTACCGGTGAACCACGCCGGAGACGGGCCTCACGACGGCCTCGCTTGGATGCGTCCCTGGGCGGCAGAGTAGGTCGAGAACGGATTTAAGGTGGTTAAGGTATCAGGGCGATACGTCCCAGGAGGGAAACGAGCTCCACTTGGCGTCGCGTCTGTGTCTTGACGAACAGCGACGCGAGATGGGAGCGGATTGTCGTTCGGCTCAACCGGTGAGCGCGGGCAATGTCGAGTAAATTGCCGCCGCGTGCCAATTCGATGGCGACAGGAATCTCCGCGGTCGTCAGGCCAAACAAACGTTGCAGCGTTCTGGGCGAGGGCTCCGGACGAGCATCGAGGTCGAGCAGGACGATGGCGCAGGTGTCGTCTGACCAGACATTGGCTGTCTGATTAACAAGGCTCGTTATGCCTTCGCGGGAGGACGTTGCCAGCCACGCCATCGAACCCGCGGGAAGTTCGACGCCCGCGCGCTTTACGATCTCCCTTACAGCGTCAGATAGCGATTTTGTACACAGGGCGGATCCACAATGGCGCTCCAATATGGCGCGGCCTGTTGGGCACACCTCGACTACACGGCCGCGTTTGAGCAAGATGCGCGCGCAGCCGATACGGCCGAGTGCTGCGTGCATTTCGTCGCGCACGTCGAGCCGACGGTCGTCGGAGAGAATTGGGCGAGCACGATTGGAAATGTTGAAAATCGATTCCTTGGATTGGTAATGCGATGCAACCGAGCTACTCTGGGTCAAGTTCAGCATTCCATGCGCCCCTTTGGTTTCCCGGCTCGTTCAAATGAACGATATCTGACGACCATTCTCCAATTGGCGGGCGCGTTGTAAACGTTGAATCGGAGTTAGATGGTCAACTTGGGAGTAATCCAGCCGACGTCCTCGCGAAGCGGCGGAGGCTCACACGGGGTAGCCGGAGATCGCCTGTTGATGGCCTCAATGGACGCTCTGCGCGTCAGTGTGATGCGTTGGAAACCGGTCGCGTCAGGAGCTGCCCTGGGCGCGCAACGTGATTTCGATAACGTCACCTGGTTCCAGGTCGAAATCTTCGGACGCGACGATCTTTTCCCAACTCTGGCCGGACTTTCGTATGACGTTGACCTGGGGCTTTAGGTCACCTGTCCCCGCTGGTACCGCCGCGCTTCCGCTCACGGGCTGCAGCTTTTGCCCCAACGACCTCATTCTGATACGCAGGTCGGTTATGTGGACGTTGGAGTCCCTCAGCTCACGAAGCAGCGCGACCGTGCGCTGGCTTGCGGAGCGATCGATCTGGCGGGCGGAATCTTCGCGCTGGCGTTGGAGACGCATAAGCTCGACCGTGGTTTGCAGACGTCGGGTCGAAGAAAGCAGAAGGGCACGTCGACTTTCAGTGACGCGGGGGCTCGGTAGGGAGCCCGAACCGAATAGCTTTACGACGCGATCGAGCTCTTCCTCATCCGCTTGTACGCCTTTTTCTTCGCCCTCTTGCTGCTTGCTGAGCGCCGCGAACTGCCCGTCCGCTTGCTTTACGGCGTCTTCCAGAAACGTGCGCTCCTTGCGATAGTCTTGTTGCGTGGTCTTTAGCGACTCTGCCTCAGCCTGCACGATCGGAATGACTGCTGATAACGGCAAAGAGATGTCCTGGGGCGGGGTCTGATCGAAGGTGTCCTTGTCCGCGAGTTCGGCATCGACACGAAGGATATGGAAGTACTCCTTCACATACTCTGTGGAAAAGGACTGATAGTCGCGCAGAAGATCCGCTGGATCAGCGGTGCCGGACTGATTGCGGGAACGCAACAGGCTGTAACCGCCGGAAACCGCGACGGCCTGGCGGACGGTCATCGAGGACCTGTATGCCAACTGTCCGGGCGTCAGAACATCACCGGTAACGTAGATGGGACGATACTCCACCACGCTCGCGATCACGTCCCCAGGTACGACGACGATTGCCTGTTCGCGCCCGTCCGGCAGCCGTTGACGCAATATCTTCGACTGTAGCAACGTTTCCATCCGGCTCTGCAACTCGGCCGTGGTCAGGCCCGCGACCTCGACCGTGCCGATTCCGGGAAGAGCGATCGTGCCGTCGATCTGGATTTGCGCCCGCTGACGTTGTTCCGGCGCACCGCCGATCGCCACTTCAACGGTATCACCCGCCGCCAGCCTATACTGTGCTGCAAAGCACGGGCTGCTGACGAACAGCACAATCGCCATCCACGTGGCAATCGAGAGGTGGTTGAACGTCTTGACGCGCCTGGTGCCGTCCATAGCGATCTCCTTGCAATCATCAAGCATGCGCAGCGCGATGCCGTTCATTCCAGACGGCGGAGGTCGTTACAACTCGTAGCGGCCCCACAATCCCGTACAGCGGATGTCCGGGAACGCGCTGACGGTTGAGTGGCCTCGTCATGTAATAAAATCCGTCTGCTGTCGGATTCTCTTGGTTGAGAGGCGACCGCGCCACCAATTGACGGTTTGCTCCAGGCCCTCGCGCAGCGCCACCTTCGGCGTCCAGCCGGTTGCCCTTCCGAACCGGGTGGAGTCGGCAAGGAGCGCGCGCACTTCCGAATTTGTCGGCCGCAGCCGCTTTTCGTCGCGAAGGACCGGCTTGTGACTCGATGTCAGTTCGAGAATGTTCTCGATCAGATCACCAATTGTGATGGCGCGCTGACTGCCGGCGTTGTAGGCATGGCCATATTCGACATCGTCCGCGAGCCCGGCCGCCATGAATGCCGCGGCTGTATCCGTGACGAATGTCAGATCGCGGACGGTGGTCGTATCGCCGACCATGATTGCATTGCATTCCGGATCGAGGGCCTGCCGGATGATCGTGCCGATGATCGCGCGCTCGCTTTGCCGAGGTCCGTACGTGTTGAATGGTCTGAGGATTACGACGGGCACGCCGAACGAGCGCGCGAAGGCCTCCGCCATCATGTCTGCGCCGATCTTCGAGGCCGAGTAGGGCGATTGCCCCTGCAGCGGGTGAGATTCATCGATCGGCATCTTGACTGCCGTACCATAGACCTCGCTCGTCGACGTCACGACCACCCGTTCGATGCTGTGTTGCCGCGCGGCCTCGAGGATGTTCAATGTACCGAGTACGTTGGTCTCCACATAGGATTGCGGCGCGAGATAGGAATAGGGTATGGCGATCAGCGCCGCGAGGTGAAAGACATAGTGGTGGCCCTGAGCCAAACGGCTGACGAAGGCCGCGTCGCGAATGTCGCCGCGCACGAGATTGAGCTTCTGTCGCGTCGATTGGGAGATATCGTCGAGCCAGCCATGGCTGTCGAAAGAGTTGTATTGCGCCAACGCAGTTACATTAGCTCCTGCCGAAACGAGGTGCTCCGTCAGGTGCGATCCGATGAAGCCGTCGGCTCCTGTCACAAGAATTTTTGCTCCAAGATAGGTCATCATCGCCCTCTCTTTCTCTCATCTTGATCGAAGCTTCCGCGTTAGCGCGGCCCAGCATTCCACGGCGATGACTTGCGCGGCACGGGCGATCCAGCCGAAATCCGATACGAGAGTCCGGCGCGGAAAATAGGCAAGGTCGATCTTCGCCTTGGCTGGAAACAGGACTTTTCGATAGTACTCGGCTGCCGGCACGTCGGCGGGGTACGTTCTGTTTTCGTCTCTGAACAGGACCTGGCACGGGCCGAACAAACCTGGTTTGAAGTCGAGCAGCTTTTCGAAGCCGTCGCGAAAGCAATCGGAAAAGCTGAGAGACTCCGGTCGGGGGCCGACGAGAGACATGTCGCCCCGCAGGACGTTCCAGAGCTGCGGCAGCTCGTCCAGCTTGGTCGCGGCGAGGATTCGGCCGACGGCCGTCAAACGTTCATCCTCCTGCAGCGTCAGCGGCGAGCCTCCGCTGCCGCAGCTCGGCCCAAACTTGCGAAACTTGTACATGCGAAACGGCTCGCCGCTTTGTCCCAGGCGGAGTTGCGAGAACAGGAGTGGCCGCCCGCTATCGAGCCAAATGACGAACGCGACAACGACGAACACGGGTGAAAGCAACACCATCGCGGTGCCGGCACAGAGAACATCGATTGCGCGTCGTGCACTCAATCGAGACGAACGAGATTGCGCGCCCCACCGGTTCGCCATCTCTGGCAGGGTCATGCTACCGCCCCAACCGGGAAGTTGGTGGCGAGTGCGGTCGTCAGCCCAATCACAACTCTCTCGACATCCGCCGTCGTCATTCGCGGATGCAGAGGCAGTGTCAATTCGCGGCGAGAAAAATCCTCTGTGCGCGGGAGGAGCATCTCCGGATAGAGATCCCTGTAGAAAGTCAGGCGGTGGACGGGCGGATAGTGAACCGTGGTCTGAATGCCATGCTTGCGCAGGCGATCGATGACGCGCTGGCGGCTGGTTGCCGGCGGCAGCACGACCGGCATCAGATGGTGGGTCGACGGCCAGGGATCTTCAAAGGGTATCATCACCGATGGGCAATGTTCCGTCACGAGTTCACGGTACCTGACCGACAACCGCCGCCTGATGTCGTTCCATTCCGGCAACTTCTTGAGCTGCACGAGGCCAAGCGCAGCCCGCAGCTCGTCCATCCGGTAATTGAAGCCGAGAACCGTCACGTCGTAGTCGGGACGGCGGCTGGAGAGGCGTTGCCGTGCACCGCTTGTCATCCCATGAGCGCGGGCCTGCCGGATGGTCTCGCGCAGGGCGCGGCTGCGCGCAATGATCGCGCCTCCTTCGGCGGTGGTCATGTTCTTGTTTCCGTAGAAGCTGAAGGCGGCCGCCTCGCCATAGCTGCCGACCTCGGGCAGTCCGGGCGCATGAGCGGCGTCCTCGATCAGGAGCAGCCCCTTCCGCCGCGCAAAGGATTGCCAGGCCTCGCGATGTGCAAGGTAGCCCGCAAAATGAACGAGGATGATAGCCTTGGTCCTGGAGGTGCACTTTGCTTCCGCTTCGTCCAGCGACATCAGTGGGACTTCTGCGGACCCGATGTCGACGAAGACTGGCTTGGCGCCGACATAGAGGACGCTGTTGGCGGTCGCTACGAAGGTCAGCGAGGGGACGAGGACCTCATCTCCGGGGCCAATGCCAAGGGCGTGCAGGATGAGGTGGAGGGCCGCCGTGCAGGAGCCGACGGCGACCGCATCCTCGGCCCCGTGCAGGCGAGCGAACGCCTGCTCGAAGTCGCGAACGCGATCTCCCATCGTCACCCAGCCGCTTTCAATGACCGCGGCGAGGGCGACCCTCTCCTCTTCTCCCAGGACCGGCTCTGATACCAATAGCATGTGTTCGTCTCCAATCTGGGCGTGAACTCGCGCCGCAAGCGCGACTGTTGCGATCACTGCAGGATGAGAACCGGCCTCAGGCGGCCGCGAAACTTGCGAGTGCAAGGGACTGTTCATCCCATGCGACATCCTGTGCTTTCAGGAAGTCCTCGACGCGTCCGATGTCGAGCCAGAGGCCGCTGTGCTTGAAGACGTTGACTGGCACGTCCTCGTTGAGCATCTGGAACATCAGATCGTCAAACCCGAAGGGAACGCCCGACGGGATTCGCTCGACGATAGACGGGTCCATGCAATAGATCCCCATGCTGACGAGATGCGTGAGCTCGGGTTTCTCGCGGAAGTCGCTCACACGCCCTTCCATCTCGTCGATCACGCCAAAGTCCATCTTGGTCGGGCGGATCGCCGTGGCGATCGAGAGTGGCGAGTTGCCGCGCCGATGGCAGTTCACGAACTGATTGAGATTCAGATCCGTAAGCACGTCGCCATTGAGAACGAGGAACGGCTCGTCGAGCTGGGCGCGCAGCAGCGACAGTGGGCCAATGGTCCCGAGCGGCTCCATTTCCTGCGTATAGTTGATGCGCATGTTCCACTGGTTGCCATCTCCGCAGACGCTGCGGATGAGGTGGCCCAGATATCCGGTCGTGACGTAGACCTCCCTGATCCCGTTCCGCCTGAGCCACTTGAGGACAAGCTCAAGCACAGGACGCGCACCTATCGGCATGAGTGGTTTCGGCAAAATTGAGGTGTGGGGGCGTAAGCGTGTTCCTTTGCCGCCGCATTGAATAACCGCCTTCATTGAACCCTCCGTAATTAGAATTCGCAATCGTTCAACTATGCACTCGTTCAACTATGCACTTCCGCCTGCGTTAGTCCGATCTCAGCGTGCTGGTCGGGCAGGAGCGTGGAAAGAACGTAGACGCAAACAACTGAGACGTCTTCGTACGTTTGCATGAGACGATTTAGGTATGCGGACTGATCGAATGCATCCAGTGCGATCGCAATTCGAATGTAGAATGCTGTGCGCAGGCGCGTGAGCGCGAAGGCGATCGCTACGTAGCCGCGCTGGTTGGCGCCTTCATGCACGCAGAAATCAAAGCGCGATCAGTGCGCTGTGGGTCGACCGGGGCGGTCGAGGTCTGCACGACAGACGAACGCCACAGCAGCGTTGCTGCTGTGGCGCGTCGAGAAGATTGCAAGTCGTGTGGTAGTTGTCGTACCGCGGGATTAGTCCTTTATCGCACGCCAGAGACGCCGTTGCGACGAGGTGGTAGACGTGTGCCAGGGCCCGTTACTCGAGCTTAGTGGCGCCGGGATTCTGATTGGAGTGGTTTCGGCGATCGGGTGGTAAGGCGCTGAGGCTCGCGTGTGGAGGGATAATCGAGGGCAGGGTGTGTCCATTTGCGGAGTGCACCAATGACCCATTGTTCATTCCCCAAATCGCAGCCTGCGTCCGGTTCTGGACCCGGATCTTGCGAAGGATTGCCTTGACGTGGACTTTCACGGTGGCCTCGGCGATGTCGATTTTTCGCGCGATGCATTTGTTGGAGCTGCCCTCGATCAAACAGGACAAGATTGCCTTCTCCCGCGGAGAAAGGTGTGGCGCAATCGGCTCCTCCGCATTGACAACGATCGCGTGCTCGCTCTCACTGATCGGCGGATCTTCGAGCTGATGATTGCCGTCAAGCGCGAACGATAGAAATGCCGGGGGAAAGACTGCCTCCCCCATCGTCACGAGCTCGATGGATTTAACGAATGCATCGCAGGAATTGACGTTCACGAAATAGCCGCTAGCACCGGCCCGATATGCCGAGACAAGTTCATCTGGGCGATAGTGATCCGACACGATTGCTATCCGTGCGTCGGGACAGCGGCTCCTCACAAAACGTATCTGTTCCAATGCGACATCGAAGGGGTCGCCATTGTGGATAATCAGAAACAGCAGTTGATGTGCTTCGAGGGCGCTTGGCAGTTCATCAGCGCTCGAAGTGGATAATAGGATCCGAAAATTTGCAGCATGCAGTATCCGTGAAATGCCCTCTCTGATCAGTATGTTTTTTCCAATAAGAATGGTTTCGTAAGATTGCCGCCTCCTCATAGTACCCTCCGCGACATACGCAAAAATGACACCATATAAATGGAACTTGAAAACGATGTGGGCCGGCTTCAACCTGTCGTCTGTTCGACCGATTTTCCCCGGCATTACACTTTCGTGCTACCCCGGCCGTGGGTTTCCGGCCGTAGCGGCTTGTTGATGCGTTTGTAGCCCTCCGTATTTGTTAAGCTTTTATGAACGTTAGAGCTGAATCGCCGACTACTATATATATCGTTGGTTATAGTCGTGATGACGGAGCCACGCGTTTTAGGGTACGGTTAGCACAACCATTGCATGGCCAATGGTAGAAATACCTCGATAGATTGAGGCGTTTGCTGCAGGCGGACGAGCCGGCTGAAACCCTGGCCGTCGTAGAATCTTCGGTGAGATATGTGCTTAGCGTCCGCCAAAAGCGCGGATAGGTCATGAAGGTTCTGACCTGTCGTGCTGCTAGAAGCGCGGATTCGCCAAAGCACGGCGTCGCGGCTTGTCACCGGAGTTCTACGGGGGACACGCTCCCGGATGTTGATAGTAAGGTTATTGCAGGAGTCGATCGGCGCCGAGCGTGCGTTCACAGCTGAATTTAGGGATGCATTGACTGAGTGTATTGCGTTGCAGGATCACGTTTTCTTGTTTGGTGCAGAAATGTGGTGACCTTATCGACATAGAATCGAAACAATGGCGGGTGGGCGAAGTTTGAAAGTCGGAGGCAAACGGCTGAGGAGCGCCCAATGAGTCGCACAAGAGTCGTGATCGCAGACCGGTATCCGGTGGTCTTGCGAGGTTTGAGCTCATTGCTCAGTGCGGAAGGCGGTTTCGATATCGTTGCATCTTGTGGCGATGCCGCTAGTTGCATTGAAGCGATCCGTACTATGGTACCCGATATTGCGATCCTTGATCCAACAATGCCCGGGCTGATTCCGCTGAAGAACTCGTCCGTCGCCAATCCAGACAGTCGCTCAACTCGCGTGGTGTTTTTCGCCCCCGGCGAGGGCTACGAGCTCGTTTTGTCGAGCGCGTTCGATGGCTGCAGCGTCGTGCCGAAGGAGGCGTCGCCGGAAACGCTGATGCGCTGTTTGCTGGAGATCGCGAGTGGTCAAACAATCGTGCCGCAGTCATCAATGGATCAGGTCGCGCCCGCGGTGAACGGGGTGAATTCGGAAAATGCGCTGGCGGTGCTGACGGACCGAGAGCGTCAGATCATGCGCCTGGTTTCGGAAGGACTATCAAACAAGGAAATTGGACGCCGCTTGAACATTGCCGACGGCACAATCAAAGTGCATCTTCACCACATCTTCCAGAAGCTGGAGATCAGCAACCGCACGGCGCTCGCGGCCTTGGTCATCTCGCAGCATGATTGGGTTGCTCCAGTCAAATCGCCAGAACCCGGATAAGTGGAGAACATTGTGCTCCGCGTGCCAATGGCGGCTGGCCGAGGCCAAGCCTTGTTTGACCCAAAGCCTCGTTGACCGGAAGACTCGACCGCTAACCGACGTTTTGTGAATGCTGGCAAGGCGCTTGCCGCAGGTTATTCGCTGACCGAAAAGTGAAGGACAAATATTGGCAGACCGGTCAGTTCTGGGCTGTCGCTCACCTCGATCCGCCAGCAGGAGTGATCATGGAATGGTCCAATGAGCTCGCTTCTCAGGATCTCGCGGGTCAGCTCAATGGCGGCCGTGCGCGCGGCGTCGATATCGGGGAGAGCCAGCCCGAGGTCGTCCGGCACTGAACCGCCGTCGTGAACGTGGAAAAAATAGCGAGGCATTGGCGTTTCCGGAAGGCGATGCATCCCCAAGCGTGGCGCCGCCAAGGTGGACCTACGACAAGCTGCTGTTGTAGGTCCATGATCATTGTTGGGTACCTCAACGTCGACTCCGACTCTCGCGTGGTTGACATGGACAATTGTTTCCGGCGAACTAAAGTCACGTTGCGCTGGAGTGCCCGCTTCGGCGTGTTCAGCGGCCCCGGCCCTGCAACCAACCAGCCCCCCAGCCGGGGCCGCGGTCTCGTCGCACTGACGGCAATTATACGGCGACGACCGGCTTGACTGATCCGCTCGCCTGGTCTGCGGAGCGTCACTTATCGAATCGCGTCAAGTGACGCACGTCGAGGTGCGAGCCCGATTTGGGGTGATTGGGCGCGACCGCAAATGCCAATGCATTCGATCCCGCGGCCGTTCAGATAAGCCTTCGACCCGTCTCGCACAATCAACCCGTCGAGCCGATTCGCGAAATCGCATCAGCAATTGGGAATCGATCAATTAACCTGGACACGACGCGGAGCAGCTCCGTCGAATGAGGAGACGGCTTTACCGCATTTGGCTCGCTCGAACGGAGTACCCCGCGCTTGCTGCAGCGGCTCTCCCGATTCGCCGGTCTCAACTCACACCAGCCGTGTATTGGGGTGATCACCATCGTGCACGCGCATTTTGTTGATTGTCGGCGAGGTGGGGAGGTCTAACGGATGTGCGGAATTATCGGCATTCTGGGGCGAACTGCGGTCTCCGATCGATTGATCGATTCACTCAAGCGGCTCGAATATCGGGGTTATGACTCGACGGGCGTGGCGACGCTCGACGATGGTCGTCTCGAACGTCGCCGCGCCGAAGGCAAACTCGTAAACCTCGAGGCGCGGCTGCGTGCCGAGCCGCTAAGTGGTGATGCAGGAATCGGTCACACGCGTTGGGCCACGCACGGCAAGCCGACCGAGTACAACGCGCATCCACACGCGACCGAGCGCGTTGCCGTGGTCCATAATGGTATCATCGAGAATTTTCGGAAGCTGCGCCAGGTGCTCGAGGCCAGGGGCGCGACGTTCGCGAGCGACACGGATACTGAAGTCGTTGTACATCTCGTCAATTCTTACCTGCTTAAGGGCTATTCGCCTCAGGAAGCAGTGAAAGCTTCCTTGCCGCAACTGCGCGGCACCTTTGCGCTGGTGTTCCTCTTCAGGGGATATGGCGATCTTCTGATCGGAGCGCGCAAGGGATCACCACTGGCGGTGGGGTATGGCAATGGCGAGACGTATCTTGGTTCTGATGCGATTGCGCTCGCTCCATTTGCAGAGGCTATCAGCTACCTGGAAGACGGTGACTGGGTTGTGTTGTCGCGCGACGGAGGGGTGATCCGCGATGGGAGCGGCGCAGTCGTTACTCGTGAGGTGCTGAAATCGGGCGGATCGTCATTCGTCGCCGACAAAGCCAACTATCGCCATTTCATGGCAAAGGAGATTTGCGAGCAACCGGACGTGGTGGGATGTACGCTCGCTCACTATCTGGACATGACAGCCGAACGGGTGGCGCTGCCGATCAAGCTGCCGTTCGATTTCAGCACCATCAGGCGCGTTACGATCACGGCCTGCGGCACCGCAAGCTATGCCGGGGCTATCTCGAAATATTGGTTCGAACGGCTGGCACATATCCCTGTCGATGTCGATATCGCCTCCGAATTCCGTTACCGCGACGCACCGCTTCGCAAGGGCGACCTCGCGGTCTTCATCTCGCAATCGGGCGAAACGGCCGACACGCTGGCAGCACTTCGCTACGCCAAGGAGAAGGGGGCTCACACCGTCTCCGTCGTGAACGTACCGACCTCCACCATTGCGCGTGAGAGTGAAACGGTGCTGCCGACCCTGGCTGGCCCGGAAATCGGCGTTGCCTCCACTAAAGCCTTCACCTGTCAGTTGATGACGCTCGCTGCCCTCGCGGTCGCCGCGGGAACCGCGCGTGGCGAGATCTCCATGAGCGAGGAGAGAAAGCTCGTCAGGGGGCTGATTGCAGTTCCGCGTTTGATGGCCGCCGCCCTTGCCAGCGAGCCGCAGATCGAGAAGCTGGCTCGCTATGTCGCAAAGTCGCGAGATGTCCTCTATTTGGGGCGCGGCACCAGCTATCCGCTCGCGCTGGAAGGTGCGCTGAAGCTGAAGGAAATCTCCTATATTCATGCTGAGGGTTATGCCGCAGGCGAACTCAAACATGGCCCGATCGCTCTGATCGATGAGAACATGCCCGTTGTCGTTATCGCGCCTTTCGACGGTGTGTTCGAAAAAACCGTATCGAACATGCAGGAGGTCGTAGCGCGCGGCGGCAAGATCATTCTGATCACGGATGCCAGGGGCGCGGCGGAAGCAGGCATCGAGCCCGTATCTACGGTATTGCTGCCCGACATGGCGTCGACCTTCGCGCCGATAGTCTACGCCGTTCCGGTCCAGTTGCTCGCTTATCATGCGGCCGTGATCATGGGCACCGATGTGGACCAGCCGCGCAATCTCGCCAAATCGGTGACGGTCGAATAGAGGCGAATGCCGTGACAAGATATGGCCGCTCGCGATCCACGAGTGCAGTGATCAAGGATTCGTTCGGAAGCATCACCGATCATGCGGCTGCCCTCCACCAGGTTGGCGAAGAGGGGGCGACCCATTCGGCTTAACGGACTTGGCGGGGAGCAGATTCCGATCCTGTGAAGGAGTACCCCTTCTGGGACGTTAAATTGGTCTGTCGTGGTGCTTCAAATTCGCGGCCATATGTCGTGCATTATTGGCACGGCCTGGCCGAAGTTTCCGCGACAACGAGAACAATCGAAGAAGCGCAGATTCCGACAGAGGGAGCATATCGTGAGCTATTCCTCAAGCATCATAACATCGTTCTCCGGGCCATCGACGACCAGCAGCTATCCCCCGCACAACGGTCTTGCCGTTGGGTCGAACTACGTCGTGATGATCGAGGGGTCGCAAGTCGAATGGACGAACCTGACCGGCGGATCGCCAACCGTGCAGTCGGTCTACAGCTTCTTCTCGCCGCTATCTCCGACCGGCGGCCTCTATGATCAGCGCGTCGTCTACGACAGCGTCAATCAGCGCTTTGTCGCGATCATGCAGTACCTGGCGCCCGACGGCACCACCACCGACATCGATATTGCAGTCTCCAAGGATGCCAATCCGAACGACGGCTGGACCTTCTCGCAGCTCAATACGACCGTCACGATCAACGGTCAGTTGACCGACTCTGACCGGCCGACGTTGGCGGTCGACGGTTCGAACATCTACATCTCGGCAGCACAGTACAACATCAACGTGTCCGGTTACGCCGGCACGGAAAATTGGGTGATCGGCAATACGGCCGGTGCGGGCGGCGGCATCTATGGTGGCGGCACGTTGAGCGTGACCGCAAGCGAAGTCATGCCCTCGACGCAGGACATGTTTGCCGTTGCATCCGGCAACAATGGCAAGACCTACTACGTGAGCGACTTCGCCAGCGGAAGTCAGGTCGTCGTTGCCATCCAGACCTACGACAAGACCACCAACAGTTTCAGCACCACCAGCACGATCGCCCTCGGCAATATCGACCAGGGCGGCAGCTACACCGCCCAGCAACAGGGGACGAGCCTCCTGCTCGATGCCGGCGATAACCGCATTGCCAACATGGTCTATGCCAACGGCTTCCTGTACGGAGTGGCCGAGATGAAGCCGGCCGGCTCGAGCGTGCCGCTGGTCCATTGGTTCAAGATCGACGTCAGCAATCCCAGTGCTCCGTCCCTTGTGGCGCAAGGCGACGTCTCCGGCGCCGCAATCGGAACTGGCGTGGCAACCTTCAATCCGTCAATCGCGGTGGATGCAGCGGGCGATGTCATCATCAATTTCACCGCCAGCGGTCCGAATATGTATCCAGCGGACTACTATGTCTTCCAGGGCGGCAGCAATCCTGCGGGCTCTTTCAGCGCGCCGATCCTGTATCAGGCGAGCACCAGTTTCTTCAACTCGGGCAATGGGTCCAGCGTGCAGCCATGGGGCGCCAATTCGTCCGCTACGGTCGACCCGAACAATCCGAACTCGTTCTGGATCTCGAGTGAATATGTTGCCAACGGCTGGTGGCAGACGTCGGTCGCCCAGATCGCCATCCAGAACTCCGCAGGCACCGGTCCAACGATTGCCTCGATCGCGACCTCCGGCACCGGCATCAGCGGCGGCACCGGCGATCTCAACGCGGGCAAGGTGGTCACGCTGACCGTGAACTTCAGCGCGGCCGTGACGGTCAACACGAGCGGCGGCACCCCGGCGCTCACCCTCAATGATGGCGGCACGGCAAGCTACGCCGGTGGCTCGGGCGGCACTGCACTGACCTTCAGCTACACCGTGGCAGCGGGCCAAACCACGTCCGATCTCGCCATCTCTGCGCTCAACCTCAATGGCGCCGTGATCAACGACGGAGCCGGCAACGCCGCCAACCTGTCGGGCGCGGCTAACTACAATCCGGCTGGCATCCTTCAGGTCGACACGACTGCGCCGACGATTGCCTCGATCGTGGCTTCCGGCACGGGCATTACCAACGGCAGCGGAAATGTGAGCACTGGCCAGGTTATCACATTGACCGTCAATACGAGCGAAGCCGTGACGGTCAACACCAGCGGCGGCACGCCGACGCTCGCGCTCAATGATGGCGGCACCGCAAGCTACACCGGCGGCTCGGGCAGCGCTGCGCTCACCTTCAGCTACACGGTGGCGGCGGGCCAGACCACGTCCGATCTCGCTGTCTCATCGTTCAACCTCAACGGCGCCGTCGTCAGCGACGGAGCCGGCAACGCGGCCAACCTGGCCGGCGCCACCAACTACAATCCCGCCGGCACCCTGCAGGTCAACCCGACCCCCGCCGCCAAACCTAGCCACATCGTCGTCCTTTCCCTGGAAAACGAGAACTACTCGGACATCGTAGGTAGTTCCCAGGCGCCTTACCTGAACTCGCTGATCGCTCAGGGGATGCTGCTCACCAACTACAACGGTGTGACTCATCCGAGCCAGCCCAATTACATTGCCCTGTTTTCTGGCTCGACGCAGGGCATCACCAACAACGGCACCTTTCCCCAGTTTCCGGCCAGCGTTCCGACGCTGGCGAGCACGCTCGCCGCCAGCGGTTACACCTTCGGCGGTTACGCCGAAACCAATGCGGATCCCGAACGCCAGCCTTGGAGCCACTTCGCCAATTCGGCCAACACCGCTCACGATTTCAGCGCTTTTCCTCAGACCGCGGCCGGCTTTGCCAACCTTCCGACCGTCTCCTTTGTTTCGCCCAACGACGCCGACAACATGACGCCGACGAGCGACAACGGCGGCGGGATTCCGGCGGGCGATGCCTGGGTCCAGGCCAATCTCTCCGCCTACGCGGCCTGGGCGCAGGCCAACAATTCGCTGCTGATCGTCACCTTCGACGAAAACAACACCAATCCAGCGGTGAGCTACCCCAATCACACTGCGGCGATCGTCGTCGGCGCAAGCGTCCCGGCCGGGACCGTCAACGACTCGCCGGCTGATCAATATTCCCTGCTTGCCACGATCGAAAGCCTTTATGGTGCTGCGGCGATCGGCGCCAGCGCCGGCGTGCCGGCACTCAACTTCTATTCGTCGACGCCGGCGAGGGCGTCCGCCTCGGTCACTCGGTCATTTTCCGGAGTGTCCGACCCGACCAACAATCCGCCCCAAAATGCGTTGGCGGTAGGGCCGAATTACATTTTCACCGCGGAGACCACTCACTACCGGATAACCGACCTCAGCGGCAATCCAATCGTATCCAACGGATCATTGTATGGCTTGTTCGCGCCGCTTGGCGGCACGCTTGACAACGCCCTTCTCGACGCGCGCGCCGTCTATGACAGTTCGACCGGGCGCTATGTGGTCACCGCGGATAATTTTCAACCAGGCGGCGGGAACTTCGCCACCAATATCGATATCGCCGTGTCGGTGGACAGCAATCCGAGCGACGGCTGGTATCTGGCTTCGATCGACACGTCCAACGGCAGAACGACCCAATCGGACATGCCCTATCTGTCGGTCAGCAACGGCAAAATCTACATCTCCACGCCCGAGTTTCTGGACGCGGGAGGCGGCTACAACAACGGCGAATTCGTCGTCAACGAAAGCAGCGTCATCGCCGCCGGAAACGGCGCGATCACGCCTGACGCCAGCGCTAGCGTGCCTGGGACCGCCAGCATCATGCGCAACGTCGCCGGCGACAACGGGGTGACCTACTATTTGAGCGCCCATTCGACCGGGAGGGAAACCGCGCTCACATATCAGACGTACGATCCGACGCACGGCTTCAGCGGGACCCAAACGCTCTTCCTCGGCGACGCCGATGTGGGAGGAGGCGGAAGCAACTTCACCGCCGCGCAGTTGGGCACGACCAAGAGGCTCGACATTAACGACGGGCGCATCCAGAGCCTTGCCTACACCTCCTCCGGAGGACACAATTACGTCTACGGCGTGAGCGAAGCCATGCCGAGCGCAGGGTCGCTCGCGCAAATCGAGTGGTTCAAGGTCGATGTCACCGACCCCACGAATCCGCAATATGTCATCGGGAACGTCATTTCCGGCGCGTCCATCGGCACGGGTGTCGCCGTGTTCAACCCTTCGATTGCGGTCGACCAGAACGGCGACGTGCTCATCAATTTCTCGGCCTCCGGGCCGAACATGTATCCTTCCGACTATTATATGGTGCTCGGCGCCGGCGCCTCCGCTTTCAGCGGGCCGACGCTTTACCAGGCGAGCACCACGTATCTCGATTCCGGAAGTCTGAACGACCAGCGTTGGGGGACCTATTCGACTGCAATCGCCGATCCGAACAACCCAAACGGATTCTGGATCTCGAACGAATACGTGGCCAACGGCTGGTGGCAGACGGTGGTCGCTCAGATCGCCGTCCAGGGATCCGCGGCAACAGCACCGACGGTTGCCTCGATCGCAGCCTCGGGCACCGGCATCGCCAGCGGTGCCGGCGATCTCAACGCGGGCAAGGTGGTCACGCTGACCGTGAACTTCAGCGCGGCCGTGACGGTCAATACCAGCGGCGGTGCACCGACGCTGACCCTCAACGATGGCGGCACGGCAAGCTACACCGGTGGCTCGGGCG